>NZ_CP050153.1:3000000-3600000 GCF_011617465.1 Brevibacterium pigmentatum
GCTCGCATCGCCCGTCCGGACAGAACCAGTCCTGAGGGTAGATGACCGACAGATTCTTCGAATCAATTGTCCTCGCCGAGGCGGCAAGCGGATCCATCCAGTGCCATGACTCAGGAGTACCGGAGCACTGCTCGAGGTCGTCTTCATGCTTGGCAACGCAATCCGGCACGGTAACATCGGCCCCGCCAGGGTATGGGGTGTCCCTAATGACCACGACGTCCAAATCAGCATCAACCCAGCGCTGCAGGATCTCACGATGCCCTTCAGGTGCCTTCTTCTCGGTTTCTTCCCAGTCCATGCCTTCCAACGGCGTCGACTGCCGCTCCGACGTGATCACTGCGTCGAAGCCGCCTTCGGTCGTTCTCTTCGCGACCCAATCGGCGTATTCCTGACATCCCTTGGTCTCCTCCGGTGTCGACAGGTCCTGAGGAAGGGTCGAAATGCTGCAGTTCGAAGCGAGGAACGTCGTGATCGTCAGATCATGCTTTTCGGCCAAGCGCTCGAGCGTCGGCAACCAATGCCCGGCATGCGAATTCCCGACGAGTGCGACATGCTTCGACCCATCTCCATAGGTGCATTCCGGTTTGCTCGCATAAGGTGCGCTGGCCCAACAGCCATCGGCATAAGCTTTGGACTTGTCCTTCTTCGCCGCAGCGGGTTCCATCTGCAGCGAGTCCTTGTCTTCGCAGTTGGGATTGTCTTTCGCGTTGGGGAGGAGAATCCCGGCGCCGAGACAGGAGTCGGGGTCATCCAATTGAGCCTGCAGCTTGTCTTCGTTCTGCTCGACGATGGTGTTGGCGACGACCATCTGGCTGAGCCCCAGGGCCGCGACGAGTGCCATAGCAAGTGTCGCGAACGCGAAGGTCTTTTTCGAACTGCTGAAGAACGACGACTTGCGGAACCGGTTCTCAACCCAAGTCGTCGAAGCCCACGCGGCGATGATCGAGACCAGAATGACGGCGATATTGTCCAGCACGCCGAGGCTCTCCGAGCGTCCGAGCTTGGCCGAAAGATAAGGCACGAGAACAATGAGCGGCCAGTGCCAGAGGTAGACGGAATACGAGATGTCGCCGAGGAATCGCACTGGTGGCAATGACAGCAGCGGAAGCACAGACCCCCGGCCCCGCGAGTCAGCGAGGATGACAAGTGCTGTCGACACCACGGGGAGCAGAGCGATGTAGCCGGGGAACGGCATGTCTGCGCGGATGAGGAAGGTGGCCGCCACAATTCCGGCGAGACCGATCCACCCGAGCAGAGAGCTGAACGGAAGTCGCCCCGGTCGAACGTAGAGAACGAATACGGCAACCAGACCGCCCGCGGCCAGTTCCCACATCCTGGTCGGAGTGATGAAGTAGGCCATCGCCGGTTCGGCAGCCGTGTACCAGATAGAGAAGACGAACGAGGCAAGAAAGATTCCGAGTACGGTGAAACCGACGATCTTCTTGGACTGGCCGAGCTTCGTCCCTACGAGGAACGCCAAACCGATGATCATCGGCCAGACGAAGTAGAACTGTTCTTCAACGGACAGCGACCAGAAATGCTGAACCGGCGACGGAGCATTGTCCGCAGCCAGGTAGTCGACGCTGGATACGGCAAAGTCCCAGTTGACGACATAAAGCCCTGCGGAGAGGATCTGGCGCCCGGTATCGGCCCAGATCGATTGTGGAGCAACCAAGAAGGTTGCGATGCCGACGAGGAAGAGGACGAGCAACGACGCCGGCAGCAGACGCCGGACCCGTCTTGCCCAGAACTTCGCCACGTCGCCCCAACTCCGTGGAGGGGTCTTGATGAGGTGGCTGGTGATCAGGAAGCCGGAGATGACGAAGAAGACGTCAACACCGACGAATCCGCCGACGAATCGGTCGGGCCACAGGTGATAGAGCAGAACGATACCCACGGCCAGAGCTCGCAGCCCCTGGATATCGGAACGAAAGCCCGAGAGTTTGGGCACGCTCGACCTCTGCGGGGAGTTTTCAGCGACGGGGGCTGTCGACTGCATCAATCGGCTCCACTCAGTTTCTCAGTCGGTTGGTTCGGACCCGACTGCGGTCCCTGTCATTTCTCGTTTCGGTCGTACGCGGCAGACAGCATGCTCTCCGGAGCCTCCCCGGTCTGATTCCTGCTGTTGCGACGCGCACCGTTCGCCATGGCCGCGTGAGGTCACACGATCGGCGGTCGACCGTGCCTGGACATTCGAAGAACGCCCCTTCTCGACAGCTTCTGCCTGTCTTCGTCTTGACCCCACGGGTCGAGACGCCATCCGGCGCGCCATCCTTCCATCCAGGCTTTGAGCTGGTGTGGCTTGTTGGCCCACTTGATGAATTGCATCAAAGTCCAGGAACCCACGTAGGCCCAACTGAAGGGCCACGGCAGATTGCGCCGCGCCAGCCAGACTCGGTTTCTCGCGTTCATGTAGAAGTATTCGTCGTGACGTCTCGGGTCGATCACCGGGTGGGCGACGGCAAGGTCGCCCATGTACCAGACGATGTAGCCGGCGTCCCAGACCCTCCATGCAAGTTCGATGCCTTCGTGCGCATACCAGAATGGGGCCGGCCAGCCACCGCATTCGTCGAAGGCCCGACGCTGCATGCAGACTGCGCCTTCCCACACCGAGAACACGTTTGAGGAGTGGTCGGCGCTTCCCTTCTTCAGTCTGGGAATCCACCGTTTCGGTGCATCCGGCCCACCGGGTTCTTCGACCCTTGGCTGGATCAGTCCGATCTGCGGTTTCGTGCGCATCAGTTGAGCCATCCGCATCAGCGACGTGTCATCCGGCAGCCACGCGTCGTCGTCGAGGAAGAACAGGAATTCTCCGTCGACATGGGGGACGCCTGCGTTTCGTCCTGCAGGGATTCCGAGGTTCTCCGGCAGTCCCAATTTCTTGACCTGCTCCGGGATCCCTTCCGGCTCCCAACCGTTTCCCACGCAGACGATGTCGAGATCGACGCCCTTCTGCGCCAGCAGTGACTCGAATCCTCGGTTGAGGTCGTTTAGTCGTTTGCCTTGGCTGAGAACGACAACACCGAAAGTGTAACGCTTGTTGTCTTCGAAGCGCTGGGAGAGGATCCGCGATGACTCGCTCATGACAGCCTCCTCGATGCCATGATCGACATGAAGTGACCGATGACTGAGAGGAGGCACAGCGGAGCCATGATGAGGACGAGCCACCGTTCGCCGAACAGGGGCTCAGCTCCTGCCGATACAGCTATCGCGGTGACGATGCTCGAGGCCAATGCCATCAGAGACATCTCTACCGAATGGAAGATGCGGTGGAAGGGCACAAACCGAGCGATTCGTTTGAGGGTGGAGATGACTCCCGGATTCAGTGCTGTGGCTTCCTTCGAATCCGCGAGTTTATCGAGTCCGTTGAACGCGCGGGAGACATGAACCATGTCGTTGAGAGCCTTGTTGAGAAGCACCAGTCCGGCGAGAACCGTTCCGGCGAGCAGAAGCGGGTAGGACCCAGCGGGATCGTCGATGAGGTTGTTCCACTCCCCCACTGCTCGGATTCCGAGTGCAACCGCAACCAGACCCTCAGTCGTGTAGTGGCCGACCTTGTCCAGAAACACGCCTTTGGCGCCGCTGGTTCCTCGCCAACGGGCAACCTCACCATCACAGCAGTCGATGTACATCTGGGCCTGAGAGAAGAAGACAGCCAGAATCGCGCCCCAGATGCCTGGGATCAGAAGACTGAAGGCGATGCACCAACCCGCCACGATCATCAGGCCGGTGACACCATTGGCACTGATCTTCGTACGCACGAGCAACATCGTGAAGTAGATCGAGATATGGCGGAGGTACAGCTGCGCCGTCCAGTGCTCGGCATTCTTCCGACTGCGAACTTCCGGTGGCTGTGCCTTGGCCCGAAGCTCCGACAGCGTCGGATGTTTAGCCGAAGAATTTTCGGGCACGTCCGTTCCTATCAGATCCATAGATGATGTCCAGCAACGATAGCGCGAAGCTCGCGCCATTGCTGTCAGGACTTGCCCAGCTCGCTCTTGATCCGCGTGGTCGAGATCTCGGGAGTGCGCGGCAGATAGACGACCTCGCACTTGTCCTTGAGGAAGTCGAACTCGCCTTCCCAATCGTCACCCATGACAAAGGTGTCGATGTGGTACTTCTCCACGTCAGTCGACTTCTGTTCCCAGTTGTCTTCAGGAATGACGAGGTCAACGTAGCGGATGGCCTCGAGCATGTGCTTGCGCTCTTCATAGGAGAAGTACGATTTCTTCCCCTTCCCGGCATTGAACTCATCGCTCGACAGTGCAACGACCAGGTAGTCGCCCTGCTCTTTGCATCGCTGGAGCAGTCGAATGTGCCCATAATGGAGCAGGTCGAAAGTTCCGTAAGTGATGACTCGTTTCATTGCTGATTCCGTCCAGAGGTCAAAGCTCACCTCGTGAGCCGCAGAATTAGTTCCGCGTTAGTTTATCATTCTGTTACTTCAAGTTAAGAAAATGTCACACGGCTCACTCAGCGTGCTTCAAACGACGTTCCTCCGAACGGTTTCTGATCACTTGTTCACTCGCCTGGATGAACCGTGAAGTCTGCTCACCGGCTGCTGTGTCGCCCAAATAGAACTGAGCCAATTCAGCGACCAACCCCCTTCGCGCCTCGGCTTCTTCGATGAGGTCGACAACTCCTTGCCTGTTCATCGGGTCGACTGCCGGACATCGATCCAGAAGACCTCCCTCGAGCACTTCCGCGGCTGGTTCATGGGGCTTGACCATCACAAGCGGCTTCCCGGAGGCGAGCCAGTCGAAGGCCACCGAAGTCATTTCGACAACAGCAAGATCGGCTTCGTCCAATTGCCATGACACATCCGGGCTTTTGTCGAGGAATCCTCGAGGATCGGATTCGACGATCTCCGCTACATCTTCGACAGCTTTTTCAAACTCATGACGCATCACTCCGGTACGAGGGTGAGGCCGGAAGATCACTCGGTAACCAGCTTCCAGAAGTGAGTTGACTATTTCCACTCCGTTGTAGGCGATGGTTCCATACGCCATCGATGGAGAGTCCCCCTCCCACGTCGGCGCGTAGAAGACCACTTTTCCATCAGGATTCTTCGTCTTGAACTCCTCCCACTCGCGAGGTACGGAGCGCGGACGATCCAGTTGGGGTCGACCAACATCGAACATGCGGTCGTCGCCCAAGCCGTAGAGAGTCTGCTCAATCCTCTGTCTGGCGGCTTGACCGGCGGTGAAGACATAGTCATAACCTTTGAGCTGATTGGAGATCATCGAGATCTTCTCGCTCTCACCATGGCTGAGGTGCACATGAGCCGGTTCAGGGTAACGCAGAGCCTGAAAGTTGCTCGTTCCCTGATTGACGTAGAACACTGCCCGCAGGCTCGGCGACTGCATGAACTCGTCCAGTCCCTTTGTCAGGCGTGAGAAGCGAACTGGAAAAGAGGTGACACCTTTCAGGTGTTTGGCCACTAAAGCATTTCGGACCATGATGCCGAAAGGTCGATCACCGTGACCGAGCTCTTTGAGTCGAGTCTCAAGCTGCGCGAACGGCCACAGCCACTGTTCAAGCTGATAGACCGAACTGAGATCCCCTGCGAAGTAGGCAGCCGCCACGAACTGGTCGTCGTCCTGAGGGTGAAACTCGTCAGGCAGCCGGGACTCGCGAACACGCTCACGCAGTCTCTGCGCTGCGAGCTTGGCAACTGACTGCGCGAACGAGGCACCACGTACTGCGGTATGCGGCAGTTCTGCCGGTAGGAAGGTCATGCAGTCTATTGTGCATGTCCGTCTGTGCTCCCCCTGAGTTCCGCCTGCTCCCCAGTTTGATAACCCCGGTCACGCAATCGATTCGAGCGCTCGCGCGGTGGTCTCGGCTCCTAGAGCTCAGTCACGAATGCCCGTCTTCGCACGGCGATCCGCGTACGAGACTCCTATCCGCAGCATGTTGGCGTTCCAGCTCTTCGTCGAGGCCGAGAACCTCGGTGCCCTCAATATCTTCTCAACTCACCCTCAAGCTTTCTCCGACGAATCGGAGCACGTAGGTCTCGTCGTCGCGGCCCACGCTGCGGTGGCCCTCGCCGGGTCTCAGGAAGTGTCCCAGCTTCACTCTGCTCTCCTCTCACGCGATACGATCGGCATGGCTAAGGGGGTTCTCATCGAACGCTGCGGCTTCGACGAGCACCACGCGTTCCTGCTTCTGGTCAAAGTGAGCAATGCTTCGAACTTGAAACTTCATGAACTGTCCGAACGACTCGTCCTCACTGGGAACCTGCAATTGAACTCTTGCTGCCCGACGGGGTGTTCCGACGAACCGGGGTGAAGCTATCTCCCGAAGTCGTCATCCGGCGCCAAAGGCTCAACTTCGTCGAAGTCAGGCTCATTGCTGAAGGACCCCCGAGGCGGATCCGGCAACATGTCGATAAGTTCATCGACGGCCTGCGCAATGATGTCGTGCTGATAGCCGGAGAGTCCGAAGACTCCGTGGAGGTAGGCATCGATTTCCAACTCGCTCAGCTCACTGCCCAAACTGACGCTGTGCAGCCAGACTCCTTCGAGGGAGAGCTTCCAGTAGTCGATCACCTCGGCCAGCTTCGCCCCTCTTGACTGAATGGCCCTGTCCATACTCGCGTATTCGTAGCCCCCGAAAGATCGGATGGAGCTTCCCGATGGTCGATCCGGGAACCCAGCGCAATGCGACTTAGCTTGTTGTTTAACCTCTCATGCGACTTTCCCAACTGGCTGGATGGGCACTGTCGGCCTGCTCGGACGACCTCGGGCACGTCCGTCCCGGCTCGAGAGATTTGCACCGAGACGGACCAGGCTCTCGCAAATGCGCGATAGCACCCGGTCGGGGTAAATCCTGCTTATCACCTATGCACACTATGCACAGGAGGTGTAGCTGAGCATCGCCATAGCGCTGTCACACCGCGCGGAGGTGATTCTGCTGGACGAACCATCCACGAGCGGACCCGTTTGCACGCCACGAGCTGCTCGACCTGCTGGGAGAGGTCGTCGACGATGGCGAACGCAGCGTCTTCTATTCCACTCACATCACCAGTGATCTGGACAAGAGCGCGGACTTCGTCGTCTTCATCCGCGACGGTCGCATCGTCGCCAACGGCACCAAGGACGATCTGCTCGCGGGCCTCCTGCTCGTCAGGGGCGGCAGAGACGATCTCACCGATGACCTGCATGGACGCCTTGTCGGACACTGGGGGCACGCATTCGGATTCACGGGGCTAGTACGAACCCAAGACCACCATGTCGGCCTTCCGCCCGGGGGAGCGCTGAGTGACTTTGATCCGGAAGTTCGCAGGGCGCTCGATCTCTGCAGGAGCCTCGAGGGCCCAGATCTCGACCTCGATAAGGCCGAGGCGGTCTGGAAGGAATCGCTGGCGCTGCCCGGCGCCCATGAACCAGGACAGGATCGCTGGTTTCACGGCGATCTCGTGGGAGAGAACCTGCTGGTCACCGGTGGGGAACTCAGCGCAGTTCTCGATTTCGGTGCCGTTTCCGTCGGCGATCCTACGATCGATCTCCACGGAGCGTGGGAGATACTCGACGCCACGGCCTGTGAGGTGTTCGCACGCAGGCTGGGCGTCGATGGGACCGAGTGGCTCCGCGGCCGTGCCTGGGCGCTCGGAGTCTCTCTCACCGCGCTTTCATACTACTGGTCGACCATGCCCGGCCGACGGGACGATCGCTTCGCGATGGCACACAACGTGCTGAGCGACTGAGCCGCCGAATCACGCCGAGCCTGGAGCCTGCCGAAGGTTTGGTGGACATTGACGCGACGTCAACACCTATGGTCGTGTCCCAGGCCCACAGGAAGGAGTCGAGCCCATGAACAGCAGAAGAATGCAATCTCCTATGTCCGACGCGGACAAGCGTGAACAGTGGGGAACATTCGCCGACGACGAAAAAGAGTTGCTTGATGAGGTGGAAGCCCGCTGGGGTGATACCGCCGCCTATGCGGAATCCGCCAAGAAGGTCTCCACATACACCAAAGAGGACTGGGAACAGATCAACGTCAGCAACACGGCGATCGAGCGGAGAATACAGGAACTCATGGACGCTGGCGCAGAGCCGACGAGCGAGGAGGCCATGGAGATCGCCGAGGAACAACGCTGCCATATCAGCCGCTGGTTCTACACCATGGACCACACATTCCATGTGCAGAAGAGCGACCTGTACGTCCAGGACCCGCGCTTCCGCGCCGGCATCGAGAAGAATACGCGACCAGGGGCAGCCGAGTGGCTGCAAGCGGCGATCGTCGCGAACGCAGCACGCTGGGGCTGCTGAATTCGAATGATCGCGGGCCCACTATCTGGGAACTGTGACCGCCGAACCACACACTTTCATCAGCACCCCTTTCACACCACCGCTTGAGCGCTGCCATCGGAGTCCTGGCTGCTGCCTGCAGCCGTGCCGTCGTCAGCAATCGCGTAAGCCTGGGACGGCTCGCCTCCGGCGTGCAGCAGCCGAGTGGTCCTGCGGTTGTCAACGATCGCAGCGTGACTGTCCTCAGTGCTCGCTGCAACAGTCCCGGACTCATTGACGTCGTGGTCCTTGTGCAGCGATTCCGGCAATGTAGCGACTGTCTCGGTCTTCGGATTCCACAGAGCTTGGGGGCTGTAATCCAAATCGTCGGTGGAGACGCCTCACTGAACAGCCCGCGACCGTTGAATCAATGCCTTCGGATTTGTCGTTTGTTGTGGTTTCGGCGAACGCCGGAGCACTCGAGCTTCCGAACGCGTTGCTCCGGCGAGCGCGCATGCGGCCAGAAGTGCTCCCGCCGTAGCTGCGCCATTATTCGGTACTGTCTTCATCTGCATTGCCACCCCTGCTTCCTCAGCGGGCTTCACTGTCCGTTCACAGTCGCTGGCCCCTTCCGCACACGGGCCGAGTGCGCGGCCTGGAACCAATATTTATAATGCGATTGCATTTTAACGTGATGCACGAGTGCTTCAATCCACGACGCTTGAGAATTCGCTCATCGACCGCTGAGTTGCAATCCACGCGTGTAAAGCTCGAAGAGCGGACTGACGGATTTAGTCTGTCGCGAAACGTTCGGCAGCCGTGGGGAAGGCGGTTACGCGTCGTCGAGGATGAACCCCGCTGCTCGCCACGCCATGGCCATGACTGGCCCGTTGATGTTGCCGGAGACCATGGTCGGAAGCACCGATGCGTCCACAATCCGCAGTTGGGACACTCCGCGTACGCGCAGTCGGGAATCGACCACGTCGTCGTCGTTCGGACCCATCGCAGCGGTTCCGATCGCATGATAGCCGGCAGATCCGGTACGCAGCCCGGCGTCGATGATCTCCTGGCTGGTCTGCACATCAACGCCCGGAGCGGTCTCGTGCTCGATCCATTTCTCCAGTGCACTGGTCGAGAACAGTCTGCGAACGAAGCGAACGATATCGACAGTCGTCTGCCGGTCATACTCCGTGGTGAGATATCCGGGTTCGATATCGAGGTCAGCGTCCGCTTCCGACGCCGTAATCCTCACTACTCCCCTGCTGGTTGGCCGGAGCATGTAGGCGATGCAGAGCAGCCCGGGGTCTCGTTCGACCTCGATGCCTCTGCCCTGTTGCGGAGGCAGCATCGAAAACGGAGCGACCTGAACCTGGGCATCGGGTCTCTCCAGCTCCGGGCGGGTCTTGAAGAATCCCACCAGATCGAACGACGGCGCGGCCATCGGCCCGTCTCGCTGCGCCTGATATCGGGCCATGGACTGCTGCCGCCCCTCAGCAGTGGCAAGCAGTCGATTGTAGCCGACGTCTTCGGTCAGCCGGTACTGCAGAGTGAACACACGGTGCTCGCGCATTCCGGCACCGACGTTCGGGCTGTCGACCACCTGGCGGACTCCGGCGGCATCAAGTGTGGCGCGGTCGCCGATGCCGGAAAGTTGGAGCAGCTTCGGAGTGGCGAGAGCACCGGCACACAGAACGACTTCTCCCGCGGCGGCGAATTCTGCTGTCTCCCCGCCTCGCCGCACCTCGATACCGATGGCTCGGCCGTCGTCGACGACGACTCGGTCGACTCGGGCGCCCAGGGCGACGGTGAGGTTGGGACGATCCGCGATCGGGTGGAGGAAGGCGTCGGCCGCGCTCCACCGACGTCCGCCGCGGATCGTCGCCATCGCAAAGCCGATCCGCTGCCCCTCGGCGTCATTGTGATCGGACACCCGTCGCCACCCCATCTCGACGCCGGCCTCGACGACATCCTCGAGCAGCCGGTCGCCTCCGCCTGCAGTAGAGATGTGCAGCGGTCCGTCGCCGCCTCGGGTCGCGGAGGGTCCGAACTGATGCGCCTCGATTGATCGGAACGCGGGCAGCATGTCCTCCCATCCCCACCCATCATTGCCGAGGGCCTTGAGAATCTCATAATCGGCCCGTTCTCCTCGGTTGTACACCATCCCGTTGACCGAGCTGGATCCGCCGAGGGTCTTCCCCCGCACCCAGTATTCGATCTGCTGATCCGGTCCGAAGGGACGGGTCGGGTAGTGCCAGACGGATTCGGGATCGCCGAGCAGCTCCCCGAATCCGCGTGGAATCGCGATCATCGGATTGCTCCTGTCGCTGTCTCCGGCCTCGACGAGCAGGACGCTGGTCTCCGGGTCGGCGGAGAGACGATTGGCGAGCACACATCCCGCCGAGCCTGCACCGACGACGATATAGTCAAAGTGGTTGATCATCAGTTTCTCCTCACATCATCGAAATGTCTCATGCGTCCCTCCTGCCGAAGACCGCCGACGCCCCACCGAGGAACACCGTTGTCCAGACGATCAGAGAGAACAGGGCCAGGGCCGGGGCAAGGAATTCCGCGTCACCCGGTCCCGCCGTGCCGGAGAGGCTGTGCAGCGCCGGTCCTGGTAAGAACGGGAGCAGAACACGTTGCCACCCCCCGGGAAGGACGCCGATCAGGGCCGGGAGAAACATGAGCGACAGGGCGATGACCACGGCTCCCCCGGTGCTGCGGCACAGGAACGCCGAGGCGGCCGCCGCCGTCGCGTAGAACGGCACCATCACTGCGCTGCCGACGATCACACGAAGCAGGTACGGATCGTTCACGTCCAAGGGGCCGACCCCGTACCCCAACAGAAGCGCCTGCGCCACGGCGAACACCGCTGCCGCCGCCGCCGCGCCGCATCCCACTGACACCGCAGCACACCAGAGGATCTTTGCCGAGAAGAGACGGACACGACTCGGTGTGACGATCAAGGATGTGCGTATCATTCCCGATGCGTACTCACCGCCCACCGTCCATGCCCCGAAGACGATGGCGACCAACGTTGCCGCATCGATGCCGAGCGCCGCGGTTCCAGCGATGTCCGTCTGGGAAAGTTCGTCGAGGGATTCGGACTGTGTGGCACCTGTCGTCGTCAGAAAGAGGGCGGCACAGGCTGCCGCCAGGACCACTGCCGACAACCACAGCCTGCGCGGGAGATGAAGCGAGAAGAACTTCACCGCCTCCGACCGCAGCGCCGCCGGCAGCCGAACCCCGGGTGCCGCACTCTGCCGAATCCTTACACTCGTCGCACTCATGATCTTCCTTCCCCGTCAGCGACGTCTTCTCGTTTCGTCAGAGACAGGAACACGTTTTCCAGGCTCGCCTCTGGCCGCGACAGCTCGTGGAGCGGGATCCCCTGCTCCGCGGCGATGTCTCCGATCGTTGCGGCGGGTACGCCGATCACGATGAGGGACCCGGCACCGGACGAAGGCTCGTCCACAGTGATGCCGTGTTCACGAAGAACCGCGAGCAGTGCCTGGCTCTGCGGAGTCCGGACCGTCACCCGCTCGGTCTCAGCTCCGACGTCGTCGATGTCGACGGCGACGACGAGTCGTCCCCGGTCGATGACGACGACCCTGTCGACCGTCTGCTGGATCTCGCCGAGCTGATGACTCGAGACGAAAACCGTTCGCCCCTCGGCCGCCAACATCCTGAGGAGGTCGCGCATCCATCGGATGCCGGCAGGGTCGAGCCCATTGGCGGGCTCGTCGAGAATGAGGGTGGCAGGGTCTCCGAGGAGCGCCGCCGCGAGACCCAGCCGCTGGCACATTCCCAGCGAGAAACCCGAGATCCGCCTGTCGGCGGCGTGGCCGAGTTCCACCTCATCGAGCACCTCGGCGACCCTGGCCCCGCTCATTGCCCCGGCCTCGGCGAGCCAGCGAAGATGCTGGCGTGCGGTCCTGCCGGTCTGCAGTGCCGTCGGATCGATGAGTGCGCCGACCTCGCGCATCGGAGCGGATGCGCCTCGATAGGGGCGGCCGTTGACCGTGACGTGTCCAGCTGTCGGCCGGTCGAGACCCAGGATCATCCTCATCGTGGTCGTCTTCCCTGCCCCGTTGGGACCGAGGAACCCGGTCACCACACCGGGCTTCGCGTCGAAGGACAGATCGTCGACTGCCCGAACCGCTCCGTACTGCTTCGTCAGTCCACTGGCCGAAATCATTAGGCGCATTCTCCCTAAGTCGGTTATCATGCACTTGCACTGTAACGCAGAAACGCGCGTTTTTAAATGCATTCGCATGATGAAGATATGGAGGTGGTGTTCCGGTGCCCAAGATCGTCGATCACGAACAGCGCAGGAAGCAGATCGCAGAAGCCGTATGGGCGATTGTCGCCTTCCGCGGCTTCGAAGCCGTGACCCTCCGATCAGTCGCCGGCGAGGCGGGGGTTTCGATGGGAACGGTCCAGCACTACTTCACGAACAAGGAAGAGATGATCTACTTCGCCTGCACGCAGTTCGTCGAACAGGCGACATCGGGCGCCGAATCACTGATGGAGCAGTCGAACGACCCGGATGCGCCGCGGACGATCATCCGCGCCATCATGCAGCAGACCATGCCCCTTACCGAAGAGCAGCGTATCGGCAGTGCCGTATGGCTGGCCTTCGTCTCACGCGCAGCCGTCGACGACCAGCTCGGGGAGTTCATCCGGGAGGCGTGGAACGGTCTGCACAGATTCGTCAGCGCTCAGCTGAGAACCGCTCAGGAGGCCGGTCAGGTACCGACGGCCCTCAATACCGGGATCGAGGCGGCGAGCCTGATCGCATTGGCTGACGGCCTCGCCTCCCACCTGCTTGTCGGTCAGCACACCGCGAAATTGGCGATCGAGGCGGTTGACCACCGGCTTGAGCAGCTGTTCACCGACTGACACGGAAGGCAGGCCCACAGTCCGGAGACCGGCTCCCCTGCCTCCGCCGGGGCCGACTGCCGAATCCCCGTGAGCGACGTCAACGGATCGAGTTTAGTTCTTCTGCGGGCGCATTGCTCGTGTCGCGCCGGACGCGAAGCTTCCGTACGAGTTCGACCACAGCACCGAGGACGACGGCCAGACCGACCCCGACGGCGACCCCGATAAGCGGCTGTTCATGGAACACCACTCCCCCGGCATAGCCGATTCCTGAACTGTACACAGCCCAGGCCAGCCCGGCGATGCTCGAGAACAGCGCGAACCGCGCGCGGGGATAGCGAACTGCCCCCGAAGCAAAAGTCGTCGCCGTCCGTCCGCCCGGGATGAATCTCGCACCGATAATGAGCATTCCTCCGCGCTCGTGCAGCCCCTTCCCTGCCCAGCGATACACGCTGCCGCCCCAGCCGCGGAGCCGCAGCAGCCGAGACAGCCGCCCGGTGCTCCTCCCGAGCTGGTGAGTGAGATGATCGCCGAACACCGCCCCGATCGCGGCCGCGGCTACGAGCAGAGCGACGTCCGGTTCGCCTTGAGCGGCATAGGCACCGGCAGTGATGACCAGCGTCTCTGCCGGTATCGCCGGAACGGTCGAATCGAGAGCGACCACCAGCGCGACGAGCCCGTAGAGCCACGGAGAGGCGACGGTCTGCTCCAGCAGATTCAGGAATGCATCCATGCACGCCCCTCTCGGGTCGGAACGGAATGCGCGGACGCGACCGCCCGGTAGTGGCCGAGCAGCCGGTCACCCACAGCCTGCCACGACTGCCCCTCCAACCCGGCGCGAGCATGCCGACCCATCCGCCGTCTCCGTTCGGGGTCCGCAGCGAGCTCGTGCACGGCTCGGAAAAGGGAGTCGGAGCCCTCGGTCGAATAGAGCAGTCCGTTGCGCCCGTGGTCGACGCGCTCGAGCAGTCCGCCAGCCTCTGGTCCGATGACAGGAACGCCTGAGGCGAGCGCCTCCTGCGCCGACTGGCAGAATGTCTCCTCTGTCCCCGTGTGGACGAACAGATCGAACGAGGCGACGACCTCGGCGAGGTCCTCACCCGATCGCGGGCCCAGGAAAACGGCGTCTGGCAGGAGCGCCCGGAGTCCGGGCTCGCTGGGCCCCTCGCCGACGAGCACCAATCGGATCCCAGGCAGATCCTGAAGACCCTGCAGGCGTTCTAGCGATTTCTCGGGCGAGAGCCTGCCGACGTAGCCGACGACAACCTCTCCCCCGGGCGCCGATTCGCGTCGTCGGGACTCCGATCGCTTCTCGGGGGAGAACAGCTCGAGGTCGACTCCCCGCGGCCAGTAGTGGACGCGTCGCACACCCAACTCCTCCAATTGCCGGCGGCTGATGTGCGAGGGTGCCAACGTCCGGTCGGCCAGATGATGAATGCGTCGGAGGCGGTGCTCGAGGGCTGGCCGCCAGCGGTTCATGCCATAGCGGTCGGCGAAGCCTGCGACATCGGTCTGGTAAATGGCCACGGCGGGAATGCCGAGTCGATACGCTGTCCGCGCAGCCGTGGCACCGAGAACGAAGGGAGACGCCAGGTGCACGACATCGGGCTGGAACAGACGCATCAGTCGCGACAGATCCCACGCCGGGGTGACGCCGAGGCGGAACCCCGAGTAGCCGATGAGCGGAACTCGCCCCGTCGTGATCACCGGAGCACCAGCGTACTCGTCGGGGCCGGTCGGGGCGACCACGGCCGCGCTGTGTCCGCGCAGCCGAAGGTGGTCAAGGGTCCGGCAGACCGAACCGGTCACGCCGTTGACCTGGGGCAGGAAGGACTCTGCGACTACCAGTACCCGGAGTTGCCGGTCCGGCTGGTCGTCGACGGGGATGTCGGGCACGGGGGATGAACGATACATACGGATACTTTCGCTTCAACGTTGAGGCTTGTGATGTGGGATCGAAATTTTTTTAATGCAACTGCATTTTAATTGACCTCGCCCAATGTCGCAATGCGGTAGCATTATAAAAATCCGAGACGATGACATCGAGGACGATGATGACCACTCACACCAAAGCTCCCCCGACCCCCACATCACGGCCCCTGCATCTGCGGGGACGAATTCTGCCCGAAGGCAAGGTGCGCGACATCTGGATCGCCGAGGGGCGGATCTCCCGCGAGCCAGTCGACGGCTCGGAGACGATCGCCCCCGGAGGGTGGATCCTTCCAGCACTCGTCGATGCGCATGTTCACCTGGGCATCGCAGAGATCGGCGGCCCCCTGGATTTCTCGGTGCTCCGAAATGACATGAGACAGCTCGCCCACTCGGGAGTCGGCGCAGCCAGGATTCTCGGCTCCCCAGAGCGGCTGCCCGCTCACATGCTTTCACTCCCGGGCGAACCCCAGCTGCTCACCGCGGGAGTTCCGGTCGCGGCGTTCGACCGCTTCATCTCGGGTTGGGGCCGCCGTGTGCCCGATCGACTCCTCGCCCAGGCATGTGCCGAAGAGGCCCGATGCGGGTGGAGCAAGATCATCGCCGATTGGTTCGACCCCGACGGAGGCTACGGGCCTTCGTTCTCGGCCCACGCCATCGAAGCGACGGTCTCCACAGTGCACGGCATCGGCGCTCGTATTGCTGTGCATACCCAGAGCAGCGTGGCCGGAGCCCGGGCGGCAGCGGCCGGAGTCGATTCGATTGAGCACGGCATGCATCTCCCTCCCTCCGCGCTCGACGACCTGGCCACTCACGGCGGATTCCTCGTACCCACCGGATTCGTCTTCGAGCAGCTGAAGCACTCGATGCTCGACCGTTCGCAGCCGACCGATCTCCGCACATGGTTCGCAGAGGGACTCGAGAACCATCCAGGCATGGTGATCGGGGCCCGTGATCGGGGAATCCCTGTGCTCGCAGGCACCGATCTTCCGGTGGGCGCACTCGTCGACGAGGTGGCCTGGCTGCATTGCGCCGGGCTCAGCGCCCATGACGCCGTGGGCGCCGCCAGCTGGACTTCCCGGGAGGTCCTAGACCTGCCCCGCCTGCGTCATGGCGATCGCGCGGATCTGATCTGGTTCGCCCATGACCCCAGAGATGACCTGGAGATGCTGCGCTCGCCCGAGCTGGCCGTGATCGGCGGCGAGGTCAGTGCGGCAACACTCTGACCCGGCGGCTCGTTCACCTCAGCGCGCCGGGAGTCCAGCGCGAAAGGGCAGCCGATTCATGCACAGGCAGACTCCGAGTACGGTCAGCCAGGCCCAGGCAAGGACCGTGAATGGCACGATCACGGCAAAATTGATCGCTACGGCACCGACGATCCAGCCGAGTCCGATGACGGCGCCGATGATGCCGAACACTCGGCCGCCGGTCTCCGCTCGGGCCAACAGCAGGCCGGTGAGCGCCACCGCGAGTCCCAGCAGTGCCTGGGCCACGAACGCTGTGCTGCCGAGCACCAGCAGAAGGGCCTCAGTCCGCTCAACCACCGCGGCCCGATCGACCGCTCCCGACAGGTACTGATCTGCCGCGGTCGAGAGCCCGATGGCATGAATGCCGAAATACACACCGAAGACCCCGGCGGCAACCGCCCAGACCGATCCCGTCGCCCGCGAAAGCGGCCCCGGCAGGCCGGGCAAGGTCCGCAGAAACGCCAGAGCGATCACCCAGAGGACAACGGCGAGGATGTTGACCAAGTGCGCAGCCCTCCAGCCGGACGCGTCGGAGACGTATTCCAATGTGGCCGCGGCATCGTCGATCGGAGGGTTCCCATGCAGGACCGACGGCAGAATATACAGAACGACGCCGGCGAGTATGAGCACGCCGGCTGCTCGCGGCGCGCCTCTGTCACTTCTGGTCACGTGCTCAGTGCTGGTCATGTGAACATCGCCCCCATGGACGCGATCGCCGCAATTCCGATCAGCACCGCCCCGGCGCCTGCGCCGAGGCAGAACAGCCCCACGCCAATGCCAACTGGAGAGCCCCATCCGTGCCATTGCTGCTGAAGCTCTGCCGACCGAGCCTCTGTCATCTGGTTCGCCTGGTCTTCACTCATTCTCTTACTCCATTTCGTCCCGCCAAGCGGGAATAGACATATTATGTCGTTCGCCAATATACATACGCTCGACATAAAATGTCTACTATGGCGAAACGGAATGATGAAGCAGAGACCGAAACCACGGAATACGCGAAGAGAAAGACCGCTCCAACCGAGTCCCAAACGAAGAACCAACCTGCATTGGCAGCCCTGATCCTTGCACTCCTCGAAGAGCATCCGATGCACGTCTACGGCATGCACAAGCTCATGCTCGAGCGGCGCCTGGACCACCTCGTCAACATCGAACGACGAAACAGCGTCCAGCAGGTGCTCAATCGCCTGCATCGCGAAGGACACGTCGAGACGGCGGACGGCAAGACCGGGCGCAGGATCGTCTACCGCATCACGGATACCGGTCGCGCGCTCTTCTATGATTGGCTGCGCACCGAGATCAGCCGCCCCCGAACGGAGTATCCGCGCTTCACGGCGGCCGTATCATTGCTCGGACTGCTTCTGCCCACCGAGGCGATCGACCTACTCGCCGCGCGCCGAGCAGATCTCCATGACGCGTCCGCGCACCTGAAGGAAGAACTGACCCAAGGAAAATTCCTTCCCGAGGTCCTGACCCTGGAGGTCGACTTTCGCCTGACCACGACCCAGGTAGAGATCGACTGGCTCGATCGAGTCATCGCACGACTCGATTCGAAGCAGCTCACCTGGGAACGCGAGGACCTGCTGGCACTCTCCACCGCAACTCATCTTCCGAAAGAGTGAGTGAATCGTCTGCACAGTCGGAATTGGCAGCACCTGAATGCGGTCGTAAGCCCGCGAAGCTCAGTGGATGCACCCCTTCGCCGGCGCTCCGAGGCGTCCACTTCCGGCGGCATTCGCCCTCATGACGACTGAGTCAGCCACGGATACGAAGGAAGCCGGCGGGAAGTCGCGAACATGTCTGTCACCTTCATCAATAAGTCGAGCAGAAGACGATTCTTGAAGGTAAAGTCGCGCAAGCCTATCCCGAATCCGCTGGGCGGGGCAAGGAAACGTCCCGCGTTGCCTGACCTGGCCACCCGGGCACACTTGTGCATGATCGTTTCATATCGAGCCAATGCGGCGTCGGGAGCCCGACCGGGTTCAGACAATGCGCCAGCCAACACAAACGCCCCCACCACAGCCAGCCCGGTCCCAAAACCGCCAAGCGTATTGCCATATGCCGCGTCACCGACAAGGACAACTCTATGAGTGCGGTAGCTGTCCAAGCGGACCCGGCTGATTTCGTCTAAGTAGAATTCCTGAGCACCCTCCAGTCGGGCAAGCATCTCCGGTATGCGCCACCGCATGGAAGCGAAAGCGTCAGCTACATATCGCTTCTGCCGCTCCGAGTCATAGCGGTCATCGAGGCGCCGCGCATCAGCGAACACATACAACTCCGGGGCCTTCGGGCCGCCGGTGGCGGCCAAGAGTCCCGGCTCGTTGTACCAGTAACCCCAGGCCCGCCCCTCCCCCGCTCGCTCACCGGCAGCGACCCGATCGGCAGATTCGCCTCCGACAACTGCATAGTGGTAACCCAGATGCTGAACGTTCCTTTCGTCGGGACCGAACGCAAGCTGCCGGACGCTCGAATGCATTCCGTCGGCGCCCACCACCAAATCGAAGCTGCCCTGCCGTCCGCTGCGAAAGACCGCCTCGATCCGATCGTCAACCGTTTTCAATGACTCGAGACAGTCATCGAATACATATGCCGCTCTCGAAGCGCTGCGCTCGAACAAGAGCCGCGCGAGGTCGCCGCGCAGAATCTCCACATCGCCTCCGGTGAATTCGTGCGGAATGATCGCCCGCAACCGACCATCCGGGCCAACGATTCTCTGATCGACTGGCGATGTGCGCATTCTGCAGATGTCTTCCCACACACCCATCTGATCGAGCACCATTCGATGGGTCTGGCCTTTGAAGTCAACTGCCTGTCCGCCGACCCGAAGCGTTGAGGCTTTCTCCACTACTTGCACTTCGTGACCTTGGCGCGCCAGCCAATACGCCGCGGAAGTCCCTGCAATTCCTGCCCCTGATATCAGAATTTTCACGAATACGACCTTTCTGACCTTATAAACTGTGTCTGGCGGACACATATTAGTGTCCATCAGACACAGTGACAATGATTGAAAGGCCGCGAATGCCCAAGGACACGTTGCTCGAGTTCCTATGGTCGGATCCGAAAACCTCAAGACGGGGGCCAAAACCACAGGTCAACCGGGGTCGAATCGTCGAAGCCGCAATCAAGATCGCCGACAGCGAAGGTATCGATGCAGCTTCCATGCAACGGATCGCCGTCGAGGTCGAGGTGACCAAAATGGCACTCTATCGACATATACCGGGCCGGTCTGAACTGATTGGCCTAATGATCGAAGTCGGCTTGGGCCCCGCCCCCGCCGTCGCTGGGCCCTGGCATGAGGGGCTGCGCAACTGGGCCGATGCGATGGAAACCGCCCTCTCGCGCCACCGGTGGCTGTCCTCGGCACTGGTCGGCCCGCGCCCCATAGGGCCGGGCGAGCTCGGGTGGACCGAAGCAGGCCTGGATGCACTGAGCGATGCGCCCCTTTCCGCCTCAGAGCGACTCGACACCTTGGTCCTCGTAGGCTCACATGTACGAGGCATCGTCGAACAAAACGGCGTTCACACGACGGCCACGGAACGAGCCAGCGGAGCCCGGCTGACCGCCCTCCTGCGCGAACATAGGGAGGAGTTTCCACTCAGCATGGAGGCCTACTCCGGAACCGCGACGGCCGACACCGCCGACCAGGCCTATGACTACGGCCTGCAACGGATATTGGCCGGGGTCGCTGCACTCATCGAAAGCCGATGAACTCAGATCAACCGCACGCTCGGCTCATGCCGAGTACTGGCGAACGGCCCCCTGAAACTACGTCTCAAGGCTCCCCCTATGGGGCAGGTATGGCGAGACAGCGAGTGCCACGCCGAACTCGAATCGATAGCCAACTTTTCCATGCAAACGCATTGCCACGGGTCGCCGCGGCCTAATACAATGCAACTGCATGACAACATGCAGTCGGTCCGCGACGAGGTAGACGACGGAACAGCACACAGAGTCGCATGCGTCGCGGTCCGACCAACTGAGGAATACACGTACGCATTCAAAGAAGGGAATGGTCATGCAGGTCAGAGAACACGGGAAGAGTTCCAACACGGCACGAGCGACGTCGCTTCTGGCCGTCGGCGCATTGTGCGGGTCTGCTATTGGACTATCCGTCGGAGCTTTCAGCGGTTCCGCTGCAGCAGCTTCCGGGCAGTCCGAGAACTCCAAGTGCTCAGTCAAGAAGCTCGAAGAACCCGACGGGACGACGAGTTCCGAAGCGACCGATGGCTCCTCTGACGGCGACCTCCATATCGGATATACGCATGACGATGGAAGCGCTCAAGCTGCACTGTGGTCCCTCGGAGAAACGGACGACGAACTGCCCGACGTCGAGGACTTCTCACCGACAGGGGTCAACGACGACCACATCGTCGTCGGCACGGGCGGCGAGGAACGAGCGAGTGATCGCACGTCATATCTCTACTACGACGGTGAGATCCGCACCCTTGAAGCCCCTGCAGGCGAGACCGCCGCAGTCGCCGACATCAATGCCGCCGGAGACAGCGTCGGACACGGATCGGACGGCAGCGCACTGCTGTGGCGTCTCGACTCTGAAGACGAGCCACGCAGGCTGTCGTCGCCTCATGGAGATGCTCGAGCAGTGAGCATCGGCGACAACGGCAGAACCAGCGGCAGCGCCGACGGCAAGGACGGGGAAACCGTTCCGGCACTCTGGCATTCCGATGGCGAGTTCGATGAGCTGCCCGGGCTCGACGATGCCGAACACGGCGTCGCCGCGAGCGTCAGTGGTGATTTCGCCGTCGGGACATCGGGTCCCAGCCCCGACGCCAGCGCCGACGTCATGTGGAATCTCGCTGAGAACACCGTGACCGAACTGCCGGATTCACTCGCCGAAGCCAATGACATCAACGAGTCGGGTGTTGTCGCAGCGACCACCGATGATGGCCACGCAGCGGTCGTCGACGATGGCGACCTCACCGAACTCCCGCGTCTCGCCGGCGGTGAGTCGAAGGCCGAATCGATCACGGATTCGGGCCAGGTCGCGGGAAGCAGTCAAGATGCCGCAGGAAACTGGCACGCAGTGGTCTGGTCCGGCTGCTGAAGAGTCCAGCGCACAGATCTGCCGGGCAGCGTCTTGCAGAATTCGATCCGACCGAAGTCTGCTTAGATGGTGCCCGGCAGGCCCACACACCAGCACAGATGATGGAGGAATCATGCACAACGACAAGAACAGTTCGCCGCTGACGGCAATGAGCGGAACTCTGCTGGCAGGTCTCGGAGCCGCTGCACTCGTCTTCGCGCCGATGCAGGCCCATGCCGATACCGCCGCTCCCTCGGAAGACGGAACCTCGGCCGACAATGAATCCACGCTCGGTCCGGACGGTTACAAGTCCCTCGAACTCGGGCAGTCCGAAGAGGAAGCGCTCGCCACGGATCTCATCACCGATCGGCAACAGATCGGGGACTGCACCTGGTACAACCTCAAGAAGTCCGAGGGCGAACAGAATCCCGGCTCTGGTGTGGTGATCTCCCCCGATCGCGGGGTGGTGAACATTCCGGGCACGCAGAGCCTGAATACTCCAGAGGGCATCACGATGGGGTCGGTGAACAACGACAAAGGTTCGACGACCGAGCAGATCGAGAATGCCTATGACCGCTATACGGTCGACAAGACCGGGCCGGTTCCCATCTACACCGCCCCTGCCCCGGGAAACTCGAAAGCACATTACATATTTGCGATCGGAGAGGATGACAAAGTCAAGGACTTGGGCCTGACCTCCGACGACGACGGCGGGTGCGGACTCAACGACTGAGTCGGTGAGGCGCCCGACGCAATAGGAGAACAATGCAGTTCCATCTCAACGGGTTCCGACCCGGCGATCCGGACATCCACCCTGCAGTCGACATTCGCCCAAACGAATTGACCACCGAGGCCGACGTCCTCATCGTGGGAACCGGTCCGGCCGGTCTCGTCCTCGCCGCGCAGCTGGCGGCCTTTCCGGACATCTCCGTGCGCATCGTCGAACGTCGCGAAAGGCCTCTGGAACTGGGGCACGCCGACGGCATCATGTGTCGGACGGTCGAGACGTTCAACGCATTCGGCCTCGCCGACGGGCTCGTTCGCGAAGCCTATGGGATCAACGAGACAGCTTTCTGGGGCCCAGACGGCGACGGTCCGGCCCGGATCGTACGCACCGGCCTGGTGGATGACGTTCCCGAGGGGATGACCGAGTTCCCCCATGTCGTGCTCAATCAGGCTCGCGTGCAGGACTACCTCCTCGAGCACATGGCGAACTCTCCGTCTCGATTGGAGCCGGAGTACGGAATCGAGGCCGCAGATATCACCATCGCCGATTCCGGCAGTCATCCCGTCACCGTCACAGTACGCCGCACCGGTGACGACGCCTCGGCGCCAGTGTCAGTGCGTGCGAAGTATGTCGTCGGTTGCGATGGCGCGCGAACTGCGGTGCGAAGAGCACTCGGCATCGGCATGACCGGTGACGAGGCGAACCACGCGTGGGGCGTGATGGACGTTCTCGCCGTCACCGACTTTCCTGATGTCCGTCGCAAGTCCGTCATCCAATCCGCGGCAGACGGAAACGCCCTGCTCATCCCCCGTGAAGGCGGTTACCTCATCCGACTCTATGTCGATCTCGGGGAGCTCGATCCGTTCGATCCTCAGGCGCGGAGCCGGTTCACCATCGATGCCATCATAGAAGCAGCGCAGCGGATCTTCCGTCCGTACCGGTTCGACGTCAAGGAGATCGCATGGTGGTCCGTCTACGAGGTCGGCCAAAGGATCGCGGAGCGGTTCGACGATGTGCCTGACGAGGAACGGGGGGCGCGCACTCCACGAGTCTTCATCGCAGGCGACGCCTGTCATACCCACAGTGCGAAGGCCGGGCAGGGTATGAATGTGTCCATCCAGGACAGCTTTAACCTCGGATGGAAACTCGCCGCAGTGCTTCAGGGTCGCAGTCCTGCACGGCTGCTGCGGACGTACGATCAGGAGCGACGGGAGGTCGCTCAGTCCCTCATCGACTTCGATCTGAAGTGGTCAGCGGCCATGGCTTCCCGACCATCAGGGACGGAGGATTCCTCCGTCCCTGGGATGAGTTCGGCCGAACGGCAACAGCTCTACACCGAGAGCGCGAGATTCACCTCGGGATTCGCTACTGACTACCCACCCAATATGATCACCGGCACCGGTGACCATGAGGATCTCGCTAAGGGATTCCCTGTCGGCGAACGGTTCCACTCGGCACCAGTGATCAGACTCGCCGACGCCAGACCCGTGGAGATCGGGCACCAGGCCGAAGCCGACGGACGGTGGAGAATCTACCTCTTCGCCGACTCCATAGATCCTCGCTCTTCTGACTCGGCCGCATCTCGCCTCTGCGAGTTCCTGGCCGAATCGTCAGACTCACCGGTTGTCCGCGCTACCCCAGCCGCCGCCGACCCGGATTCGAGCATCGACGTACGAGCGGTGTTCCAGGCCGACCATCGCGATCTCGACATCACGCAGCTGCCGCCGCTCCTGCGGCCTCGCAAGGGCAGGTACGGACTGATCGACTACGAGAAGGTCTTCTGCACGGGCCGCGGGAAGGCTCCGGACATCTTCGACCAGCGCCGTGTCAATCGCAGAGACGGAGCGATAGTTGTCGTCCGCCCCGACCAGTACGTCGCCGAGGTGCTCCCGCTGGACGGGGTCGATCGACTCAAGAGCTTCTTCACGGGCATCCTTTGCGACGCTTCGGATGCTCGTACACCCACCTCGACGCGGCTGACTTCCACAAAGCGCTCGCGTGGAACGGGGAACCTGAACTCGTGGAGGAACTCGGCCGCAGTTGACTGCGCCGCACCTACACCAGAATGAGGGGCTAAGCAGAGATCAGCCTTCGAACAGCGGTGCGAAGCCTGCGGGCAGCTGTGAGCGGAGATCGTCGACCTCGCCCTCGGAGACTGCGGCGTCAAGCGTCGAAATTACCGCACGCGCGTAGGCACGGGCGGTATCAGGATCGATCCCCTCGCCCAGCTGATCAGCCAGACGACGAAGGAAATCGTCGACGTCGTCGGTCAGCGGCGCTTCCGAGCCGTGCCGTTGGAGCGGCTCCTGCAGTTCGGCAGGAAGCTGGGCGCCCAGCTCCGCCGCCTCTCCTCCTTTGAGCTGTTTGCCGAGGTTATCCAATACCGTCCGAGTCACGACGGCAGCGCTTTCAGGATCGCCGGGTCCGCCAGTTTCGGTGACGTTTTTGAGGAACTCATCACTGCGCATGTTCAAACACCTTCTTCCGGTTCGCAGTCTTTTGTCACGTCGTCAGTGCGCTGGCCGATCTCATCGGTGGACACCTCCGGGTGCGTCGCCTTCGGGCTCCTGCGGGACTGCTTCGACGACATCGTCTTTGTTTTCGAACTGTCGATCCGGCAGAGCTCGCAGAGCCTGAAGTGTCTTCGCAGTGGCCGAGCGTTCGGTCGCATAGTCGATGAGCTCGGTCTTCGAGGCTGGGAATTCCATCCCCTGCAGGGCCTTCTCGGCACGGAGTTCGTCACGTGTGGTCATCGGTGGTTCTCCTTCATCTGTGATTCGTATCTGTGTTGTCGCGCTGAGCTATTGCTCGTCCCCGAAGACATGACGCCGCTGCTCGGCGTGGAACTCAGCCTCGGCCGGGTCGGGCCGGTCCTGCGCTGTCATCATTCTGTGCCAATGCGGATAATAGGCAGGTAGCTGAGACGCCGCAGTGATCCGATCCCGGGCGTCTGCCGGAAGCGTCAGCTCAGCGGCGTCGAGGTCTTCAGTGAGGTGATCGAACTTCCGGGCCGCGATCACCGTGCCGTCCACGCCCGGCCGATCAAGGATCCAGGAGATCACGACCTGCGGGATCGACCAGCCCAACTCGTTCGCAATCTGAGCGAAGAGTTCGATGAGGTCAAAGGCCCTTTTCCAGTCGGTGACGTGGGGCTCCGGCCAGCCGGTTCCCTGTCGGGTGTCCGAGGGCGTCTGCCGGCCGCGTCTGACCTTCCCGTTGAGGAGACCTTCGCCCAGCGGGCTCCAGCCGAACGTCGCCACGCCCAGGTCACGAGCGGCCGGGATCATCTCGTATTCGATCTCGCGTGCCTCGGGCGTGTAGTACACCTGCTGTGAGATCGGGCCTTCGAGGCCCGCCAGCTGCGCTTCGTAGACGGTCTTCGTCAGCTGCCAGGGACTGAAGTTCGAGACTCCCCAATACCGGATCTTCCCGGCCCGGATCATCTCGTTGACGGTGGCGATGGTCTCCGTGATCGGCGTCTGCCCGTCCCATTGGTGGATGTAGAGCAGATCGAGATGATCTGTGCGCAGTCGTTGCAGACTGTCCTCGACTGCTCGCGTCAGATGCTGTCTGCTTGCCCCGGAGTCGTTCGGGCCGTCCCCGGTGGGCATCCGCGCCTTGGAGGTGAGGATGACTTCATCGCGTTTGTCGCCCATGATCTCGCCGAGGACTCTTTCCGCGTCCCCGGCCGAATAGAGGTTGGCTGTATCGATGAAGTTCACTCCACGGTCCAGAGCCTCGCGGAACTGGCGTCGAGCGTCATCTCCGCAGACGCCCGCGATCCTCTCGAATCCGCCACCGGATCCGAACGGAATAGTCCCCAGAGCCAGCCGTGAGACGCGCAGGCCTGAGTTCCCGAGTCGGGTGTAGTCCATGAGCAGCTCCTCCTCGCCATATCGTCGGGTGAGCACGTGTGCCGACAGTGGTCCACAATTTCAGAACGACGACGTCCTCGCTACCCCTCCCGCGAATTCGCTCAAGCCACTACAATCCGTGCGTCCGGACACGGCGGGCGAACTGAAAACGTCGGTCAGGGCCTGCTGTCGTTCAGAGATCATCCACCGACTTGGAGTCGGACTGTCTCCCACCGGCCCGCTTCTCACTCTTGTCGATGAGGTGGGCTCCGACGAGGTCCCCGGTGATATTGATCATCGTCGCCCCCATCCCGAGCAGGACGTCTACACCGGCGACCAGTGCGACGGTCTCGAGCGGGAGACCGGCTTGCTGCAGCAGTATCGTCAATCCGATGAGCCCGGCGCCCGGCACTCCTGCGGTGCCGATCGAGACGAACGTGGCTGTGAGGACGATCGCGCCGAGTTCGAGCACGGTCAGGTCATGGCCGGCGATATTGGCAGCCAGCACCACCGACGCCCCCAGGCGGATGACAGCCCCGTCCATGTTGATGGTCGCGCCCAAAGGGATGACGAAGCCTGCGACCTCTTGGAGGATGCCTGCTTTCCTCGTAGCCTCCAGCGACACAGGGATCGTCCCGGAACTGCTCTGAGTCGTGAACGCCGTGGCCATCGGCGCACCGGCGACGCGGAAGAACCCGCCGACCGGAATCCGGTTGAACAGCAGCAGCGGAATATAGATGAGGAGGATCTGCGCGGCCAAGCCGGCGTAGACGACGCCGGCCAGTTTGCCCAGTGCCGCCAGCGCATCGAGTCCTTGGCTGCCGATATCGCTCGCCACCAGGGCAGCGATACCGAACGGCGCGAATTGGAGGATCCCTGCGAGGATGCGGAACGTCATCTCCTCGGCCGCGAGCACGAGGTCGTACAAGAGCTTCCCGAAACCGCAGATCGTCGAATCGGATGATCGGCGCATACCTGCCATCGTGATGCCGACGACTATGGCCACGAAGATCAGAGCGAGGATGTTGCCGTCAACCAGAGCCTTGAAGATGTTCTCGGGGAATACGCCGACGAGCTGATCGACGAATGAAGGTGCCTCGGGTGTCTCTGCGCCATTGTCAGGACGCTGGAGCCCCGTCCCCGGATTGACCAGAAGCGCCAGTGACAGACTGATGACGACGGCGGCGATCGTCGTGAGGATATAGAAGGCGAAGGTCTTGAAAGCGACCCTGACGAGGTTTCCGGAGCGGGTGCTGTTGACCGCGTGGATCAGCGTCACCATGATGATCGGGATGACGATCAGTTGGAGGAGGTTGAGCAGGATGTCACCGATCGGTGACAGCACCTGTGCCTTCTCTCCGAAGACGAATGCAACGAACAGTCCCAGAACGAAACCGGCCGTCATCTTCAAGAAGAGAGCTGTATCCCGGTAGCGGCGCCAGATGCGGAGGAAGATTCGTGACATGTTCTGCGTCTCCGTGCTCAAAGGTTCCTCGTGGAGGGCTTGCAGTCCGCGACGATGCCGACTGGTTGCCACTCTAACCCATCTGCGCACCGGCGCGGGCAGAGATCTTTCGCAGGCACCGCACCCGATCTGAGAATCCGCCGATGAGGATTTCGCCTCCGTCGCGCTGCGTCCCAAAGCTGAAATGGGCGTGCAGTACCGTTGAAGGGCTGTCAGAGGAAAGGGAGCACAATGGCCAGAGTCCACAAGCATAAGGCTGAGCGACCGTCACTGCGCAAGAGATCGGCGGTATCGACGACGGTCCCCGCGGAACCGATGCTCTTGAGCCGGCGGATCATCGACAGCGAACCGCAGGAGATGAGTGTGGTCCGGTCTTTCGCCGAGGCGCTGTCCGCACCTGAGCTGGACGACTCCGACCCGTCTGTTCCCGGTTCGATCACACAGGTCGTGATCCCCAGTTCTGCCCCCGAACTGCTGGCGGAGATTGCTTCAACATGGGACCTGCATCCTGTCCTCGTCGACGACCTCTTCCACGCGAACCAGCGAGCCAAGGTCGAGCGCTACGAAGATGTGCTCTTCGTCGTTCTGAAATCAGCTGTCTACATCGACGCGAAAGAAGAAGTCGAGTTCAGCGAGTTCCACCTGCTCATGAAGGACGATGTGCTCGTCATCATCTGTCAGGGAGACCGCTTCATCGACGGCACTCCGATTCCGGCGGATACAGATGGCGTCCGGGAGTACTTCACCGACGAGAGGCGAAGCTGGACGAAGGACCGCGAACTGCTCGCGCTTGGACCAGAAGCGCTCATCTACCGACTTCTCGACACCGCGGTCGATGGGTACTTCCCTGTTCTCGACGGTTTGCAGGACGACAAAGACGGGATCGAGAGACAGGTCTTCAGCGGCGATACTGCCGCGGCTGAGCGCATCTATCTCCTCACCCAAGAGGTCATCGACGTCCTGCACAACTCCACCCACCTCAATCGGCTGACGCAGGCGCTAGGCAATGGAGCAGCCAAATACGCAATTCCCGACGACCTTCGCGCCTATCTCGATGACGTGACGGATCACCTCACCAGAGTCCTTGCCGAAGCCGGAGAACTGCGCGAAGCCCTGTCGCAGATCCTCAACGTCAACTCCACTCTGGTCGCTCAACGTCAGAACGAGGACATGAAGAAGATCTCCGGCTGGGCGGCGATCCTCTTCGCCCCCACCCTCGTCGGCGCGATCTACGGAATGAACTTCGACGATATGCCCGAACTCCATTGGGCTTTCGGCTACCCAATGGCATTGGGGCTCATGCTTGGGTTGGGCGTCGTCCTCTACATCGTCTTCCGAGTCAAGAAGTGGATGTGAGAGCGGTCGAGATGATGCGACCGCTGAAGTTTCCATGCTTGGTCGAGTAGAGATGCAACTTATCTGAAGACGTGAAAGCTGAGTCTTCGTTGCAAGCAATACGCACTCTTTCGAAGCCTCGATCAAAGACGAGGTCGAGGGAGAAGTCGACATATCCGTCGGTGATCGGGCGCATTCGAGAATGTGGAATCTCGGCCGTGATCAGATCTTCGCACCGCTCGGCTTCGACTCGTCCGAAGAAGGTTCCAGTCCGCGACTTCCAGGAGACGAACATCTGCTTGGGCATGCTTTCCCGAATCGCAGAAATTCTCATTTCGATGGAGATTCCGTTCGAAGTCACTTCGGCGGTGTGAATCTCTGCGCGAGCGTTCTCGGTACGGACGATTGGGGCGAACGACTGTGCCGACAGCACCTCTCCCCACCGTCGGACGATGGGATCGTGAAAGAAGTCCGCGGCCCGCGCGACGGCGTTTCGGCGCATCGTCGTAACCTCGCCCTCTGACAGCGACAGGAATGTCGAGATTGCAGCGGACAGTCCTTTGACGTCGCCAGGTGCGACGAGGAATCCGCTGACCCCGTGTTCGATGATGTCTGCGGGGCCGAAGTCCACCGCATAGCAGATGGGGATGCACCCGGCCGACATGCTTTCCAACACCACCAGCCCTTGGCCTTCGAATCGACTCGTCAAGAGACTGAACGAGCTGGAGAGAAAGTTCGACTTCGCTCCATCCACGTGGCCGTGCAGTCTGACGCGGTCGACTGCGTCTTTGCTCTCGATGAGCTCGGTGAGCATCGGTCTGTCTTCGCCGTCTCCGAACACGTCGAGTGTCACCTGTTGATCATTGGCTGCGACGTCCGCAATGGCTGCGATCGCATCTTCCACGCGTTTCTGAGGAGACAGACGAGCAATCATGGAACCTTTATGGCGAGGCCGTGGTCGGTCGGGGTCTCCATGCAGATCGTCCGTCAGGTTCGACACTGTCGTGAGCTTTCCAGCTGACAGGTCCAGCCTCTCCATTGCGTATCTCTGCGAATCGGTGAGCGTGGTCGTCACATCGAAGGCGTCAAGATGGCGAAGGTAACCGAATTTCTCTTCAGCCAACGCCCCTGTGGCCTCATCATCCGCATCGGCAAGAAAGTGATTGTGATTGACCATGCAGAGAACCACATTGTCGCGCCGATACTCGTGGATGAAATTGCCGACGAAGGCCGAGTCACAGATGAGGTAAGCAGGTTTATCCCCGATGACGACGTCGAGCCATGCCTGATAGAACTCTCGCGCCGTTGACCATTGCGCGATCACATTCTGCTCACGGTCGGACAGCGTGATCCGGCGACCGCCTCGGCGTCCGGCCTTCTTCATGTCCTGACGATCAATGACAAGCAGATGCCCGCGATCATGGTATCTGTCAGCCTGGAGCAGTCTTCCTTCGGAATCTTTCCTCAGTTCAGTCCATTCCTGACCGGTCCGATCCAGGACATCATCAGCCGCTGATGGATCGGGTTCGATCGTGCCGATCATTCGCCGCAATTTCCGGTCGGACCACGTTGTGAGGTCCTGCCACAGGTTGCGGATCTTCACCCTGCGATCGATGGCCCCGGCTTCACGGAGCTCGCGCTCCCGGTCAAGGCCTTTCATCTCCGGACTCAGAGTCAGAATCTCCACGTGCCGGTTGTCGAGTCGAGCGAAAGCGGAGCTTCGCTCGAGCGCGACCGTGGTCATGCCTCCGTAGTCATAGCCGATTGTCCAGGTCAGGGTGAAGTAATTGCCTTCGGGCAGGAGACCACGATGAGGGAAGCGGTGGGGATGAGAGCGCCTCGGAGATGCTTTGGGGATGCTGTTCACTACAGAAATATTAGTCGAGCGTGACAGCCCCGACCGTCGACACACCACAACTGATAGGTGATATGCATTTCACGAGGCACCTTTGCGCATTCGGCTGCACAGGGCCGTTCACTATGCGGACGGCCGGTCGAAGAACAGTCTGCGTTCCCTGACGAGGATGATCACAGAGAGGACGAGCATCAGGCCGGTCTGAATGATCTTCGAGTCCGGGGCGGTCATGAAGATCTCAGCGGACATATTCGCCGAGGCGTGGAAGATCACCGGGACGAGGATGCTGCGTCCGCACCGAAAATACAGCCAGTTCATCACGAGCACGAACGCCACCATCGAGACCGGGAAGTTCAAGGTCTGCAGCACACCTGATTCGACGACCTCGTTCTGGTAGTAGCCGTCGATGAACGACAGCGGCACATGCCACAGCGCCCAGATGAGGGTGAAGAGCATCGACGCCGAGAACACCCGCATCTTCCTCACCAAGGTGTCGGTGCCATAGCTGTGCCAGGCGAGCTCTTCGATGACGGCGGCCCCGATGAGCGTCACCCAGACCGGCATCAGCCCCGTGGAGAAGGTGAACCCTCCCCGCAATCTGAACTGACCTGGGTCGTAGCCGAAGAAGAGAGACAGCCCTTGAGCTGCCATCAGGGTCACAGGAACCAGGAACACCGCCGCGACAAGGAACGGCCACCGTGCAGAACTCGGCCACTTCAGCCTGTTGACGATGTCGGCTCGCAGCTCCGGCCGGTGCCGGACAAGAGCGAAGACCACGGCAAGAGGGGCGAACAGCCCCGCCAATGACAGCGCCAGGGTCGCGACGAGCACGGTCTGATTCTGCTCCGGCAGATGACTGAGGTAGGCGGCCGCGAACCAGAACGCCCACGGCAGCACTGTCGCCCACACATAGAACGCAACCGGGCGATCATATCTGTGCAGAATCTCTTCATCCTGGCGACCCCGTGTGGTGGCGGGATCGGCCGGAACGCTGCCGAGAGCGGGGTCGGTCACCATAGCGCAAAGAATAGAGTCCGGTCGGGGGCGATACCAGGGATGCACGTTCCTCACCACGATGTCCGCGAACGCGGACGGACGGCAGTGGGCGGCCGCCTCGGCGAGGTCATTCATTTCCCACCCGTTCGTCCACTCTGCCGATGACGTTCACAGCACCTTTGCCGCACGGTCGCCTGCGCTTCGTAGCGTCGCAGACGTGAATACACAGAGAGAGACATCCACACGCACCCGTCCGTTCACGATTCTCGCCACTGCCGTTCTCGCGGCTTCGGCCACCTTCGGTGCCGGCCTCGCGCCCGCGGCCGCCACCGGGCTCGGATCCGCCGGTGAAGCACCGGGACTCGGCTCCCCCAGCGATTTCACCGCCCCCGACAAGGTCGACGACATCGAATTCCCGACGACGATCTCCCACCGAGGCGGCGCCAACCTCTACCCGGAAGAATCCATGGAAGGATTCACCGCCTCGGCGAAGGACGGATTCCTCCCCGAGATGGACATCCAGTTCCTCGAAGACGGCACCCCCGTCCTCATCCACGACGACACCGCAGACCGCACCCTCAACGGCGCGACCGGACCCATCCGGGACCTCAGCCGTGAGGAATGGGACTCGGCCACGATCAAGCACCCGGCCGGCGGAGAGGAAGCCGCCACCGTCACCCTCGACGAACTCCTCGACGAAATGGGCGGCGAGGTCGTCCTGGTTCCCGAGATCAAGCCCGGGGCCACCCCCGAGGAGGTCGACCGGGTTCTCGACGAATTCGACGAACGCGGACTCAAGGACTCCCTCGTCGTCCAGTCCTTCGACTTCGAAGCGGCGAAGACGATCGCCGACCGCGGATACACCTCGCTCTACCTCATGGGCTCGACCATGCCGAAGGAATCACCGGCCGAGATCCAGGACGCCGGAATCGAATGGGTGGGACCGAGCAAGAACCTGCCGACGAACAAGATGCGCGAACTCGACAAGGCCGGCTTCCACGTCGCCCCGTACACGCTCGAGACTTCGAAGGACGGGCAGCGCCTGCCCGGGTTCATCGACGGCTACTTCACCGACGACGCCTGGACTGACTGAGTTCCTCGCACCGATGATCGAACAGCGGGATCCGGGAAAGGGTCGGAAAATCACCGCCGCGAGTGCCCGCGACGTTGAGTAGACTGCACGAATGGAGCCTCTCGAACGCGGCACCCCGATCCCGGACCCGCTGACACCCTATCTCGAGGTCGACCGCACCCAGCCGCGGCACGAATGCTGGGTGACCGGTCACATGGTCGCCGGTCTCGACGGAACCGCTGCCATTCACGGACGCGTCGGTGCTCTGTCGACAGAACCCGATCAGGACCTGTTCCGACGGATGCGACAGATCGCCGATGTCGTCATGGTCGGCGCGCAGACGGTTCGCAGCGAAGGCTACGCTCCGATGCGGCTGAGCGAGTCCGCCCGAGCGCAGCGTCGAACACGGGGACAGTCCGAGATGCCACCAGTGGCGGTCGTCAGTCGCAGCCTCGACCTCGACTGGTCGTCACAGGTCTTCACCGCAGCACCCGAGCACGCGCGCACCATCGTCATCACGTGTGCCAAGGCCGACCCGCAGCGGCTGGCGGCCGCCGAACAGGCGGCCACGGTCATCATCGCAGGTGTTGACCGTGTCGAACCAGTGGAGGCTCTGCAGGCTCTCGCCGGGCTCGGCTACCAGGTCGTGCTCTGCGAAGGCGGACCCCGGTGGCTCGGGGAGCTCGTCGCAGCGGACCGACTCGACGAACTGTGCCTGTCGATCTCACCGATGATGGGTGGTGATCCGCTGCCGGTGAGCATTGCGCCGCCCGGTGCCGGGATCGCACAGTTCTCGTTGAAGTCGACGATGGTCGCCGATGACACCCTCTTCCTCCGCTACGAGGCGAAACCGCCTGACGGAAACGGCTCATGAACACCATCGAGGCCCTCATGGGATCGGTCGATTCCCCACTCATCGTCGTCACAACCTCGGCGGAGGGCGAACGGGCCGGCTGTCTGGTCGGATTCCATTCGCAGGCGAGCATCGATCCGGAGCATTACTGCTTCTGGCTGTCGAAGGCCAATCACACCTACCGGGTGGCGCTGCGTTCCGAGCGTTTCGCCGTCCATTTCCCTACCACCGGGGACAGTGAGCTGGCCCGGTTCTTCGGGTCGCGCTCCGGATCGGAGACGGACAAGTTCGCCGGTCTTGACTTCACCGTCACCGAGGATGGGGTGCCCTTGCTCGCGGACCTGCCGAATCGCCTCATCGTCGAACGCATCACGATGCTCGACGACGGAGGCGATCACGTCTGCCTCACGGCCCGTGTGCTTGCGACCGAGACGAAGGGCGGCTTCGCGTCGCTGCGCCCTTCACAACTGGGAGACCTCAGCCCCGGGCACAGCGCCGAGGAACGGGCGATCCGCCCGTAAGCCGACCGCGTGCCGATCTGCTGTCAGCGATGACGGAACAGACGATCAGACACACTTCCTCCACACGGTAACAAGAGACAGCGTGGTCGATAACCCCTGTCGTGGCCGAGATTCCATCCGTAGCGTGGATCATCTCAGCGGGAGCAGAAGCCCCGCAGAGCGCTAAGGAGATGATTACGATGGCCACCGACATCAGCAGCCCGGTCAAGGACAAGAACTACAACCTCATCTGGGCGATCGAAGCGTCATTGAGCAATGTGTGGAAGCTCGAGACCTACGTCCAGGATGCTCGGGAACAGGGCGATGAGGAACTCGCCGACTGGTTCAGGAAGATCCAGGAGAACAACCGTACGGCCGGCCAGCAAGGCAAGGAGATGCTTCTCCAACGTCTTCAATGACGTCTAGACAGAGCCCCGGTTCGCCGGGGCTCTGGTCTGTCCGGACCTGCGACAGGACCTTAGACGCCCCGAGGCACGAGTACCGAACAGACCCCCTTGTGGCCCGGAGGAACATCGGTACTGTTGAAGCTATGACGACAATGGCAGAGGCCATTCGGGGTCGATAGCATGCCGACCGCGCATCATCCTCATCGCAACGCCATCGACCGTGTAGTAGTGACCTACCTTGCGGCTCTGCTCCTCGGCACAGGCCTGCTGATGCTGCCCGCAGCGACGTCCACTCCCGGCGGCATCTCAGTGCTGTCTGCGCTCTTCACCGCCACTTCCGCGATCAGCGTCACGGGCCTGGAGGTGCTCTCGACCGGCAGCGACTACACGTTCTTCGGCCAGGCCGTGATCCTCGGTCTCATCCAGATCGGCGGCCTCGGCGTCCTGCTGCTCACGACTCTTCTGGCCATGCTCGTCGCGGGAAAGGTCGGGCTCAGGCTCCGCGAGTCGGCCGCCGCCGAGGCCAAAAGCTCCGATATCGGAGGCGTCCGACCCATGGTTCTGCGGATCATCGGTCTCACCGTCGCCACCGAGGCGGCCGTTGCCACGATGCTGTTCCTTCGCTTCTCCACCCACTACGGCGAAGAAGCCGGAAACGCGGCGTGGGACGCGGTCTTCCATGCAGTCTCGGCTTTCAACAACGCCGGCTTCGGTCTCAGATCCGACAGTCTCGCCGGCTACGCCACCGATCCCTTCGTCTGTGGTCCCGTCGCCGCGGCCATCATCCTCGGCGGACTCGGCTATCCGGTGCTCATCGAGATCGTCCGCCGCTACCGGACTCCGCTGGCGTGGAGCATGACGACTCGTGCGATGGTCGCCGCCACTCCCGTTCTGCTCCTTGCCGGCACGGTGTTCATCGCCGCCGTCGAATGGAACAATCCCGGCACTCTGGGACGATTTGACTGGTGGGACAAACTGCAGGTGGCCGCATTCCAATCGACGACCACACGCACGGCGGGCTTCAGCACGGTCGATTTCGCGCAGCTGCACCCCGCCACCTGGTTCGTCATGGACATCCTGATGTTCGTCGGCGGAGGCCCGGCGGGAACCGCGGGTGGCGTGAAGATCACCACTGTTCTCGTGCTGCTGGCGATGACCTGGGCAGAGATCTCCGGAGGTACGGCAACGAACCTCTTCGGATCCCGTGTGGCACGTTCGGCGTACCGACAGGCGGCGACGGTGATCGTTCTGGCTCTCGCGCTCATCGCCACAGCCACCATCGTCCTCATGCTCGACGACCCGCGGCCCGGACTCGGCCGACTCCTCTTCGAGGTCATCTCCGGCTTCGGCAACGTCGGCCTGTCGACCGGCATCACCGCCGGACTGCCCGGAACGAGTCAAGCCGTCCTCATCACAGTGATGATCCTGGGGCGACTGGGTCCGGTGACCGTCGCTTCCGGACTGGCACTGCGGGCCCGCGCCATCCGCTACGAGCTTCCGGTCGAACGGCCGCTCATCGGCTGAGCCGGGTGACCGGCACCGCTGCCTCCCAGCCAGATCCCACGCACTCTCGGAAAGGAGACCGGAGATGAAGAGCAGAAAGTGGCGCACACGACCTGCGGCGTTCTTCTTGGGCAACCCCCACCCCCTGGCCAGGGACGGGGCGGTGGCCGTCATCGGGCTGGGCCGCTTCGGCGGATCACTGGCCACAGAACTGGCCGCCTACGGCGTCGACGTCATCGGCATCGACATCGACGAGGCGGTCGTGGCCCAATACTCTGACAAACTGGCCTTCGTCTCCCGGACGGATGCGACGGATGAGACCGTTCTGCGCCAGGTCGGCATCGAGGAGGTCAGCCGAGTGGTGATCGCCATCGGCAACGACGTCGAAGCCGGCATCCTCGTCGCTTCGAAGGTCCTCAAGATCGGGAATCAGCATATCTGGGCCAAAGCCGTCAGCCAGACTCATGCGGACATCCTCGGACAGTTGGGCATCGACAATGTGATCCGTCCCGAGAACGATATGGGGCGACGGACAGCGCATCTCATCCGCGGACACATGTCCGACTTCATGTCAGTCAGCGAAGATTTCGTGCTGGCTCGCACCGCCCCGCCAGTGCGCATCTCGGATTCACCCGCTGGCGTCCTTCGACATCAGACGCGAGTACGGGATCAGTGTCGTCGCATTCAGACGCGACGGTGAGGACACCTGGAACATCGCTGATCAGGATGTCACTCTCTATGCCAACGACGAGATCCTCGTCGCAGGATCTCCCCGCGAGGTGGAGGACTTCAGCACCCTCGACGAAGAGGACGACGAGGAGGGCTGAAGTCCTCGACCGGTCTCAGACCGCGACGACCTCGACGGGGATGTTGCCGCGAGTGGCCTTCGAATAGGGGCAGAGCTCATGGGTGCGGTCGACGAGCTTCTGCGCAGTCTCGGGGTCCACACCGGGGATGCTCACCTCGAGTCTCACCGACAGGCCGAAGCTCTCACCCTCTTTGCCGATCCCGACCTGCGAGTTGACGACGGACTTCGAGGTGTCGACGCCCTGTTCCTTGCCCGCCAGCCCGAGTGCGCCCTGGAAGCAGGCCCCGTAGCCGACGGCGAAGAGCTGTTCGGGGTTGGTGCCGCCGCCCGGTCCGCCCTGTTCCTTCGGTGTGCGCAGGTCGACGTCGACCATCTTGTCATCGGTGGCGCCGTGTCCGTCCCGGCCGCCGGTGATCTCCGCGCGAGCGGTGTACGCGATGCTCTCAGGTGTATTCACTGTCTGCTCCTCACTAATGCTGATGTCACAGGTCTCCCGAGACTAACGCAGTTGCCGCGTTCCCGTAAGGGGGCGCAGCAGCCCCTGGTCACAGTGCTAACCTGCCGGCCAGAAGCCGTTGAGACATTACGGAACAGAGACAATCGCAGACGGGAGGACAGACGCCGTGAACGAGTCCGATGAGAAGATCCCCACGCCCGACGGCATCGACATCAAGACGATGCCGCCCGGAGACAGACGCACACTCAGACGAGCCATCAGCGGCTCCGCCCTCGGAAATGCCGTCGAATGGTTCGACTACGGTGTCTACTCCTACGTCTCCGTCTACATCGCCAATGCGTTCTTCCCCGGCGAGTGGGGTGTGGCGCTCACCTTCGCCTTCCTCGCCCTCTCCTTCGTCTTCCGTCCCTTGGGCGGCTTCGTCCTCGGCCCCCTCGGCGACAAGGTGGGGCGCCAGCACATCATGGTTCTCACCATCATCATGATGACCATCCCGACGACGCTGATCGGCATCCTGCCGACCTATGCCACGCTGGGTGCGTTCGCTCCCATCCTCCTGCTGCTGTGCAGGATGGTCCAAGGCTTCTCCACGGGTGGAGAATACGGTGGTGCTGCTGTCTACATGGCAGAGTCGGCCCCTGATAAGCGCCGGGGCTTCTGCGGGTCGTTCCTCGAACTCGGCACTCTGGCCGGTACCGCCTCGGCGGCCCTGGTCTGCACCGTTCTGCTCGTCCTCGTCGGCAGCGACGGCATGGATGCCGGCTGGTGGCGGCTGCCGTTCCTGCTCACACTCCCGCTCGGCGGCATCGCCCTGTGGCTGCGGATGAAACTCGATGAGCCCGAGGCATTCTCCGCGGCGACGAGCCGACAGCAGACGACGAAGAAGCCCTTCCGAGATCTCTTCCGCGGTTACTCGAAGCAGATCACCATGCTCATGGCTTTCGTGGTCCTGCTCAACATCGGCCAGTACATGGTGCTCACGTATATGCCCACCTACCTCAGCAGCACATTGGGCCATTCGGAGGTCGAGAGCAACTTCACGCTCGTCATTGTGCTCGCGGCGATGATGGTCGTCATCACACCTCTGGGCCGGCTGACCGACACAATCGGGCGCAAACCGGTCCTCTACACCTCGGCGATCGGGTTCATCGTCCTCTCCGTCCCCGCGTTCCTGCTCATTCAGGCCGAGGGCGCCGGCCTGCAGATCCTGGGATTGGGCATCATCGCCCTGCTCCAGGTGATGCTCCAATCGTGTGTCTCGGCGACCCTGCCGGCGATCTTCCCCACACAAGTGCGCTTCTCAGGGTTCGCCATCGGCTACAACATCTCCACCGCGATCTTCGGCGGCACGACCGCGGCAGTGAATACCTTCGTCATCCAGAAGACCGGTTTCGAACTCTTCCCCGCCGTCTACCTCGTCGCCGCCGGTCTCATCGGACTCATCGGCATCCGCTTCTTCAATGAGACAGCCGGCCGACCCATCGACGGTGCCACTCCACCTGGCTCCGAAGACGAAGAGCTCGCCGAGATGGGCTACGACCTCATCGGCTTCAACGACAACGGCACCGACGATGACACCGGCAGCGGTGACAAGCAGGTTTCCCACTGACGTCGCCGCCGCTTCCCAAGCACCGGTCGGAGGTCCACGATGGAGTGAGAGAGCGGGGCAGCTCGACCTCGGCTCGGATTCCAGTCTGAGGAGGACTCATGGGACGTTTTCTGCTGATCACGTCGACACTCATCGCGCTCATCGCGGTCGCCTGGGCAGCCGCCGTCGGACCGTGGGCATGGTGGGTCCTCGGTGCGGTGGTCCTCGCCATCGTCGGCGTGGCCGCGTACGACCTGCTTCAGCGCAAGCACTCTATTCTGCGCAACTACCCGGTAGTCGGTCATCTGCGATTCCTGTTGGAGACTCTCCGACCCGAACTCCAGCAGTACTTCATCGAACGCAACTGGGACGGACGCCCTTTCGATAGAGACATCCGCTCCCTCGTCTCCGAACGTGCGAAGGGAATCCACGGAGAGCTCGCTTTCGGCACCGAACGGGACGTCAACTCCGCCGGCTACGAATTCCTCATCCACTCCACCGCTCCCGTCGCGGTTCCGGACCAGACGCCTCGTGTGCAGGTAGGTGGGCCGGACTGTACGAAGCCCTACAGCATGGCGCTGCTCAACGTCTCGGCCATGAGCTTCGGCTCCCTGTCGCCCAACGCCGTCAGGGCGCTCAACCGCGGTGCCGAACTCGGCGGCTTCGCCCATGACACCGGTGAAGGCGGGATCTCCGACTACCACCTCGAGAACGGCGGCGACCTCGTCTGGGAGATCGGTTCGGGCTATTTCGGCGCCCGGACCGACAGCGGCGACTTCGACCCCGCCCAGTTCGCCGACCAGAGCTCCCGCGACCAGGTCAAGTGCGTCTCACTCAAACTGAGCCAGGGTGCGAAACCCGGAATCGGAGGCGTCCTGCCCGCGGCGAAGGTCAACGCCGAGATCGCCCGAACCCGCGGCGTCCCGCAAGGCGAGAAGTGCGTGAGCCCGGCCGCCCACAGCGTCTTCAGCACCCCGGTCGAACTCATCGAGTTCATCGCCCGGATGCGCGAACTCTCGGGCGGCAAGCCCACGGGATTCAAACTCTGCGTGGGATCCCGCACAGATGTGCTCGCGATCTGCAAGGCGATGCTCGAAGTCGGAACCGCACCCGACTTCATCATCGTCGACGGTTCCGAGGGCGGCACGGGAGCCGCTCCCCTCGAGTACGAGGATCACGTGGGGACTCCGCTCACCGACGGCCTGCTCACCGTCCACAACGCGCTGGTCGGAACGGGCTTGCGGGATCGGATCCGCGTCGACGCCAGCGGGAAGGTCGCCGCGGGCAACGACATCGTCAAACGCCTCATCCAGGGGGCAGACTATACGAACTCGGCCCGCGCCATGATGATGGCCGTCGGCTGCATTCAGGCTCAGATCTGCCATACCGGACAGTGCCCTGTCGGCGTCACCACCCAGGACCCCAAACGGCAGAGGGCCCTGCATGTGGGTGACAAGAGTGAGCGGGTGCGGAACTACCAGGAGGCGACCGTGCAGCAGGCCGTGGAGATCATGGCATCCATGGGCGTCAGCGATCCTTCCGAACTCTCCCCGCAGCAGCTCCACTGCAACCTCGGCCGCAATGAACACGTGTCGTACGCCGAGCTCTTCGACTGGCTCGAGCCGGGAGAGCTGCTGACGCAGCCGCCCGAGTCCTGGAGCCGCGACTGGGCGAGGGCCGATGCGGGAACGTTCCGTTCGGTCTGAGCACGGGATTCAGCGACTTTCGCTGACAAGGAACCTAGTCTGATACCGTGGCTCGGCGTGATCCAAGAACCCGCGCACGCGAAATCTGCCGCCGATCGAACGCAGCCGTCGAATCCGCAAGACCGCATCGTCTCGATCGATGTCATCCGCGGCATCGCCATCGCCGGCATTCTGCTCATCAACTTAGGCTACTTCCTGTCCCAAGCCGGGCAGACAGAGGATCCCGTCGGCATAGACGCAGTGATCTGGCAGGTCGTCGACGACATCGCCCTAGGCAAGTTCCATTTCGTCTTCGCCTTCCTCTTCGGCACCGGCATGCACATCTTCCTGAGCAGGCTGCGCGCGAAGCATCGTTCGACTTGGGTCTACGTCCGACGGATGATCATCCTCATCGCAGCCGGCATCATCAACTCAGCCCTCGGAGGCATCGATGTGCTCGCCTCCTACGGCGTCCTCGCGCTCTTGCTTCTGCCGCTGACTCGGCTGCCGCGCTGGGCCTTCGTGATTCTCGGCGTCGCGGCGGCGACGGTTCCCGACGTGCTGCAGCTGGCGTCGAGCCTCGGCGATCTCGACCCGCCGACGCTGCTGTTTCCCATCCTGTCGTACGTCCGGACTCTGGGGCACATGATGCTGGGGTTCTGGCTGACCGGTCTCGGCCTGTACTCCGCAGCGACTCGAATCCCGGTCACGGGACTCTTCATCCTCAGCCTCCTCGGCTCGGTGCCGATCTGGATCTGGACCACCGCTGCCGGGACCGGATCGACCGAGGCTCACGAGATCGCCTTCCGCACCGCTTTGGTCCCCGGTCTCATGTACATCACCGGTCTCATCCTTCTGCTGCGCACCCAACTCGGCCGAAAGAGCCTGTCCTTTCTGCGTCTGTACGGTCGGATGGCGTTCTCGAACTATCTGGGACAGACCGTGGTCTGCGTGCTGGTCATCCCGCTCCTGACCGCTCACGGACATGTATCCACGGCTGCCGCGCTCATCGTCTGGGCAGTCATCATCATTGCCCAGTGCGCATTCTCCACGGTGTGGCTGCGCTATTTCCGCTACGGTCCCCTGGAATGGCTGTGGCGCTGCGGCACCTATTGGGAGCTCACACCGCTCCGATACGCCGCCGACACTCGGTCGGAATCCGCCTCGCAGAGCTGATCGGTCTCAGGCGACTGCCCGCCTTCCAAAGGAAGCTCAGCCCCGCACATCCTCTGAGTCGATGTCGGAGCGCAGGCCGCGCCAGACCGGGTGCCGCAGGCGCCCGGCCTCGGTCAGGCCCGAGAACCGGACCTCCCCGACGAGGTCGGGTCGCACCCAGTGGGCATCTCGCGACTCAGCAGCCGGCACCGTGAGCGCCGGCGTCTTCCGAGACCGGCGATCGAGACTGGAACGCAGACTCCGCAGGGCGGCCTCGTCGAACCCGGTGCCCACACGCCCCAGGTAGACGAGGTCGTCGCCGTCGTGGGCGGCGACCAACAGTGAGGCGAAGCTGTCAGAGCGTTCGCCTTCTCCGGTCCGCCAGCCGACAATGATGACATCTCGGGTCGAGGCATGCTTGAGCTTGGCCCAGGTGCGAGTGCGCTTTCCGGGAAGATAGATGCTGTCGGTCCGCTTCGCCATCACCCCTTCGAGGCGAAGCTTCCGGCTGGATTCGAATGCTGCATCGACGCTGCCTTCAAAAGCATCGGGCACCTGGATGTGGTCACTTTCGGCCACGAGTTCGAACAGACGTTCGCGACGTTCCGTGTACGGTTGCCGCAGCAACGAGGATCCGTCGGCATGGAGGACGTCGAAGAGCATGAGGTAAACCGGGGTGCGTCGCCGCTCTCGTTCGACATCGCTCTCCCGGCTCAACCCCATTCTGCGCTGGAGTCTCCCGAAATCCGGTCTGCTGCCCTGTCCGAGAGCGACGATCTCCCCGTCGAGGACGCAGTCGACATCGACACAGTCGACCAACTCGCGAAGCTCCGGATAAGTGCTCGTCATGTCACGACCGTTGCGGCTGGTCAGCTCAACGCTGCCGTTGCGGTCCCCGTCACCCGGCTGCACCCTCGCCAGAGCGCGGATGCCGTCCCACTTCATCTCGAAAGCCCAGTCCTCGGCTTCCCTGCGCACGGAATCGATGTCTCCGATGCTCGCGAGCATCGGAGACAGATCCGCCGGCAGAACCTCCTTCTTCGATCCGTGATTCGTCGATTCGTCCTCCATGAGGTGGATCATCCAGTTTTTCTCCGGGTCCTTGTTCGGACCGTGGCCCCCGGTGTTGAACAGTGCGAACCGCCGCACTGCCCCGAGGCCGCCGTCCTCACGCCCGTGGAGGACCGCGATGACCTCCTTGCCCTCCTGCCACTTCTCGATGTCGCAGGTTCCGGAGTCCCAGATCTCCACGTCGCCGGCTCCGTACTCCCCTTTCGGGATCGTGCCTTCGAAGCTGCCGTATTCGAGGGGATGGTCCTCGGTCTGTACCGCCAGGTGGTTCTTCCCCGGGTCCGTCGGCGGCCCCTTCGGCAGGGCCCAGGAGACCAGCACACCGTCGTGTTCGAGTCGGAAGTCCCAGTGGAGGCTCCTCGCATGGTGTTCCTGGATGACGAAGGTCAGTCCGTCCCCGCTCGTTCCCTGTTTCGCTGGCACGGGTTCGCTCGTGCGCTTCGGATCCCGTTTGGACCGGTAGACCTCCAGTCGGTCGCGCACGACCTCTGGGGCCTCGTCCGACATCGGGTCGGATTGGGGCTCCGAACCGGCTCCGGGCTCCGGCGCCGAGGCGGTTCCTCCGACCGCCTCGGCGAGAGGTTCGAGAAGATCCCCGAAGTCGTCCACGCGGTCGAGGACCTCCTCGAAACGTACCTGCTCGACCGCGGCCGGATCATCGAACTCGTCCCAGCTGCGGGGAGCGGCGACCATGGGGGTGAAGCGTCCGCGCAGCGAATACGGGGCGACCGTGGTCTTGGCCGCTGAGTTCTGCGACCAATCGATGAGCACCTTGTTCTCCCGCAGCGTCTTCTTCATCGCCGAGACGATGAGATCTTTGTGGTCGGCCTCCAGGCTGCGGGCGAGCTCATGGGCGACATCGGAGACCTGCTGCGAGCTCACCGACCCGTCCAGCGGTGCATAGAGGTGGACGCCTTTGGAACCGCTGGTCACCGGGTATGCGTCGAGGCCCATGCCCTCGAGCAGTTCGCGGACGAGCTGAGCCACCTCGATGCAGTCGGCCAGGCCGCGACCGGGGCCCGGATCGAGGTCGAAGACCATCCGGTCGGGGAAGCGGGTCTCCGAATCGATCGTTCCGGGGTCCTTCGCTCCGGCGCGCACCGTCCACTGCGGCACATGGATCTCGAGCGCGGCCATCTGAGTGAGGTAGGTCAGCGTCGCGAGATCATTGACCAAGGGGTAGCGTTTGGTGCCGGTGCTGTGTCGGATCGCGCGCGAGCGGATCCATGACGGGGCGGATTCGGGCAGGTTCTTCTCGAAGAACACGTCCCCGGGGTCATCGGGAGTGCCGACCCCGTCGACCCAGCGTTTGCGTGTGGCGATCCGGTCCCGAGCATGACGGATGAGATGCGGCGCGATGGTGGCGCAGTAGTCGAGGATCTCACCCTTGGTCGTCTTGGTCTCCGGGTAGAAGACCTTGTTCAGATTGCTCAATGTCAGTCGATGGCCCTCGACCGTGACCTTCTGCTCGTGACGTGCCACTGAGCACCTCCTCTGTGCACCGTTCGGGCTCATACCCAAGATCGTCCTTTCACGGTAGTCGGAGACCGCCATGGGCAACAGGGGGTGCGAGATCGCCCGACCTCCCGCATCTGCGAGCGCCCGATCCTCACCACAGGTGGCCGAGTATCCGCGCCACAGCCAGGAGCGCCGCGATGACGAAAGCTGACCCCTCTTGTCGGGGTGTCCGAACGGGGTTAGATTGGCCGGACGTCGACAACGCTGTCTGGAGGGCCCTCATGGGACACTCGCTGCACCTCACCGTCGACGGCCAGGAGCACACCCTGGTCGTGGATTCCCGAACCACCCTTCTCGATGCCCTGCGGGACAGGTTGGGGGTGATGTCTGCGAAGAAGGGCTGCGACCACGGCCAATGCGGGGCCTGCACCGTCCTCGTCGACGGCCGTCGGCTCAACTCCTGCCTCGCGCTCGCGCTCACCCACAACGGTGCCGAGGTCACGACCGCCGACGGTCTGGCTCCCGAAGGCGAACTCTCGCCCTTGCATCGGGCGTTCCTCGCCCTCGACGCATTTCAGTGCGGATACTGCACCCCGGGGCAGGTGTGCTCGGCCGCCGGTATGCTGGCCGAGGCCGCCGACGACGCTCCGAGCGTGGTCACCGAAGATCTCGAAGGGCCCGTGGAGCTGTCCGAGGAGGAGATCCGCGAGCGGATGAGCGGCAACCTCTGTCGCTGCGGAGCCTACGTCAACATCGTCGCGGCCGTGAGCCGAGCCGCAGAGGAGTCACGATGAACCCCTTCGACTACGAACGCGCCGCCGATGCCGCCGGAGCCGTCACGACTGTCACCGATCGTCCCGATGCGGTGTTCCTGGCCGGAGGCACGAACCTCGTCGATCATCTCAAACTCGGAGTCGCAGAACCCGACCTCGTCGTCGACATCAACCGCCTCGAGCTCACGGAGGTCGAGGCGCTCGACGACGGAGGCCTGCGGATCGGTGCGATGGTGCGCAACAGCGACGCCGCCGCCGACCCGCGCATCAGACGCGACTACCCGATGCTCTCACGTGCCCTGCTCTCCGGTGCCTCCGGTCAGCTGCGCAACGCGGCCACGATGGGCGGCAACCTGCTGCAGCGCACCCGGTGCGTGTACTTCCAGGACACGACTACCCCCTGCAACAAACGCGAACCCGGCTCCGGCTGCTCAGCCATCGGCGGCTACACCCGCTACCACGCGATCCTCGGTGCCTCAGCGGACTGCGTGGCGACGCATCCCTCGGATATGGCGGTCGCTCTGACCGCACTCGACGCCGTGGTCGTCGTCCTCGGTGCCTCCGGTGAGCGCCGGATCCCGGTCACCGAGCTCCACCGGCTGCCCGGCGACCGTCCCGAGCAGGACACGGTCCTCGAACACGGGGAGCTCATCACGGCGCTCGAGCTCCCTCCCCCACGGCCCGGCGCCGCGACGTATCGGAAGATCCGCGATCGCGCGTCCTACGCTTTCGCTCTCGTCTCCGTCGCGGCCCGGGTTGACGTCGACGCCTCGGGGCCGGCACCGATCATCCGTGAGGCCGCGATCGCCCTCGGCGGAGTCGCACACAAACCCTGGCGTGCACGCGCCGCCGAGGCGGTGCTGCGTGGCGCGGAACCGACTGCCGAGACGTTCCTGGCAGCTGCCGACGCCGAGCTCGAGACCGCCGAACCCCTCGAGGGCAACAGCTTCAAGGTTCCGATGACCCGCGGAGCGATCACCACCGTGCTCGCCGAGCTCACCGGAGCGTCGGAAGCCCTGCCGGAGACGACCACGGAGGACACTCATGAGTGACCTGCTCACGACCACGTCCGTCGGCACGCACCAGGTGCGCCTCGACGGACCCGACAAGGTGCGTGGACGCGCCCCCTACGCCTACGAACACCCCCTGACCGATCCTCTCTACCTCTACCCCCTGCAGGCGGGGATCGCCCGCGGACGCACAGCGCACATCGATGTCTCCGCGGCGGAAGCAGCCGAGGGGGTGGTGTACGTGCTCACCGCCGACAACGCACCCGAGCTGGCGAGCACCGATGACGGCGAACTCGCGATCCTGCGCTCTGCTGAGATCGGATTCCGCGGCCAGTACCTCGGCGCTGTCATCGCGACCACCCCCGAGCGGGCCCGCCACGCGGCAGGCCTCGTCGAGATCACCTATGTGCAGGACGATCACGACGTCGAGCTGCGCGAGGATCACCCTGCTTCCCGGGAACCGGAGTCGGGCAGCGGGGATGTGCGCACAGGCGATGTCGACACAGCCCTCGCTGAGGCGGCCGTATCCATCGATGAGCGCTACAGCACCCCCATGGAGCACAACAATCCCATGGAACCGCATACCACCGTCGCCCTCTGGGACGGAGACGAACTGACCCTGTGGACCTCGACGCAGGGCGTGCACCCCGCACGCGCGACATTGGCGCCGATCCTCGGGGTGGAGCAGGAGAAGATCCGCATCATCTCCCCGCACGTCGGCGGCGGCTTCGGCTCCAAGGGCCTCCCCCACGCGGATATGATGCTCGCTGCCCTCGCGGCACAGGCGGTGCCGGGTCGACCCGTGAAATATGCCGTGACCCGGCAGCAGATGTTCTCGATCACCGGCTATCGAGCTCCGACCCTGCAGCACATCCGTCTGGGCGCGAGAGCCGACGGCACGCTCACGGCCTTCGCTTATGATGCGATCTCCATGTCCTCGCAGACTAAGGAGTTCCCCGAGGAGTCGACGAAGCCGGGCCGCATGATGTACGCAGGCGACAACCGCCGCCTCACCCAGCGAGTGGTTCCGCTCGACGTGCCGGTGCCCTCCTGGATGCGTGCTCCCGGCGAGGCTTCAGGCATGGTCGGACTCGAAATCGCCATGGACGAACTCGCAGTGGCCGCCGGCCTCGACCCCATCGAGCTGCGGGTGCGCAATGACCCGACCACGGACCCGGACACCGGGCTGCCGTTCAACCAGCGCCGCCTCGTCGACTGTCTGCGAGAAGGAGCAGACCGTTTCGGTTGGGAGAAGCGGAATCCGCAGCCGCGCACGCGTCAGGAGAACGGCTGGTTCGTCGGCATGGGCGTGGCCTCTGCGACCTACCCGGCAGGCAGACAGCCGGGCTCTGTCGCGCGGATCCGCCGCACTCCCGAAGGCTTTGAGGTCTCGATCGGTGCCGCCGATCTGGGCACCGGGACGTGGACCGTCCTGTCTCAGACTGCCGCGGACGCTCTCGGAGTTCCCATCGGGCAAGTAGATCTGCGGATCGGCGACACCGCGCTGCCGAACGCGACCGTGGCCGGCGGATCCACGGGTTTGGCGAGTTGGAGCACGGCGATCGTCGCCGCAGCCCAGGAGCTCCGTTCCGAGCACGGAGCCGATCCTGCCATCGGCGCCGAGGCCCATGGTGAGGCCGAGGCCAATCCCGCGGCGGAGAAGTTCGCCCTGCACTCTTTCGGCGCCCATTTCGCCGAGGTCCGCATCCAGCCGACCACCGGTAAGATCCGACTCGACCGCATGTTCGGCATGTTCTCCGCCGGGCGGATCGTCAACCCGAGCACCGCACTCTCACAGCTCATCGGCGGCATGACCATGGGCGTCGGGATGGCTCTGCATGAGAAGGGCGAGCTCGACCCGCGCTTCGGTCACGTAGTCAACCACGACCTCGCGGAGTATCACGTTCCCGTCAACGCAGACATCACCGACATCGAGGCAGATTGGCTCGACGAGAAGGACCCGCAGGCCGGTCCCCTCGGCGCGCGCGGCGTCGGTGAGATCGGCATCGTCGGTGCCGCAGCCGCGATCGCGAACGCCGCCTTCAACGCCACCGGAGTCCGAGTCCGCGATCTGCCGATCTTCGGCGACGCGTTCCTGCCGTCGTGAGCGGCGAGACCGGGTCGACTCCTCCCAAACGACCCGTCCCCGGTCCCCCGAGAGGGCTCGTCCTCGCCGCCGGAGCGGGGCGACGCCTCGGCCGAGGGCCGAAGGCACTGCTGGTGCGAATGGATGGGCTCACCCTGGTGGAGTCGATGGTCCTCGCCCTGCTCGACGGTGGCTGCCGGGACGTCACAGTCGTCACCGGAGCCTGCAGCGAGCAGGTTGCGAGCCTGCTGGGCGGGTGTGACCGCGTGTCCGTCGCGTTCAACCCTGACTGGTCTTCGGGTATGGGTTCCTCGCTGCGCCGCGGCCTGCAGGCGATCGGCCCCGGACCCGACGTCATGGTCACACCTGTGGACCGTCCGGGAATCTGTGCGGCGGAAGTCGCTCGTCTCATCGCCGCCCATCGTCCCCGAGCGATCACCGCTGCGGGCCACTGTGATGCGAACGGGTCGCTGCACCGCGGTCACCCTGTGCTCTTCGACGAGAGCTGGACGAGCCGGGCGGCTGCCGCCGCGCACGGCGACGTCGGTGCCCGCGACCTGCTCGCGACGCACAGAGCTGTCGTCGACCTCGTCGACTGCTCCGACCTCGACGACGGGGCCGATGTCGATGTGCCCAAGGACCTGCACAGGCTGACAGTCGTCAGTTCTCGCGATTAGCTCTGGGTTGTCGGGAGCAACTCGGCCGGAGGCGCCCTGAAGTGCTGTGAGCAGAGTCGGGTCTCAAAGAAGGCTCTGCATAAAGCTGCTGAAGCCTCCCTCCGCGCGTCCCTCCAGACGGGCCGAGGTGAGAACCCGGCAGGTGTCGGTGCGTCTCACGTTTCCCCCCGCGGCGAGCACGGCAGCAACAGTTGCGGCATCTTCGCCGAGTGGCAGCTGAGGCATGCCGCCGATGATGTTGAGATACGAGCCTCGAATGCCCAGGTTCGCGCCGAACACGTGGGGATGGTTCTCAAGTAACGTGTGGTGAGAGTGCCATTTCGCGATCAGCGCTGCCGACCCGGTATCAGGTCGAGGCGACACCGTGCCGACCAGGCAGTCGCTTCCGGCTTCCGCCATGGCAAGGTGCGTCGTCAGCCAGTGGGTGGGAACTCTGCTGTCCGCATCGGTGAACGCAATCCATGTCAGGTCGAAGTTGACATCGCGATCAGCTTCAGCCGTCTGCTTGAAATGGTTCCAGGCGAAATTCCGGGCACTGCCCACGTTCTTGAACGTCGTCTCAAGTAGCGTGACTTGTGAATGCTGTTCGGCGAAGTCTGCGACGCGACTCACCGTCTCGTCGGTACAGGCGTCGGCCACGACGAGGATTCGAGTGGAGGATTGCGCGAACCCGTCAGGGAGCTGAGCACCCGCTTGGGCCACCGAGTCGAGACAGCCGAGGATCTCGTCTTGTTCATTGTGAGCCGGGATGACGATGCCCAGGTGCGTGATCACTCAACGGCTTCCGCAGGGAGGAAATCGTCAGTTTTGTCCACCGTCACGATATCGAGACGATACTCGGCCTCGGAGCGAAAATCGGTCCGCAGTCGGGGCCAGTAGTCCAGGCACGCGTCATGGACTTCATCGGCGGTCAGAGGCCAATCTTCGATGTCACCCTTCCAATGACAGAGAACGAGCACAAAGCGCGATGGGGTTGATTCATCAATGCGCTCCAACGTTCGTTGCAGCTGTGCACGTGTCAGATAGAAGCCGGTCTCTGAGAGGACGACGCAGTCGAAATGCCCTTCGGGCCATTCGTATGGGACAGTGGCGTGCAGGAAGGCTATTTCGGTTGCAGTGGTCGTGTGCAGACGTTTCGCTGTTTTCAGCGCCTCGCAGCTGGCATCGACAGCTGTCACTCTGACGCTGTAAGCGGCAAGCTCTCGGGTCAAAGCGCCGACTGAACAACCGATCTCGAGAATGTGGGAAAACGAGGTCGACGGGAGGTGGGACACAAGGGTCTCGCGTTTGGCGATTTCGTATTCGGACTCCCACACCGTCCACGGATCACTGCGTTCCCTGTGCACATCATCGAACACCGCCGACGCAGTGGACGCATCATTGATCGGTCTGCCTATTCCCTCCTGACCATAGCCGGCCGATGCCTCACCGGATCTGAAATCCGTGATCACGAAGGTATCGTGGCTCCGGATGAAGTGTTCCAAATGGGCGCTGGTGAGGATCGCTTCGTCCCCGTGCTGATCCGACAGCGCTTCGGTCTGCGACGGGTAACACGCGAGCAGAGCATTTCGATCAAGACCTTGAGGGTCAGGTAAGACTGCCCAGGCCTGCCAGCGAGGGTCTGTGGGAGCAGCCCAGTGCCAGAACCAGATGGGATATTCGAGCACTACGGCATGATGTGATCGCCCGATGTCCAGCGCCGCGGCGCCCACCGCCTCGTGGTCACAGTGCCCATCCCGGCTGTAAGGCGCAACGAGTGTCACCGGCCCATGTGATCGTGCGATCTCCTGTCGGATCACGTCTCTGATCTGGCTTGAATATTCGGGCAGCTGACCGTCGGGCAGATCGAGAAAACGACTGGAGTGCGCCTTGTCGAAGGTGCTCAGCGCACGATCGAACTCCTCCAGACGGATGCTTTTGAGCTGATCGCCGGTATACGTCGGCGACTCAGGGTGCGATTTCTCGCCTGCGCTGAAGAGTAGGACTTTCAGCTGGCAGCTCCACTCATCGGCACGTGCGAGCAGCGCAGCGGCTCCCAGCGCTTCATCGTCTGGGTGTGCGGCAAGGACGATGATGGTTCCGCCTCTGGCGATTGTGCTCTCTGGAACCGCCGGAAGATCAAGGGCACCCGCCTGCACCCAGGCATCTTCTCTGGTGCTGCGGTCTTGGTGGCTAAACCTCATCGACATCTGGCTCTGCACAGATATTCTCGCCCAAAGCAGCTTCGTCCCGAGGCCCGTGATGCTGACTGAGGTAGACGGTGAGATCAGCGTCAGCTTTGGCAAATGCCGCATCACTCGTCAGAACCGCAGGACCGGCCAGCTCCCGGCTCAGAAGCTGGATCCGTTGGGCACTGCGGTATATGTTGTTGCGAACTCTCAGAGCCAGTCTCCACGCGTGTTCTCGCGAGAACTTCTCATCCCCATCCGCTGCAGCAGCAGTTTGCGCCAACATGGTGCGGACCGCGAAGATCTCAGCATCAAGCTGCCCGAGCTGCATCTCTCCCATCGGCGAGCGCCCAGCCCTGTTCAGGTGGGTTTGGGCTGCACGCCGGGCCAGTCCCAATGCTCCACCGAACCAGCAGGCTGCCACGCGAATCCCACCCCAAGCGAAAGAGGGCCGGTCAAGGTACCAATTCGGGGGGCCGACACTCGTCGCCGGTGCTCGGTCGAAGACGACTGAGCCGCTCGGGATTTCTCTGAGACCCAGACTCGGCCAAGCACCTGTCTGCGGTCGTACACGAGGGTGCCGAAGATTCACCGCGTAGGCTCGGTTCCCGTCGCTGCCGCTGGCGATGACGATCGCGTCGGTGAGTTCCGCGGCTAAAGAGCACCACGCTTTCGTGCCGGTGAGGAGGTTCTCCGCACCGGCATCGATCACGTTCACGCGATGTGTGGGCAGGTCAGCCGCGTACACGCCCCAGGCCGAATCGGGATCAGGTGTTTCGTGTCCGGCCTCGGCGAGGATGCCCAGAGCGTCGACGTGGGGTTCGAGCATACGAGCGACGCCGATGTCGATCGCAGCCAGTTGAAGCAGCCTTTCCCATTGATCGATCTGAGGTGAGCACCCTGTGAGCTGCAGAAGACGGGCAAGGGCGGTGATCTTGTCGACAGCGGACGCACTGCTCGTGACGACCTCGGTGAGATCATCCCTGAAGTCTGGAGTTTCCCACCACGGTTCGAACGGTGTGGCGATGATCCGAGACGAGGTTGAGTCGAACAGGGTTTCCATTTCACGTCCTTCGGGCAGAACATTTCGTCGGAACTCGGTGTGTAGTGAACACGCAGGAGGCAGTCGGAGGTGATGGCTCTGAACACGCTTATATCTCAAGTGGGTGCAGATACCCAATTCCAGCCGGCTCTTCCACATCACCCCAATGTGCAGACTAGCGGCATGCTTGGCAGATCTCAGTCAACTGCTCTCTACCGTGTCGTCGGCATCTGTGCTGTTGTCTGTATAGACTCGCTGCCGCATCCGCTGGCCATGAGTCAGCTTCTGCACGTCGGCATCAGTGTCGAAGCTGGCACCGAGGCCGCCGGCGACCACACCCATGGCTGCGCTGAGCCATGCGATATCGAGGTAGTTGGTGAACGACGCGTCTTGTTGAATCTGTTGGGTCATGAATTCCGGATCGATAACGACGAGGCCGCCCAGGAGAATGAGGACGACCAGTGTCGCGTAGAGAACGATCACAGTGATCAGCAGTGTGAGGACGGTGGAGAAGTTGTAGTACATGACCACCGTGGCCAGACGTTCGTTGACCGGTCGATCCCAAAGTCTGTGACTGACGATCAACCAGGCGACCATCATTAGGATGGCGAGCGCGCCGATTGAGAGCAGCCGGAAGGTGGACAGGTAGGTCGACATCTGCCAGATCGAACTGTAGAAGATGCCGAAAGCTCCGGTTGCCGAGGCTGCTGCGAGGGCTCCTGAGAGTTTCGGGGCCGTGCGCCAAGGTTCGTTGGCAATCGTCATCCCCATAATCAGCCGTGGGCCTCCGGTGATGGTGTGGGCATGCAGGGACTGATGGCTGGAGTCTTCGTTGTTCGACCAGTTCGACCATCCGAGCAGAAATTTGCGTGTCGTGGCTTCGGGGTCCCACGGAACCAACTTGTTCACCGAGCTCATCATGACTTTGATGATGCGGCGCTTGGTGGCCCACGCGCCGAGTGTGGGGCATGAGACGACCGCAAGGTTGCGGTCAGAGTAGACTTCGGCGATCAGAGGGTCGCCCTGGGTGTGCCGGGGGATCTCTGTGAGGATGAGGATGATGTTGACGTCGGGGTAATCAGCGCGGAGGTCTTCGACTGCGTCTAGAGCCAGCTCGCGCTCGGGTGTCAGATAGACCGTGTCGGTGCGAGTGTACAGCGTCGTTGTGACCCCATACGCCTCACGCAGATAGCGCTCTAACGAGGAGTGGATGGAAGCCGCTCGCCTGCTGGGCAGACCTGGGTCGGCTACGACCAGCACTTGAAGAGCCTGGGATGAGGTGGTGGGCATAAAGTCCTCCGCTACTCGACCAGCGAGTTGTGTAGAAGATTGTTCTGGTTCCGAAGTCTAGTGAGCGTAATCACTATGGGGTAGTCCTATACGTCGGCTTCACTGTCTGAAGCTTTATCGCCAGCGCAGCCGCGGACAACTGCTTCGGACTGGCCGGCGAGCGGTCCCCCTGAATCGAGGTGACCAAGACAGAGTGAGCAGCGACATACGCGGTGTCGAATTCTGCTGTGTCACAATGGTCTCCATGGTCCCCGGCACTGTGCACGAACTGTCCGAGCATGATCGGTTGATCCTCGACTTCGAGAAGACTGCGTCTGCTGCGGCGGGGCGACACGAGTTGTGCCAGCGAATCGAACTTCCAGCAGAGAGGTACGCCATCGTGCTCGAGGGGATCGTGGATACGGACGCCGCATACGGTTACGCCCCGGACGTTGTGGAGCGGGTGAGGCGGTTGCGAGCGGAACGGTTCGCATTCGAACGCCGGCAAGGCCGATGGAAGAAGCACAGCAGCTTCCCCCTATAGCCCGATATGCCGCCATCAGATCAGCGCGGCTTCTCACCCGTCTTCGTCATCAACCTCGACGACGATGGATTGATCGGCAACATCGCCCACATCCGCTTCGCGGATTGCTCCCCAGTGAGGCTCAGCCTCTTCGTAACCGTCGTCGATATGCGTTGCGGCGTCGACGAGCTGTTCATTCCAATCCGGCCCGGGCACTTCGACGCCGGGGCGGACACTGTCTGCCATCATTGCATCCTCCTCAATTCGTACCGAAGCGAGGTGTTCTCATCCTGGAGATCGAGAATGATTCCGATGCTAGCGAGATTCGCGCCCACGTCAACCAGCTCCCGCACACGCCGCAGACGAGCAATATCCTCGCGACTGAACCGCCGCGTCCCGCCTTCACTTCGCATAGGCGCCACGAGGCCGCGAGCCTCGTACTGCCGCAATGACTGCACCCCGACACCGGTCAACTCCGCAACATGCGAAATCGAGAACAAGCGCCCCCCGGACTCTGAAGTCGCCGTCTCCCCATGTCCCAAAATTCCTCCTGAAACAGTGTTGACATTCGCATTCTGATCGACTAAATCATATGTCTATCAGATGATGTAGATCCTATCATCTGCACGAATCCGCCATCCAGCAAAGGAGGTTTCACCAATGATCATGATGCGCACTGACCCATTCCGCGAAGTCGAACGCCTGAGCAGAGAAATCTTCGGAGCCACCGGCACAACGGCTCGCCCCGTGATGATGCCGATGGACGCCTGGCGCGACGGCGATACTTTCCGCGTCGAACTCGACCTGCCAGGAATTGATCCTGACAACATCGACCTCGACGTCGAGAACAACGTCGTCACCGTCAAAGCTGAACGGCCTGCGACCGACCACGGGGAGTCTTCGGTCGCGGCAGAGCGGCCCCGCGGGACCTTCAGCCGACAACTCGTCCTCGGCGACAACCTCGACACCAGCAACATCACGGCGAACTACGACGCCGGTGTGCTCACACTCAGCATCCCGGTCGCGGAATCAGCGAAACCCCGCAAGATCGCCATCAACTCAGGCTCTGCTGAACCGGCAGCCATCAGCGCCTAATTACAACTGGTGGGGTGTTCCCATGCAGACGTGTGCACCAGACGTCCAGCTGGGTATCGATGCTGCGTTCTGGGCGATCATCCTCAGCGACCGCGAACTGCGCGGCCTCGACACGAGTCACCACATGAACCGCGGGCTTTGAGTCATTGCGAGTGCCGGACCTTCAGGCACTCCTCACCGTGGCTGCTGTTCCGGTCTCCCGGTCTCTCAGCAGCCCAGGTTATCGCCTACCGAGTCCTCGCTTGTCAGCGCTCTCCTCCCCGGTTCAAACGGCGCTGACATCTTCGATGAAAGGAGGTGAGACGTTTCCGCACCCAGGATGAGCTACACAGCCGTGTGGTCGCGTCCGCAAGTCTTTCTACCAGTGTGCTCGACGCATGATGCGCGGCAGTGACGTCACAATGACGACGAAGTGATGCGGGCCCGTCCACGGCTTCCCCTTCTGGCCCCGGGCTATCCCCCGGGGCCAGACCATGTTCGGTTGAGATGAGAAACGAGGAGAACATGTTCGTCAGCTTCTTGGAGAAACTGTTGATTGTCTGGCCCTGGCACGCTCGAGCACTCGCTCGCGCACTTATCGGCAAGACTGCCACAGTCCGCCATCGCCCATGACTGAGCGATCATCGCATATGAATGCTTCCCAGCGCTCGTCATGAGTTGTAGTCCTGAAGGCGAGGTCGTGTCGCACGCCAGGGGCAGGCACTATGCGGAACAACAGAATGCTATGACTGACATAACGAAGTCGAATGCGAAGATGCAGCCAGCGACTGGCGACTCGTTTCGCCTCAGTGAAGAGGCGAATCTTCCCGTTCGTCGCTGAGGGGAACGACCTGTCGGCGGCCACCGCGTACAGCGAGGATCTCTGCGAGGATCGACACAGCCACCTCGGCGGGGGTGAACGTCTCCAGATGGAGACCGATCGGCGAATGCAACCGTGCCAGTGCTGGGCTCGCCACTCCCGCTTCGCGCAGCGCGGCGCGGCGGTCGCGGTCGCTGCGCCGCGAGCCCATCGCCCCGACGTAGGCCACGTCGAGGTCGAGTGCGACGGCCAGGGTGGGGATGTCGACCTTCGGGTCGTGGCTGAGGACGCAGATCATGCTCCGGGTGTCGAACTCACCGGTGGCGGCCGCTTTGGTGAGGAATCGGTGCGGCCAGGCCCGAACCACCTCGGCGCCGGGAAACGATGTCTGGTCGGCGAAGGACGGACGGGGGTCGCACACTGTGATGCGCAGTCCCAAGGGTCTGGCCGCTTCGACGAGGGCGAGACTGAAGGCGTTGGCTCCGACGACCAGCAGATGGGCCGGCTCGATGCGGGTCTCGACGAAGAGCTCGATCGGCTCGCTCCCGCCTTCCGGGGGCGCAAGGCGGATGCTGCCGGTGCGGCCGCTGCGGATAAAGGCCCCGACGCGCTGCGCGGCGGTCTCGACCACGTCTTCGGGCACCAGAGGACCGAGTCTGACAGCCAAGGATTCGGTGCTCGGCCCCGTGCTCTCATCCACAGCGCTGGCCGAGACAGCTGCCGCTGGGGCACAGTCGTCATCGGCGGAAGGCAGGCGCATCACCACGGCTGTCGGTCCACTGTCCGATCGCAGACCGGGACAGCCTGAGCGGAAGGGCTGGATGAGCACGTCGATGCGGCCACCGCACATCAGACCGACGGCGAAGGCATCGTCATCGCTGTAGCCGAACCTCTGAACCGAGGAGTCCCCGGTGGCGAGCGCCTCCCGGCACGCCTCGAGCACGGCTCCTTCGACGCATCCTCCGGTGAGCGATCCGACGATTCCGCCGGCGGCATCGACGAGCATCGAGGTCCCCACCGGTCGCGGGACCGAACCCTCTGTCGCGATGACCGTCGCGACGGCGACATTCTGCGGCTCTTGCGAGTCGAAGAGCCGCGTCGCAGCGGCGGAGAGAACGTCGAGCATGGGCCGAGACTATACCGTCGGGAACCTCACCGACAGGGCCTTGACGCGAACGGACTATTCGGGCAGTTCGTACGTCAGCCAGACACGATGAGTGCCGTCGGCTTCGTTCCTCAGCCCACCGGTCCCAGTGATCCCGGCCAGATCTCCGGTGCCGCTCGACGGGATGATGACGAACGATTCGTTGTCCCTGTCCTCACCGGATGTCGTCGCGGAATGAGTGAAGTTGAAGGTGCCCGTGCGTTCGTGCAGGTTCCCTGCGAACGACTCCATGGCGACATAGCCGCCGACGTCGGTCGAATGATCCACCGCGTAGGTGAACAGCGTCGTCGAGTGCCCGCTGACTTCGCCGGTGAAATGCTTCTCCATCCGCGCGAGACCGACCGGCGTGGCCGTCGTCGGCGTCTCCTCGCGCGGAAGATCGATCGGGGTGAACGTCTCGACGGTGAATGCTCCTGATGCGTCCATGCATCTGCCCTCTCTGCTGGCAGGTCCTCTCGTCCACGGTACCCCGAAAACGATCGGGATGGGACCGCCCGCGAGGACAGGAGGGAAGAGTGCGGAAAGCCCGCGTCACAGCCAGGGGCGCATCGGCACGAGAGCGCGTTCGGCGAGTTTGGTCAGCCGGTGGCGGTTGAGCCACTCCGAACCGAGTTCGACACAGTGCATGGAGTCACTGTCGAAAACCTTCTCCATCTCGGCGGCGAATGCACGGTCGATGACTTCGACATTCGTCTCGTAGTTGAACGTCAACGACAGCCGGTCGATGTTCGCCGTACCCACCGTCGACCATTCGCCGTCGACAGTGGCGACCTTCGAATGGATCATGCTCGCGGTGTAGAGCAGAACCGTGACCTTCGAGTTGATCATCTGCTCGAAGAATCCGCGGGAGAGCCAATCGCCGAGGATGTGGTTGGACTCCTGCGGAACCATGACCCGCACGTCCACGCCGCGCTCCGCCGCCTCGACGAGAGAGTGCAGCAGCTGCTGGTCGGGAATGAAATAGGGTGTCGTCAGCCAGATCCGCTTCCGCGCACGGGCGAAGGCGTTGAGATACATACTGCGAATGGGATAGACGAGGTGGATCGGAAGATTCGCCGAGACCCGCAGCTTCGACTCCCAGGCCGCGGGCGGCACCCATGCGATCTGTTCGTCGGAGTCGTGGAACTCGTTCCACACTTCCGCGATGGTCTGCCGCAGACCCCAGGCTCCGGGGCCGACCGATCGCAGGTGGGTGTCGCGCCAGTGACGGGCGTAGAGAGAGCCGATGTTGAACCCGCCGACGAAGGCTACATCGTCGTCGATGACGAGGATCTTCGAATGGTTGAAACCCGAATGCCGCATCGGTCCCCGCCAAAACCTCCGCGCCACCGTCGGCAGACGCAGCACACGAACCTGCTCGGAGAGCTGATGGTAGAACGAGCTGGGCACCGACAGATTGGCGAAGCCGTCGTAGATGAGATGGACCTCCACACCGCGGGCCGATGCCGCGTTGAATGCGTCGATGAACCTCTGACCCACCTCGTCGTTCTTCCAGATGAACGTCTCCATGAGGATCGACTCGCGTGCGGAGCCGATCGCATCGAGCATGTCCTCGTAGAGAGTGGCACCATCGGTGTAGATGTCGAGCTCTGACTCTTCGACCGTCGAACTGAAGGTCCCCGGTCGCGGAGCAGCGCGCGTCTTTCGTCCCCGCTTCTGGATGAGGTCGATGGCCATCGAAGCTGCGACGGTCGTCGGCACTGCGCCGACGAGGCCGACTACCGCCCAGGGCACGATTCGCCGCAGACGGTCGACCTGGCGGAGGGAAGGATTTCTCAGCGGAGACATCCGCTCACTCTATCCCCTTCCGTCCCGTCCGCCTGTCTCAGGTGAAGATGCTCACTCCCCCGGGCCCGACGAGGCAGCCCACGACGATGAGCACGACTCCCCAGAGTATCTGTTTCCTGAAGAGGGCAGCGATACCGGAGACGACGAGCAGCGCTGCGATGATCCAGAGAATGACAGCCACGGGCACTCCTTCATTCGTTGATTGCGAAGTTCGCTTACCGGCAACCGGTTCGCCTTCGAAAAGCCAATCTAACACCGCTTCGCTGACCTGGCAGGACGGCGACGGTGCCTCAGCAGGTGGAACCGGGAACGACACTCCCGGCAAGCGAATCCGATGGAAGAGCGTGCGAACCACCCCCGTACACTGTTGCCGAAGCTGAACTGTTCTGACCGGACTTCGAGGCGAGGAGCCAGCCATGCCCCATGATCGCTCACAGGAGGGATATCTCCGGCAGCCGGAGTTCGTCACCGACCTGCTGCAGATCGCCAAGGGCGTGATCGCCGCCACCGGCGCCTGGTGGGTCTCTGACGCCGTGCTTGACAGTCAGATGCCGTTCCTTGCTCCGTGGACGGCGCTGCTGACGGTCCACGCCACCGTCTACCGGTCGTTCTCTCGAGGGGTGCAGACGACGATCGCGTCGACGATCGGCGTGGGCGTGTCCTTCCTCATCGGCAACTACCTCGGTGTCGGTCTCTGGACTTTCGCTCTGGCGATGTTCGTCGGTCTGGCCGGTGCCCGCCTGTCGTGGATCCGCGACGAAGGAGTGGCGATCGCGACGACGGCGATCTTCATCCTCGGCTCGGGATTCGACTCCCAGCAGCCTCTGCTCGTCGACCGTCTCCTCGAACTCGCCCTCGGGGTGGCAGTCGGCCTCGCAGTCAATCTCCTCATGGTCCCGCCTCTGCGGGACCGACAGGCGGCTCGCTATATCGACAGCGTCAACCGGCAGATGGGCGAAGTGCTCACAGACATGTCGGACCAGTTCTCTCGCTCCTGGGACTCGGATGCCGCCCAGGAGTGGTTCGAACGGACTGAGGCCATGAGCCGAGAGCTCGAATCGGCGTGGCAGACCGTGCGATTCGCCCGTGAAAGCCGACGCATCAATCCCCGCACAGCGATCCGGGCCAAGAGACTGCGACGCCGGGCAGACACAGCCGACTCCGCAGAGAAGGAAAGCTACGAGAACATCCTGTTCAGAGCCGACGAAGGCATCTCCCACCTGCGGAACCTCGCCCGCACTCTCCGTGAAGCCTCCTCATCCGAAAGAGAATGGAACACCTGGTTCCGCGATGAGTGGACGTCGATCGTCGCCGAGGCCGGACGGTCCATCGCCGATCCCGATGCCGAGGTCGAACCGATCTTCGACCGTCTCCAACAGCTGTCGACCGATATCTCCCAGGATCGGTCGCTTCCAGAGACCACGTGGCCGATCTACGGCTCACTCATCACGAGCCTGCGCCATATCGTCGTCATCGTCGACGATGTCGCCTCGGCGCGCAGCGCACGGGAATCCGACTGACCCCGACTCCCTGGGCACGTACGCGCGGGTCTGAGCCCGAAGAGCTCAGGCCTCTGCCTCGTCGTCGGTGTCGCGGCGTTCGCGGCGTTCGCGGCGTTCGCTTTCGCGCTTGCTGTACGTTGCTCGCCGAATCTCATCGTCGCTGTCGAAGTTGGAGCCGAGTGCTCCGGCCAATGTGCCCAGACAAGCCGCCAACCACGCAAGCCTCGGATAGTTGAAGAAGCTCACGGAATGCATGAGTTCGGAACCGAGCTGGCCATCATCGACGACGACCAGTCCCAGTGCGAACAAAAAGGCGAACAGGACCAGGAACATCAGGGCCACGCTGGTACCCACCATGATGACCGTGGTGGTGTTGTCCAGCCCGCCCTGCCATGCGTACACCGCATCGCGCCGCTTGGTCCAGAGGCGATTGCGGAAGATCAGCCAGAAGGTCAGCGCCGCGATGACGAGCAGACCGATCAGGAGCAGACGCGCCGGATGCAGGGAATCGGCCAATGTCCACATCGAACTGTAGAAGACACCGAATGTGCCCACGGCCGCCGCCGCGGCGATGGAGGTGGTCAGCGCGGGCAGCATCCGCCCGGGCCGGTTGCTGCGCACCATTCCTGTCAGCAGCCGCAGCCGGTTGAGCCATCCGGGCATCACGATGTATGCGGTGTCATCCCGTCCCAGACCGGGGTCACCGCGGTCCCCACGCGCACTTCTGAGTTTCGCGATCGATCGCACGGAGTCCTCCAACGAGCTCTGTCTCGTCTTCTCCTGAGTCGAGAAGATGAGCGCAACCACCAGATTGCGCGGGGCTGGTGCCTGCTCCCTACATTTCCCGGGTCGGCCTGAGGGGGCTAGCCAGTGCTCGAAACCTGCGTTTCAATGGGGTCATGAGAGCTATCTGGACCGGATCCATCGCCTTCGGCCTCGTGAATGTGCCCGTGAAGCTGTACTCGGCCACGGAGAACCACGACGTGCGAATGCATCAGGTCCACAAGAAGGACGGAGGGCGGATCCGCAATCAGCATCACTGCGAGGAATGCGGGAAGACCGTCGAGTACGACGACATCGATAAGGCTTTCGACGACGGCGAGCACCGCGTGGTCCTCACCAGTGAGGACTTCGAGGCTCTTCCGGCAGAGGACAACGACGATATCGACGTCCTGCAATTCGTGCCCAGCGACGAGATCGACCCCATCATGCTCGAGAAGGCCTACTTCCTCGAGCCGACGTCGAAGACGCCGAAGGCCTACCTCCTGTTGCGTAAGACGCTCGAGGACACCGAGCGGACCGCGATCGTCAAGCTCACTCTGCGCACCCGTACGCGTCTGGCCGTGTTGCGGGTCTGCGGAAAGGTCCTCATGATCCAGACCCTGCGCTGGGCCGATGAGATCCGCGACGTCGACTTCAAGGGCGTGAACTCGAAGGCGAAGATCTCGGACAAGGAACTCGAGATGTCGGAGAAGCTCGTCGAGTCCTACTCCGAGGACTTCACCCCCGAGGAGTTCAGCGACGACTACCAGGTCGAGTTGCGCAAACTCATCGACGCGAAGATCGAATCCGGCGAGAGCCTCGACATCGAGAAGACCTTCGACGAGGAAGACTCCGAGGAGGACACCGGAGGCGATGTCATCGACCTCATGGAGGCGCTGCGCAAATCCGTGGACAGTTCGCGGTCGGCGAAGAAGGGGACGCCGGGCAAGAAGTCGAATGCGAAGAAGACCTCGTCGAAGAAGTCGAGCGCGAAACCGAAGAAGTCGACGGCGAAGAAATCGGCCCCGAAGAAACGCACCGGATGAAGTGCAACCTCAGCCAACCTTGCAGAAACCTCTGGCCATGAACGACACGATAGGAGAAGTTCACACCATGCCGAAGACGACGAAGACAGGAAAGCCGAAGGAGACCGAGCTGCCCTCGACGCTGGAGAAGTCGAGCAAGAAGGCGCAGCGGACCTTCGCCAAGGCCTACGACTCGGCCATCGACCAATACGGAGACGAGAAGCGCGCTCACCAGGTCGCCTACGACGCTCTCAAACACAGCTATGAGAAGGTCGGCGACAAGTGGGAGGCGAAGGACTCCTCCGGCCCGTCGGACGCTCAGAGCTCCGGTGGCAAGAACACCGACCGCAAGACCGCCGGCGGAGTCGACGCGAAAGCCTCGAAGGAGCACCTCTACGAGCAGGCGAAGAAGCTGAAGATCTCGGGACGTTCGTCGATGACGAAGAAAGAACTCGTCGACGCACTCGAGAAGGAGAGCAAGCGCAAGACGAAGCAGAACTCCTGACACCGACCCGAAGCGGCGAAAACGAAGCGGCATGGAGAGTTCTTCCGGCGGCCGAACACCGAGACTACCGTGAGGATCTCCGTCCCGCTGTCCCGACAGACGCACAAACAGAGATCGGAGCACCATGACAGACACAGTCACCGTTCCCGAACCGCACGGATCCGAAGACACCCGGAGGGAGAACGCCGAGAGGGGATTCGTCGCACCCGAGTCGCTGACGAAGAACCTGCAGAACGTCCTCGTCGACTTCATCGCCCTCAGCCTGGTCGCCAAACAGGCGCACTGGAACATCGTGGGCACGAACTTCCGAGATCTCCATCTCAACCTCGACGAGGTGACGACAGTGGCCCGCAACGGCAGCGACGCCCTCGCCGAACGGATGAGGGCACTGCACGGTTCGCCCGACGGACGGCCCGCGGTCATCGCCGCGCAGACCGATCTGGCGACGTTCCCGGCCGGAGAGATCACCACCCACGATGCGATCGACCACGTCGTGGACGCGATCGAGACGACGGTCGGCAGCATGCGCACCTGCCACGACGAGGTCGACTCCGCCGACCCGACGACCGCGGATCTGTTCCACGAATACATCGCCCAGCTCGAACAGCAGGCCTGGTTCATCAGCGCCGAGACGCGCCGGCCGAGCTGAGGCCGCCCCCGCGGTGGAGGCACAGCCGCCCCGGCAGCGGTGCCGATGACTCACCCACCAGCAAGGAGATTCCCATGTCCGTCTGCGACACCTGCGGAAACGACTACGAACAGACATTCACCCTGTCATTCGGAAACGACTCGTGGACATTCGACAGCTTCGAATGCGCGATCCATAAGGCCGCACCCACTTGCGAACACTGCGGATGCCGCATCCTCGGCCACGGTGTCCATGACGGCCAAGCGCTGTTCTGCTGCTCGCACTGTGCGCGCGAGGCAGGACATACAGAGGCCACCGACGACAAAGGAGGAATACGATGAGCGACCAGCTGACCTTCCAGGATCCCACCACTCGCTTTCCCGACATCTCACCGCCGAAGCAGGATCAGCCCGAACCGGGACTCGACGCGGAACTCATCCCCGGCACGGATCGCGGTGAGGACAGCTACACCGGCACAGGCAGGCTCCGCGGCCGCAGGGCGCTGATCACCGGCTCGGACTCCGGCATCGGATCCGCCGTCGCGATCGCCTTCGCCCGTGAGGGAGCCGATGTCGCTCTGTCCTATCTGCCCGCCGAGGAGGAGGATGCCCAGCACGTCTGCGAAGTCATCCGCCAGGCCGGCCGCAAGGCCGTGCCTCTCCCGGGAGACCTGTCCGATCCCGAGTACTGCCGCGAAGTGGTCCGCCGGGCGGCAGAGGAACTGGGCGGGCTCGATGCGGTGGTCAACAATGCCGGCCGACAGATCGCCGTCGAAGACATCGCCGACCTCACGGACGAGCAGTGGGAGGACACATTCCGGACGAACATCCACGCGATGTTCCGGGTCTCCCAGGCCGCGCTCGAGCATCTCGAGCCTGGGTCGACGATCGTCAACAGCACCTCCGTGCAGGCGTATTCGCCGTCCGCCCACCTCATCGACTATGCGTCGACGAAAGCGGCGATCAACAACTTCACGAAGGGACTGGCCACTCAGCTGGCTCCGAAGGGCATCCGAGTGAATTCCGTGGCACCGGGGCCGATCTGGACCCCGCTGCAGGTCTCCGACGGCCAGCCGAAGGAGGCGCTGCCGCACTTCGGCAAGAACACTCCGCTGGGACGGGCAGGGCAGCCGACAGAGCTCGCACCTGCGTACGTCTTCCTCACCTCGTCGGAGTCGAGCTACGTGATCGGTGAGACCCTCAACGTCAACGGCGGCCAGCCCACCCCGTGAGCAACCGCTCCAGGATGGTCACCGCGGCCCCGCGCCCCGAAGGAGACCTGATGAGTTCACACGATGACAAACAGCCGAAACCGAACACCGACCGGCACGGCACCGGCAATCCCAACCTCGACCCGGGCCCAGCCGGCGACCCCGACCTCGATGAGGGCGGAAGCGTCCGACCAGGTGCGACTCCTCCTGAGTCGCACTCGGCGACCGCCTCGCCGCCTCACCCTCCGGCGTCGCGGCCCCCGAAGACGAAATGGGTGATCGTCGGAATCAGTTGCCTGCTGGCGATCATGATCTTCTTCTTCGTCGCCTATATCGTCGGGGTCTTCGGCTGATCCGACCGCAGCGAAGACTCAGGGACGGTGAGAGGAACGGGAACAGCCCGGTCCTAATCACGGTCCTGCGTCGACCGTCCGCTCCCGTCATCAGCCAGTACGCCCTGCGGGCAGTCGGCTTCGGTCATGGCAGAGAAGAACCGCAGCACGGTCTGGCGCTCCCGGCTGTTCAGGGCCGCGATCACGTCGAAGCGACGGGCATGCTGGCGACCCACCGACTCGTGCGCTGCCTGCGCGGTCTCCTCTGTCACCTCGACGCTGGTGGTGCGCCTGTCGTGGGGGTGGGGAACCCGGATCAGGTGCCCACCGGCGACGAGGCGATCGACGAGCTTCGTCGTCGAGGCGCTGGAGATCCCGACGGCAGCAGCGATGTCCTTGGGAGTGACGATGAGCCCCTGGCGCTGCGCGCGGATGAGCAGGCGGATGGTGCGCATATCGCTGTCGTTGAGCTGCATATACCGCCGCGACGCCTCGGCGAGGTCGCGTTCGGCCTCGTGCCACTGCCGCAGGGCCTCCATCAGCGCGGTGCACTCCGCGATCTCGGATTCGGACAGGGCCGAGCGATCGGAGAACTCCGATTCATTCGAAGAGTAGGTCAGCCCAGCTGCCTTCGAGTCTGCGGACGGCACGCTGACAGCATACCGCTGACGTGTTAGATTGAACTCTCGCCTGGCTAAAGAAATTGGAGAGCGTCCTGACCGTCGAATCCCGCCTCGTCGAAGTCCTCGCCGCTGCTCGGCGACGCTCTCGAGTCCGCACCCAGCAGTACGAACAGCTCTGGGAAGCGCTGTCGAGGATGGCGTTGGGCGGAAAGATGATCAGGCCCCGCCTGCTCATCGATGCCCATGAGGGCCTGGGAGGCACGGCAACGCAGGCCGCGACGGACGCCGCCGGCGCGATGCAGCTGCTGCACATCGGCCTGATCATCCACGATGATGTCATCGACAACGACACCGTCCGGCGAGGAGAGATGAACATCACCGGTCAGTTCTCCTCCGAGGCCATGCTCCTCGGAGCCACGAGCGCCGCAGCGCAGACGTGGGGGATCTCCTCGTCCCTGCTCGCCGGTGACCTCATGCTCAACGAGGCCCAGTCCCTCCTGGCGCGCCTCGACCTCGAGGCGCCGCGCAGACTCGCGATCCTCGACATCTACGATGAGACGATCGCCGAGAGCGTCGCTGGAGAACAGTCCGACGTGTGGCTGAGCCTCCACCTCGACGAGGCCGACTCCGGTGACGTGCTCACGATGATCGGACGCAAGACCGCCGCCTACTCATTCGAAGCCCCGCTGTCCATCGCCGCGGTCCTCGCCGGAAGCGACGACAGCCTGGTCGAGCGGCTGCGCGCCATCGGCCGCCGCATCGGCATCGTCTATCAGCTCAGGGACGATGTCCTCGGGCTCTTCGGCGATGAGCACGAGACCGGCAAATCCGTACTCAGCGACCTCCGAGAAGGCAAGGAGACCCTGCTCATCAACACGGCCCGAACCCATTCGGCCTGGTCCCAGGTCGCCCATCTCTTCGGCGATCGGGGCCTCGACGCCGAGGGTGGCCTCCGGCTGCGGCAGGCCATCGAGGAGTCCGGGGCGAGGGCATACGTCGAATCGATGATCGCCGAGCACTGCAAGACCATCGCCGGGCTCATCGCCGAGGCGGAGCTGCCGCAGGCGCTTGCCGGCAGACTCGCGGACCTCACCTCCGCCTGCAGTCTGAGGTGCGCATGAGCGGGGCCGATCGGTGTCGGCCGAGCCGACGGGCGGTGCCCAGCGATGAGCCGGCCGGTCCCCCGGTCGAGCAGGTGCATTTCGATCACGGTCCCGACCTCTGGCGCATCCGCTCCTTCGAGGCCGCCCGCCAGGTGCTGCGGGCCCGACACCTCACGACACAGGCCGGATTCACCGCAGAGCGGATCCCTCGCGGCGTCTTCCGTCGCCACCCGATCCTCATCTCCGACGGGGAGTCCCATGACTCGCAGCGCCGAGAGCTCGCCCGATTCTTCGCCCCCGCTGTGATCGCCGACAGGTACGGCGAGCGCATCGATGCTCTCGCGCAGGACACGGTCGGCCGGGTTGCCGAGACCGGCCGGTGCCGCCTCGACGAGGTGGCTCTGCACTTCTCCGTGGCCGTGACCTCCGAAGTCGTGGGACTGACCGAATCCTCCATCGCGGGCATGTCGCGGCGGCTCGAGGGATTCTTCACCCAGCCGCCGGTCGACCTCGCCGCCCCCGGTTGGGGCCGGACCCGGAAGCAGTGGCTGCAGGCCGCGGTCAACGGCCTCGTCCCGATCGTCCGGTTCTACCTCGCCGACGTCCGACCGGCGCTTCGGGCCCGACGCCGCAGGCAGCGCGATGACGTCCTGTCCCATCTCATCGGGGCCGGACACAGCACGTCGGACATCCTCGTCGAGTGCGTCACCTACGGCACGGCCGGGATGGTCACCACCCGCGAATTCATCACCATGGCGTGCTGGCACCTGCTCTCAGACGGCGAGCTCGGGGCGGAGTACCTCGCGGCCGACCGGCCTCGCCGGTTGGAGATCCTCGAGGAGATCATCCGCCTCGAACCGGTCGTCGGCCACCTCTTTCGACGCACTCAGGCCGACATCGAGGTCACGGCACCGGATCGCACCGTGACGATCCCCGCCGGGGACCTCATCGACGTCTGCGTCCGCGCGACGAACACCGATGAAGAGGCGATGGGACCCGAGCCGCATTCCCTGTGCCCCGTGCGACACACCACCGGAGCCGTCCCGGCGGTCGGCATGAGCTTCAGCGACGGTGCGCACAAGTGCCCGGGGCAGTCGCTGGCGCTGTTCGAGACCGATGCCCTCGTCCATCGCCTGCTCGACCGCGGCCCGCGACTGGTCGCCGAGCCGGAGATCGGCTGGGACAGCGTCATCTCTGGCTACCGGCTGCGTGGACTCCAACTGGCCTTCGACGAGTGCTCCGGCCCGGAGAGGAGACTGTCGTGAGCGCCTTCGAGTATCTGCTCCTCATGGGTGCCTGCGTCCTCATCACCCTGCCGCTGGAGCTGTTCTTCCGGGCTCGGGTGTACCGTCGGTGGAGAACCGTGCTGTGGGCGCTCGTGCCCGTCATCGTCGTCTTCTGCCTCTGGGACGTCGTCGCTATCGCCCGTGACCATTGGGTGTACAACCCGCGATTCGTCACCGGCATCCACCTCGGCAACCTGCCGCTCGAGGAGCTCGTGTTCTTCATCGTCATCCCCCTGTGCGCCCTGCTCAGCTATGAGGCGGTCGGCACGGTGCTCACGGCGGTGCGCAAGCGCACCCGGCCGGGAAGCCTGCCCCGGCAGGACAGTCCACCCCGGCCCGCAATCCAGTCCCGGCCACACGAGCGCACCGACCGGCCGCCCGAATCCGAAGGAGGCGGCGAACGATGAGCGTGCCCGAGTACACGATCATGACCGTCGTCGGAATGATCCTCGTCGTCGGCCTCGAGCTGTTCGTCTTCCGCTCAGGCATCTTCCGCCGGGCGAAGTACTGGGCGGCGCTGAGCATCTGCCTGGTCTTCCAGTGCTTCGTCGACGGCTGGCTGACGAAGCTCTCTGACCCCATCGTCATCTACAATCCGCAGGGTCTGAGTGGTATCCGGTTCCCGTGGGACATCCCGATCGAGGACTTCGGCTTCGGCTTCGCCATGATCACCGCCGTCCTCATGCTCTGGCAGTGGCGCCTGGACAGGCACGCTGCATCCACCGGAGAGGAGAGCACATGAACCGCCGCGCCTCCCAGCTACGCCCCCGCGACCGGCACGCGATCCTCAACCCCTCCCACCCGGGGCGTCCGCGTCTGCTGCGGCCCAAGCGGGTGACCGTCGTCGGCGGCGGCATCGCCGGACTGGCCGCGGCCGCGGTCCTCGCCGAGCACGGCGTGAGTGTGCACCTGGTCGAGGCCGAATCCAGCCTCGGTGGACGGGTCCGGGCCTGGAGCCTCGACGGGGACCGGTCGATGAGCCGCGGATTCCATGCCTTCTTCCGCCAGTACTACAATCTCCGCAGCCTGCTCGCACGCGCCGATCCCGGCCTGGACCGTCTGGTCCCGGTCACGGACTATCCACTCGTGGGTCGGAACGGTCTGCGCGACTCCTTCGCCCGGATTCCTCGGACTCCCCCGCTCAGTCTCGCGGGATTCGTGCTCACCAGCCCGTCCTTCCCGCTGCGTGGTCTGGCCGACGTCGACCTGACGACGGCATTCGAACTCATCGACGTCGACTTCCCGGACTCCTATCGACGCTACGACGGAGAGTCGGCCGAGCAGTTCCTCGACCGGCTGCGGTTCCCGGTCGGGGCGCGGCATCTCGCGCTCGAGGTCTTCGCCCGCTCTTTCTTCGCTCACCCTGCGGACTTCTCCGCCGGGGAGCTCGTCGCGATGTTCCACACGTACTTCACGGGCTCCGCCGAAGGGCTGCTCTTCGACGTCCCCGACGACGACTACGACACCGCACTGTGGTCGCCCCTGAGCGAATACCTCGCCGAGGCTGGGGTGCGGATCGAGACCGACACCGCGGTCACCGCGCTCCGCCCACGGGACAGTGCGGGCAGGTGGCGCGCCGAGACGACGAGCGGGACGCTCGAGAGCGATGCGCTCGTGCTCGCCGCTGATCCGCGGAGCACTCGGACGCTGCTGGCCGGACTCGAGGACTCGGTCGACACCGACGCGCTCGGACACGCACCCGGGTCACCGGCCGCAGGCACGGGAGCTCGCGAGCGGTGGCTGAGCAGCGTCACCTCGCAGCGGAACGCCCCGCCGTTCGCGGTGCTGAGATTGTGGCTGGAAGACGAGGTGGATCCGAGCCGACCGGCTTTCCTCGGCACGACCGGCTATGCGCTGCTCGACAACATCTCGGTCCTCGAACGCTTCGAGGCCGGGGCGGAGAGGTGGCGGCATACGCACGGCGGCTCTGTCGTCGAACTCCACGCCTATGCGCTCGGCACCGCTCATCGGGGCGGCACGCGAGCGATGTTCGAGTCCGAAGCCGTCGACCGGGAAGCCGTGACACGCCAACTGCTGGCCGACCTCCACGCTGTCTACCCAGAGACAGCCGACATCGCCATCACCGCCCAGGAGCTGCTCATCGCAGACGACTGCGCTCTCGCCGACACGCGGGCGTACAACGACCGCCCCGGCGTCACCACCGCGTTTCCCGGACTGGTGCTCGCCGGGGATTCGATCCGCTGTGAGGCACCTGTGGCGCTCATGGAACGCGCGGCGACGACGGGGTTCATGGCCGCGAACGAACTGCTCGCCGGTTGGCGGGTGGAGGGAACCGAGATCTGGTCGCCGCCTCGGCGCGGTCTGCTCCGCCGGGGTCTCCTCGGCGCACTGCGCAGGAGTGGGGCAACGGGGCCCAGGCGAGGAGCAGGCACCGGGCGCTGACCGCCGCCCCCAAGTCCCTCACGGTGCAGGGATCGGCAGTGGTCCCGGGCTGGAGTCTCCGCGGAGGCGTTTGAGGACGAGCTCGGCGCTGATGAGGCACATCGGCACGCCGACCCCGGGCGCCGTCGTGGCACCGGCATAGAACAGCCCGTCGACTGCCTTCGAAGAGTTCTGCCGGCGGAACATCGCGCTCTGGCGCAGCGTGTGCGCGGGCCCCAGCATCCCGCCGAGCCAGGAGTTGAAGTCCTCGGCGAAGTCCGTCGGTCCCAGCGTCCTGCGCACTCTGATGCGCCGGCGCAGGTCGGGGATGTCGGCCCATCGGGCGATCTGGTCGATCGCACGATCGGCGGCCGCTTCGATCCGCGGATCTCCTGCCCCGTCGTCTCCCCCGGCTCCGAGCCCTGCATCGGCGGGGACGGGGATGAGGAGGAAGAGATTCTCGTGCCCGGGCGGAGCGACGGTGGGATCGGTGGCGCTGGGACGGCAGGCATAGATCGAGGCCGGTGAGGGGATCTTCTGCGTGGACCCGAAGATCGCGTCGAAGTTCGACTCCCAGTCCTCGGTGAAGAACAGCGAATGATGCGGCAGCGCCTCGAGCTCGCCCTCGATGCCGAGGAAGACGAGCACCGCCCCGGGGCCGCTCGTCACTGACGACCAGGAGCGTTCCGGGAAGCTCTGGTCCTCGGGGCCGAGCAGCTGCGTCTCCGTGTGGTGGAGGTCGGCGGCGGAGACGATGACGTCGGCGGAATGCGTGCGTGTGCGTCCAGCGCCATCGGTCCAACGCAGACCGGTTGCCCGGCGTCCGGTCCGTCCGGGGCCGGGTGCTGCCTCGGTGTCGATGTGCGTGACATCGGCTCCTGTGTGCAGGCGCACCCCGGAGCGTTCGGCCAGCCGGACGAGGGCGTCGATGATCGTATGGAACCCGCCCATGGGGTAACTGACACCTTGGTCGAGGTCGAGGGTGCTCATGAGGTGGTAGATCGCCGGTGCCCGTCGCGGGTCGGTGCCGAGGAAGATCGCGGGGTATTGGAGGATCTGGCGCAGCACCGGATCGTGGAACGATGCGTTCGCGAAGTCGGTCAGAGAGGTCCCCAACTGCCGGAACAGTGTCGGCAGCGCGCCGAGGATGTCCCGATGGAGCAGGGACCGTGGCGAGGTGAAGGGGTTGTAGAGGAAGTGGGCGAGCGCGAGTTCCTTTGTGCGCGCGGCCGAGACGAGGTAGTCGTCGAGGGAACCTCCCGTGCCTCGCTCGACGCTTTCGAAGATCGCCCGCACCCGGGACCTGCCCTGCGGGATCGTCAGTTCTCGCGTGCGCCCCGGGGCGCCCGTGCTCTCATCGACCGGCCCCGGTGGGCTGAATACGGTGTAGCCGGGATCGAGCATGCGGAGGTCGAGTTCGGCCTCGGCGCTGGTGCCGGCGAGAGCGAAGAAGTGTTCGAAGACCTCGGGCATGAGATACCAAGAGGGCCCGGTGTCGAAACGGAAGCCCTCACGCTCGAACACGCCGATGCGCCCGCCGAGTTCGCTGTTCTTCTCGAACAGGTCAACCGAGTGGCCTTCGCGGGCGAGGAGGATAGCTGTGGCCAGCCCGGCGGCTCCCCCGCCGATGATGCCGGTGCGCGGGCTGCTGACGGCACCGGAGCCGCTCCGCCGGTTCACTTCCGACCTTCGCGGGCTGAAGTCATGACTGCGTGGGCTGTCAGTCGAGCCTTCACGGCGCTCGGGACCCGCACCCGATGTCGGTAGAGCTCGGCGACGGGAGTAGAGGCAATCCTCTCGGTGAGCGCGGTGAAGAGCGCGCAGGCGCAGCGGACCGCAGTGCGCGCGTCCTTCGGCAGTCCGGTGATGGCATCCTGCGCGGCGTCGAGCTGCTGCCGGATCGTGTTCACCCATTCGGCTTTCTCAGCCTCGGTGAGTCGGTGTCCCGAGGTGAGGTAGCTGCGGCCGAGGCGCTGATCATCATCGGCCAGGTCGCGCAGGAAGTTGACATTCTGGAACGCCGCTCCCAGCTGCCGTGCCCCGTACTCGAGCCGGGCGACCTCGGCGGGGGTGCGGTCGAGATCGATGAGGAAGACCTTGAGGCACATGAGTCCGACGACCTCGGCGGACCCGAAGACGTACTCGGCATGTTCCTTCGCGTCGAAGCCGCGGACCGGCGACGCGGTCGCCGCCTCGGTCCTACGACCGGAACCGGCGTCCGCGGATTCCAGGTCTGCCCGCATGGAGGCGAAGAACGGGTCGATGAGCTCGGAGTCGATGCCTGCTGCGCGAGCGGTCCGGGCGAAGGCATGGATGACGAGGTTGTCACTGATGCCGTTGCGCAGCGCCGCGTGGGTGGCGGATGCGAACCGGTCCAGCATCTCCCGCTGCTCGGCCTCGTCAAGCCCTGCTTCGAGGGCCAGGCCATCGACAATCTCATCGGCAATGCGGACCAGGGCGTAGATATTGCGGATATGGTGCCGGTTTCTGGCTCCGAGCAGTCTGACCGCAAGACCGAAAGAGGTCGAATAGCTCGCGATCACGGCCCTGGACGCATCCTCGGCGGTGCGCGTGTAGAGCTCATCGATGGTGCTGCTTCGCCGCGTCATGTTCGTTAGCTTAGCTAAATATCTGCCAAGTAAGCGAATCTTCGCTCGGGCGGCGTCGCGGTGTCATTCGAGGACGAGGCAGAAGGGACGCCCGATCAGGTCGGCGTAGACGCGGAAGCTCGGATGCTCGTCCGAATCGTCGAGCAGCCTCCCGCCGGCGTCGATCATCGTGATCCTTCCTTCCTCACCGAAGTGCAGGGAATGCTGTGGCCGTGACCGCATTGTCCATGTGGTCACGCTAGGCGCCGGGACTCGACAGCGACAAGACCCCTCGGCGCCCAATGCAAACCCCCGCTTTGCCGTTGCGAGGACCGAGGTTGAGGATTCCCGAGGTCGCTCGGGTCACCTAGACGAAACCCGCGGATCTGTAAAGACCCTTCCACAGAAACGTCGCCCTCAATAGCGTCTCTGGCACAACGGGAGTCCCGGTGGCTCCCCGATCCGATTCGGAGGATGACATCATGACTTCACCCATCCAACTAGCCCGCACCTACGCTCGCTCCTATGAGGCGTCGTCGCGCAAGGGCAAGGGCACGATCCTCGACACGCTCACGGAGGCGACCGGGTGGACACGCGATCACGCGCGCCACCAACTGCGCAGCCAGTTCCACCAGATCAGAGCCGGGGTCTCCCTCGACGCTGTCGTCGACCGCCGTCGCCTCAAGCCGAAGAAGTTCTCCTCTCGTGCCCAGCGGGCTCTCGAACTCGTGTGGAAGTCCTCCGGCCGCCCCTGCGGCAAGTACCTCGAGGCGGCGATGGCCGACTGCCTCGACTCCCTGGAGCGGCACGGTCACCTCCGTGAGGGACGGCACGGCTATTCGCCCTCGGTGCGAAGGGAACTCCTCGACATCTCCGCGGCGACGATCGATCGGTACCTGCGCGGTGCCAAGGCCGGCGACCAGGACGATTCGTGGCTGACCGGCACCGGGGCGGGGATGCGTGCTTCCCTCCCGCGGCAGCGCATGCGTTCGCTCCTCGAGCCCGAACCCGGCTACTTCCTCGTCGAACTGCTGACGGTCACGACACTGACCGACGAGGACTGCGTCACAGTGACATTCACCGACGTGGAGATCGGGTGGGTGCACACGAGGACCTTCGCCCCCGGCACGCAAGTGGTCGACATGCTCGCGCAGATGGTGCGCGCGGTGCCTTTCATCGTCACCGGAATCCTGTTGCCACCGGCGGTCCCGGACAGCGCCATCGAGAAGTGGGCAGAGGACAACCTCATCGAAGTCCACTGCATGAGCGATCTCCGACAAGGGTCTCGCGTACCCGATCGGACGTTCAGCGGCCTCAACCTCCCGCTCGGCACGCCGCACGACATCGATGCCGCGGTCGCGAGAGTCAACCAGCTGTGGTCGGCCCTGGCCGACCGCCTCAATTACTTCATGCCTGTCAAGAACCCCGTGGGCTGGCGCCTCTCTCCTGCAGGAGAGCGTCGACGCGAATACGATCGTCCGGACACGCCGGTCTCCCGACTCATCGCATCCGGCATCCTCTGCCCCGAACAGACTCGGGAACTGATCGAGAAGAGTCAGGGACTCGACATCGCCGGGCTCACCGCACGCGTCGAGGAGCTGAAGTCGACTCTGCGGTGAAGGGACACTTCGCCGCCAGGTCCGGCGGTAGGCGACGAGAAACGGCCGTCGGAGGCCATTGACGAAGATCCCGACATGGACGAATACTGAAGACAGCCATCCCAGGGTCGACACCTGAGACACGATTGGAGTGGCATCTCTGATGGACGAGACCTCGGCAGAACCGACCGATGACATACCCCGCGACGCGGCTGTCGCTCCCGCGCCCACCGTTACCGATGACGAACGGCATCGACTTACTGCGCAGATCGGCGAGCAGGGTGCTTCGACTCCATCCGCGAGCATCGCATCGTCCGGGTCCCGGATCTCACCGACCCCACCCCCTGGCCCCGGTTCGCCTCCAGCGCGGTCTCTGAGGGAGTGAGGAGCATGCTCGCCTTCCAACTCTTCGTCGAGGTCGACAGCCTCGGTGCCCTCAATCTCTATTCGAAGACTCCCCGCGCCTTCGACCAGGAATCGGAAGACATCGGAAGCGGAGTGGCCGCTCATGCCTCTCTGGCTCTGGCCAACGCGCAGAAGCAGGGACAGCTCTAAGAGGCAGTGGCCTCGCGGGATCTCATCGGTCAGGCGAAAGGGATCCTCATGGAACGGCACAAGATCAGTGAGCACGAGGCGTTCCTGCTGCTCACGAAGGTGAGCTCGAAGACGAACACGAAGCTGCGTGAGGTCGCCGAGGAGTTCGTCAGCACCGGTGCGCTGCCGGGCACGGTCACCGACTGATCCGGCACGTCCGTCTGCTCATTCTCTTCGACCTGCCACTTGTTGTCCGGTGCGGCTCTGGGATAATCTGAGAATCGGTCAAGCAGATGGCCGCCTTCCTGGACCCAAAGGGACCACTGTGTACACTCTGCTCAACAACAGCGAAGCTTCCAAGTTCGATCTCTACCTTCCCGGACAGCTCGTCGCCTCTCTTCACTACACGATCACAGCGGACGAGATCATGTTCGTCTACTGCGAAGCCATTGAGCCCCTCGATTCGGAACGGCATTGCCGCGAACTCCTGCGTCTGGCTCTCGAAGACTCACTGAATCGCCGGATCCCCATCACCGTCTCGTGCCCGATCGCGCGCAAGCACATCGACAGCGACCCGGTCATCGGTGCCCAGATGCAGACTCTGCCCAAGAACGTGGGGCATAAGCACGAGAACTCCGTCGAATAGGGCAGCGACCGCATCTGTCACACCTCTTGCGTCTCGGCATCGGTCTCGACATCCTGGGGCGACGAGAAACATCGTGCTCGTCGATCTCAGCGGTGAGGAAATTCTGAGGAAGGGCGCCAACAGAGGATCAGCTGTCCGCCGTCGCCGGCAACGACAACATCCGAGACGTCGCCGGACACGACTTCAGCGCGAAGGACCTGCGCATGTGGCGGGCGACCGTCGTCGCCGCTCACGAGCTGCCATGGGCCGAGGCGCGGTTCGTGCCCGCCGATGTGCTGTCGTCATCTTCATCGTCTCCTCGTGTCAGTGTGCGTGTCGTCTGCTCCCCCGCAGCGGGAACGGTCGGATGACCCACTCTCCGGGTGCGGGACGCTCATCATCCTGAGTGCTCCCGAGCACTGTCCAGGGGGCCGCCGCCCCCGGCGGGTGCCTCAGACAACGTTGCCGTTCGCGGACACAGAGACGGTCGTCACGCCGTCCCAAGCGACCGTCCTCGGGCCGCGTTCCGTGCCTGGCCCGCCTGCCGACGGCTCAGCGGCGATGAAGTATGAGTCTCGTGCGGACGCTGACATCGGCAGCGCACTTTGCCACGCTGTCTACTCAGGCACGGCCGACGATGAGGAGTCAGCGGATGACACAGACTGGTGCGATCGACGAACTGAACAGCCCTGCACCGCTCACTGCGCCGGAGCGCGGGCTCATGCCTCGGCCGAGAGGCGAGGTCACCTCGTTGCTGCTCAGCGTGCTCACATCTGACGGCGGGGAAGCTGCTGAGCTGCTGCCCGAACTCGACGCGGCCGCTTCTTCTGCGCTGGTGTCGAGTGAGGACATGTTCCGCGACGAGGATCTGCAGCTGGCGCTCCACCTTCTCTACACCCTGCACACCGGCCCTGCCGATTTCGTGCACGGAGACTGGGAATGGGACCCCTCGCTGATCGGGATCCGCGGAAGGATCGAGCGCCGCTTCGAGACCGCGCTGCGAGCACTCGCGCCATTGCCGGACCTCATTCCGCGCTCCGGCGCCGAACTCGCACAGACACTGTTCTCGATGACCAGCGAGGTGGCGCAGCCGGAGCTGGCCACATGGGCGGCGAAGCACGCGTCCGTCGACCAGCTGCGGGAATTCCTCATCCACAAGTCCATCTACACCTTGCGCGAAGCCGATCCCCATTCCTGGGCGATACCTCGACTGCGCGGACGGGCGAAGGCAGCCCTCGTCGAGATCCAGGCTGACGAATACGGCGGCGGCAGACCCGAGCGCGTCCACGCCGAGATCTTCGCCCAGGCGCTGCGCGGATTCGGTCTGGACGACCGACCCGATCACTACCTCGATGACGTGCCTGCGGTCACTCTCGCCTCGGTGAACGCGATGAACCTCTTCGGTCTCAACCGGCGCCTGCGAGGTGCCGCCATCGGTCATCTCGCGGCGTTCGAGATGACCTCGTCCATCCCCAACGGCCTCTACTCTCGTGCCTTCTCCAGAAACGGCTTCGACCGGGACGTCACGTGGTACTTCGACGAACACGTCGAAGCCGACGCCGTTCACGAACAGATCGCCGCACATGACCTCGCGGGAGGGGCAGCCGACGACGAACCGGGACTCATCCCCGACATCCTCTTCGGTGCCGCGGCCTGCCTCCGCCTCGACGACATCACCGGTTCCCGGATGCTCGCGGCCTGGTCCACAGGAGCCAGCTCGCTGCGAGCGGGCGGGAGGTCGCTGTGAACACGACTCCGACCACCACCATCACTCCGTGCCCGGACGGGCCGCTGCTGATCCGAGGCGACTTCGCGGTCCTCACAGCACCAGGACGGGAGGAGACGGCAACCGAACGTCGGGTCGTCGCCCTCTGCCGGTGCGGGAAGACCGGAATCCCACCGCTGTGCGACGGCTCCCATCGGGCCGTCGGCTTCCGTGCTCCCGCACCACCGCCGACAGAAGACCAGCCGACAGACCCCGCGGAGCCATCGGATAACGACTGACCCGCGGGCGAGCGACCGCTCCGACGGGCGAACACACTGTCGATCGAGAAGGAGAGAAGACAATGCGTGCAGTCACTTGGCAAGGCAAGAGAGACGTCTCTGTGGAGACGGTCGATGATCCGATCCGTCACAAGTCGAACGACGCGATCATCGAAGTCACCTCCACCGCCATCTGCGGCTCCGACCTTCACCTCTACGAAGTGCTGGGTCCATTCATGGACCGCGGGGACATCATCGGGCACGAGACGATGGGTCGAGTCGTCGAGGCCGGCCCCGATTCCGGCTTGTCGACCGACGATCGGGTGGTCGTGCCGTTTCCCATCTCCTGCGGCCGCTGCTGGATGTGCGAGCAGGGGCTGTACACCCAATGCGAGACCACACAGGTGAGGCAGTACGGGTCCGGGGCACAGCTGTTCGGCTACTCTCGACTCTACGGGTCTGTGCCCGGCGGGCAGGCAGAATACCTCCGTGTCCCCTATGCCGACGTCGGACCGATCAAGGTCGGTGCCGATCTTCCCGACCACCGCTACCTCTTCCTCAGCGACATCCTCCCCACGGCATGGCAGGCAGTGAAATACGCCGGGATCAGGGAAGGCGACTCGCTCGGCGTCTACGGTCTCGGGCCTGTCGGCCAGTTCGCCGCCCGCATCGGCAGACACCTCGGCGCGCAGGTCTTCGCTCTCGACCCGGTCCCCGAACGTCGTGACATGGCCGCTCGCCACGGGATCGAGGTCTTCGACTTCGACGAGGACGCACATTCGGCCATCCGAGAGGCCACCTCCGGGCGTGGGCCCGACGCGGTCGTCGACGCCGTGGGGATGGAAGCACACGGGTCCCCGCTGGCCTCGGCCGCACAGCAGGCGACCGGTCTGCTCCCGCCTCCGGCCGCGCGGAAGCTCATGGAGACCAGCGGCATCGACAGGACCGCGGTCCTCCACGCGGCGATCGATCTGGTCCGTCGGGGCGGGACCCTCTCGCTCAGCGGAGTCTACGGTGGGGCACTCTCACCCATGCCGCTGCTCACCCTCTTCGACAAGCAGATCCAGCTGCGGATGGGGCAGTGCAACGTCCGCAGCTGGACCGATGACCTTCTGCCGTTGGTCGAAAGCTCCGACGATCCGCTTGGCGTCGATGACCTCGTCACCCACCGGCTTCCCCTCGATTCAGCTCCCGAAGCCTATGAGATGTTCCAGCAGAAGACCGACGGCTGCATCAAGGTCGTCCTCGACCCGAACGCGGATCTGTGAGCCGCCCACCGCTTCTGCAGTCAACCCACCATTGAGGAGACACCATGAGTACAGAAGATCGACCGATCATTCCGGGCAAACCCGGTTCCCGCACTCCGGACTTCGAGGAGCCGACGACGCCGCGAGAGCCGTTGCCGCCGAAGCCCGATCAGAGCGGTCCGAAGCCGACGTCACCCACAGGGGCGCCCAGTCGCGACGAGCAGGAGGACCAGGCCCAACAGGGCAGCTGGCTGACCACTGCCCAGGGCGCCCGGCTCTATGACACGGACCATTCGCTCAAGGCGGGTTCCCGTGGACCGACCCTGCTGCAGGACCACCACCTGCGGGAGAAGATCACCCACTTCGACCATGAGCGCATCCCCGAACGTGTCGTCCACGCGCGCGGTTCTGCCGCCCACGGCACGTTCATCTCCTACGGCAATGCCGCGACCATCACGAAGGCGGCCTTCCTCGCCCCCGACGTCGAGACGGAGGTCTTCACCCGCTTCTCCTCGGTCGTCGGCTCGCGCGGCTCGGCCGACGCCGTCCGCGACACCCGGGGCTTCGCGACGAAGTTCTATACGAGGGACGGTGTGTTCGACCTCGTCGGCAACAACATCCCGGTGTTCTTCATCCAGGATGCGATCAAGTTCCCCGACATCGTCCATGCGGCCAAACCGCACCCGGACCGTGAGATCCCGCAGGCGCAGAGCGCTCACGACACCTTCTGGGACTTCGTGTCCCTGCACACCGAGGCGACTCATCACACGATGTGGCAGATGTCCGATCGGGGCATCCCCCGCTCCTTCCGGATGATGGAGGGCTTCGGGATCCACACCTTCCGAACCGAGAACTCCGCCGGAGAGACCTCCCTGGTGAAGTTCCACTGGAAGCCGAAGGCCGGTGTGCATTCGCTCATCTGGGAGGAGGCCCAGATGGTCAACGGCGTCGATCCGGACTTCCATCGCCGGGACCTCGCCGACGCCATCGAGGCCGGAGCATGCCCGCAGTGGGAACTCGGCGTCCAGGTCTTCCCCGACGACCCCCATGAGACCTTCGAGGGAATCGACCTGCTCGATCCGACGAAGATCGTGCCCGAGGAGCTCGCACCCGTACAGCCGCTGGGAATGCTCACGCTCAACCGCAATCCCAGCAACTTCTTCGATGAGACCGAGCAGGTGGCGTTCCACCCCGGGCATGTGGTCCCGGGCATCGACATCACCGACGATCCGCTGCTCCAAGGGCGGCTGTTCTCCTATCTCGACACCCAGCTCACCCGACTGGGCGGGCCGAACTTCTCTCAGCTCCCGATCAACCGTCCGCACTGCCCGGTCAACGACATGTTCCGCGACGGAATGCACCAGACTGCCGACCATCGCGGCACCGCACCGTACAAGCCGAATTCGCTCGACGGCGGCAACCCGTTCCCTGCCGAGCAGACCGACGAGCATACGTTCGTCGAAATCGCCCACGAGATTCCGGCGTCGAAGAAGGAACGCCGTTCGCCGGAGTCCTTCGACGACCACTATTCCCAGCCGCGCATGTTCTGGCTCAGCCTCACCCCCGTCGAACAGCAGCACCTCGCCGATGCCTTCACCTTCGAGCTCGGCAAATGCTACGAGGAGACGATCCGGGAGCGCGAGGTCGCTGTGCTCGCCTGCATCGACTCGGAGCTTGCCCGCATGGTCGCCGAGGGGCTGGGTCTCGAGGCCCCTGCGGCTCAGACGCCGCCGCGCAGCGATATCGAACCGAGCCCGGCACTGTCCCAGGTGGGGAAGCGCTGGCCGGTCGACGGGCGCAAGATCGGCATCGTCACCGGCAGTGGGACCGACCCCGAGCAGGTCATCCGCGCCTACGACCGCATCGCCGAGGCGGGAATGGTCCCCATCACGATCGCTCCGGTGGGTGGACGCATCACCTCCGGCGAGCGGAGCGTCGCCGTCGAGCGGACATACCTGACCGTGGCCTCGAGCGAACTCGACGCCTTCTTCTTCGCCGATGGTGCCGAGCTGACCACCGAGATCGAGCTCCTGATCACGGAAGCGTGGCGTCATCTCAAGTTCATCGCCGCCAGCGGAGACTCCTGCACCATGATGGAGAAGTACGGCATCACGGCCGACGACCCCGGAGTGTACTGCAAAGATGACCTCGAAACGGCGCTCTCGCAGCTGCAGGAGGGGCTGAGCGAGCACCGAGCTTGGGCCCGGGTCGAGGCCTGAGACACTGCATGCCATTGCTGAAGGAAAGGTGACGTCGCCGGTAGCGGGAAGCCCAGGAATCCGGCTCACAGCTCGTCGATGCGCCCGGAGGCATCGAGGACCGGAGCAGGATACGGTGTCTCAGTCGCCCCGCACAGGGCTGACTCCCGAGGCCTGATCGTAGACAGCCCGATACCGGCGGAACGCGCGGCTCCGAGCATAGCTGTGCACAGTGTCGAGCACTTCACGTTGGTGTTCTGCCTTCTGCGCGAAACCACGGAACTGTTCGGCATCCAGGCCGAGTGCCTCGGCGTTGCCCTCAAGCGTCTGCCACATTCCCAGCTTGCCGATGACCGCGCTGCGCATCAGCTCCGCTTCGAGCACGAGGGTCATGGGCGAGCGTTTGAGCAGCGAGCCGTTGCTCTTGAGCCTGCCGACCCGTTCGCCGACCCACGACACAGCCTCGGCGAGAGGACGGCGCCGAAAACCGAGCTCGCCGATGAGGTGCCGCACGTAGAGATGCTCTCCGCGGATCTCCGCGGCCAGCTCGGACAGGGCTGCGAAGACGGGAGTGTCGATGAAGTCGGCCGCCATCCGTTCGATCCTCTCCGCGCCGGCGGTGGCCCCGGTGAGATGGTCGCTGAGATAGAGACCTAGGAGGTCCATGTCGACGTGCTCGTCCGCACCCGGTGCGTCGTGCCCGCGGCTCGTATCGTCCGTTGCCCGCAGGCGCGTATGTTCGACATCGCGTGGACGCAGCGGGACGGAGGCGGCACCCTCGCCGTCGGCCATGCCTTTGAGCAGTTCGCGCGCGGCGTCCATGGCACTGTACTCCGGCTCCCAGCCGAGTTCCCGGCGTGCGCGGCCGTTGTCCATCAGCGGCACGTGCAGGCCCATGTCCAGCCATCCGGCATCGGCGGCGACCAGTGAGCTGCTATGGCCCATGCCCAGAGCCGCGCGCACTGCGCCGTTCGGCACCGGGATGTGCCTGCCGTGGTCGAGCAGTTCGGCCAGATCCTTCGGATGGAGGACATCATCGGCGCAGATGTTGAAGGCGCCCGAACGGCGACGGAGGACACTGGCGACATAGGCACGGGCGACATCGGTCGAGTGGACGGCTTGGACGCCGCGCAGTCCCGCAGGCAGTGGAAGGAACGGCAGTCGGCCCGCGCGCAGCAGCTGGACGGGCATCCAGGTTCCCAGGAAATAGCGCTGGATCTCCGAGGCGGCAGGGGCACCGAAGATGAGCGCAGGACGCAGTCGGGTCACGGTGATCTCGGGGTGGTCGGCGCAGAAGTCGTCGAGCACGCGTTCCTGGGCGGCTTTGTCCACACTGTAGTGGGAAGAGCGGATCCCCTCGGTCGGCCATTCCTCATCGCGCTTGTCCATGCTGTCATCGGGAGAGTAGGCGCCGACCGAGGACGCCACGACGAGATGTGGGACGCCGGCCGCCGCGACGGCTGCGGCCACACGGGCCGTGCCGTCGACGTTGACGCGTCGGAGCAGGTCCCGGTCGCTGTTGGGCTGGATCAGCCAGGCCAGATGGATGACGGCGTCGGCACCGGTCAGCGCTTCTGTGAGATCGCGGTGGGCCGTGCCCTCGCTGCTCGCGGCGGCGATGTCGATCGATCTCCATTCGCATCCGGAATACGGTTCGGCCTCGGTGTCGGGCATCCGTCTGGAGATCCCCAGCACCGAGGTGATTTCGGGCGTGCGCCCGAGCACGTCGAGGACCGCTGTGCCGACGTTGCCGGTGGCTCCGATGACTGCGACTCTCATGTTGTCTCGCCCTGCGGGTTCGGCGTCGGCGAGTCTGGTGCAGAGCTGCTCGGGTTCCGCTCCTCGCTGATGGAGACGTCGGCGAAGGAATACGGCGGCCACGGGCCGAGGAAGCGGATGGACAGAGCGGGCTGGGCCTTCTTGAGCGCGGTGAGCTCGGCTCCCAGTGCCGTGGCGTCTGTGCTTCTCACCAGGCATGAGGCCATGATCACCGGTGTCAATCCACTTTCGCGGCTCGTGGAGCGGTGTTCCTCGATGTCGAGGCAGTGGGCGGCGATCCTGGCCCTGATCTCGGGGTAGATCCTGTCGGCCGCTCGATCGACGATCTCCTTCTCCGTCTTCTCCAGTCGCTTCTCGAGCAGTCGGCGCACTCCTGCAGGACGGCTCTCCATCTCCGTCCTCATTTCGCCGACCTCTGCGTCGACCTCCTCGAGCAGGCCTCCGTCCAGGAAGATTTCGACTCGCAGCTCGGAGGTGTCGCACAGCTCCTCGAGTCGTCTCGACAGCATCACCGCGGAGTCGTCGAGCCAATGTTCGAGCTGTTGGGTCGCAGTCGCCTCGGTCTCGGGATCCGAGCGGACGATGACGTTGAAGGAGACCGGGAGAAGGGCCGGTGAGTTCTGCCAGGCATCATCGATGACTTCGCTGTGTTCGAGCACCCACCGACGCACGGAATCGTCCGGCCCGTCGAAGGGACCTCGGGTGTGGCGGTGGACCACGGCCCTCGGGCCGGTGTCGCGTCCGACCATGTGGAGCGCGGAACCGTCGATGCCCGTGACGGCAGGAGCGTAGTCGTCGCCGGCGACGATGGCGTAGACGTAGAGCATGTCACCCTCGGCGTTCATTCGACGCCCTTTCCATTCTCCTCGGCCCATCTGGCCGGATTGATGAGCTTGTCGACGACTTCATCGACGACATCGTCGAGGCCTCGGTGCAGATCGTCGACGGAACCGGTGATCCCGTGTTGGTCCTTGATCTGATCCATCGCCTCATCGAGTTCGAGGAGAGCCTCGCCGAGGCGGTTCTGTTCGTCCTCGGTGAGGTCCCCGCCTTCCATCCGGCGCACCGCTTGGGTCTCGAGGGCTTCCTGGATCACCTCGACGAGGGTGACGACGAGTGTGAGAACCCCGTGTTTAAGGCTCTCCTCGTTGACATTGAGCGTCATGATGCTGCTCCTTCTTCGGCGCGTTCGTCGGGGTTGCGGCCTGGTGACATGGTGGCCTCGAGCGGCGCGGAACGCCTGTCACCGGGCCCGGTCCGCCACTCGTCGAGTCCGGCGAACCATGCGCCGGCGTCGTCTGCGGCCAGGGTGATGGTCGAGTCCGCGGTCTCGAGGATGAGGACCCGCCGTTCGTCGGTCGGGTTGCTGCGCTCCTCGCGGCGGATGTCTAGCAGCTGCTCGGGTGGGATCCTCACTCGTGCGCGCCCGTCCATCGGCGACCTCCAGGTCAGTTCCGTGTTCGAAAGCTGCGCCTGCCCGCCGCGCCACGTGCTCCCGGACGACAGGGTCTCGAGAAACCACATCCGACCCTCTCGCAGAGGCCGGTCCTCCGCCGTCGTCGCCTCCGGAGTCGAGGATGGGGCGCCGTCGGTCCGGTCGAGCCGAGCCTGGACCAGGGAGATGAGGCGATCGGGCTCGAGGGCCGAAAGGATCGCCTCGGTGCCGTCGTTGAGCCCGACGAGGATGCGCGTGCGCTCTTCACCTCCGATGGAGGGCTCGCGCAGCGCGGAGACCGAGGCGATCGCGTCCAGGCGCGTCTGCCATAGTGTCTCTGCAGGGTCACGTCGATGGATGATGAGACGCTGGGTGGTGAGATAGGCGCTGCCGGGCCGCCACGTCCGATAGAAGTTGTCCTGATAGTGCCCTCCGGCCATCTTGGCGAGGATCTCCTCGTCGGCGGCCAGCGGCAGATGTGTGCGGACGGCTCTCTGCACCCACTCTCGGGTGTCGCGGTCCCACTGCTGCATCATCCCGTACTCGATCATCGTCTCGATCCCCGCGATCGTGGCGCGCAGATTGATTCCGATGAGCGGGATGTCCGACACCGAGATGATGAGGTCGAGGTTGAGATGGACGCCCTTGTTGAGAAGCACTTCGATGAGGTCGGGCAGAGTCGCTCGCGGGTCGCGTGTGGGCTGCATGATCGCGTCTCCGGGCATGGTCGCCTCAGCGGTCGTCGCCGGGAGAGCCGGCGGCGGGAGTGCCTGCGTCGGCGGATGAGCCGGCGGCTTGCTCCGCGGAGGTGTCAGCGTCGTCCGCGGAGTTCAGCTGCGCCGGCTCACCGGCCTCGATCCGCTTCGAACGCGCACTCTGCCACCCGCACCAGGGGCAGTAGTCGTTCATCAGCTGCGCGAGTGCGGAGCGCTTCCCGCACTCGGGGCAGGTGTCCTTCTGCTCGACTGCTTCCTTCCATGCGACGGTCTCCCGGTCCGTGCCCGCGGGAAAGTCCAGACCGTAGCGGGCCGCGGTCTCGAAGGAGGCCAGGGCGGCCCTGATCCGGATTCCCAGCAGCTCGACACCGGCCACGGAGACCATGATGTCCGCGTTGAGAACCAGACCTTTGTCCAGCAGCGTCTCCACGACGTGCAGCAGCGTGCCCTCCTGGCTGCGCTGCGGCTGCATCGCATCGTTCGGCTGATTCATGATGCTCATATCGCCCTTTCGATCACTCGCTCGGCCGGCCGCGAACGTAGCGATCCTTCCTGTCATAGGCCATGAGCTCACCGTCCGCATCGAGCTCGACCTCGTACTCGGCCAGCAGATCCGCGCTGTCGGGAATGCGTCGGGATTCCACGACCTCCAGACGCACGGACCAGCGGTCGTCCTTCCACCTCGTGCCGACCACGGACTCCGGAGGCCTGCCGGTGAGGGTGCTGAACTGCTCAATCGCCCTCTTCACCGCGCTGACCGCAGAGATCCTCTGACCGGTCGCGCTGTGAGACCGACTCTCCGAGCGCGAGGACGACTTCGCCTTCTCAGATGACGAGGACGTCGCCTTCTCGCGTGAGGAAGACGCCGATGAGGACGACCGGCGGGACGTCCCGCCGCTCGTGCGCTCCTTCTCAACCGGCTTCCTGGCGCGCTTCGTGGTCGTGCCTCCATCGTCTGCAGAGCTGCCCTCTGCTCTCGACTCTTCGTTCGCTGTCGACTCTTCGCTCATCGGTCCTCCTCGGTTCTGCGCCGACGGCCCTCGAGCAGTCGTCCGACGAGCTCACGCTCGAGGGCATCGGCTTCGTCATCACTGATCGATCCGCGTTCGCGTGCCCCGGCGACCTCTTCCAGCTGACGCCGAATGGCACCGGGATCGAAATAGCGCTTCTCGGCTTCTCCTCTGACCTGCTCGGCGACCCATACGGTTCCCTTGAGCGGTGCCAAGGGAGCACCGAAGACTGCTGACAGAAGTCCCATGACGTCACCTACATCTCGGGGACGAAGTCGTAGGGTGCCTGCGGTCCGATCAGCCGGAATCTCATCCGCTCCCGGTTCGCCTCCGCCAACTCCTCGATGACGGAGTCGAACTCGTCGATGGCGTCCCTGCGAACCAGCACCGCCACCTCGGCGACGTCCTCGGCCTGGCCGACTTCCCGCATCGCCGTCTCGACTGTCGCGGAGCGGATCTGCTCGAGTATCGGAGGAGCTTCGGTCCTTCTCCAGCTCTCCATCGTCGTGACCACGATCTCTCCGAGCCGGATACGTTCGTTCCTCGTCTCGTCTTCGCTCGTGCCGCTGATCCTCTCCCTCAGCTCGGCGACCTCGGGGTTACCGCTGACGATCTCCCGCAGTATCGCGTCGCGGTCGAAGCTGATCCTCAGGGTGAACTGCGTGCACCCTGCCAACTGGTCGAGCGCCTCGGCGAAGACGTCCGCCTGCGGAGCCAGCACCTGTTCGGCGATATCGGCCCCTCCGGGGACGACGGTGCCGAATGCGAGCGGCAACACCGGTTGCTTCTCGGCCAGCTCGTCGAGGACGACGCTGTGGTTCTGCAGAGCTTCGGGAGTGCCCAGCATCCCACTGTCCGCGAGTTCCGTGACCACGGCCGCAACCGCCCCGGACTCGACGAGAGCGAGGGCATTGCCCTGCACCCCGTCGGGCCCGGTCGGCAGCTCGGCACCGGCGCGTACGATCCCGTACAGATACCGATCTGCCAAGGGTGCGCCTTCTTCACTCATTCGGACTCCGAGGAGTTGCGCGCCGGGCGTTTGGTCCGGCGACGTGATTTCTCCTGACTCGAACTCTCGCCCGAGTCGTCATCGGAGTCGTCCGAGGTGAGGGCGTCCTTGATGCCTTCCACAGCTCCCTGTGTCTTGCCCTTGGAGCCGTTCTCCATCATTCCGCCCATCATCTCCGGCAGGTCGCGTCCGCCCTGCTGTGTCAGATCGAGCCGGTTCGTCGCCTCGGCGAAGCGCAGATAGGTGTCCACGCTGGCGATGACGATGCGTGCGTCGATCGTGAGGACCTCGATCCCCACCAGGGAGACGCGTACGTATGCATCGATGACCAGGCCCTTGTCGAGGATGATCTCGATGACGTCTGCAAGCGAACTCGACGACGGACGGTCGACGTAGCTGCCGCGTGAACGTTCAACAGTGCTGGTGCTCATTGTTCTTGCCTACTTCCCAATCGGAGGACGCTCAGCGGCGTTCCTCGTCTTCTGGTTCTTCGGATTCCTCGTATTCCACGGGCTCGTCAGCGGCTTCCGGCTCCTCCTCGTAGTCCTCTGCGGGCTCCGCGTCGCCTGCCTCGGCCGGTTCCTCCTCCTCGTAGTCCTCTACGGGTTCCTCCTCATACTCCTCTTCGGCTTCGCCCTCCGCGGGCTCGAGATCGGACTCCTCCTCCTCCGAATCGTCGGGATCTGTCTCGTCCGCACCGGAGTCGACATCCGCGTTCTGATCCTCGGCGGACTCATCCTCGCTGCCTTCAGCTTGCTCCTGCTCCTCCTCGAGGCCGTCCTCGTGGGAGGTGACGAGCTCACCGTCGCGGATCTCTCCGCGCCAGCCCTCGACGCTGTCGGGATCGAGCATGATCTGACGCATCACGTGGTGGACGAAGAACTTCAGTTCGAGGCGGAAACGGCGGGGAACGGTGAACCACAGGGCACCGACGCCTTCCATGAAGCCCTGCTTGTGGTACTCGCCCACCGCAATGATCCGGGTCAGCCTGGGTGCGACTTCGTGGAAGGAGATGCTGCCGCTGATGTAGCCCTTCTCGCCGGTCGATTCCCACACGATATGGGAGTCGGGAACCTGCTCGGTGATCGTGGCTTCCCAGGTTCGATGCGACCAGACCGCCTGGCCCTTGATGCTGAGGGTGACATCATCGGTGCGTTCGACGTTCTCGACCTTCTTCATGAAATCGGGCCAGTCCTCGAACATCGTGAACGCGTTGTAGGCCACGTTCAACGGGACTCCGACATCTGCGGTCTCCACGATGTTGGAGAACTTGAAATCACCGGAACCGCCCGAACCGCTCGAGCCGCCTCCGAACAGACCCTTGACTTTCTCCTTGACGCCGGTCGTCGCCGCAGACAGTGCCGCTTTCGCCGGTGGCTTGCCCTCGGCGATCTCCTCCGCACCAGCCTGGGCCGCAGGCGCTGCACCATCGCCCACACCGTCGAGGCGGTCTGCGAACTTCTCGACCCTGTCCCCGACGGAGTTGACCGCCTTGCGTCCGACGGTCTTAGCGAAGTCTCCGGCCTGCTGCTTGAGGCCGCTGAAGATCGAATCATCACTCATCTTCGGCCTCCTCGGGCTTGGCAGCGGCGCGCGATGATGTCTTCTTCGCAGTCGTCGAGCGCTTGGAGCCCGGCTTCGTGCGCGAGCCGCGCGAACTGGTCGAAGACTTCGACGAACGCGTTCCCTTCGCAGAGCGCTTCGCTGTCGAGGACCGTTTGGCTGCCGGCTTCTTCGGAGCTTCCTCCTCTGCCTGCGGCTCGTCGTCGGCCTCCTGCTCATCGTCGGTCGGCTCCGCCTCGTCGGCTTCGGGCTCCTCCGAGTTCTCGGGAGCGCTCTCGTCCTCCGACTCGGGTGCGTCCTCTTCGTCGTCCGCACCCTCGCTGTCATCGACATTGGGGTCGATCGAGTCGGCGGCGTCGTCGAGAGTCGACTTCATCTTCTCGGTCTGATCCTGGAGCTTGACGCTGAGCTGATCGACTCCCTTCGCGGCCACGGCTTTGACCGCGCTCTTGCCGGATTCGGCCAGACGACCGGTGATCTTCTCCTGGAGACTCTTGAGCTCGGGGGAAGAATCAGCGAAATCCTTGAGGCCGCCCAGAAGCTGATCGCGATTCTTCGCGGCAGTCGTTCCGGCGACAGCCGAGGCGACCGTAAGCGCCAGGCCGAGCTTCTTGGTTCTGCCGAGCATGTAGCCCGCCAGTATCAGGCCGGTGATTTTCATCTTGTTGTTCATGATTGCCTCCGTCTCCGCGCTGGTGGGCACGGACCGAGATGGGAATTCGAAGACCGTCCCCTGGACGGGATTGCCGTTCCATGGGGTACAGCTCCACTGTGCTGATCACTGATTCGAGGGTCATCGCCTCGTGACGACAACGGCGGGAATCGTCTCCGCCCATCGTCCGAAGCTGTCGCAGACTCCTGACCGCGTCTGCGGGCTTCCTGTGTCGCGGAAGCCAAGAGCACTCTGCCCTTTGCACCATCATCTGTTCAGCTACCCCTGATCCGTCAAGGGGGGTCAGAAACGCCCCTGGAGCTGTCAGCCGGTTGCTCAAATTGATCCTGAGAACTGGCTGTCAATCTGTGGGCTGCGTGTTCCAACAAGCCGCCTACCCCCTGTCTCTCCGCCACCCGGCGCTGCTCCTCGGAGCCGGTGCCCTGGCTGAGCAGACGGCGGAGTCCACGGTGAACACGGCCCATATCCTGGCTTCGCATCAGCGCCGGTCGTGCGCGGTGGAAGACCTTTCGGACTACCTCTGCAGCCGGGACACTCGTATGTGTGTCGGGGTCCATGAGCATTCCCGTCAGACCGAAACGCGCAGCCTGCCAATGAGCGATGTTCAGCAGATTCGCAGGGACCGCCTCCGGTCCCGTGTCGTCCATGGCGACGTCTGCGAGCGCACGGGTGAGCAGCGCGAGGGTCACAGTGGTCGCGGTGTCCAGCTGCACGTCACTGGTCCGGACTTCGACTGTCCTGTGCTTCGGCGAGAGCCTGACCAGCCACCCCAGAGTCGCCTCGTCGAGCACCACGTCCGATCGCAGCGCAGCATCGATCTGCGCATCGTAGTCGTCGAGGTCGTGGAAGTGAGGCGGGATGCCGAAGACGACCCACCGCCGGTAGTGGATGGAACGCCAGCTGGCGAAGCCGCTGTCGGCTCCGCGCCAGAGGGGAGAATTCGCGCTCAACGCGGTGAGCACGGGAATCCACCTGCGCAGGCCGTTGACAGCTCTCAGCCCCGCTTCCCTGTCGGGAATGTCGACATGGACATGCATGCCGTTGACGTATTGGTCGGCGGCGATGGCGGGAGCGAGCTGCGCGAACTCACGGTAACGGCTGCCGTCGCTGACCCCCGGCGGGGCCGCCGGAATCTGAGGCGCTGTGCCGAGGCCGACAGCGAGCAGTCCGCGCGCCTGAGCCGCTGCCGAGAGGCCGCGTCGAAAAGAGTGCAGCGATTCGAACGCTTCTTCAGCCGTGGTCAGGACGGGAGTCGCGAACTCGATCTGCCCGGGCAGCCATTCGGCACAGGCTGCTCCGCGGCTCGGCCTCACCTCGTCCTCGATCTCCTGCAGGCTGCTCTTCGATCGAGCAGGCAGAAGTGAATGTTGATCGACGAGAAGGAATTCCTCCTCGATGCCGAATTCGCTCATCGTCACCTCATTCCGTTTCTGACCCGCTCACGCTATTGGACGGGTCGCGGATGCGACAGCAGATGCGGGACCTCACGGAAATACCTGCGAAGAGGCCCCGGCGGCAGGTGTGAGCGGTAGGCGCTCTCGCGGCGATTCAGACGCGGCAGCCGGATCGTCGATCACCCCTAGCCTCCATCGAGAAGCAGAACCTACACTTTCGGGAAGATTCGAGACGAGTGGCCAAAGCATGAGCGAGGGTCGCTGGGTCCCGGATCGCTGGCACACCGGGCAGGAGGAACCTCCTGCCACGAAAGTCACAAGCCGAATCAGCAGACGAATGGACGATCAGAACCCGAAGCGCATCGATCCCCGATCCGGCATCGCATTCTCAGACGAGCGAGCGATCAGGAGACGGAGGAAGCTCAAAGAGGCCGCCGAATTCTGGAACATGTCGGTTGCCGGAGTGTGGCTGCACTATGTCAGCCTCGGCGGTGACCTCACCGAATACGAGCTCGACGCCTACCTCCACGAGGCCTACTTCCTCACGCCCTATCAGCACGACATCCTGGCCGAGGCCGTCAATGAGCTCATCGATATGCTTCCCCCGCCTCCGCGAGCCCCGCTGACCGACGAAACCGGTCTATGACCGGTCGCCTCGGTACTCCAGCCTGCCGCGGCGATTGCGATGGACGGCTCCCTGCCGAATCGCCTCACGCACCGCCGCACGGAAGCGTCCGGGGCCCCAGCGGCGAGCCCCGATCGCACGGTAGAGCTCCACCTCTCCGACAGGTTCCATGTCGCGGACGAAATCGATGATGCCGTTGACCTCGTTGGCCGAGACCTCGGGCGGAACGTCGCGTGAGGACACCGAAGGCCACGGTGAATAGACGCCGACCGATCCCGGGCCCGGACGCAGACGATCTCCTCGGCTTCGAGCCTCGGGGCTCGCCGACGGTTCGGCCGCCTCAGCGGAATCTGCCCACTCACCTCGCTCGGTCGGCTCGGCACTGCTCTCCGCGGCGCCTTCGGCACTCTCAGCGTCCTCGGCCGTCAGGGGTCGGGCGATGTCTTCGAGGTCGGCACCTTCCGCCTTGACGCCGAAGATCAGTTCGGCCACGCCGCCGAGCGCCATGACCGCCGCACCGATGCAGAATGCCCAGGCCACTTGGGAACGATCACCGGACTCGATCATGCCGCCGAAGAGCAGCGGACCGGCGATGCCTCCGGCGGCGGTGCCGATGGCGTAGAAGAATGCGATGGCCAGTGCTCGGGTCTCCATCGGGAAGATCTCGCTGACGGTGAGGTAGGCCGCACTGGCTCCGGACGAGGCGAGGAAGAAGCAGACGATGAGGATGACGAGGAAGAGCCATTCGCCGCCGACATCAGTGTTGAAGACGAGTGCGAGGACCACTGCCACGACCGCCGATCCGAGGTAGCTGAACGAGATCATCGGTTTCCGACCGATCGTATCGAAGAATCTGCCGAGGATGACGGGGCCGGCGAAGTTGCTCAGCGACCAGAGGATGATGAAGATCGGCACGGTGGCTGCCGCAACTCCGTAGAATCCGTTGAAGATCGTGCCCAGGTTGAAGGTGATGCCGTTGTAGAGGAACGCCTGCCCGACGAAGAGGACGAGGCAGAGGATCGCGCGTTTGGGATAGATCGTGAAAGCGACCTTCATGATCTCGACGAACGAGATCGTCTTCCGCTGCCGGACGGTGATGGTCTTCTTCGGCGGCGGCAGGGTCTGTGAGGTCTCCGTCTCGATGCCGTCTTCGATCTCGCCGACGATGCGTTCGGCCTCGTCGTTCCGACCATGGATGAACAGCCACCTCGGACTCTCTGGAACGTTCTTGCGCACGACGAACACAAAGATCGCCAGCAGCATGCCGACGGCGAAGGCCAGGCGCCAGCCGATCATCTTCGGCAGGATATCGGTGTTGAGGAAGAACAGCGTCGTCGCCGCCCCACCGGCGGCGCCGAGCCAGTAGGAGCCGTTGATGATGAGATCGATGCGGCCCCGGACGCGGGCGGGGATGAGTTCGTCGATGGCGGAGTTGACGGCTGCGTATTCCCCGCCGATGCCGGCACCGGTGAGAAAGCGCACGAGGAAGAAGTACCAGGCGGAGAACGAGAACGCCGTGGCGACGGTGGCGACGAGATAGAGCACGAGAGTGATGAGGAAGAGCTTGCGTCGGCCGAATCGGTCAGTGAGCTGGCCGAAGACGATCGCACCGACGCAGGCGCCGAGGACGTAGATGGCTCCGGCGGTGCCGATCTGCCCCGCGGTCATGTCGATGCCGCTGCCCTCTTCGGTCATCCGAGCGGCGACGTTGCCGACCATCGTCACCTCGAGACCATCGAGGATCCACACACTGCCGAGTCCGACGACGACCATCCAGTGGAACCGGGCCCACGGCAACCGGTCCAACCGGGCCGGCACATCCGTCTTGATCGTTCCGAGCTCGACGTTCTCACTCATCAGACACCTCCTGGACGACGCCACTCGATTGCCAGGCAGTCTAAGCACACTCCGCCGGGCCGACAAGGCATGGTGCGAAGGCCTGAAGGAGAGTACTCTCCGCCCGCAGCGCACGGTGGCGGTGAGCCGTAGGGTCGCGAGCCGACGTGGCCACGGCTCAGCGTCGCCGGCCTCTGTGAGATTATTCCCGGAGACTCAGTTCACGAGATCCTGGTCACGAGGTCGCCCGGTGTGTGGTCCCAGTCTTCGCCGAGGATCTCCCGCGCGGCGTCGAGACGGTCCTCCATATTCACCATGAGGACTCCGCGCACGCGTCCGTCCTCGCCGAGGTAGTACACCACTCCATCCGTATGGGGCTTCTTCCAGTCTTCGACGGTGCGCAGTGTCGGATCGAGCTCGCCGACCGCCTGGTACCCGAAGTCGAAAACGTTCGTGTAGAAGTACGGTGTATGGGTGTAGGACTCGTCCGCGCCGGCCATGATCCGCCCGACGGCCTTGCCCATCTGGGTGGCGTTGTCGACGTGTTCGACACGCTGTCGTCCGAGGATCCTGTCGGGATAGCGAGCAACGTCTCCGGCTGCGAAGACGTCCGGCTTTGAGGTCCGCAGCGATTCGTCGACGATGATCCCGTCGTCCGTGTCCAGCCCCGCATCCTCTGCGAGCTGGGTCGCAGGTTCGATGCCGAGGCCGACGACCACGGCGTCGAACTCATGGGGCTCGCCGTCGCAGTCGAGCACCACTCGATCGCCGTCGACGTGCCCACCCGAGGCCTTCGTGCCCGGCACGAGAGTCACTCCGTGGCTGCGATAGAGTTCGTGGAACTGCTTGGCGAGGTCCGGCGGGAAGATGGACCCGCCGAGGGTGTCGTCGTCGAAGATCAGAGTCGTTCGGGTGTCGTTCTGCACCAGGGCGGCGGCGAGTTCAGTGCCGATGAAGCCGCCGCCGATGACTGCGATGCTCAGGTTCCGGCCCGACAGATCCCGCAGACGGCGGTAGTCGTTGAACTCGCGGAAGCAGATGACCCGCTCACCTTCGTCCAGATCGATGCCCTTCGGTCTCCCGCCGGTGACGAAGAGCAGCTTGTCATAGGTGAAGTCGCCGTGGGTCGTCCTCACGGATTTCGCTTCGACGTCGACTGCGGTCGCCCCCGTACGGAGGCTGATCCGGGCTCCGGTCGCTTCGGCGGTGTCGAGGTAGTTGTCGCTCTCGTCGAAACTCTCGTCGGTCCACAGTCGCTTGCTCAGCGCGGGACGCGTATAGGGCTCGTCGACGTCATCGCTGATGATGGCGATCGAACCCTCCTCGTCGATCTCCCGTATCCCCTGGGCCGCGGAGTCAGCGGCCATGCCGCCGCCGATGATCACATATCGGAACTCAGCCATGTCGGATGCTCCTCTTCCTGTCGTCTCTGCTGTGCCTGTATTCGGTGTTCGGGGCGCTCTGGCGCACTAGATCGTGGCCACCGATCCAGCGTCCACGCGATAGTTCGAGCCGTTGACGAAGCTCGCGGCGTCCGAGCAGAGGAATGCGATGACCTTGGCCACCTCCTCCGGTCGGCCGCGACGTCCGAGTTCCATGAACGGCCGTTCTTCTCGCAGGAACGAGGCGATGGCCTCATCGAAGCTCGTTCCCTTCTGCTGGGCTCGCTCATTCATCATCTCGTCGGTCATCGGGGTCGCGATGAACGCCGGAGAGACGGTGTTGACCAGCAACCCTTCGGAGGCGTAGGTGCGCGAGAGTCCCTTGGCCAAGGAGAGCATGCCGGCCTTGGCCGCACAGTACGGCAGCTCGTCGTCATAGGGCTGCACCGCGTCTTCAGAGGACACGAACACGATACGGCCCCAGCCGCCTCGGCGAAGTCCCGGAAGGAACGCCCGAGTGACACGGACTGGTCCCATGAGGTCGACGTCGATGGTTCGGTCCCAGCCCTCCTGGTTGATCTCATGGAACAGCCCACCAGCCCCGTGGATGCCGGCGACATTGACGAGGATGTCGAGGTCGCCGACCTCGGCGGCGACGGACGCGGCGAGTTCGTCGACTGATTCGTCATCGGCGATATCGGCGTCGTGGGCGTAGATCCGCTCCTTGAATTCGGCGAGTTCGTCGACTGCGGCTTTGAGTTCGTCGGGCTCGGGCCCGGTCATCACGACGACGGCTCCTTCGGCGAGGAGCTGACGGGCCGTCTCCAGCCCGATGCCCGAACTCGCCCCCGTCACCAGTGCCTTGCGGTCGCGGATGTTGAGATCCATCTGTCTCCTTCCGGTATCTCGGTCGACTGTCGGTCTGCTGTGTCAGGGCGTACGGATGAGCTTTTTGTTGACGAATTCGCGGATACCCTCTGCGCCGAGTTCACGGCCGACGCCGGAGCGCTTGGTCCCGCCGAACGGCAGGTCAGGTTCGGTCCAGGTGGCTTGATTGATCCACACCATTCCGGTGTCGATGCGGTCGGCGACGCGTTGGGCCTTCTCGATGTCATCGCTGACGACCGTGCCGCCGAGGCCGAAGGACGAGTCATTGGCGAGTGCCACGGCTTCGTCCTCGTCTGCGACCGAGTAAACGACTGCGACGGGCCCGAACAGCTCCTCCGAGTAGGCGCGCATCTGTTCGGTCACCCCGGTCAGCACCGTGGGTTCGACGAAGGCACCCGGCCTGTCGACACGATGCCCGCCGGTGTGCACATGGGCCCCGTGGTCGATGGCGTCCTGGACCTGCTCCATGAGGTCTCGGGCGGCTTGTTCGGAGGACAGCGGTGCCATTGTCGTCGCAGAATCCCGTGGGTCCCCGGCGACAAACTGCGACATCTTCGCCGTCAACAGATCGACGAATTCGCGGTAGTGCTCCTCAAGCACGATCAGGCGTTTGGAGGCGATGCAGCTCTGGCCGGAGTTCGTCATCCGCCCTTTCACGGCGGCGGTGACGGTCGCGTCCAGATCCGCGGAGTCGAGGACGATGAACGGATCGCTGCCGCCGAGTTCGAGGATGGACTTCTTCAAATTGTGGCCGGCGGCCCCTGCCACTGCCGCTCCGGCGCCTTCGGAACCGGTCAGCGAGGCGCCGCGAACTCTCTCGTCCGCGATGATCGTCTGGATCTGATCACTGTCGGCGAAGACGTTGCGATAGCAGTCGGACGGCAGCTGCGCATCGTTCATGACCTGTTCGAAGGCCAGCGCCGACTGCGGACAGTTCGAAGCGTGCTTGAGGATGATGGTGTTGCCCGCCACGAGGTTCGGCGCAGCCAGGCGGACCACCTGGTAGTAGGGGAAGTTCCACGGCATGACACCGAGTATCGGACCAATGGGTTCGTACTTCATCACCGCGCTGCCTCCACTGGACGGCGCGAGCACCTCGTCGGAGAGCAGCAGGGGTCCCTCTTCGGAGTAGTAGCGCAGAATCCTCGCTGCCAGTTCGACCTCTGCTTCGGCCTCGGCGCGCAGTTTGCCCATTTCGAGTATGAGGAGCTCAGCGAGGTCCCACCTGCGCTCCTCCATGAGATCCGCCGCTCGGGCGAGCGGTGCAGAACGTTCCCGGACATCGGTCGTCCGCCATGTCTGGAAGGCCGCGTCGGAGGCGTCGATGACGGCGGAGATCTCCTCGTCGCTGGCTGTGGGAAATTCCTTGAGGACCTCTCCGGTCGCCGGGTTCGTGGTGTTGAATTTCGCGGTCACGGCTTCTCCTTTCCTCGAGGTTCGTCAAGGTGCTCTGCGGAGCAGCAATCATCTCCGCTCCGCGACCTCTGCCGAACCGAGACTCCACCGTCCCAAACGTCGACGTCCGCGACCAGCCCCTTACGGTGCCCGACGATTTCCTTTATAATCCGCACGGAGATCGGGGTCGTCGATCACAAGCAGAATCGCTCCGTTGTCGAGATCACTTTCGAACTTCTCTATTTCATCGGAGTCGAAGCCGTATCGCTGAAAGCGGTTCCTGAGTTCGTCGCCTCGTTCGTTGTATCGCTCGTCCACGAGGTCTCCGAGTCCTTTCAGAGTTCCGTCGGCACCGACCACCTCGTCGGTGCTCTCCGCATCGTGGGCGAAGACGTGCAGGGCTGTCTTCGGTACGCCCTCCGACGCGAGCTTCACCAGTTGATTGAGCACACCGATGTCGTCGTGAAAGATCTTCACGATCGGTTTGTGATCCGTCACGTCTGACTTCTGAGAGTTGAGATCGTCGTCGCTTCCCATGCCGCTCAACATAGCATTGCAGAGCCGCGTCGGCACGGCTGATTCAGTCAGTCCGCTCAGGCTCACCCACCATTCCGCGGCCTCCGGAGCAGCACCTTCAGACCCCATGCGATGGCACCGGAGATCGCTCCGACCACCACTCCGATCAGAAGGCTCGAGGCGACTGCGAACGAACGGAAGATGAGCGACTGCGCCGTCGGGTCGAGGCCTGCGAGGTTCCCTCCGAGCTGCGGCGGGTTGTCACCCAGGGAGTGATTCCACAGGATCTGATGCCCGAGTGCCAGGAAGACTCCATAGAAGAGCCCGACTGCCAGGAGGGTGATGAGAGGTCTCGGCACACGTGTGATCAGGACGGTGACGATCCAAACGAGCGGCGGCAGAAAGACGAACAGCGCATTGACGGATGTGCCTTCTTCGATGATGTTCAGATCGTGGAGCACCACTCGCGGTGCCGCCAGAAGCGCGAGACCCACGATGGCGATGACAGGCAGGCCGAGCCGGTGCCGCGGTGTGGTCGGATCGAGTCGGGGCGATATGGAAGATGCCTGATCTTCCGGTGGACTCTGTTGATAAGGCATGATGAGTGTCCTGTTTCATGAGGGCAGTCGCATGCCCTCGCCGTCGTTGACACCTTCAACGATAGGAAGCAGAACACGGGTCCACATCGGCCCCAAAGCGACACTTGAGTCGCTTCTCGTCAACCTCGCCTGCGTCAGGACGCGACTCAGGCAGGCACGCCGTTGAGCATGCTGGCGATCAGCCCCAGCACCGCCAGGCCCGCGATGACGTACACGATCACACGTTTGCGCATGGTCCGGATTCTACTGCGACTCCCCCGGTTAGTGTCCATGGTGCCCGACGACGAGTCGCCGTCACCACGGGTTGGCCTCCTGCCAGCGGGTGAACCAATAGCGGTCGCCTTGGTAGTGCGACTTCTCCGGCTTGCACCCCTTGAGATCCGAATGCTCCCCCAGCCAGGTCCGCACCATCGGCACGACCTCGTCCAGACGGTCGACCCAATCATCGAGCGGCAGCAGCAGAACCGAACCGTCGACGGAGGTCAGACGGCATGAATAGTTCGGCAGACCCTCGGTGATCTGCGAATGCGTATATCTGATCTGGTCGCAGCCGGTGGTGAGGTAGAAGCGGATGAACTCACCACAGACATAGGAGCACAGCGTTTTGAAGTTCCGGTAGCGGATCATCCATGCCGGGGGATCACATTCAGACATGTGTTCTATTCTAAGACTTCGGTCTGACAGGGAACAGCGGATCGGAGGAATCTGCCCTCACCCGTCGTCAGCGGGGCGGTCGTCAGCGGCGGCGGGAGCTCACGCGGATGAGGATCAGCGCGAGGATCACGCACAGCACATAGGTGATGCCGACGGCGACCCAGCCGATGACGAAGCCGCCGGGCGAACCGACGATGACGCCCATAAGCAGCGGGCCCAAGGCGAAGCCGCAGAACATTCCGGCCGTGACCATGCCGCTGGCCGAGACCATCGAGGATGCCGGGATCGCGCGCATGAGCGCGGCCATGAGCACCACCGAGACCCCGAGAGCGGAGATGCCGTGGAAAGCCACGGCCACCCAGACAAGCGCAGACCATGCGGCGACGTCGGCGATGAGGAACAGCACCGCTCCACCCAGGGCGATGAGGGCGAGGACCAGCAGCAGGCGGGGCCCCGAGGCGCCCTTGGCTATGCGTCTGGCCCAGGTGACGCGGGCGATGACGCCGATGACGCCGGCCAGTGCGGCAGTGGAACCGCCGAGGACGAGGCTGAAGCCCATCTCGCGCACAGCGAAGAGCGGTATGTACACGTTCGTCGCCTGTACACCGATGCCGTTGATCAATCCGAACAGCGCCAGTGCCCACACCATGCCGGGGTGCTTGGCCGGGCGGGTGGGTGCCGGTTCAGGATCGGGGTGGGCCGCCTCGGCGGGGGTGTCCGTTGAGGGTTCCGGGGTGGTGGCGGCCGCCTCGGTGGCGGTGTCTGATGCAGGTTTCGGAGCGCTCAGCAGCGGGGTGGTGCGCAGCGAATACCAGGTCATCGCGAGCAGGATGAGTGGGATGACCGCGGTGGTCAGGGCGGCACCGCGCCACCCGACACCGAGCGCGAGAACCGGGAAGGCAAGGCTGGCGATGAGCTGGCTGACCTGGACTCCGGACTGTTTGATGCCGACCCAGCCGATGCGCTTGGTGTCGGGGACGCGTTCGAGGATGATCCGGTTGGTCACTCCGTTGGGAAAGGATTGAGCGATGCCGGACAGGGCTGCGGCCAGCAGAAGCATCGGGAACCCGTCGGGAACGGCCACGAGCAGGAGTGCCAGCGTGGCGAGGACGAAGATGAACGCCATGAGCGAGAGATCGGAATGCCGATCGGCGAGGCGGCCCAGGGTGGCGTTGCCGATCGCGGCGGCACCGAAACAGGTGGTGGCGAGCAGGCCGAAGTGGGCTTCGGAGATGCCGAGCTCGGCGATGATCGAATCGCTCGTGGCGCTGAGCCCGTAGAGCATGATGGGCCCGGCAGCGACGGCCCCGAGGAGGACGGTGAGCAGACCGATGCCAGGTGCCTTCTGGTCACGGCTGGTCATCGTACACCTCCTGTCGCATGCTTCAAGTCAGCATGCTAGCCGGAGGCGAATGGCGGGTGGTGAGGTGTCTCAGCTGGTGCGATTCAGCCTTTGGAGCGTCGCACGGAAGACCGGTAGGCCAGTGCAGTGTCGATGGCGAGGATGCCGGCACCGCCGATGAGGACGGCGAGCGCCACTGCGATCGGGTGCGGCTCATTCCATGCCAGCAGCCCACACAGCACGGAGGCGAAGATGACGATGAGCGCCCCGTTGCGGCAGCGCCGGACCAGGCTGGCCTTCTCATCCGAGTTCTCAACGGCCTGCAGCGTGTAGGTCATTGTCACTCCATCTCGTTGTCGGCATTTCCGCAGCGTGCGGCGGTGATGCACAGTGGTCTGTCTGTCGCGCCCTTCCCGTTCGCACGGAAATGGCGCCGAGAGCCACATTAGCCTCGAGTTCGCGCTCTTATCGCCACATGAAGAAATTGTTGAATGTTGCAGATCTTTCACAAAGACCGCCCCGCCCCGAACGGCAGGGGTGGATGACTTTCCGCCGCCGGGGAGCGGCCGGTCGATCGTTATGGCGGTGTTATCGAATTCCTCGGGATTCAGGGCCGGTCCGCTACATCACTCGACGAATCGGCCGCGGTCGCCTGACAGGCCTGCCTTGAGTATTGTGGCCGCATCGTCGGCCAGGATCTCGTTCACCCCGTCTTCGAACTGGTCGAGGGCGGTGGCGACGAGTTCGTCCGGGCGGTTCTTGGGGACATCGATTCCTGCCATCATGTCGGTGTCGGTGCTTCCAAGCAGCATCGAGCTGACCTGGATGCCGGCCCCAGCCAGCTCTTCACGCAGCCCGTTCGACATCGCCCAGTTCGCCGCTTTGGACGCCCCATAGGAGTTCGAGTGTTCGTAACCCAGCCAGGCCATGACAGAGGAGACGTTGAGAAAGGCGCCGCGGCCGCGCTTCCGCATGGCCGGGGCGAACGCCCGGACCATACGCAGGGCACCGAAATAGTTGATGTCGATCTCTCGCCTGATATCGCGCATCTCTCCATCGATGAGGCGGGCGAATGAGGAGAATCCTGCGTTGTTGATGACGATGTCTGCTTGGCCGACCGCGCGAGCCGCCTCCTCGACCTGCTGCTGGTCGGTGACGTCGAGACTAATTGGTTCGACTCCGGGCACGTCGACTGACTCTGGACGGCGCGCTGCCGCATAGACTCTTGCGGCGCCGCGCTCGAGCATCTGCGTGGCGAACTGAGCCCCCAGTCCGCGGTTCGCTCCGGTGATGACGACAACGCTGTACTTGATCTTCATGACTGTGCTTCCTTTCGCATCTCCCACCGGTTCAGGCGGGTGCTTCGATGCTAAAATCTGACGTGGACGTCAGCTTCAAGGCAAAGAGACACATGTCACAGATTCCGCAGTCGCCGGCCCTGTTATCGATCGGTGAGACCGCACGTCGCTCCGGCAGCAGTCCGCGTGCCCTGCGCTACTACGAAGAACAGGGCCTCCTCGCGCCGGAGCGCACCGAGGGTGGTCAACGTCGCTATCCAGCTGACGCTGTTGAGCGGGTCCTCCTTTACCGAAGGCTCATCGACGCCGGCCTCGGCACCGAGGTGATTCGAGAGCTTCTGCCTTGCATGAATGGTTCAGCGACTTCTGACACCGTGGCCACGCTGCAACGCGAGCACAAGAAACTGCTTGCTCAAGCCAGGGAGCTCGAGGCGGCCGCAGGCAGGTTGGAAAGCATCCTCGAATCGCTCTGAACTCCCGAGAGCGGTGTGCCGGTGAGAGTCTCGGACGACGCGCTTCAGGGAGACGCAGAGTTTGTCACTGCGTTGAGCGCCGTGTCGACATCGGCTTCGTCGTTAAAGAGGTGGAATCCGAAGCGCATGTTCCCTCCGGCCTGCGAGTATCGCACTCCAGCCGCGTCGAGCCGGTCGAGAGCCGCGGGCCACGACTGCTGGGCGTCGTCGAGGCCGATCGTCACGATGGCTGAGTTTGACTTCTCCAGACCGAGCCCGGTTCTGAAACGGTTGGCCAAGGCGAGGTCGTGGGTGTGGATCTGGTCGACATCGACGTCGAGCAGCAGTTCGAGCGCTGGAGCCGTGCCGACCCACGAGTGCCAGGCCGGTGAGATGTCGAAGGCGCGAGCACCGTCGGCCAGATGCATCGGCATCCCGTAGCTGGCTGCTCCCCCGGCAGCGAACCACCCGGCGGCCAGAGGCTTGAGCCGGTCGAAGCACTCCGCACGGCGGGGATGAGAGTCGTCGGCGGCTGCCAACTGCGACGGCATCGTGAGGAACGCCGTCCCGCGCGGGGCGCACAGCCATTTGTAGGCGGCGACGGCGAGGAAGTCGACCTCGGAGGCGTTGAGCGGCAGCCATCCGGCCGCCTGCGTGCCGTCGAGGACAGTGAGTGCCCCAACTTCTCGGGCGGCACGGGTGGTCGCTGAGATGTCGGCGACCTCGCCGGTCGCGGACTGTGCGGCGGAGAAGGACACGAGCGTCGTGGACTCGTCGACCGCCTCGGCGAGGGTGTTCAGCGGCGCGGTGCGCACCCGCACCCCACGGTCGGCGTGGACGGCGAAAGGGTAGACCCCGGAGGTGAACTCGATGTCAGGGATGAGGACCTCCGCGCCGTCAGGCAGCGCAGCGGCGATCGGGGCGAGCAACTGGGATACGGCGGCCCCGGTGGCCACCTGATCTGCGGGAACACCGACGAGGCGACCGAAGAGTTCTCGGCTGGTGTCGACCGATTCCGCCCACCGCGGCCAGGGGACGCTTCCGGCCCGCCACTCGTCGAGGGATCGTTGCAGCGCATTCCATCCGCGCCGAGGCGGCGGACCGTAGGAGCAGGAATCGAGGAAGGCCTTCTGCACGTCCCATTCGGTACGGGCCTGCGCGATAGTCAGACAGGAGGTGGAGCTGGTGGGATCGTCATTGATGTCCATGCCAGCGAATCTAGCACCGGAACCGCGGGGCCGCCTCGGCGAATTCAGGCCACGCGCTCGGGGTACGAGTAGGCGTTGAACCTGCCCTTGCGGTTGAAGCCGATGACGGTCACGCCTACGTCTTTGCCGTGGTCGACGGCCATCGCCGAGGGGGCGCTGACGGCGGACATCATCGGGATGCCGGCCATGGCGCACTTCTGAACGAGCTCGAACGATGCCCGCGCGGACACCTGCAGCACGGTCTGGCGCAGCGGCAGGCCCCGGTTGGCCATGGCCCAGCCGATGACCTTGTCGACGGCATTGTGCCGGCCGACATCCTCACGACCGACGAGCAGTTCGGGTTCTGTGTTCGGGTCGTCTCCGACGGCGAAGAGCGCAGCGGCATGGACTCCGCCGGTCTTGTCGAAGATCTCCTGCGTCTGCCGCAGACGATCGGGCAGTTCACCGATCCGAGCCGCGGAAAGCAGCTTGGGGAACTCGTATTCTCCATGGTCCTCGACATGAAAGGCGCCAGGAATGAGGGGATATGCAGAGGTCTTCGTGACGGCATCGGCGGCCGCGGTTCCGCAGATCCCGCACGACGATGAGGTGTAGACATTGCGGGCCGGAGCCGTCTCGGGGTTCCAGATTCCCGGGGCCAGGCGCACCTGGGCCACGTTATAGTTCCGGCTGCCGTCGGGGGCGAGTCCGGCGGAGAAGTTGACCTCCTCGATATCGTCCATCGACGTCACGACCGCCTCGGAGAGCAGATACCCGGCGATGAGTTCCACGTCGTGGCCGGCGGTGCGCATGGTCACGGTGTACTGCTCACCGTTGAGCTGGATCTCCAGCGGCTCCTCCCCCGCCAGGGAATCCGGGCCAGCCGAGATCTCACCGGTGGCGTCGAACTTATAGACCCGGGCTCGCACGGCCTTGCGCATCTGCATGTTCTCGTTCCTCTCTCAGACCCGGGGACCGTGGTCGGTGGTGTCCTCGACGGAGGTCTGGATGTGCTCGAGGAGGTCATCGATGACGGTGATTCCGTCCTTGACCCCACCCTTAGACCCGGGGAAGTTGATGACGAAGCTGCGTCCGCGCACTCCCGCGACTCCGCGGCTCATCACCGCCGAGGATGTCGATTCGAGACCCTTGCGCCACATCGCATAGATGAGGCCCGGCGACTGTCGTTCAAGGAGTTCGGCAGTGAACTCCGGAGTGCGATCGTCGGGAGCGAGCCCGGTCCCGCCGCTGGTGACGATGACACGAAGACGATCGACTTCCGGGGTGTCGACGAGGAGCGTTCGCAGCGCTTCACCGACGGGTTCGCCGTCCCGGACGACGATGGCGTCGGGGGTCTCATAACCGCGGCCGCGCAGCCAATCGACGAGGATCGGACCCGTCGTGTCCGCAGCCTCTCCCCTGGCCGCCGAGGTGGAGGCGATGATGACGGCAGCCTTGCGTCCCGCTCCGAGGAGTTCGCTGTTCTCTTCGCTCACCTATCTGTCCTCTTCCCAATTCAGTTTCAATTGCGCCTGCAGGCAGCACATCTGGCAGGTGCGCCTGCTCGCGATCCCTGCGCTCACCCACGAGGCACGGTCTTTGCCACCATTGTCCCACTCCGGTCGGGGATGACCAGAAACGGCACGACCCCGGGTCTCGGGAAGAGAAGGCAATTCAAGGGACGAATCGCCGAGGGCTGCTCTCGCCGCTTTGCCTCGTTGGCGGTTGTTGCCAGCGTCCTGCCATGTTCGGCACATACCGTGTGATTGCAATTTCAACCAATCTTGGAGATCACCGTGTACGCAACGACCGGACTGCCGACCTCTGCCCGCGACATCATCACTCTCATTGCCCGGATCGGCCTCGGCGCGATCTTCATCGCCCACGGGTGGCAGAAGTTCAATGAGTGGACCATCGCCGGAACGAGCGATTCGTTTGCGCAGATGGGAGTGCCGATGGCCGATATCGCGGCCCCGGTTGCAACTTTCGTCGAACTCATCGGCGGAGCACTGCTCATCCTCGGCGCGCTCACTCCCATCGTCGGATTCCTGCTGGCAGCGAATGTCATCGGCGCCCTGATCATCGTCCACCTCACCCCGACCCCGTTCGTCGATCAGGGAGGCTGGGAGCTCGTCGCAGCCCTCGCCGCAGGTGCTCTTCTGATTGCCACCGCGGGTCCCGGCCGACTGAGCATCGACCGCTTCCTCTTCGCCGGTAAGCCAGGCAAGGGGCGCAAGCACGCAAGCGATTCACAGACAGTGCCTGCAGACGCCTGAGCCTGCGTAGGCGCCAGGCACTTGGCACAACCAGGCCTGGCGGAAGCACGGCCATAGGTGGGCGAAATGGTCACAGAAGACTCAAGGGAGCGTGACCATTTCGCCCACCGTAGCCGGCACCTCGCCGCGGGCCGTTCCCGACCCCTCGCGCAGCGCAGGTAATGTGAGAACGAATCGGGGCGGCCGTGTTGTCAGCGGCCGGTACGCAGTCAGCAGAAGGAGAAGCGGTGGAGGACCTGAGCCAGAGCACGCTCATCTGGCTGCGCATGGTCCGCTTCGTCCAGAACAGCAACCAGCTCTCCAACGACCACCTGCGTCAGTTCGGACTCACCGTCGCACAGTTCGAGGCCCTTGCCCATATCCGCAATTTCGAACCGATCACGCAGTCCGCCCTCGCCGAAGGACTGACCGTCAGCGGCGGCGGGATCTCCCGCATGCTCGCCCGGCTCGAGACCGAGGGCCTCATCTCCCGCGAACAGGACTGGAAAACCAAACACATCTCGCTGACGGACAAAGGCCGCGAACTCCTCGAGCGCGCGTTTCCCTCGCAACTGGAGCAGCAGTCATCTCTCTTCGACGAGTCATTGAGCGAGGACGAGAAGGTGCAGCTGCACGCACTGATGAAGAAGCTCTACGACACCAGCCGGAAGCGCGGCGGGAGCAGTCGGGAATAATCGCTCCGCGTTCTCAGTTGACATGGCAAATGACATTTTCGTCGCCGTCACGAGGAGACACCTTGAGCGAGTCCGCGCAGCTGCCCACCACCCCGTCACAGCATTCCGGAACGGCTGGATCACAGCCGTCACAGCAGCCGAACTATATGCAGGAATTCGGCTTCGACCGAGGCCAGGGACTGCAGTTCGGCATCTACAGCCTCGGCGATCATCTGCCCGACCCGCACGACGGATCTCGCGTCGATGCCGGCCAGCGCATCCACGAATTCATCGGCTACGCCCAGGCCGCCGAGGATGCCGGACTCGACTTCTTCAGCCTCGGCGAGAGCCATCAGGAGTTCTTCGCCTCGCAGGCCCACGCGGTCATCCTCGGAGCCATCGCCCAGGCAACGGACACCATCCGCATCGGCAGCTCCTCGACGATCCTGTCGACCTCGGACCCGGTTCGCGTGTTCGAGAACTTCGCGACGATCGATCTCATCTCCGGCGGTCGTGCCGAGCTCGTCGCCGGTCGCGCCTCCCGGATCGGCCTGTTCGAACTCCTCGGCTATGACCTGCGCGACTACGAAGAACTGTATGAGGAGAAGCTTGATCTGCTGCTCCAGATCAACCGCGAGAAGCAGGTGACCTGGTCCGGTCAGTTCCGGACGCCGCTCAACGACGCCGAAGTCCTCCCCCGCCCCACCGGGCAGGCGCTGCGCATCTGGCGTGCCGTCGGCGGAGCGCCGGCGAGCGCGGTGAAGGCGGGACTGGCCGGGGTTCCCATGGTCATGGCGCACCTCGGCGGGACCACCTCGGTGTTCAAGGGCACCGTCGATGCCTATAGGCGCGCAGCCGCTCATGCCGGGTTCGATCCGGCCACCCTGCCGATCGCCACGGCCGGTTTCTTCCACGCGGCCGAGACCTCACAGCAGGCATTGGCGGGAATGTATCCGCATATCAACGAGGGGATGAAGCGCACGAACGGGCAGGGCATGCCCAAGCAGCATTTCGCGCAGAGCGTCCACCCGGCGTCGATTGCGAACATCGGCAGCCCGCAGCAGATCATCGAGAAGATCCTCCACCAGCATGAGGTCTTCGGTCATCAGCGCTACCTCGCGCAGATCGACTTCGGCGGGATGCCGTACGCGGAGGTGATGAAGCAGATCGAGATCATCGGCACCGAGATCCTGCCCTCCGTGAAGAAGTACACCGCAGAGGAGGCCATCCGATGAAGATGATTCTGCTGTCCGGCTCGAACGTCGGGACGAAGACCCGGGCCGTGATCGATCACCTCGCCGAGGCGGTCGCCTCCTACGACCCGACCATCGAGTTGAGCGTCATCGATCTCGCCGAGGCGGACATGGTCTTCGCCGACGGTCGGAACTTCACCGAGTACACCGGCGACGCCGGTCGGGTGGCCCGGGAGCTCATGGACGCCGATGCCATCATCATCGGCACCCCGATCTTCCAGGCCTCGATCCCGGCGGCACTGAAGAACGTCTTCGACTTGCTGCCGATCAGCGCATTCCTCGACAAGGTCGTCGGCGTCATCGCCACGGCCGGTTCGTCGAAGCACTATCTCATCCCGGCTCAGCACCTGCTGCCGATCCTGACCTATATGAAGGCGCAGGTCGTCCAGCCCTATGTGTTCATCGAGGAGAGCGACCTGCACCGCGGCGAGATCGTCAGCCACGACGTGGTGCAGCGCCTCGACCGCCTCGTCGAGGACACGGTCGTCCTCACCCGCACTTTCGCATCGATCCGGGAGGAGCGGGACGCCGCCTACGGGTTCTGAGCGGCCACGGTCGGCCAGATTCGGGATTGTCGCAGGCGACCGAATGGTCGGTTCTCAGTACGCTGCCATGTTCACCTATCAACGCGTGGTTGCACTTTCAACCAACCTCAGAGTTCAGCATGTACGCGACGACCGGATTTCCGACCATCGCCCGCGACATCATCACCGCCATCACCCGAATCACCCTCGGCGCTTCATCGCCGACGACTGGCAGAAGTTCAACGAGGGACCGTCGCCGGCACCACGGACTCGTTCTCGCAGATGGGAGTGCCCCTCCCCGACACCGCAGCGCCCTTCGCAACCTTCGTCGAACTCATCGGCGGCGTGCTGCTCATCCTCGGCGCACTGGCCGCAGGCACACTGCTGATCGCCGCCGCGGGCCCGCACCGGGATGATCCCATCCCGGTGCGGGCCCGGATGCCATTCACGGCCGCCGGGCATCCGCTCCGCCACGGCAGACAAAAATCCATCGAAAATTTTGGTTACATTTCTGGACTACATGACCTATTGTGTAACTGAAATTACATTTGCCTGGAAGAACGGACGAACCGTGGAAGACACGAAGCCCGGCAAAGAGGCCGGCACATCACTGAAGAGGCCACTGCACACTTGGGAAGTCACCGCCATCTCGATCGGGTTCATGGGCCCGGTCATGGCGATGGCGCTGAACGGCATCGGGGTCGCCGGCCTCGTCGGCAAGGCCGTCCCGTTCACCTTCCTCGTTTCCTTCTTCGGCACCCTGTTCGTCGCTTACGGCTTCATCAGGCTGTTGCGCAAGATCACTCACGCTGGCTCCGTCTACGCCCTGGCCGGGATCACCCTGGGGCCGCGCGCAGGATTCTTCGGCGGCTTCGCCCTCCTGGGCACCTACATCTTCTTCGCCGCCTGCATTCTCGGTGCCTGCGCAGTCTTCTTCGAGGCGATGCTCTCGGAGATGGGCGTCACCCTGGCACCCGGTATGTGGATGATCGTCGCCCTTATCGTCGGGGTCATCGCCCTGGCGCTCAATCTACGCGAATCCGCGACGGTGGCCCGGACCCTGCTGGGCATCGGCTTCGTCGGCATCGCGGCCATGATCATCCTCTCGATCGTCATCATCGCTCGTGTCGGCACCGGCCATGCCCCGGTCAGCACCGGCATCGACCTCAGCGTGCTCACCCCCGGCGACAATGCACTGTCGGGAATCATGACCGCCTCGGTGTTCGGCTTCCTCTCCTGGGCAGGCTTCGAGTCGGGATCGTCCATGAGCGAAGAGACCGCCGAACCCAAGCGCATCATCCCGCGCTCGCTGCTCATGGCCGTCATCATCGGCGGAATCGTCTACGTCTTCGTCATGTTCGCCCAGACCATCGGATTCGGCACGGACGCGGCAGGCGTCGAAGCCTTCGCCACCGCTGCATCCACCCTGACCAGCCTGTCGGCGACCTACATCGGCACCTGGTTCGCTGTGCTCATCTCCGTCGTCGCCTTCTTCGTCGCCTTCGGCGCCTTCCTCAGTTCCTCGGCCGCCGCCTCCCGTCTCCTCTTCGCCCTTGCCCGCGACGGTTTCGGACCCTCGGCGCTGGCCAGCCAGCACTCCGTGAGCAAGGTTCCGACCACCTCGGTGACCACCGTCATCGTCCTCACCACCCTGATGACGCTCGGCCTCGGGGTCTTCGGCGCCACGAGCGTCGACGCCTACTACTGGTACGCGACGCTGGGTACCCTGTGTATGGTCGTCGCCTACGGCATGACCTCGGTCGGCGTCATCCGGCACACCTTCCGAGCGAACTCGGGGATCCCGAAATGGGAGATCATCGTCCCCGCCCTCGGCCTCGTCTACCTCATGTTCGTCTACGTCATCCAGGTGACCGGCCAGGAGGCCCCGTACACGTACTTCCCGTGGGCCGTCGGCCTCTGGTGCCTCATCGGCCTGATCATCGTCATCAGCCGCCCGGCCCTTGCACAGCGCATCGGCTCCCGCCTCACAGCGGAGGACATCGACTGATGGACATCACCGAGATCACCCCCGAACAGCGTGCCACCGAGGAAGCCGCCTACGCCCGAGACCAGTCCGCGCTGGCCCATATCCAGAATCTGCGCTTCTTCCCTCTGGTCGTCTCCGGAGGATCCGGCGCGAGGCTGCGCACTGCCTCGGGGCGGGAACTCATCGACCTCTCGGCCAGCTGGACGGCCTCGGCCTTTGGGCATGGAAACCCCACCATCGCCGAGGCGGTCCACCGTGCCGCTCTCACCGGCGCGGGCTCCTCCGCACTGTCTGCAGCAGTCACCGGCACCACCGAGGTGGCCGAACGGCTGGTGAACACGGTGCCGGTGAAGCACCCCGAACGTGCCTACCTCGGGCTCAGCGGCAGCGACGCGAATACGGCCGCCGTCGAAGCTGCCCGTCGCGCAACCGGGCGACCCACAATCGTCTCCTTCTCCGGCAGCTACCACGGTGGCTTCGGCACCTCCCGCGATGTCTCCGGCATCACTGAGTCCCCCGGTCCCGGGTCACTGGTGTTCGACTATCCCCTCACCGAGGCAGCGCTGAGTCAGCTGCGCCCGCAGCTGACCGAGGCGCTGAAGTCAGGCACGGTCGCCGCCGTCATCACCGAAGCCATCCAGTGCGACGGCGGGGTCCGGGTGCCCGACGCCGGCTTCCTGCCGACGCTGCGCGAACTCTGCGAGGCCACTGACACGCTGCTCATCCTCGACGAGGTCAAGGCGGGCCTGGGCAGAACAGGGTCGCTCTTCGCCTTCGAGGCCTCGGACATCCGGCCCGATATCGTCACCCTGGGCAAGTCCCTGGGCGGCGGTCTGCCGATCTCGGCCGTCATCGGACCCGAAGCCGTCCTCGACGTCGCCCCCGCCTCGGCGCTGTTGACCAACGCCGGTGCCCCGATCTGTGCCGCGGCCGCCGATGCTGTCCTCGATCTCGCCACCGATCCAGCCCTCGCCGAGGAGGTCGACTCACTCGGACCACGTGCCCGTGAACGCATCGCCGACTACCGCGGCAGCGAACGGGCGGGAGTCGATTCCATCGTCGAGGTCCGCGGACGTGGGCTCCTTCTCGGTGTCGAGCTCCGTGCCCCGGCAGGTTCGCAACTTGATGATGGGCAGCTGGCCGCGCTGACGATCTACCGGGCCTGGGAACTCGGTGTCGTCGTCTACGTTGTGCGAAATAATGTCCTTGAGATCAGCCCACCGCTGCAGATCGCCCCGTACGACCTCGACCGCGGCATCGAGATCATTTTGGGCGCCCTCGACGATGTCGTGTCCGGGCGAGTGCCCGCCGAGGTACTCGACCGGTTCGCCGGCTGGTGACGAAGCCCGCCGACCGCGCCTCGATCGGCGCGCCCCCGCACCCGCCGATCACCGACCTCCAGTGATTTCCGACCCACAGCGAAGGAACCCCATGAGCCAGAATGATTTCACCCTCGCCGTCGTCTCCGACCACAGCGCGGCCGACACCGACCATGCCGATCCCTTAGAGGCGGTCAAGCGGTCGCTGACCGCCTTGGGCACCGCCGTCACCGAGATCACGCCGTTCCAGTCGGCCCGGCTCCTCAACGACAAGTCGGGCCTGCTCATCATCGTCGATCGGATCACCGGCCACGCCGCGACGGGCGTAGAGAACTCGTCGGATGCACTGCAGGAACTGCTCGGGCAGATCCGCTCCCAGAGCGCCGATGTCCCGGTATTCCTCTACGGAGAAAGCCTCACCGCACGCAGCCTCTCCACGGAGGTCCTCGCCGAGATCGAAGGCGTGATCAATGCTTATGAGGACACCCCCGAGTTCGTCGCGAAGGTCGTTCACCGGGAGGCCACCCGCTATGTCGAACGCCTGGCGCCGCCCTTCTTCAAGGCCCTGATGGACTACTCGAACGACGGTGCCTACTCCTGGCACTGCCCCGGGCACTCGGGCGGCACCGCCTTCCTCAAGTCACCGGCAGGTACCGTCTTCCACCAGTTCTTCGGTGAGAACATGCTCCGCTCGGACGTGTGCAACGCCGTCGAAGAACTCGGACAGCTCCTCGACCACACGGGCCCCGTGGCGGAGTCCGAGGCCAGGGCCGCCGAGACCTTCGGCGCCGACCACCTGTTCTTCGTCACCAACGGCACCTCCACCTCCAACAAGGTGGTCTGGAACTCTGCCGTCAGCGCCGGCGATGTCGTGCTCGTCGACCGCAACTGCCACAAATCGATCCTCCATGCGATCATCCTCACCGGGGCGATTCCGATCTACCTCTGGCCGACCAGGAACCGCGCCGGGATCATCGGCCCGATCCCCCGCAGCGAGTTCTCCCCCGAGGCCATCGGAGAGAAGATCCGGGCCCATCCGGCCATCACCGACAAGAGCGTGACCCCGCGCATCCTCACCCTGACGCAGAGCACCTACGACGGGGTCGTCTACAACGCCGAGGAGATCAAGTCGACCCTCGACGGCTATGTCGACGTCCTCCACTTCGATGAAGCATGGCTCCCGCACGCCCGGTTCCACGAGCTCTACAAGGGGATGCACGGCGTCGATGAACGGACTGCGAAGACGCAGAAGTCGTTGGTCTACGCCACGCAGTCGACGCACAAACTCCTGGCCGGTCTCTCGCAGGCCTCACAGATCCTCGTCCAGAACTCCGAGGAGACCGAGCTCGACCGCGACATCTTCAACGAGGCCTACCTCATGCACACGTCGACGAGTCCGCAGTACTCGATCATCGCCAGCTGCGATGTCTCCGCAGAGATGATGCGCGGACCCGGCGGTCATGCCCTCGTCGAAGAGACCATCACCGAGGCAATGGAGTTCCGCCGGGCCATCATCCGCATCGGTGACGAGCATGCCGACTCAGACTGGTGGTTCGGCGTCTGGGGACCGGACACCCCGCCGAGAGAGGGACTGGCGGAACGCGCCGAATGGCAGCTGAGTGCCTCCGACAACTGGCACGGTTTCGGCGAGATCGGCGAGGACTTCGCCATGCTCGACCCGATCAAGGTCACCCTGACGACTCCGGGGCTGAGCATCGACGGCGAATTCGGCGAATTCGGCATCCCCGGGCTGGTACTGTCGAAGTACCTTGCCGAACACGGAGTCGTCGTCGAGAAGACCGGTCTTTACTCACTCTTCATCCTCTTCACGATCGGAGTCACGAAGGGACGGTGGAACACACTCATCGCCGAACTCCACCGGTTCAAGAGTGCCGTCGACAGCAACGTCCGCATCGACGAGATCATGCCGGAGTTCGTCGCGGAGTCACCGCAGTACGCGGGACTGGGCTTGAAGGACCTCTGCCAGCGGCTCCACGAGCTCTATCGCGAGCACGACTTCGCGAACCTCACCACCGACATCTACCTCGAGGAACCTGCGGTCGCACTCCCGCCGACCGACGCCTGGGCGGCGACGACCAGCGGGAAGATCGAGCACGTCGGGATCTCGCAGCTCGGGGGACGCATCTCCGCGGTCCTGCTCACGCCTTACCCGCCCGGCATCCCGCTGCTCGTACCCGGGGAACGAGTGAGTCCGAAGATCGTCGAGTACCTCAAGGCCGAGGCCGAGCTGGCGCGCCGCTACCCCGGTTTCAACGGAATCACCCATGGGCTGACGGCCACGTCCGGTGGGGGGAACACCGTGGCCTGCGTCATCGAGGAGAGCTGAGTCCAACGGCGGTCTGACCGGTGGCGGCCGCACGCGGACCGCTGCCGGTCACATTTGTGCCTGGATGGCACTCACCCGTGGTTGGCCGTGCCTCCGAGCCGCAGCCGCAGCGGGTCGAGGCGTCCCAACCGGTCGACCCCTGCCTGACCGAGTTCTACCACGACGAGTTCGCTCACCGCTTCGACTAGTGCCAGCATCGGCACCATCGTGTCCGAAGGACCCGCTGCGCGGACGTCGGCGGTGAGTACATGGTCGGCCAAGGCAGCTGCCGGCGACATCCAGGGATCGGTAAACACGATCGTCGCCAGACCGAGCTCTTTGGCCGTGCGCACGACGTCTGTGACTCGGGGTTCGTAGCGTCTGACATCGAAGGCGACGACGATGTCCCCTCGCTTGAGGTCGAGGAGCTGCCCGGCTGCGACGAGAGGATTCGCCGCCAACCGCATCGTGCCCGACCTCGCAGGGGCCAACTGGGCGTGGAAGATGTCCGCGATGAACCCCGAGTACGTTGCCCCAAGGAAGACCACCGACCTCTTCGTCTGCGCAAGCAGTCTGACGGTGCGGTCGAGGTCGTCACCGATCACCGAGTCGAAGGTCTGGTCAATCCCCGCATGATAGGCGGATCGTGCGGCATCGAACTGCGGCTCCTGACCGCGCGGACGCGTCTCAGCCTGCGAGAGATTCGACTCCTCGCGTACGCGGATCTCCTGGCGCAGCCTCTCTTGGAACTCCCGATAGCCGTTGAATCCCAGCGTCCGGGCGAAGCGGACAACGGATGGGGCGCTGACTCCCGCGGAGTCGGCGAGGCTCGAGATCGGTTCGAGTCCGGAGAACGGATAGGAGGCGAGGATCGCACGGGCGATCTTCTTCTCTGCCGGGGTGAATGTCGGCATGGCGGCACGCAGGCCCACCGCCAGGCTCGGTCCGTCCTCGCCTCGCGAATCCTGCACGTCCGGATCTTCCTCGACGGTCGCGTCCTTGCGTATCATCTCATCGCCTCTCTGTCTCCTCCCGACTGTACTGTGTTCTCACGCGATCACGAGGCAGGAGAAGAATTTTCTGAAATTCTCATTACAAATATTGACCGTATCTTCAAACTTGATATTATTCATTACATTCTTTGGGATCGCCTCAGATCGTCCTGCGATTTCAGCCCGCAAGCCACGAGCGAACACCGAAGTTCGGACAAGGAGTCACACCGTGAGCAATGAACCCACTTCTGGGGACCTGGACTGTCATGAGTGGCTGCACGAGAGCGTTCGGCCAGGACCCGGCGAACTCGTCTTCCTCGCCACATCCGACCTCTCCGCGCACACACGCGGCCGTGCGGTTCGAGCAGAATCGCTGAAGACCTCGACGTCCGTGGGATGGGTTCCGGCCAACCTCGGCATCGGCCCCAGTGGTCACATCACCGACGATATCCCCTTCGACTCCTCCGGTGACCTCCGACTCCTTCCCGACTTCGACTCCGCCGTGCGGACGACCCTCATCCCCGGCCAGCCTCCGCTGACCATCGTGTTCTCCGACCAGGTCAACACCGACGGCACACCCTGGCACGGGGATGCCAGGTCATTCCTCCGCCAGGCAATCGCAGAGCTGTCGGAGGAATTCGGCATCCAGGTCAACGCCGCCTTCGAACACGAATTCACCGATCTCGGCAACACTGCCCCGACTCAGCCGTTCTCCCTACAGGCCCACCGCGCCCTCGAACCGATCGGTTCGGAATCGATGGCCGCCCTGGCAGAGATGGGTGCTCAACCGGAGAACTGGCTGCCCGAATACGCTCCCAACCAGTTCGAACTCACCGTCTCCCCGGCCCCGGCACTCACCGCGGCCGACCGTGCCGTGCTCGTCCGCGATACCGTCGCCGCGGTCTTCGCCGGTCACGACAGGGAGGTCACCTTCACCCCCGTCCCGATCGCCGGTGACGGAGGTTCGGGAGTCCACGTCCATTTCGGTCTCAACGACCTCGACGGCGAGACTCTGGTCTTCGACGCGGATCGTCCCGGGCGGATCTCCGTCAAGGCCGCGAAGTTCGCCGCCGGAATCGTCAAGTACGCCCCATCGCTGACCGCGATCTTCGCCCCGCTCGTCGTGTCCTACCAGCGGCTGCGCCCGCACAACTGGTCGACGGCGGCCTCGTTCCTCGGCCTGCAGAATCGCGAGGCGCTGCTGCGGATCGTGCCCACGAACGAGATCGGCGGTGCGGATCCTCGTCCGCAGCTGCATTTCGAGTTCCGCGGCGGCGACATCGGCGCCAACCCGTACCTCCTGCTGGGTATCCTGCTCAAGGCCGGCATGGAGGGGCTTCGTCAGGATCTCGAACCCGCCGAGGTGGTCGTCGGTGATCCCGATGCCGCCGTCAGCGCCGAGGGTCAGCTTCCGACGTCCCTGCGCGAGGCCATCGACCACCTCGAGTCCGATGACGTGGTACGTGAGTGGTTCCACCCCGAACTGCTGGCAACCTACCTGGCCGTCAAGCGTGCGGAGATCGCCGAGTTCGGCGACCTCGAACCCTCACAGCAGTGCGCCGCCTACCGGAAGTTCTACTGAGGACGCCGGCGTGCAATTCGACTGGATGAACGAGCTGGAACTCGTCGACCACCACTGCCACGGCGTACTCGAACACGATCTCGATCGCGGGGCCTTCGAAGACCTCATCACCGAGTCCGACCGTCCAAGCCCTTCCGGCACGACGTTCTTCGACACCCAACTCGGCTTCATGATCCGACGGTACTGCGCCCCACTTTTGGGGCTCCCGGCCTTCGCCGTTCCCGAGGATTACATCGCAGAGAGGACCCGCCTCGGCGCGGTCGAGGTCAATACACGGCTGCTGACCGGGCACGGCTACGACACCCTCCTCATCGAGACCGGACACCGCGGGGACGAGATCCTCGGACCCCGACAGATGGGTGTGCGTTCCGGCACCCGGGTATTCGAGGTAGTCCGCCTCGAACGCATCGCCGAAGAGCTCGTGGAAGCAGGGGTCTCCGCCAGCGACTTCCGGTCCGTCTTCACCGATGAACTCGATGCGCGCCTGCGCACCGCGGTCGGAGTGAAGTCCATCGCCGCCTACCGCATAGGCCTCGACTTCGATCCCAAGCGGCCAACCGCCGAAGAGGTCGACTCAGCGGTCCATGAGTGGACGACAGCGAGTGTCGACGGCCCCGTGCGCCTCGAAGACGCGACGATCATCCGTCACCTCATCTGGGAAGCCGTCGATCGGACGGTGCCGATCCAATTCCACATCGGCTATGGCGATCCGGACGTCGACCTGCATCGGTGCAACCCGCTCCTGCTCACCGAGTTCCTGCGGCTCAGCCGTGGTTCGGGGGCGAGCGTCATGCTGCTGCACTGCTATCCGTATCATCGCGAGGCCGGGTATTTGGCGCACTGCTTCGAGCATGTCTATGCCGATGTCGGCCTCGCCATCAACTACACCGGCGCCCAGGCTGCTCAGGTGATCGCCGAATCCCTTGAACTCACGCCCTTCCATAAGGCGCTGTTCTCTTCCGACGCGTGGGGAGCTGCCGAGCTCTACAGTCTCGGGGCGATCCTCTTCAAGGACGGACTCGACTGGGTCCTCAACGACTGGGCGACTAGGCATGGTTGGCCGGAGGATGAGCTTCGCCGCATCGCCGGAATGATCGGAGCAGGCAACGCAAGTCGGGTTTACAGCCTGGCAACGAACGAAGCAGGGCAAGACTGGTGAGTATGGATATCAGGCAGGAGCGGTTCTCGACCGAACGGTCCGCGGAGTTCGGCGCCGCGTGGCTGGCTGCGGTCGAGGCCGATCTCGACCATGCACTGGATTTTCGCCGCCGCATTCACTCCTGCCCCGACCTCGGTGGTCAGGAGCAAGCGACGGCCGGGGTCATCGAGGCCGAGCTCTCCCCCTTAATGGCCCTGGACGCGATCGCGGGAACCGGTCGCATCGGCCGCGTCGGACCCGCGGATGGTCCCGCCGTGGGCATCCGTGCCGAGCTCGATGCACTGCCCGGTGAGGAAGCGACCGGAGCGGACTTCGCCTCGACGAACGGAGCGATGCACGCGTGCGGGCATGACGTGCATATCGCCGCGCTCGTCGCCGTCATTCGGGCCATCCCTGAGCTCGGTGAACGCACCGGCCAAGCGCTGCCGACGGCCCTGGCTGCGGTCTTCCAACCTCGCGAGGAGTCCTACCCCTCCGGTGCTCTCGACATCGTTTCGGAAAAGGGGCTAGAAACCGCTTCGATCGCCAGAATGATCGGCGTCCACAATCACCCAGGGGTGCCCTTGGGTCAGGTGGCGATCGGTGAGGGCTATATCAATGCGGCGGCGGACGAAGTCCACATCACCGTGCACGGTCGCGGCGGTCACGGGGCCTATCCGCACAATGCCTCCGACCCGGTGGCGGCGGTTGCGAACGTCGCGCTGTCGCTGCCCGAGATCGTCCGCAGGACCATCGGGCCGATGTCGGCGGCCGTGGTCAGTGTCGGGACGATGAGCGTCGGTGATGGGGCGGCGAACGTGCTGCCCCGCAACGGAGGCATCCGCGCCACCGTGAGGACCACCTCGGCGCAGGAGAGGACGGACATTCAGGCGGCGATCGGAACCATGGCCACGCGGATCGCGCAAGCCTACGGCCTCGAGGCCGATGTGACGATCGTCGATGGGGAACCGGTGCTCATCAACGACTCTGACCTGGCACGACGTTTCACCGCACGGGCTCAGGCCCTCGGTACGACCGTGGCGTCACCGATGCGGTCGCTGGGCGCCGATGACTTCTCGTTCTTCTCCGAGACCGTCCCCTCGGCTATGAGCTTCGTCGGCACCGGTCAGCCGCAGGCTTCTCTCCACAACGCGGGGTATCTGCCGCCTGAGCGGTCGGTGCTCGACGTGGCGCGGGCGATGATCGCCGGTTACCTGGCCGGAGCCGAGTCGCTCCTCGGTACGGCGTTCGAGTAGGAGTCGCGCACACAGCGTGCAACACGACCCCACCCTCGCGCGAGCAGCCAAAGTTCCGAGAACGCCTTTGGCAACCTGCTCCGCTGCCACGCAGTTTCTTGAGCTGAGTGGAGAGCATCTGGCGAGCACGGTCGGGTCGAGTTGGACCACCTCGGGGGATTGAGTACCCTGGAAACACAGTGACGATCGGGACGACCCGTTCGCTTCGCACCACGATGAGGACGGCCTCAGAGAACTGGAACAGACCGTCATGACCGCCGCACCGCGTAGCATCATCACCCTCACCGCGATCATCCGCCTCCTCCTCGGCTGGGGAACTTACTTCGCACTCCTCGTAGCAGGTCACCTGCTCGCACCGCCTGTGCCCGCACCGCTGCTTGTGACTGCACTTCTCGTCATCATCGCGGTTATTCTCATCTGCGCCTTCGGAGTCGTCACCGAAGCCGAACACTTAGCGAACCGTCTCGGCGATCCCTACGGCTCACTCGTGCTCACGATCTCGATCTGCCTCATCGAGGTCATCCTCATCGCCGCGGTCCTGCTCGGCCCCGGCGATCACGCGACGATCGCCCGCGATTCGGTGATGGCGGTGTCGATGATCATCCTCAACGCCGTCATCGGCCTGTGCCTGATGGTCGGCGGACTGCGCCACGGCGCACTCACCCACAATCGCACGGGCGTCTCGAACTACCTGGTCATGATCGTCGTCTTCGCCGCTCTCGCCTTCGCCGTGCCCGCCCTCATCGGCGCCCCCGACGGCGCCTACGAGATCTGGCAGGAGATCCCGATCATCGTCGTCACCGTCGGCGCCTACGCCTTCTTCCTCTATCGGCAGATGGGGCCCCAGGCCAACGAATTCACCGAGGTGGCCCCTGTCGGTGCGGTCTCCGTTGACGCCTCATCGACTGTCGGAACGACGCACCCCTCACCCGCCGAGGCGGCCCACCAGGCCGAATCGCGCCGGCCCGAGGCGGCCGGCCAGGTTGAGAGCGAACCTCAGGGAATCGTCGAGATCCTCTCGACCCATCGAGTGGAGATCATCCTTCGGCTGGTCCTCCTCGTCGCCACGGTGCTGCCGATCGTCCTGCTCTCCCACGATATGGCCACGCTTCTCGATGACGGCCTAGGCCGCCTCGGTGCTCCGGTGGCGTTGTCCGGAGTCGTCATTGCGATGATCGTGTTCCTGCCCGAGACGCTCACCTCGCTGCGTGCGGCGTGGAACGGGGAGATCCAGCGCGTGAGCAACCTCTGCCACGGCGCACAGGTATCGACGGTGGGACTGACGATTCCGACCGTGCTGGTCATCGGCATGCTCACCGATCAGCGGATCGTACTCGCCGAGTCGCCGATCAACCTCGCACTCCTGGCGATCACGCTCCTGGTCTCCGTCATCGGATTCGCCGGCAAAAAGGTCACCGCCGTCCAGGGGGCCGCTCACATCATCATCTTCGTCATGTTCGGTCTCGCACTCTTCGCGTGAGCTGCCGGCACGACGCCGGAGATGGCAAGCACGACGTCAAAGAGAGCCCGCACGACGCCGGGACGGCAAGCGCGGGCAGCGAATTCTCACGGGTAGGCTGAAATCCGAACGTTCAATCAGCCTCCGGCTATGCCCTGTACTAAGGAGAATCCATGGACCACGACGCTTCCTCGCAGGCCTCTGCGCCACTGCCCGACGTCTCGCCCGAAGGTTCGAGCCGGTTCGTCGCGGCCACCGGACTCGTCGTCGATGAGGTCAGCGCCACCTCGGTGCGGGCACACGCCGACCTGAACGAGAACCATCACACTCCGTGGGGCGTCGTCCACGGCGGCGTGTACGCCACCATCGTCGAAAGCGCCGGCAGCATCGGGGCCAGCACGGCGGTGGCCGATCGCGGCGAGTTCGCCGTCGGCGTCCACAACGCCACCGACTTCCTGCGCCCGACCTCGGCCGCACGAGTCACGGTCACCGCCGAGGCGCTCCACCAGGGTCGCAGCCAGCAGCTGTGGGACGTCGTCATCACCGACTCGGCGACGCAGAAGGTGCTCGCCCGCGGTCAGCTGCGGCTCCAGAACGTCCCGCTTCCCACAGACGCGCAATAGAGGCGAGAGTGGAAGGCCTCAGTTCCCGGCCATGTCCCGCAGGGCGTTCTTGCGGATCTTGCCGGTCGACGTCGTCGGCAGCTCTTCGACGAATTCGACTCCGGCCGGTGCCTTGTAGGAGGCGATGCGGGTCTTGACGAACGCGATGAGGTCGGCTTCGGCCACCTCGGTGCCGGGCCCCAGAACAACGTAGGCCAACGGTCGCTGTCCCCACTTCTCGTCGGGCATTCCGACCACGGCCGCCTCGGCGACGGATTCGTGGGCGACGATGGCCTGCTCGACCTCGATGGTGGAGATGTTCTCGCCGCCGGAGATGACGATGTCTTTGGCACGGTCGAGGATCTGGACGTACCCGTCCTCGTGCATCACGGCGAGGTCGCCGGTGTGGAACCAGCCGCCGCGGAATGCCTCGGCGGTGGCTTCGGGAGCGTTGAGGTAGCCCTTCATGACGTTGTTGCCGCGCATGACGATCTCGCCCATCGTCACCCCATCGCGGGGCACGTCGGTGAGCACATCATCGGCGCGCAGTTCGACCACGCGCATGCGTTCGGCGCTGATCATGCCGATCCCCTGCCGGGATTTCAGCTTCGCGCGCTCCTCCACCGGCAGGCCGGTCCATTCGGGCTGCGGTTCGCATGAGGAGTACGGGCCATAGGATTCGGTGAGTCCGTAGACGTGGATGACCTCGATGCCGAGCCCCTCGAGCAGGGCGATCGTCGTCGGCGACGGCGGGGCGCCGGCCGTGGTGATCGACAGCGAACCGCCCAGGTCGTGGGCCTCCTTGGCCCCGGCGATGGTGTTGAGCACGACGGGGGCACCGGCCATGCGGGTGACCTTCTCCTCGTCGATGAGTCGCCACGCCTCGGGTCCGCGCACGGCGCGGATGCATACGTGCGTGCCCGACACCGCGGTCAGCGCCCAGGTCGTGCACCAGCCGTTGCAGTGGAACATCGGCAGCGTCCACAGGTATCGAGTCAGCGCCGCAAAATCCTGCGTGACGACCTCGCCGAGCGAGTTCAGATACGCCCCGCGGTGGGTGTACATGACGCCCTTCGGCCGCCCCGTCGTGCCCGAGGTGTAGTTGACGGTGATCGTCGCGGTCTCGTCCTCGACTTCGTAAGCCCGGGGTGTTTCCGGCGCCGAGGCGGTCCAGTCGGCATACGCTTCCACGTTGAGATCCGTCGCGGTGACCTTGCCAGGGGTTCCGTCTTCGTCGGGGTGGACGACGATGGTTTCGACCGCGTTCGCGGCTCCGGCGTCGATGACCGGCTGGAGGAGTCCGGCATCGCCGAAGAGGAACTTCACCTCGCTGTGGCCGAGGATGTACTCGACCTCAGGCGGGGCCAGTCGGGTGTTGAGCATGACGAGCACACCGCCGGCCAACGGTACCGCGTAGTGGGCGATGAGCGCCTCGGCGCTGTTGGGGGCGAGCACCGCAACCGTGTCCCCGGCTTTGAGTCCGCGCTTGACCAGCCCTTCGGCGAGGTTCTGCACGGTCTCGGCCATCTGCCGATAAGTGAAGCGACGTGGCCCGTCGACGATCGCTTCCCGGTCGGGGTGAGCCTCGAGCGAACGCTCGAGGAAGCGCAGCGGAGTCAGGGCGGTATCGAGTCCGGACATAGGGATTCTCCTCTTCGTCGGTGGAGTGTTCTCACCTGCCGCAGGCTTGGCGCCGGCGAAGGCGTGGGGTGAGCCTGTTCGACCTCCAGACTACCGAGGCGGTGACCTCCACCACACACCACCCCCGAGCTCCACCTCCGCCGAGGTGGTCCCGTCGAGGTGGTCCCGCCGAGGTGGTGCTGCCGAGGTGGTCGGCGGTTCTATTCGCAGGCGACTCCGTCACCATCGCGGTCGAGGTGCGAACCGTATCCGGGGTCTCCGCGGTGGACGGGTGCGGCGCCGGCTTCGCGGGCGGCTGTGCAGTTCTCGAAGACGGTCGACGCGTCCGAGGAGCCACTGGACGACGATCCGGCTGACGACCCGCCTGCTGAACCGCTCGACGACGAGCCTGAGCCCGATGAACTCGATGATCCCGAGCTCGAGGACTTCTGCTTCGCCGGGCGGGTCTCTTCCTTCGTGGTGACGTTGTCACCGTCGCCGGGGCCGGGCCAGTCGGCATCGTCGGTGAAGGCGGGCTGGTCATCGCACGTATCGAGGACGCGCTGCATCGCGGACTTCTCCGGCGGGACCACCCACAGCTCGTACTTGTGTTTGACGGCGATCTGGCGGGCGACGTATTCGCAGCGGTAGGACCTGTGCGGCGGCAACCAGGTCGCGGCATCGCCGTCGCCCTTCTGCCGGTTGAGGCTCGAGCTCACGGCGAGCAGGTTGAGTGGGTCGTTGCCGAACTCCTTCAAGGTCTCTTCGTCGAATTTCGCCGCACCTGTCTGCCACGCGTTCGAGCGGGCGACGACGTGGTCGATGTCGACGGCATTCGAGCTGCGGTCGAAGTCGTAGGTCTCACCGGCGTAGGGGTCAGCCAGCGTTCCGGCCAGCACGACGCATCCGCGGGTGCCCGCCTTGAGCGTGATGTCCGTGAGGTCGCGGCGGAGCACATCATTGCGGGTATCGCAGCCGTTGTGGTCGGTGTCCGACCGCCATTTGAACAGGTCACCGTCGTAGCCGGTTTTCGGCGCCCGGCCCTTGACAGCGAGTTCGTCCAACATCGCCGAGGCGGTGCCCGGGTTCGCGGCTCCTGCCTGGCCTTCGTCTCCCCCATCCTCGCCGTTGGTGTCGGTCGGGGCTGAGGTGGATGTTTCGTCGCTCGACTGCCAGGTGTCCTGAGTCGGGGTGGGGTCGGCCGTGCTGGAGGCCGCAGAGTCGACGGTCGGCTCGGCCGCCTCGGCGCATCCGGTGAGGAGACCGAGGGCGACGACTGCGGCGAGCGCCGGCAGGAGACGCGATGTGGCTGCCCGGTTCAGGGCGCGTTTCGGGGAAGTGGGCATGTGCAGGGTCTTTCACAGGTGCGTGCTCGGGCCGAGCGAGGTGGTTCAGACGTGGTCGTGGACCGAGGCGACGAATAGGCCGCTGCTCGATCCACTTCGACCAGTGTAGGTCGAGAGGATCGGGTGCGGTACGGGGCAGGCGACAAAGTGACCCATTCGTTACAGGGTCAGAGTCCTGCCGTCCGCACACCCTCAGGTGGGCAATGCTCATCAGTCGTCTCTGCCCTGCTCGACCGGGTCCGAAGGTGCATGATGGAAGGACACGATGAGCAGCCTCGGCGAGGAGGATTTTCGATGCGACACGATGAGGAGCGCCCGCGGACCAGCGATTTCCTGTCCGAGGCAACGGTGCCTGGGCACTGGACGCAGGTGCTCGGAGGAATGCGGGCGAATGCGTTCACGCGACTGTCCCTGGATGAGGTGCGCGCCGAGGCGGCCCACCTGCTCATCCTCTCCCCCTCCCCCGAGGTGGCTCGGGCGTGCTTCGGAGAGATGCTCGGTGAGTTCGGGGACTCGGTCGAGGGTGCGGTCTCTGACGCCGGGTCGAAAGAAAACGTGCCGACCCTTGAAGTCGCCGGGCTCGACGACGTCGTGCCGAGTCACGTCCCCGCGGGGACGTGGGTGTTCCTGCCGCATCGGCAGGATGGCTGGACCGAGCTCGAGGAGGCTTCGGCACGGCTGCGCAGGGACTTGGTCAAGGAGAACTCGGGGCGAGCGGCCGCCGACAAGCTCGTCCTCATCGAGTACGGGATCAACCTCTGGCTGTGGGCCGAACCACCGTCGAGCGGCGGCGACCCCGTCTGCCACGCAGGCGAGCTCATCAGCTGGGAAAGCGCTTGGGCGCTGGAATCTGGTGGTGGCGATCGTACCGTCGCCGATGCTGGGAGCGACGTGGCCGACGGCGCGGTCGACTCTTCGGGAACCCGGCCGCCGACCGCATCAGCGCGCCCGCCGATCTACTTCGGCCTCCCACCTTTCCTGCGCAAGCGCCGGTGGGACAGCTGAGTCCCTGACTCACCCCTGCCGACCGCTCAAGCTAGCGTCGAGCGCACACGGTTTACGGCGAGCGCTCGACGCTAAAGTAAGCGGTCGGCGATGGGCAAATGACTGAGGTGGCACCTGAGCTTCGCTGGCTCACGCGACCGCGACGACCACGCCAGCCGCGATGAGCAGCACGAAGTAGCCCCAGGCGTGGAGGATCTCGGGGATCTTCGGCACTCGGCGGCGCAGGAACACGATGATCGGCAATCCGCCGATGAGCAGCGCCGCGGCCGCCACCAGGTCGAGCGATCCGACGATGCCCGGGGCGTCGATCGCAGCCGGGGTCAGGATCGTCACGAGCACGGCCGGGCTCATGATCACCAAGGTCAGCGGGTTGGCCAGGGTCGTGGCCACGGTCATCGTCGCCCCGGATCGGCGCATCATCGGCACCGTCATCACCGACCCGCCGACGCCGAGGAACGACGCCAGACCACCGATCGGCACACCCCAGACCGCTGCGATTCCGCGTCCGCCTTCACTGACCTCGCCGGCCTCATCGACAACTGCAGCCTTGCGCCGGAAGAATCCGGGCCGGGCGAGCAGATCGATGGCCGTGGCCGCGATGTACGCGACGAACCCCCACTGCAGCAGCGCGTCCGGTGCGAATCGTCCTGCGAACGCACCCAATCCCCCGCCCAGCGCGAGCAGCCCGAGCAACCACCACCGCCCCTTGAGATGGGCGAGCGTGGAGCGTTTCGTCGACACCGTCGCGACGATCGCGTTGACGAGCATCACCAGCGCCGAGGTGGCCGCCGCCACCCGCGCCGTGTCATGTCCGAGATCCGCATCGACCAGGGTGATGATCGGGACCGTGACGAAGCCGCCGCCGAACCCGAAGAGCACGGTGGTCAGGCCGACGAGGCATCCGATGAGAACGAGCCCGAGGAACTCCATACTTTCAGGATCTCAGAGTCGGGCGATGAGCAGCGGTTGGGTCACAGCTCCGACGTAGCCGATCTCATCAGCCAGGTCGCCGTCGGCGACGCCGCGACCGTCGGGGCCGACATGGGTGCGGACATTCATATTCAGCCATTCGGACCTCGGTTCCCGTGCGAAGGTCAACGACAGCGACGGAGGGATGAACGTCCACTCGCCAAACGGCAGGGCCGCCGAGACACCGTTGGCCGAATCCGCCACGATGACGAATCGCTGGATCGGGCTGGTTCGTTCACCCGCGACGAGCGGGATGCGCGGGCGTACCCAGACGTCGGCAGCTCCGAGCTCCTGGAGCCCGCCGGAGACGAAGCGCCATTCGATGGCACGCCCGTATCCCCAGTCAGGGCTGATGCCGGGGAAGTACTTCTGCTCCTGCGGTTCCGGCACCGCCGAGGTGTCGAAGGTCGAGGCCACGTCGGCGCTGGATTCGGGTGTCGAGCGCATCCGCCACGCGGTCGCGGTGACGGCAAGACGGTCTTCGGCCCAGAGTTTGGCTTCGACGAGTTCGATGCGCTTTCCGGGTCGGACGATGGTCGCCTCGGTGCGGATCCGACCCTGCGGGATCGGCCCGAGCATGTCGATGGTCAGCCGGCCGATGCTCATCGCCTCGTCTTCGCGGATTTGTTCAACGGCACGGGCGAGCAGTGCCGCGGGCGGCCCTCCGTGCTGCATCCGCTCGTCCCACGGGCTCGTCGTGGCCCGGGTCGAGTCGAATTCGTTCTCGCCGCGAGGAAGGTAGAAAGCCTCGGGCAGTGGTGTGACCTCGTTGTCTGTCACGCGTCCTCCTCAATCGTTCGTTAAGTACTCAGGCTATTGTCTCTCTGCTTTCGCGGCGAACGTGAGTGCGAATTCTTTCTTGCTGTCGGCAATCGCCTCGGCCTCGAAGGTGTTCTTCCACGTTCTCAGCAGTCGTTTCTGCTGGGCGATGACTGCACGGTCGGCCCGCGCGGTGTCGTGGAGGAGGGCGAGCGCGCGCTCTTCGGCCGAGGTTCTCCCACCTTTCGGCACCGCCCCTTCCCCTGACGGCACAGCTCCTTCCTCAACCGGGGAGGCCACCTCGGCGACGATGTCGTTGAGGAACCCGCAGGCCAGCATGTCCTCCGCGCTGAACCGGTTGCCGGTGAGGACGAATTCGGTCGCTTTCGTCCAGCCCATGAGGCGGTGGAGGTTGACCGATTCGAGTACCGAAGGGATGCCGATGCGCACTTCGGGCATCGAGTACCAGGAGTCGCTGCTGCCGATGCGGAAGTCCGCGGCCGCTGCGATCTCGGCCGCTCCGCCGATGCAGAAGCCGTCGATCGCGACGGCGACCGGAAGGTCGCAGCTCTTGATCGCTTCGCACACCTCGCCGAGGCGGCTGATCGTCTCGTAAGCCTGCGACGCACTCGTATGTGCGAACTGCGCGGTGTCCATTCCCGCCGAGAATCCGCGCCCACCGGCAGAGGTGAGGAGAACTGCGCGCAGATCTTCGTTCGCGCTCGCCTCGGTGAAGGCGTCGGTGAGTTGGCCCAGCATCTCCTCGGTCAGCGCGTTCGCCTGCTCCCGGTTGTCCATGGTGATGGTGAGGACGTCGTCGGTGCGGTCTTGCCTGATCATGCGGGACTCCTGTCGTTGAGCGGTTCCCGGCAGTTCTGGATCACCGAGGCGACGCCGGGCACTGAGTTGGCTCATTCCCAGAACCTACTCGACTCGCTCCCGCCCCTGTCCAGGCATCCCGCCCTGCGACCATCTGTTGTATCCAAGATGGATGCAAGTTAATGTGAGTGAGTCTTGACCACCACGACGACGTGAGACCACCATGACGAGCCACATCCGCGAACAGGCCAAACTCATCACCGCCCAGCTCCTCTCGGGAGCCGGCATCGCCTCCGGGTATGCCGTCGGCGGACTGCTCGCCGAAGAGATCACCGGCCAGACCTCGATGGCCGGATTCGCGCAGATGAGCGTCATCCTCGGCGCCGGGCTCATCGCCTACCCTCTCGCCGTGCTCGCCGGACGCTCCGGCCGCCGCAAGGCGCTGACCTCGGGCTTCGGCATCGGCACGCTCGGCGCCGTGGTCGTCCTCATCGGCGTCGCCCTGCAGTTCCTTCCCCTGTTCATGCTCGGGATGATGATGTGCGGGTCCTCGACCGCCTCCGGCCTGCAGGCCCGCTACGCCGCTGTCGACCTCGCCGACCCGGCCGCCGCCGGTCGCGCGATGTCACTGGTGGTGTGGGCGACGACCGTCGGCTCCGTCCTCGGCCCCAGCTTCACCGCCCCCGGCGCCCACCTCGGAGAGACACTGGGCATGAACGGCCTTGCCGGGCCCTACCTCATCTCGATGGTCGCGTTCGCGTTGGCCACGCTGTCGGCCTCGACGCTGACGAAGACGGTGGCAGCCGGCACCGACCACCCCGGCGAACCCGACTTCGATGATCCCAGCCACGGCGGAGAGGCCACGACCGAGGTCAACGCCAGCGCCGCCTCGGCGAGGGAACCCGCCGCGCCCAACGGATCTGCCACCGAGGCGACCGCCGCTGCCCCGATGAAACTCGGCGAAGCGCTGCGCTTCGCTCTGGCCCGCCCGGTGCCGCTGTTCGCGATGATCACGGTCATCGCGGGGCAGATGATGATGACCAACGTCATGGTCATGACCCCGGTGCACATGGATCATCAGGAGTTCAGCCTCGGCGCGATCGGCATCGTCGTGAGCATCCACATCGCCGGGATGTACGCCCTGTCCCCCGTGTTCGGCTGGATGGCCGACCGGTGGGGCTCGGGCGTCGTCATCGCAGGTGGGGCCGGTATCTTCGTCCTCACGATCGTCCTCGGCGTCATCGACGCTGTGGCCCCGGAGTCGTCGATGGCGCTGCTGTCGATCGCGCTGGTCCTGCTCGGAATCGGATGGTCGATGTTCCTCATCGGCGGATCGTCCCTGCTGACCGCCTCGGTGCCGGCACATGCGAAGGTGCCCCTGCAGGGCGCATCGGATTCGGCCATGAACCTCGGCGGGGCCCTCATGGCAGCGATGGCCGGGTCCGTGCTCGGCGCCGGCGGGTTCCTCTGGATCAATCTCATGGCCACGTTCGTCCTGCTCATCGCCGTCGGATTCTCGATTCGGGCGATCCCGCTCATGAGCTGGCCGGGACACCACACACCGGCCCTCGCCGAGGCAACCGACGAGTCACCGGAAGCACCGCCCCAGCCCGGCGGGGTCACCGCCGCAGAGGGCACGGACAGTCGGAACAAAGGCCGGGGATGAGCAGAGGATCCGAATCGCAGAGCGCGGCCGAACGCGCGTATTCCGACATCCGCGGCCAGATCCTCGACGGCGAACACCTGCCCGGGACGATGCTCGGCGAGGCCGCGCTGGCCACCGAGATCGGGGTCAGCCGCACCCCGGTGCGTGTGGCCCTGGCCCGTCTGCAGGACGAGGGGTGGATCCACATCTACCCCAAGCGCGGGGCGATCGTCCAAGGCATCGACGAACGCACCGTCGCCGAGCTCGCCGATGCCCGCTTCGTACTTGAGACGACCGCGGTCGAACGCGCCTCCGAACCCATGCGGCAGCGCTTAGCGGAGAAACTCGACGGTCTCATCACACAGCATCGCGCCGCCTTCGCCAAGGGGGATGTCGCCCGGTTCATCGAACTCACCCTGGAGTTCCACCGCGGCTTCGTCGAGGCAGGGGACAACCGGGTGATGCTCGAGATGTATTCGATGCTGTCAGACCGTCACCGGTTCACCTTGTTCATGAACAGCCGTCGCCTGCTCGAACGCTGTGATGAGATCATCGCCGAGCACGAAGACCTCGTCGCGCATCTGCGGGCCGGGGACTCCGCGGCCTTCGCCGAGACCTTGCAGGGGCATATCGCGGAGAACGCAGGCCCGGCGCACTGAGGCACCGACTACCCCTCTTGGCGGCCCACTCCAGGGCGAGCAGAGCCTTCCGAGCGACGTATTCTTCACGGCACGCTTTAAGTCGAGAAGCACTGATTTGAAACAGTGCTTCCTGACTCAAACCGTGCCGGGGCCGCTCCGTGGCCGCACGCGCCAGCCGCGCACTCACCACCTGCGTCGCGTACTCACCACGATCACCCGCCGCGCACTCGCCACGAACACCCGCCGCGCGCTCACCGCTTCCGCCACCGCCGCCTCGCCGAGGGGTTCCCCACTCTGCCACCCGGTCGTAGGCTGAGGTCATGGAGCACAGATATCTGGGAAACAGCGGACTCAAGATCTCCGAGATCACCTACGGCAACTGGCTCACGCACGGTTCGCAGGTGGAGAACGACACCGCCACGAAGTGCGTGCACGCCGCCCTCGATGCGGGCATCTCCACCTTCGACACCGCCGACGTCTACGCGAACACCGTCGCTGAACAGGTCCTCGGCGATGCGCTCAAGGGCCAACGACGCGAATCGCTCGAGATCTTCACGAAGGTCTACTTCCCCACCGGACCCAGGGGACACAATGACACCGGCCTGTCGCGCAAGCACATGATGGAGTCGATCAACGGCTCGCTGCGCCGACTCGGCACCGACTACGTCGACCTCTACCAGGCACACCGCTACGACTACGAGACCCCGTTGGAAGAGACGATGCAGGCCTTCGCCGACATCGTCCGCTCCGGCAAGGCCCTCTACATCGGCGTGAGCGAATGGAACGCCGACCAGCTGCGCGCCGCCCACCACCTGGCTAAGGACCTCGGCATCCAGCTGGTGTCGAACCAGCCGCAGTACAACATGCTCTGGCGCGTCATCGAAGAACGGGTCGTCCCGACGTCGAAGGAACTCGGCATCTCCCAGATCGTCTGGTCCCCGATCGCTCAGGGTGTCCTGACCGGCAAGTACAAACCCGGCCAACCGGTGCCCGAGGGATCGCGGGCGACCGATGAGGACGGCGGCGGCGCGGAGTCGATCAGGAGTCGCTATCTTCACGATGACAAACTGACAGCAGTGGCGAAGCTCGAACCGATCGCCGCCGAACTCGGGATCACGATGGCGCAGCTGGCGATCGCCTGGGTGCTCGCCAACGACAACGTCGCCACCGCCCTCGTCGGCGCCTCCCGCCCCGAGCAGATCGCCTCGAACGCCGAGGCGGCCGGAGCCACCCTCGACACGGACGTGCTCACCCGCATCGACGACATCCTCGGCGACCTGCCGGAGACCGACCCGAACAAGACTCAGTCGCCGGCCCGCCGCCTGACCTGACCCCTCACCGAGGCGGCCGACCGTCGTGATTCCGACCGCGGTCCCCATGTGGGGCCGCGGTCGGAATCTTCCACACCAGCGGTGGGTGGCCGGCACCCGGCCGGGAGATGAACTCGATGTATCTCACACCGACCCGGGACCACCTCGGCGGGGGCAGTGAGTTAAACTGCATAAAGCGTTTATATAACCAAGGAATTTACTTCCGGGCGCGAAGAGGGGCCGATTCAGCACACCGCGGCAAGCGGGCTGTCGCTGAAGGACGAGAAGAAACGCAGACGACGAACGGGTGAGGGGATGCCATTGGCGAACGGAGACGACATTCAGAAGGACCCGGCGGAAGGCACCCCGGTCAACCGGAACCTCGTACTTGCGGTGCTCGTCTCCGGCGCGTTCGTCATCATCCTCAACCAGACGCTGCTCAACACCGCACTGCCGGCGTTCATGCACTACTTCGACATCACTTCCGGCGCTGCACAGTGGGTGACGACGAGCTTCATGCTCGTCAACGGCATCATGATCCCGGTGACCGCGTTCCTCATCGAGAAGTTCACGACGCGCGGCCTGTTCTTCACCGCCATGGGCCTGTTCATCGTCGGCACCCTCGTCTGCGCGATCGCCCCGGTCTATCCGGTGATGCTCATCGGCCGTGTCATCCAGGCCTCGGCCGGCGGCATCATCATGCCGCTCATGCAGACGATTCTCTTCGCAATCTTCCCCGTCGAGAAGCGCGGTTCGGCGATGGGCACCTTCGGGCTCGTCATCGCCTTCGCCCCGGCCATCGGGCCCAGCCTCTCCGGCTGGATCGTCGATCACCTGCCGTGGCAGACGCTGTTCTACATGATGCTGCCGATCGCGATCATCGACCTCATCATCGCCTACTTCCTGCTCAAGAACGTCACCGAGCGGACCTTCCCCCGACTCGACGTCCTCTCAATCATCCTCTCCACCCTCGGCTTCGGCGGACTGCTGTTCGGCTTCGGCACCGCCGGTGATGCCGGCTGGATCAGCGCCGAGGTGCTCATTCCCCTGGTCATCGGCGCGATCACGCTGACGTTCTTCATCACTCGCCAGTTCAAGCTCGAGCAGCCGATCCTCGAGTTCCGCATCCTCCGCTACCGCATGTTCACTCTCAACACCCTGCTGGGCATGTGCGTGTTCATCGTCATGGTCGGCGGCATGATGGTCCTGCCGCTGTACATGCAGAACATGAATGACTTCTCCGCCATGGAGTCGGGCCTGGTCCTGCTTCCCGGCGCCGCGGTGATGGGGCTCATGTCGCCGGTGACCGGTCGCGTGTTCGACGCCATCGGCGCGAAATGGCTCGCCATCGCCGGCTTCGTCCTGCTCACCGGAACCACATTCCTCTTCGCGCGGCTCGAACCGGACACCTCGTTCGTCTACCTCGCTGTGGTCAACACGATCCGCATGTTCGGTGTCGCCATGGTGATGATGCCGGTGACCACAGCCGCGCTCAACCAGCTGCCCTCGCACCTCATCCCGCACGGCACGGCCCTGAACAACACGCTGCGGCAGATCGCCGCGTCGGTCGGCACCGCAGCGCTTGTGACGATCATGGTCTCGGCCGCGCGGAACCCGGAGACCTACGGCATGGCAGGCCTCGTCCACGGCGCGAACGTCGCCTTCTTCGTCGCCGCCTGCGTCGGCACCCTCGGCGTCATCGGCGCGTTCTTCATCAAGAACTCCCACGGACTCGAACCGGGACAGAAGAAGACCACCGGAAAGTGACCCCGGGGTCACCGCGCCTGCCGGACTGACCCGCCACCGACTCCGGACTGACCCGTCGGTGAGTCCGGGCCGACTCGTCAGTCGCTCTTGCCAGGACCCTTGCCCGCACCCTCGCCGAGGTGGCCCGCCACGATGCGCGCCTGCTTGAGTGCATCTTCGGGCTCCACTGCACCGCTGAGCACCAGAGTGGCGTACCCGTGGACGAGCGACCACGCAGCCACCCCGAAATCGGAGTCCGGCCCCGATCGGGTCTGCGCAACTCCGACCGAGAGCGCGGCCCACGCTCGCTGTCGGGCCGCGGCCAGTTCGGCATCGTCATCGTGGAGCAGCCTGGGCTGAAACATCACCGTGAAGTGAGACGGGCACGCGAGCGCGAATTCGACATACGCGACCCCGCGGGAAATGAGCCCGCCGTCGCCGACTGAGGCCATCGCTTCTGCCAGACGGTCGAATCCTTCAGCCGCGAGGGCCGTGAGCAGACCGGATTTGTCGCCGAAATGATAAGCCGGGGCAGCATTGGAGACTCCGGCCCGCTTCGCCAGAGCGCGCATGCTCAGCTTCGCCACTCCGCCCTCGGCAATCGCCGAGGCGGTCTCCGCCAACAGGGTCCGACGCAGATCCCCATGATGATAAGTCACAGTTCGATCGTACCGGAGCAAACTTTTCATTGACAAGATATGCGTCGGCGGCTTATCTTTTCACTGTAAAGATTCGTTGTGGCCGCGAGGCTGCGCCCATCGAAGGAGCCGCTCATGACACCCTTGCTCTTCCTGATCATCACGACTCTCATCGCCTACAGCATCGGGCGCTTCACCTCCGCAGCCGCCAAGCACGGCCTCGGCCCCTGGCCCGCAGCGATCCGATACGGGCTTGCCGTGATGTTCATCGTCACTGGCATCTCCCACTTCGTCGGCATGCGCGAGGCTCTCATCGATATGGTGCCGCCCTGGCTTCCCGGCGCTCCCGCCCTCGTCACGGTGACGGGAGTGCTCGAACTGCTCGGGGCCGTCGGCCTGCTGCTCGGACCGACTCGCCTGTGGGCAGCCAGCGGGCTGGGGCTGATGCTCATCCTCATGTTCCCGGCGAATGTGCATCTGGCGCTGACGGGCGAGAACCTCCCGTGGGACGACCATCTGCTGCCGCGCACGCTCATGCAGGTCCTTTTTCTGGCCGCGGTCCTCGCCGTGCTCATCCCGGAGATCCGGGCGCGGCGAGGCGCGCGAAGGCACCGCGAGTCGGATGCTGCGAAGAGGTCAGGCGCCGCGACGGATCCGGGCGTTCCGACGGATCCGTCCGCGCCCTGACACTCCAGGTCTACTTGCAGGGGCCTACTTGTAGTAGCCCTCGCGGAGGTTGATTCCGTGCTCGATCCAGACCTTCAGCGCCGAGAGCATTCCGGTCCAGCCCATGCAGTTGCCGAAGGCGCCCTGGGCTCCTCCCTCGGTGAGCTTCCAGGACTTCTCCGTGATCGTCACGAGAGTCCGCGCCCCGTCATCGACGGGAGTGAACTCGAAGGTCGTCGTCGTGTCCGTATCCACAGAGTCGTCGGACCCCTCCCAGCGGATGACGATCTTCTCGTCCTGAATGTTCTCGACGACCTCGACGGGGAATCTGCCCGGGAAGTCGGCGAAATCCCACGTGACTTCGGCTCCGGCTTCCAGACGGCCGCGGGCGCCGCCGGTCGTGAAGTAGTGCGAGAGCTGTTCGGGATCGGCAACCGCCTCGTAGGTTTCGTGCGGAGTCTTCGAGATATACCCGGTGACGGTGAAGGACAGCTCCTCCAGCGGGCGGGACTGATCAGTCTGCTCGGCGGGTGTGTTCTGGGTGCTCTGCTCATCGGTCATGTGATATTTTTACCACATGTCGCAGTTGGAGGGAACAGGTTCGGACGAATCCGATGACGCAGTGTTCAAAGCACTGGCCAACTCCACCCGCCGACGTGTCCTCGATCTGCTGAAGGCTCGTCCGCACACGACGGGCGAGGTCTGCGAAGCGTTTCCCGATCTCGATCGCACGACGGTGCTGCAGCATATTCGGGTGCTCGAAGGCGCCGATCTGGTCACGGGGCGCAAGGACGGACGCACACGCCTGCTGGCTCTGGCACCGCTGCCGATCAAACGAATCCATGACCGTTGGATCGGCGAGTACACACGCGCGGCCGTCGGACTGCTGGCGCAGCTCGATGACGATTCGCCGCGATGACCGGCTCAGCTGTGTCTACTGCCCCGCATCTGCAGCGTCCGCGCGATCCATGACAGTGCGCCTGCGAACAGCAGGAGCAGGGCACACACCAGGAAGGTCGATTGGGCTCCGAGGTAGGTGAAGCCGAGTCCGCCGACCACGCCGGCGATGGCCAGCCCGATGTCGAAGTTCATATTCCAGGCGACGCTGGCCCGGCTCGGCGAGCTGACCGAGGCGAAGGCCATGACGAGGCTCGCCGACTGCATGGCACCCAGCCCGAGCCCGATGATGAGCATGGCGACGAACAGCGCCGCACCGTAGGAGACGACAGCACAGACCAGGCCGATCGCTGTGAGGACGAGGCCCAGGATGTTGAGTGCGAACGGCGGGAAATTGTCCGAAATGGCTCCGACGACGAAGCGGCCGATGACCGCCGATACCTGCATACCCGCGATGAACAGCGCCGCCACCGCGACGTCCTCGCCCGGCCCGAAGCCGACGATGATCCCGAAGACGATCATGCCGACGAGGAACGGAGAGAGCATGAGGACGAGTCCGAGGGCCTCCCCCGCCCGGCGTCCCACCTTCCGCAGGCGCCGCTTCTCGTTGCGACCGGACCGCACCCCGACGGCCTCGCTGCCGCGCGCCGCATCTCCCGCATCGCCTTCCCCTCGCCGAGGCGACCGACCAGGTACGTATTTGAGCACCGTGGGGATGGCCAACAGCAGACAGGCACAGACGATGACACGGAAGATCCAGATCGGAATCGTCTCGACCAACCACAATCCCACCGGAGCACCGACGGCTGCCGCCAGGGACGTGATCCCACCGAAGAAGCCCAGCGCCTTGCCGATCCGCCCGGGTGAGGTCGTTCCCGGGACCGCCGCATTGGCAAGGACGACGAACAGCCCGAACCCGACGCCACCGCAGAGTCCGGCGAGGACGAGCGCCAACAGCGGCGGGCCGACGAAGAGACCGAGGAGCTGCCCGAGGAACTGCAGCACGAGCGCCATCAGCAGCGAGGCCTTGAAACCGAAAACCCGACCGGCCCACGGGGCGAAGGGCTGGGCGACGATGACACCGATCATCATCGTCGTCAGCACGGTCCCGCCGGTGACGGTCGACAGTCCGTCCGTCGACGCAATCGTCACCATCGTCGAATAGCTGAAGAAGAAGGCGGAGAACCCGAACATCGCCGTCCACACCAAGCCCAGCAGGGCCGGGGTGTACGTCGCCTGAGACGGCTGTTCGGGGTTCATAGTCTGAGGTTACGACATCGGCACTGCATCTGCCGTATCAGAATCGTCTGTCTCTCCTGCAGCGGAGAAGTGTTCACCTGCGCGTCAGAAACGTCGCCTATCATCGGTTCATGAACTCATCGGAACTCAGCTCGGACCTCAAGCGCGACGCTCCCAGCGGCACCATCGACACCGCCTTCGTCCTCAAGTTCGAACCGCTCTATGTCCTCACTGATCTCGAGTCAGAGATCTTCAATGACATCGGTCCGAAGACGAAGGTCCGCGAATCGTTCAAACGCAAGCATTTCCTCAAGGTCGCCGAGTGGAAGGCCATAGGAGTTCTGCCGAGCCTCGAAGAGATCTCGTCCGATGACATCGATTTCGTCACCGGCGTTGCCCTCGACGACGACACACCCAACCGCTTCCGTCTGCCGTTGCTGCAGATGCTGCCCGGAGTGGGAATCCCGATGGCCAGCACGCTGCTCACCGTCGTCAATCCCAAGAAGTTCTCCATCATGGATTCCCGGGCGCTGACCGTTCTGCACGATTTCAATCTCGTGTCCACGGACAATCCGGCGCAGATGGACTACCCGACCTACCGCAAACTCATGAAGTCCCTGGCCAAGGGCGCCAACTGCGCGCCGATCGACCTGTATCGGGCTCTCATCGCCTATTCGCGACGGGAACGGGACTGAGGCTGCAGTTCCCGGGCTCGGCTCTGCCGACGGTCAGGGAACGTCTGGTTCAGCCGTCAGCCGACGACCGTGCGGCTCTGCCGACAGCGTGGGAACGGACCGCACTCAGGCGGCAAGCTCCTGCAGACGCCTCTGCCAGAACACGATCTCCTCGGTCAGTCGGGCCGGGTCGAGACCATCCGCGTACTGGGTGAGCTCGTCCTCCTGCGTCGGTGACATGACTCCCGCTGCCCGCAGACGTTCGAACGGTGTGCGCGGTTCGTCGTAGATTCGCCGCTGCTCGCCATGACCGCCATCGGACCAGCCAGCCGGTTTGCGCGTGGGAGTGAAGTAATTGAGCCGGTCATCGACCGCGCGCCAGAGTCCGTTGAGTGCAGACCGGGCCTCGTCGGTGTCATAGCGGCGGATATTTGCGTACTCATGGACGAGATGCTGATGCCGCGACGCTTCCGGAAGTCGATCGCGGCGGAGATCTTTGAGCACCGGACTGAAGTGGATGTCCAGTCCCCGCGCCCACTTGTCGGTCGCCTCGTGGACGGTGTCATCGGCATTGCTCAGCTCGATGGCATTGACCCAGAAGGGAATCCCCTGCACCTCATCGAGTGACCATTGCAGCAGGTCCACCATGGTGTCCGGACCATTGTCGGCAAGACTGCGGGTGAAGACCCAACCGGTGTGCAGGCAGGAGGCGCTGATCGTGAACACACAGTTCGAGGCTCGGGTCGGTCCTGCGTGGGCGATGGTGTCGACGAGGAAGAACCCGGGTTCGTACTCGTTCGGTCCCGAAGCGAAGTCGAGGAAGTCTTCGCTGGGACTGGTGAACCGTTTCGTCGACACCCGACGGTCTCGGAAGTCCTCGGCTCGCGCGGTGCGCAGGTACCGGTCGATCGATGCCGGACTGACGGCGAGCAGCTCGGCCCGGACCTCGAGGCTGTAGCCGTCGCGGTCGGGCACCAGAGCGCCATGGCGTTCGGCCGCATCGAGCAGCTGCGGCATCACTGCGGCCAGGTACTTACCGCTCTGGAACCCGGACCATTCCCAGATCCGGACGAGGAGTGCACGCGATTCGGGTGAGTATTTGCAGCACCTCGACGACGGTTGGTCGGCGGGCGGATCATCGTAGGCATCGTCTTCTCCGACGCGGAAGGCCGCCAGGCGGCGCCGCGCATGGTCACGTGACCAACCGGTGAGGATCATGACCTCGTCGAGGATCCACCCTTTGTCCTTCTTCCGTGCCGACGAATACAACTCGAGATAGTCATCGACATCGAATTCTGTTTCAGTTGTCTCTGGGGAAGGAATGCTCTGAATATTCTGCTGATCGTGCATCAATTTTGTTAGTTCCTCCGATTTCGGGGAAGCCACTTCTTTGTTTTCGCTCTGCCCCGGAACGATTTGCATAATGCTATTCTGAGTTCAGGCAGGAGGTCTTCCTAAACGACAGAAGACGCAGAGATGTCACAGACTGCAGCACGACTGCTCGGGTTATTGTCACTGTTGATGGTGCCCCGAACCTGGTCGGGAACCGAATTGGCAGATCGTCTGGAAGTGAGTCCGCGGACCGTCCGGAACGATATCGGCACGCTCCGCGATATCGGCTATTCGATCGACGGCACACGCGGAACCGAGGGCGGATACCGTCTCACCTCCAACGGCGTGGGCATCCCGCCGCTCATGTTCGACGCAGATGAAGCGGTGGCGGTCGCCGTCGGCCTCCACTCGGGGCTGAGCTGCATCATCGGCGGAATGGAAGAGACCTCGGCACTGGCGCTGGCGAAGCTCGAGACCATTCTGCCCGCCGCAGTCCGAGCGCGGGTGCAGAGTCTCGCGCACTTCACTGTTCCGGTCGTCGGCAATCAGCCGATGCCGATTGTCGACCCCAACCTCATCGTCACTCTCATCGATCACTGTCGCCGGCGCGAACGCCTGCGCTTCGCGTATCTCGGTGAACCGTCCGACCACTCGCCCGGCAACACAGGCGACTCATGCGCCACAAGCCCAGGCGCAGCGGACCCAGACACAGGTGACTGCCCACAGCGGGACGACCCGAGCAGCGCCTCGGCACACGAGGTCCACCTGGAAGTCGAGGCCTACCGACTCGTCAATCGTCAGCACCGTTGGCACCTGCTGGCCTTCGATCCCAGGGCCGGGGACTGGCGAGTCTTCAGCGCAGAACGCATCGTGCCGAAGACCCCGAGCGGCCCCAGCTTCAGTCCACGTCCGCTGCCGGCCGAGGACATCGGTGACTTCGTCGAACGACACGCCACGGAACCCAGGTGGCGGCATTCGGCCCAGGTCGTCGTCGACGCCCCTGCGCCCACGGTGATGAAGAAGCTCGCGTCCGCCGAAGGCACGGTCGAGGCGCTCGAGGGCGACCGGTGTCTCGTCACTGTCGGCGGCCAGAGCCTGACCACGATGGCCCTGGCGCTGGCGCGTTTGGACACCGACTTCACCGTCGTCGACAGTCCCGACCTCCGCGAGTGCCTCCACCGGCTCTCGGTCCAACTCGGCCGCGCGGCCGATGACCAGGCGGTACCCGACAGCGCACCTTCCCGAGCGAAGAATGCGGCTCGCCGAGCAGCGAAATAGGGATAAAGTCACAACCCGGCATAAAAGCCTTTGTGCGAATATGTGAAATTTCGCGGGCATGACAGGTGAGTCATGACCATTCCTTGCCGGCTGAGAACACCGGACGGTAACTTTCCTGGATACGTTTCAGGTATCGGCTCGCTTGATGGCGACTAATCCATTCGAGCCGTTGTCAGCCACAATCCCTAATCCCCTGATCGGAGAAATGCGATGCTTCTGCCGTGCTTCGGCACAGCAACGAGTCCTCGTGCCACCACCCTCGATTCCGACGGCAGGCCGCAGTGACAGCAACAGACGACGACCGGTCGATGACGACCGGGCATCTCCGCCGCGCTGACGACCTCGCGAAGCGCATCCGCCGTACGAACATCATCTATGCCCGCCTCTATGGGCCGCTGGTCATGCTGGTCATCGCCGCATCGTTCTTCCCCTACTACTCCCCCGAACCGGACAGTTCGGTCACGTACGGGAACCTGTGGCAGGAAGTCCTCATCATCGGTCGCGGCGTCGATGTCTTCGCGCTCTTCGCTCTGCTGTTCACCACCGGGCTGCTGTGCCTGGCAGCGGTGGGCCGCACGACAATCGCCGTCCTGATCGCGATCCTCACCGGCGCGATCGTCATCGGCTGCACCCTCCTGCAGGCACCCGGCTACGTCAGCCCACCGGCGCTGACGATCTTCGGCATCATCGACATCTCGCTGAGCTTCCTCATCGCCGCGATCACCTTGGTGCACTCCCTGCAGCTGTTCACCCTCGACCTCGGGTTCCAGCGTCGCACCGCATGAAACCAGCGCCGGATTGCCAAAGTGCACCCCGTCCAGCCTGAAAGCACCGTCGCACCGGGTAGGACGACAGCCTTTCACCCGATCAGCCGACCGATCTCCCCGCGGCCTGCAGTGCCGGGATGACCTCGTTGCGGGTCAGCGGCGCGAATTGGCGGATATCGGTGTCCGCGGGCAGAGGATCGATGGGAAACCACCCGGCTTCGGCGATCTCGGCCAGATGCGCGATGTTCTCCACATCGAGCCCCTCCGGCTGGCCGTCGTAGCAGAACACGTCGCCGATGACTCGGTGATCGGCCTCGTTCGCCGCCGCCGCGGCGAACGTACCCAGGGCGTGCAGCCGGTGTCGGTCCAGATCGAGTCCGAGTTCCTCGGCGATCTCGCGCACGATGGTGTCCTCAGCGGTCTCCCCCTCTTCGGGTTTGCCGCCGGGCAACATGAATGACGTCGTCCCGGCCTTGCGCACCATGAGCAGCCCCGGACGCTGCGGGTGGAGAAGGACGAGCGCGGAGACGCGGATGTCATTCATTCCGACCACACTCCGGACGCGCCTCGCCGGTGGGAATCGAGCAGGTGCGTATCGACCATGCCGATGGCCTCCATCAGGGCATACATCGTGGTCGGTCCGACGAAGCGGAATCCCTTCTTCTTCAGAGCCTTCGACAGGGCCACGGACTCCGGTCCGGTCGTCGGGATCTCGGCGACGGTGCGCGGCCGCGGCGTCTGCGCAGGCTGGAACGACCACAGAAACGCATCGAGCCCGCCATCTTCACGCAGCTCGATCACGCGAGCAGCGTTGTTGATGCAAGCTTCGATCTTGCCCCGATGGCGAATGATCCCGGGGTCGGTCAGCAGCTGCTCGATCTCGACGTCGCCGAAGCGGGCAACGGCCTCGGGATCGAATCCGGCGAAGACCTCACGGAATCGCTCCCGCTTCTTCAGAATCGTCAGCCAGGAGAGTCCGGCCTGGAATCCTTCGAGGCTCATCCGCTCGAACAGCCCCGCCTCGTCATGGATGGGCAGGCCCCATTCGCTGTCGTAGTAGTCCAGCAGCATCGGGTCGCCGTACGCCCAAGGAGTGCGGGCCAGTCCGTCGTCGCCGATGACGGCTCCGCCGGAATGGTTTGGCTGTGTTTCGTCGTCCATTCTGCAACCGTATCGCGTCGCACTGACATTGCCCGCACGCCCCATACTCCGGTCCCCCAGGTCACGGTCACGCCGGTCTGAGCCCCATGTCAGTGATCTCCGATAGGGTGCGGCCATGACCTCAGTGCTCCTCCTCGGATTCGGTGCCATCGGCCGTCACGTCGCCCAGCTGCTCTCTCCCGAGCTCGCCGCCGGGACGCTCAGCCTGACCGCTCTGGTCTCTGATCGAGCCAAGCATGACGGCCGCCCGAATCACGGCGCCGAGGTGGTCGACCTCCCTGGTCTTGCCCGGCTCGCCGGTCGTGCCGACATCGACACTTCACCCTCACCGAGGATGTTCGACGGCTTCGACGTCATCGTCGAATGCGCCGGTGTCCCTGCCGCCGCCCAGCTCGGTCCGTCGGCTATTGCGTCCGGTCGCCCTCTCGTCCTCACCAGTGTCGGTGCCCTGGCAGCGCCCGAGGCCCGTGCGGGTCTGCTCGCTGGCCCCGGCCGGTTGCATGTGACCAACGGGGCGATCGGTGGACTCGATGTGCTCGAGGCGGCGGCGCAGGCCGATGGCCTCGACACCGTCGAAATCACCACTTCGAAGGAGGCGAGCGGACTCATCCGACCGTGGATGTCCGAGACCGAGGCCGCACGTCTGCGTGACCTCCGCCCCGAGGACGGACCCTTGACGGTGTTCACGGGCAACCCCGCCGAGGCGATCGAGAAGTTCCCGGCCAACGTCAATATCGCCGTCGCTCTCGCTTGGGCCACCCGCGGACTGTCCGCCGGCACGTCCGATGCCAACATGCTCGGCGCATCGTTGGAGCGGGTGCAGGTCGTGCTTCAGGCGGTGGCCGGTCAGACCCAGTCCGCCCATCGGATCCGAGCAGCCGGATCGGCAGGAGGGTTCACCTTCGACATCCGCTCGACGCCGAGCCCGGAGAACCCCGCCACCAGCGGACTCACGGCCCTGCCCGTCACCCGCACCCTGCGCAGCGTGATTGCGGGGTGATCGCCTGACCTTTCCTGGGCGAGGAAACGACAACGCCCGGGATCGCCGACCGTCAGGCCAGGATCCCGGGCGTCGCTCTCACCCAGCGGATTCAGTCATCGCCGTGGATGACGTTCTCCTGCAGCTGGAGGAATTCGACGTGGCGTTCGTACTGGTCGAGCACGTCATCGATGATCTGCTCCTTCGAGAACCCCATGATGTCGTAGCCCTGACCGGTGCCGCCGTCGAGGTAGACCTCCATCCGGTAGTAGTCCTCGCCGGTTCCGCGCGGGACCATTCCGCCGAACGACGGCACGCTGACCTTGTGCGGCCACACCTGATAGCGGAACGGGTACTGCCCGTCTCCGTCGACTTCGAACTGGAAGAGTTCACCGTCGTCGACGAACACGCCTTCGGAATCGACGCGACCGCAACGCGATGAGATTCCGCGGCCTTTCATCTCTTCGGCCACCTCGTTGAGGGTGGGGATGAGCACCTTCTGCTCGAACTCCTGGGCACGCGCCTGATTCGGGAAGGACAGCACCCGGCCGAGCTGACGCTGCCAGGTCTCGTGACCGGGGCCGCGGGAACGACGCGCCAACGAGCCGGGCAGGGTCGTGTCGACGCTGTCGACGCGGTTCGCCTCGACCCGCAGTGCCTTGTACAGACCGATCATCACGAGGATGACGACGAAGGCGAAGGGCAGGCCCATGATCACCGTCGCGCTCTGCAAGGCGCCGATGCCCCCGACGAGCAGCATCGCCACCGTCAGGGCACCGGTCGACAGCGCCCAGAAGATGCGCAGTCCAGCGCGTCCATCCTCGGCGGGGTTCCGCAGATTCGACGACAGGTTCGCCATCACCAAGGCCGCGGAGTCCGCGGTGGTGACGTAGAACAGCAGAGCCGTGATCGTGGCCAAAGCGGCGATGACGGCGAACGCCGGATAGCGTGAGAGCAGGTCGTAGAAGCCGCCTTCGGGACTGAGCATGACGGCTTCGCCGAACTTCTTGTCACCGCTGCGGATGATGTCCAGCGCCGAGTTTCCGTAGATCGAAATCCACATGAAGATGTAGATGAACGGAATCGTCAGGGTGCCCAGCACGAACTGGCGGATGGTGCGTCCGCGGGAGATGCGGGCGAGGAAGAGTCCGACGAACGAAGCGAAGGCGATCCACCAGGCCCAGAAGAACAGGGTCCAGTCGGTCATCCACGTTCCGGTGTCCTCGAAGGCGAAGGTCTGGCCGACCATGTTCGGGAATAGACGGACGAAATCGGTGATGTTGAGGACGAACGCGTTGAGCAGGAACTTCGTGTTTCCGGCCACGAGCACCCAGAAGCTCAGCGCGATGGCGAGGACGACGTTGAGGATGGACAGGAACTTGATTCCCTTGTCCACACCCGAGACCGCCGAGAGCGTGGCGACACCGACTCCGACGACGACGATGCCGACCTGGGTGCCGACGCCGATCGGAATTCCGAAGACGGTGTTGAGGCCGACGTTGACCATGACGACACCGATGCCCAACGAGGTGGCCACGCCGAAGATCGTGCCCAGCAGGGCGGCGAAGTCGACCGTCTCGCCCAGAGCACCGTGGACGCGTTTGCCGAAGATCGGGGCCAGCGCCGAACGGATCGCCAGCGGCATGTTCATCCGGTAGGCGAAGTAGGCCAGAGCCATACCCATGAGTGCGTAGAGTCCCCAACCGCTCAGGCCGTAGTGGAAGAGCGCCCAGACCGTCGATTCGCGGGCGGCATCGACCGTTTCGGGTTCGGTGCTCGGTGGGGTGAGGTACATCGTGACCGGTTCGGCCACGGCGAAGAACATGAGGTCGGTGCTGATGCCGGCGGCGAAGAGCATCGACGCCCAGGCGACGAGGCCGAATTCGGGCTTCGAGTGTTCGGGGCCGAGCTTCGTGTTTCCGTAGCGGGAGGCCGCCAGGTAGATGACGAAGACGAGGACGGCGAGGACGAGGAGGACGTAGAACCAGCCGAACCAATCGGAGGTCCAGCCGACGACGGCACCGAGGACCGTCTCGGCATTGGTCGGTGAAATGAGAGCCCACACGGTGATGGCGAGCGCCACAAGGGCCGCCGCCAGGAACACCTTCTTATTCACGGGAGGACGCGAGGGCTTCACCTTGGCCTTCGCCTCTCCCTTCGGGTCACCCGGCGGGGTGTCGACTGATGCTGACATGGTTGTACTCCTTATCCGGACGCGTTGGCGTCGTGGCATCGGACTCGGTCGAGCAGAGTGCTCAACCGAGCATGATCAACGGCTGTTGCTTCAAGATTTTCCGTCATCGCCGCATCCCCGGTTCCACGGGGACGGCCAACAACGGAGGTTACCACATAGACACTTACGGTCACTTATCCTGTAATGCCAAGCGAATCTTCAGATCAGCGACTCACCCTCACCGAGGCGGGGCTTCACCGACCATGGCAGCGTCGGTTCCGCTCCGCCCACCTCGGCGGGACATTCATCGAGGCTCGGAGTAAATCGAGCTTCAGAGTGAATCGAGTCTCAAAGTGAGACGAAGAGCAGCGCGGCAGCCATCACCACCCCGGAGCCGAGGAACGTGATGACGGTATAGCCGAGGATGTCGCGCATCTTCAGCCCGGCGATCGCCAGCACCGGCAGCGCCCAGAAGGGCTGGAGCATGTTCGTCCACTGGTCGCCGTAGGACACGGCCATGATCGCAATCGACGGGTCGACGCCGAGCTGGTTGGCCGCATCGAGCATGATCGGTCCCTGGACCGCGAACTGGCCGCCGCCGGAGGGGACGAAGAAGTTCACGAGTCCGGCCGAGAGCAGGGCGAGGACGCCGAAGGTCGTCGTGTTCGAGATCGAGACGAAGGCATCGGAGAACACGGCGATGAGTCCGGTCGAGGACATGATGCCCAGGATTCCGGCGTAGAGCGGGAACTGCAGGAGGATCTCGCCGACGTTCGACGCCGCCTCCTTCGTCAGATGGATGAGCTCGAACGGGTTGCGCACGAGCAGGAGGATGAGCGCGAGGAACGACCAGTTGACGATGTCGAGGGTCAGTCCCCCGCCCTGGGCGAAGTGGATGACGAGGTAGGCGACGAGCGCGAGACCGACGACCAGGGTGAGCACCCGTGAGGCATCGATCCGGTCGGCCGGGGTGACGACCTCGTCGTCGACCTGCGACTGCTTCTCCGAACTCACCGAGGCGGGGAGTTCGTAGACGGGAGCACCGGCCTTGGGAGCGATGAGGGCGAAGAGGAGACCGCAGACGATGATGACGCCGAGGATGGCCAGCAGGTTCCAGCCGGCGAAGATCGTCTCCGACACCGGCACCGTCTGACCGCCGAGGGATTCGGAGAGGAAGGAGTCCGGGGTGGCCGCGGTCAGCGGGCCCGACCCCGAATAGCCCATATGCCAGACGACGAATCCGGAGTATCCGGCGGCGACGAGCAGCGGGAAGTGCACCTTGATACCGCGCTCACGTGACTGCACGGCGATCTCCCGGGCCAGCAGTGCGCCGACGACGAGGCCGAGCCCCCACGTGATGAGGCTGGCGAGGGCGGCGACGAGGAAGACGAAGACGTAGGCGAAGGTGGCGTTGCCAGGAACGCGGGCGAGCCAGGCGAGCAGCTTCCGCACGGGTCCGGTGTTGGCGAGGATGTGTCCGAGCAGGAGGATCAGACACATCTGCGTCATGAACTCGAGCAGACCGGCCAGTCCCTCACCCCAGCCGGTGACGACGTCAGTCGGGCCAGCATCGGTGAAGATGAATGCGAGGACCGCGACGATGAGGGTGAGGACGATGGCGAAGGTCAGGGCCGAGGGGATCCACTGTTCGAGGAATCGGTTGACCGGCCGCATGATCCCTTTTGAGGCTGCGGCGTTGACCTGGGTTGACGGCTTCGGTGCCGACATGGGAAGACCTCCCGCTGAGAAGTATGAGAACTAGCTGTGTGTGGTCTCAGCATACAATCAGGGCGCTGCCCCTGGTAGGAAACAGCGCCCTGACGGCGATCACAACCCTGTCACGATCGGAACCCGCGCTCTCGGGTCCCGAGCGCACCGATCAGTTCTGACCGATCAGCTCTGTTTGTACACGAGCTGCTTGTTGACGAATTCGTCCATCGCCAGCGGCCCGAGTTCCCGGCCGACGCCGGAGCGCTTGACTCCGCCGAAGGGCAGGTATTCGCGGCTTCCTTCGGGAGCGTTGAGGAAGACCATTCCGGAATCGATCTGGTCTCCGACGCGTTCGGCCCGGGCGATATCGGTGGAGAACACGGCGGCGCCCAAACCGAAGGGGGTGTCGTTGGCGAGCTCAACGGCTTCTTCTTCGCTGCTGACCTTGTAGACGATGACGGCGGGCCCGAAGAGCTCTTCGTAGTATCCGCGCATGCCCTTCTGCACATCGGTGAGGACGACGGGTTCGACGTAGGCTCCGCCGCCGTCGTACTTCTTACCCCCGGCCAGCAGGGTCGCGCCCTCGCTGACGGTGTCCTGGACCTGTTCGACGAAGCGATCGGCGGCGGCCACCGACGACAGCGGGGACAGGCGGGAGCCTTCCTCGCCGGGCACGGCGGGGGTGTTCTTCTTGGCCGCCTCGGTGATGGAGGAGACGAAGTCGTCGTAGATGTCGTCCATGACGATCATCCGCTTGGGCGAGTTGCAGGCCTGGCCGGTGTTGCCCATGCGGGTGTTGAAGAAGGTCTTCGCGGACTTCTGGACATCGTCGGTGTCGAGGAGGATATAGGGGTCGGATCCGCCGAGCTCGAGCACGACCTTCTTGAGGTTCTTGCCGGCCTCGGCTGCGACGGCGGCACCGGCGCGCTCGGATCCGGTCAGGGACACGCCGTGGTTGCGCGGGTCGGGCAGGATGATGTCGGCGACCTGCTCGTTGCTGGCGTAGATGTTGATGTAGGCGCCCGCGGGCAGGCCTGCCTCGATGAAGATCTCTTCCATGATCTGCGCCGAGCGGGGGCACTGCGGAGCGTGCTTGAGCAGGATCGTGTTGCCCAGGGCCAGGTTCGGGGCGGCGAAGCGGGCGACCTGGTAGTAGGGGAAGTTCCAGGGCATGATGCCCAGCAGCGAGCCGACCGGCTTGCGGCGGATCATGGCGGTGGCGTCCTTGGGTCCGCGCAGGGGTTCGTCGGCCATGAAGGCCTCGGCGTTGTCGGCGAAGTACTTGTAGATCATCGAGCTCAGCTGGACTTCGCCCTTGCCTTCGGGCACGGACTTGCCCATTTCGAGCCGGATGACCTCGGCGAGCTCTTCGGCGCGTTCGGCGTAGATCTCGGACACGCGGGTCAGCAGCGCAGCGCGCTCGGCCACCGTGGTCCGGCTCCACTCGTCGAATATCGTCGCCGAACGATCGAGGGCGGCGAGGATCTCGGCATCGGTGGCGGTGGGGAATTCTTCGGCGACTTGGCCGGTCGCCGGGTCGGTGACGCGATACATGGTGGTCATGGCTGTCCTCTTTCACTTCGACGGGGTTGAGGCGATCACTGATGGTGCGATCGCAGGTCCATCCCCCACGCTATGGCCGAACTCCGGCGTCGGCAACGGCGGTCTCATTTCCTGGGCAGATTCCCAGCCGTCACCGAGGCGGACGGCCCGGTCCGGCGGTGCGCTCACAGGCACCGCCGGGTCGGGTTCAGTCCGGTTTCGCGTCGCTGTCAGCGTCTGCCGAGGGTCCTCACCCGGTGACGCCGGTGAGTTCGTTCGGTGCGTGCGGCAGCGTTTCCTCGGCCATCACCTCACCGGATTCGAGGTCGAGGATGTGGATCGTCTTCTCTTCCGGATCGCTGACGTAGGCGACTTCGCCCTGGACGAAGAGCGTCGGGCGAGCCTTCTGCCATTCGACGGGTTCTTCCCATTCGTCGATGACCGGGTATTCCTCTGTCACCGAAGCGGTGGCGGGGTCGATGATCTTCAGCTTCCCGTCCGTGGTCAGGACGACGCCTTCCCCGTCGGGTCCGCGGCCCAGGGACCGGAAGCTGTAGGAGGCGCCGAGGTCGACGAGCGAGAGCCTGCCCGACTTCGTGTCGGTGACGCTCACCCGTTCGGGGCGTTCGAGTTCGGCGTCTTCGTCGACCTTGTAGTCGCCGAGGATGTACTGCGATTCGTCGCTGCCGGACTGGTTGCCGATGCGACCGAAGGAGTCGGGAGCGTCGATCTTCTCGAACTTCCCGTCCTTGTACAGAAGGATTCCGTCCTCGCAGCCGAGCGCGATGACCTCGTCCTTCGCAGCGGCTTCGCCGTGGACTCCGGGGCACTCGTCGCTGCTTGCGATCTCTTTGCCGGAGCTGTCGACGACCTTCGCGCCCGAGCGTTCGTCCTCGGTGCCGACCGTGTGCAGCATCGAACCATCGGCGAGTTTCACGGCGACACCGTGGTGGGGTTCGTCGACCTCGGTTACCTGGGGCTTCGGGGCGCCGTCGGAGAAGTCCTCGGTGTCGAAGGTCTGGATCTTGCCGTCGCCGTCGCCGAAGAGCACGGTGGCCTCGCCGTGGTTGACGACGTGTCCGGGCAGTTCGGTGTCGAAGACGGTGTCGGTGAGCTGCGGGTCGGCGGCGTAGCTGTGGGTGTGGTCGCCGTGCGGCTGGGTCCAGACTCCGGCGTCGAAGAGGCGGAAGCCTTCGGCGACGGAGACCATGAGGTGGCGACCGTCGCCGACGGGGTTGAGGCGGTTGAAGCCCTCAATCTTCGTGTCGTCGATGACCTCGAGCGTCGTCGCGTCGAGGGTGAGGATCCCTCCGTCGTAGGTAGTCACGATCCGCGGCTGGGCGCCGGCGAGCTCCTGGGCGTGCCCTTTGTCGTCCTTGCTGTCTGCGGCGCCCGCGGTCTTCTCGTCCTTGCCGACCGCGTCGTAGTCGGTGGCGGCGTCGCCTGCCTGGCAACCGGTGAGCAGCAGCGCCGAGGCGACCACCGCCGATCCGAGCATCGTGTGGTGTCGTTTCATCATTCGCACTCTCTAGTTAGTGAGACTCGTTATCATTAGCAGGTCGATACTAACCCGATGCAGGATGGATATGCGAAATCAGATGACGATCGAGGTCGACGTGAAGCTCGGCGGCCCGAGGGGTCCGGATCGATCCGCCGAGGACCGGGACGGACTATGTCATGGGTCACTGTTACGGTAGTGCCATGCCCAGTGTGACTGAACTCGTGAAGCGCTACTACTCCACCGTCGACGCCGGAGATGCGGGCGCCACCTCGGCGCTGTTCGCAGCCGACGCCAGCTATGATCGGCCCGGCTATCCGACGATGGTCGGCCAGCAGATCACCGACTTCTACCACGGCGAACGCGTCATCGAATCCGGGGCGCATTCGCTGCAGGAGATCATCGTCGACGGCGACCGCGCTTCCAGTCGCGGAGTCTTCAGCGGCCGGCTCAAGGACGGTTCGGAGACCTCGGTGGGATTCGCGGACTTCTTCCTCTTCGACACCGAGGGTCTCATCGCCGAACGCACCACGTACTTCTACCAAGCAGCGGTCTGAGCCTAGGCGGATGAGTCCTCGGCGGCCGAAATTCAGCGGGCCGACGGTTCAGCGGCTGAGACCCCGCTGTTGAGCCTCAGCGGACCGGCGATCCAAGGACTGACGATTCAGCGGCCCTGACCGCGGGCGTCGAGCACCGCCTTCTGGATCCGATCGCGGACGGCCGCGGCCTGTGGAGTCGGCGTCGGGCCATAGGCTTCTTCGACCTGCTCGAAGACGTCTTCCATGCCTGCGGGGTCGACGTCGACGGGCAGATCCTCGATGGCGGCGAAGGCCGGGCCGATATGGTCCATGAACCCGCGGATCCCGGCCTCTCCCCCGCCGAAGTGCATGCCTTCGAACTGACCGACGGCCGACCATCGCAGACCCAGCGAATTCTTCATCACGGTGTCGAGGTCTGCGGCGGTGACGACTCCGTTCTGCACGAGCGAGATCGCTTCTTTCATCAGCGCATTCTGCAGCCGATTTCCGACGAACCCGCGGATCTCACGTCCCAGCACCACCGGTTCGCGGCCGCAGCTGCGGTAGAACTCGACCGTGGCGTCCACGGTCTCGGTAGAGGTCTGCGGTGATGGCACGACTTCGACGAGCGGCATGAGATGCGGTGGATTGAATGGATGGCCGACGATGACGCGGGAGGCCTCGGACTCCGGCAGCGCGGCCGCGATCGATGAGGCCGGGATCGTCGACGATGAGGTTGCGAACACGGTCTCGGTTGGAGCCGCCTCGGCGATCTGGGAGAACAGCACCGGCTTCGATTCGGGATCCTCGGGACCGGATTCCTGGACGAAGACGACACCGGCGACGGCGGCCTCGACGGTCTCGGCGATTTCGACGGTGCCGACCTGCGAGGCCAGCTCATTCCGGGCGGAAGCGTCGGCGGTGACGTCGGCCTGGAGCTCGGCGACCACCTCGGCGAGGTCGGAACGCGGGTCGAAGACCCGCACGGTGTACCCGCTGCGGGCGAAGAGATAGGCGAACGACCGGCCGATGGTTCCGGCGCCGACGACGGCGACTGTTGAGCTCATGCGTCCAGGCTATACCCGGCCCCTCCCGACCGGCGGCGGAGTTCACTCAAGCGTGCGGGGACGTTCACTCACGCGCGTGTCGGCCGTATCTCGGCATGCACTGGACCGTTCGCCGTAGTCGAATCGTTGCCGTGCACCTCCCACCGGGGCCGAGATCCGGTGGCACAATGTCACCATGAGCGCGAACCCAGAACTGAGAACAGTGGACTCGGAGATCCTCGCCCTGGCGGAGGACGAATACGCCGCCGCGGCGGAGACCGCGCGGATCGACGTGCGTGAGATCCACACCGCCGACGAGGCGGCCAGGGCCTCGATGCTGCTCGACGAAGTCTGGAACGTCGACGAGACCGGCACAAACGTGTTCGAACCCAGCCTCATCATCGCCTTCGCCCACGCCGGCAACTATGTCTCAGCTGCCTACAGCGTCGACGAACCCGACGAGATGATCGGTGTGACCATCGGCTTCTTCGGCCAGCCGCTGGGCACGGTCATGCACTCGCATATCGCCGGCGTCCGCCACCAGATCATCGGCCGCGGCGCCGGATCCGCGATGAAGCTGCACCAGCGCCTGTGGTGCCTCAACCTCGGCATCACCGAGATGACCTGGACTTTCGACCCCCTCATCGCCCGCAACGCGTACTTCAACTTCCAGCGCCTGGGCGTCGGCATGGTCGAATACCTCGAGGACTTCTACGGTCAGATGCGCGACGGAGTGAACTCCGGCCAGGCCAGCGACCGGATGATGGTGTCCTGGCCGCTCGACCGTCCGGCACGGGCCTCGGTCGTCGATCCCGGATCGGCGTTCCCCTGCCTGCGCGCCGATGATGACGGCGAACCGCTGCTCAGCGAAGTGCCGAAGGAGACCGAATTCGTCTCACTCGACTTCCCGTCCGACATCGAGGACCTGCGCGGCCAGGATGCCGACCTCGCCAGCCGTTGGCGACTGGCTCTGCGCACCGCACTGACCGGCCTCGTCGGCGACGGCTGGGTCGTCGACACCTGCCTCAAGGGCGGCACGTACCTCCTCCACCACCCCTGAGGCCCGTTCACCTCTGCGTCACCTGATTCGTGTTCACTGATCCGATGACCACTGCACCTGCCCGCACCGCCGAGGTGGCCGGATCGTTCCTTCGCCTGGGTCTGACGTCGTTCGGCGGCCCCGTCGCCCATCTCGGGTACTTCCGCGAGACCTTCGTCGGCCGCCGCTCCTGGCTGGACGACCGCGAATACGCCGACCTCGTGGCCCTGTGCCAGATGCTGCCCGGGCCCGCGTCGAGTCAGGTCGGCATGGGACTCGGGCTGCGCCGAGCAGGTCTGCCCGGGCTCGCCGCCGCGTGGGTGACCTTCACTCTGCCGTCGGCGATTCTGCTCACCCTCTTCGCGCTCGGACTCTCGGCCTTCGGCGAGCTCGGCGATGCCGGATGGCTGCTCGGACTCAAGGCCGCCGCGGTGGCCGTCGTCGCCGGTGCCGTGCAGTCGATGGCGAAATCGCTGACCCCGGATGCCCGGCGCGCGAGCATCGCCGGTCTCGCCGTCGTCCTCATGCTCGTCATCCCGAACTCGATCGTGCCGACGGCTCTCGTCCAGGTCGCCGCGATCGTCCTCGGCGGAGTGCTCGGTCTGGCCTGGCTGAAGCGGCCCCATAAAGGGGCGAAGAATCGGGAAACCCCCGCCGAGACCCGCGTTGCCTCGCGTGGCGCCAGGCGACTTGGCATCTCCGCCCTCATCGCCTTCGTCGCACTGCTGGTCGGACTGCCTGCGCTCACCGCGGCGACCGGGGACGCGACGATTCGCCTCATCGACATCTTCTATCGGGCCGGGGCGCTGGTCTTCGGCGGCGGCCATGTCGTCCTGCCGCTGCTCGAGGCCGAACTCGTGCCCACCGGGCTCGTCGACCACGACACGTTCCTCGCCGGCTACGGTGCCGCTCAGGCCGTGCCCGGTCCGCTGTTCACCTTCGCGGCGTTCCTCGGAGCGTCGATGACGACGGGACCCAGCGGCATCCTCGGCGCCGGCACCGCACTGCTCGCGATCTTCCTTCCCGCCGGTCTGCTGGTGATCGGGATCCTGCCGTTCTGGGAACGGCTGCGCTCCTGGGAACCGGCGACGGCGGCACTGACCGGAGTCAATGCCGCCGTCGTAGGGCTGTTGGGGGCCGCGCTCTACGACCCCGTCTTCGTCGAGGGGATCACCTCGCCTGCGACCCTGGCGCTGGCCGTCGCCGCCTTCATCGCCGGGACCATGTGGAAGGTCCCGGCGTGGGCGACGGTCATCGTCGCCGGGCTGCTCGGCTGGCTGCTGCTGTGAACCGGACGGTTCACGTGGCCGCGATGACCGTGGTCAGGACACCTGCCGGTTCATGCGGCCTTGACGACCGAGATCAGGACTCTTCCCAGTCCTTGCGCAGTCGCTTCTTGTCGAGCTTGCCCACCGAGGTGCGCGGCATCTCGTCGACGACCTTGACCTCATCGGGCATCTGCCACTTAGCGAAACGAGAACTCAGGGTCTCGACGATCGACTCACGGGTCACCTCGGCGCCGGGGTTGGCGACGACGTAGGCGACGGGCCGCTCATCCCATTTCTCGTCGGGGACGCCGATGACGGCGGCCTCGCTGACGTCGGCGTTGTCGAGGATCGCGTTCTCCATGTCGATCGACGAGATCCACTCGCCTCCGGACTTGATGACGTCCTTGAGCCGGTCGGTGATCTTGAGGTAGCCGTGTTCGTCGATGGTGCCGACGTCGCCCGACCGCCACCAGCCGTCGAGGAACCGGTCTGCGTTGTCGGGCAGCTGGAAGTAGGATTCGGTGATCCACGGGCCGCGCATGACCAGCTCGCCCATGGACTTTCCGTCGCGCGGAAGCTCGTTGCCCTCCGGATCGACGGTCTTCAGCTCGACCCCGACGATGGGCACACCCTGCGAGCGCTTGAGATCCCACTTCTCTTCCGCGTCGAGGTCGAGACCGGGACGGATCTTCCAGTTCGTCGTCGCCAGCGGGGTGGTCTCGGTGGCACCGTAGCCGTGGATGACGTCGGCGCCGGTGAGCTCCTTGAACCCGCGCATCATCGACAGCGGCGGTTCCGAGGATCCGGACACCAACCGGACGCCGGAGAGATCCGGAGCCTGCGGCATCTTCTTCATCATCTGCAGCATCGGCCCGAAGATGGCAGGGGCGCCATTGGCCAGTGTGACCTTCTCCTCGACGAAGGCCTGGGCGATGGCGCCGAACTCCTCGGCGGCGAACTTGCCCGGCAGGACGAGTTTGGCACCGGCGGCCACAGCGTTCTGCGGGAAGCCCCACGACAGCACATGGAACATCGGAGTGATCGGCATGACGCAGTCGTCGAAGTTCGCGTGCAGTGCGGCAAGACCGCCCATGGTGTGCAGGTAGATCGAGCGGTGAGAGTAGTACACGCCCTTGGGCCGACCGGTGGTGCCGGTGGTGTATCCGGCGTAGGCGGCGGTCTTCTCGTCGACGACGGGCCAGTCGAAGGTCTCGGACTTGTCGGCAATGAGGTCTTCGTAGGACACGACGTTGGTCAGGCTCGTCTCGATCTCCGCGATCGGCTTGTCGGTCATGACGACCCAACCCTTGACGTCGAGCTTCGGCGCCAGCGATTCGGCGACCTGCAGCAGGGATTCGTCGACGAAGATCCAGTCCGACTTCGAGTGGCTGACGACATAGGCGAGGTCTTCGGGAGCCAGGCGCAGGTTGAGCTGGAGCATGGTCGCAGCCACACCGGGGACGGCGAAGTAGAGCTCAAGGTGGCGGCGGGAGTTCCAGTCGAGGACTCCGACCATGGAGCCGGCGCCGACGCCGAGGTCGGCGAGACCCTGCGCGAGCTGAGCCATCCGCTTGAACTCGTCGGCGTAGTTCGACCGACCCCAGGAACCGTCCGAACGGCGGTAGACGACTTCGACATCGCCGAAGACGGTGGCAGCGTGCCGGATGAGGGTGGTGGTGTTGAGCTGGTAGCTGTCGCCCAGGGTGGACGGAATTCCTGTCAGCATGAGACTCCTTCGTTCGTACTACGGTCCCTCCTCGCCGCTGTGGCCGCGGCGGGAGAAGTATCGTGATCGCCGGTTTCGTGGTGGGCGATCGTCACCATCACATCAGCTCCGCAGGTGGCGCGGATGCGGTCGCATCGATTCGTGGTCAAACAGTTATGAACCAGTCCGCGGTCTCGGGCGGTGGTGGACCTGCCCGTGGCCTGGCGGTCATGGGCCGGTCCGTCCGCGCCATCCCGCGATCATTCCCCGGTGAAGCCGGGTGCCCTCTTCTCGAGGAAGGCCGCGACTCCCTCGGCGAAGTCCTTGCTCGCGCGCAGCGCATCCTGGCCTTCGACCTCGCGGCCGAAGGACGAGTCGATTTCAGCCAGGCTGGCCCGATTGATCGCTCGCTTCGAGGCGGTCAGGGCTCGAGTCGGACCCTGCGCGAAGACCGCGGCGACTTCCTCGGCCCGTGCCAGGTGGCTTCCGGCCGGTACGACTTCGCTGGCCAGCCCCCAGTCGAGAGCATCGGCGGCCTGCAGCTTCTCTCCCGTCAGCGCCATGCGCAGGGCCCGGTGACGCCCCGCCGAGGCTGCGACCAGCGCAGTCGAGCCTCCGTCGGGCATGAGACCGATCTTCGTGAAGGGAAGCATGAGATAGGACTTCTCGCTCATCACCAGATAGTCGCAGGCCAACGCGAGCGAACAGCCGATGCCGGCGGCCGGTCCGGACACTGCCGCGATCGTGGGGATAGGCAGGTCGAGGATCGAGGCGATGATCCTATTCGCACCGTCGAGGTCGATGCCGTCTTGTCGTTCCAGCCCTCCCTGCAGATCCGCCCCGGAGCTGAAGGACCGCTCATTGCCGGTGAGGATGAGGGCTCGGGAGTTCGCTGCCGCCTCGGTGACGGCCGTGCCGATGGCCTGGAACGTCGACTCGTTGAGCGCGTTGAGGCTCTCCGGACGATTGATGGTCACGGTCGTGACATCGCCGCTGACTTCGGTGAGAACACTGGTGGACAATGCGACTCCTTCGTACGAATCCGATGATCCGAGTAGCTTTCGGGGCGACTGCTTCCGTCCGTCGGGGAGGAGTGCGGAAGCATCTACCGCCACTTTAACGTACGTTAAGTTGATCTGCGTCACATAAGCGAGGCGGATTGCTCGCTGCCGAGAAACGTGCTCAGCGTCGAGAAACGGGTTGTGGCAAAGCTGCTTCACCGAAGAACGGGTTGAGCGTCGAGAAACGTGGGCGCACCCGCGCGCCTCGACGTTTGACCCGTTTTTCGGCAGAATGCGACGAGCGTCAGGCCAACGTTGCCTCGAGCTGGGCGGCGGTGAGGTCCCGATCGGCGAAGACCAGTCGCACGGCAGTCGGGTCGGGGTTGCCGGCATCGGGTGCCCGGTGGACGAGCTCGAGTCCGAGCCTGCGGGCGACCACGGCCGAGGCGGCGTTGGCCTCGAGCAGATACGCCACCACCGGCAGTGCGGGGTCCACGGCACCCGCGGCTGCGATCGCATCTCGCGAGACCGCGGTAGCCAGCCCCTGGCCCTGTGCTTCGGGTCGGAACCGGTAGCCGAGGTTCCAGAACGCTCCGGGTGTGCGGCGGGAGGCGCCGGGGCCTGCGACTCCGCGCAGCGAGCAGCCGCAATAGCCGAGGATCTCCCCACCCGGAACCCGTCTGACCATCCACGGCCCGATTCCGTCGAGCTCCCACTGCGAGGCCAATCGGACGAGGATCGCTTCGGCCTCTTCCTCATCGGTCAGGCGTCCGCTGGGCAGGTGCGTCCAGACTCGCGGGTCGGAGTCGATGGTGAAGAACTGATCACGGTCGTCCGTGCTGGGCCGGTCGAGCACGTAATCGGGCGCCTGCCCCATCAGGCCAGGGCCGCCTCGAGGTCGGCCCACAGGTCCTCGAGGTTCTCGATGCCCACGCTCAGACGGATGAGCCCCTCGGGCACGGTCGCCGGTTCCGCGGGGTGCCGGCGGCGACGTTCGATGAGGGATTCCACCCCGCCCAGGGACGTCGCCGGTGTCCACAGTCGGACCGCCTCGGCGATGGCGGTGGCCTTCTCCGCGGAGTCGACGGTGAAGGAGATGATCGCTCCGAACCCGTTCATCTGCGCCGCTGCACGAGCATGGCCGGGATCACCCGGCAGACCCGGGTAGCGGGTTTCGACGACGGTGGGGTGGGCGGCCAGGCGTTCGGCGATGGCGTGTGCGTTGGCCTGCGCGCGGTCGAGGCGCACGGCCAGGGTGCGCAGTCCACGCAGGGCCAGCCAGACCTCGAAGGGTCCGGCGATGCCCCCGCGCATGGATCGTTCCGTATGCAGGTCCTCGCGCAGTGTGGTGCTGCCGGTGACGACCGCGCCGAGGACGACGTCGGAGTGCCCGGCCAGGTATTTCGTCACCGAGTGCACGACGATGTCGGCGCCCAGGTCGAGCGGCGTCTGCAGCAGCGGGGTGGCGAAGGTGTTGTCGACGGAGACGAGGAATCCGCGATCCTTGGCGGCGGTGGTCAGCGCGGGAACGTCGGCGACCTCGAGCATCGGGTTCGTCGGCGATTCGATCCACAGCATTCCCGGGGATCCGGCTTCGCCGGCACTCGCCGAGGCGGCCGCCCCGTCCGCTGCCGCCTGACCCGGCCTCGCGCGGCCCGCTTCGTCGAGGGCGGAGATGACCGCCTCGGTGTCGGAGATGTCGACGGTAACGATGTCGAAGTTCTGACGCCCTGCGATCTGCTCCGCGGAGGCGAGCGCCCCCTGGTAGCTGTGGGTCGGGATGATCAGCGTGCCGCCGGCGGGCACGAGGCTGACCACCGCCGAGATCGCTGCCAGGCCGGAGCCGAAGACCAGCCCGGGCAGGCTCGCATGTTCGAGCTGACCGAGCGCCTCTTCGAACGGCGTCCATGTGGGGGTGTCGAAGCGGGCGTAGGCATAGGGCGAGGCGGTGATGTCGCCGACGCTGACGAAGGTCGAGGACAGATCGATCGGCGGGTTCACCGCGGCACCGTCGGCGCGCTGCGGGCGTCCGGTTTCGACGACGAGAGTGTCCGGGGCGAAATCGGACGAATCGGCGGGCTCGGACGAAGCGGCGGATGAGGTGGAGGGCTCAGGCTGTGTCATGTCCCCAATATATGCCCCACTCCATCACACGAATTCGGCAGTCGCATGACGAGAATGTTTCGGGAGTCCGCAGAGGTTCGCGCCGGCGCCTCTGCTTCTCGCTGTTCCGAATCCTCTGGTCGTCCGAATCCTCTGATCGACCGAACCTTCTACTCGACGCTGTCGACCAGGTGCTCGAGCAGCAGGCGCGCTCCGGGTGACTGCCGTCGACTGCCCGACCACACAGCATGGAGTTCGCGAGTGAGATCGACGTCGTCGGCCACCGGCAGCGGCACCAGACGTCCGGCCCGGAAGTCATCGCGCAAAGCGAGTTCGGACAAGACCGCCGGGGCCACGGACGTGCCTGCGGCGATGCGCAGGGCCGCATTCGATCCGTACTCCCCCGCCACGCGCGCTCCTCCCACACCGAGTAGCGCTGCGTCGATGGCCTCCCGGGTGCCCGAGCCGATCTCACGCACGAGCAGCGGCACCTGCGCCAGATCCTCGGCGGTGATCGGCTTCGTCCAGGCGTGGGCGAAGTCCGGTCCGCAGGCGATCATGAGTCGGTCGCGGCCGACCACCTCGGCGTTGAGGTCCTTCGGCAGGGACACGGATTCGATGAGCCCGAGGTCGCAGGTCTGCCGGCGCACCCGGTCGATGACGGTCGCGGAGTTCTCCACGGACAGTCCGATGTCGATTGTCGGGTGTGCCGCCCGGAAGGTCGTGAGGTGGTGGGGCATGAGGTATTCGGCGACCGTCAACGAGGCGCTGACCTTGACGGTTCCGGCGCGGGCGTCCTGGATCGCGCGGGCCCCGGCGTAGAGCGTGTCGTAGGCTTCGATGACCTTCGACGCCCATTCGGCGACGGCGCGGCCCTCGACGGTGAGTTCGGTACCCCGCGGCGAGCGCCGCAGCAGCGGGACCTTGAGATCGCGTTCGAGGTTGCGCAGACTGCGTGAGGCATTCGGCTGGGCGAGATCGAGTTTCGCCGCGGCCTGGCCGATCGACCTGGCGTTGCCGCTGAGGGCCACCAGCAGCCCCAGAGCCTGGAGCTCGGGCCAGTTCTTCATATTCCCGAGATCGTGCATATGCTCATCATGACATATCAGATCCATATGGGTTGCGACGAAATCACCGTCTACTGCGAGCGCGCGGGCGTTGACAGACTGAAGTCATGAACCGCTTCGCCTCCCTTCTGCCCGGACTCGCCATCGCCGCTGTGGCCACGGCCGTCGCATGGCCGATCTCCATGCTCGCTCCCGTGCTCTCTCCGCTGCTCGTGGCGATCGTGCTCGGCATCCTCCTGGGCAATCTCGCCCCCAACTTCCCCGAGGCGTTCATGCCAGGACTCAACTTCGCCGCGAAGCCGCTGCTGCGCTTGGGCATCGTCGCCCTCGGTGCGCAGGTCGTGCTCGGTGACATCCTCGACCTCGGCTGGCTCGTCCTCGCCCTCGCCGCCGTCATCGTCGCCGCCGGCATCCTCTCCGCCCTTGCCCTGGCCGGGCCGCTCAAGGTCGACCGTCCCCTGGCCGTGCTCATCGGCAGCGGGTTCGGCATCTGCGGTGCCGCCGCCGTCGCCGGAGTCGAGTCGACCCTGAAGTCGAAGAAGGAGGATGTGGCCGCGGCGATCGGACTCGTCGTCCTCTTCGGCACCCTGATGATCGCGATCGTCCCCGGACTCTCGACCGCTCTGGGCCTGTCCCCGGAGACCGCCGGAATGTGGGGCGGAGCCGCCACTCACGAGGTCGCCCAGGTCGTGGCGATCGGTGGAATCATCGGGCCAGCAGCTCTCGAGGTCGCCGTGCTCGTCAAGCTCGCCCGCGTCATCATGCTCGCCCCCACCGTCGCCGTGTTCAGCTATGCCGTGCGCCGCAGTGAGGACAGGGCGCTGGCGAACTCCACCGTCACCGAGGCAGCTGCCGGTTCCGCAGAGACTTCCGCAGGTGCGGGCTCAGGAGCAGAGAACGCCGGCCGGGGCGTGCAAACCCCGGGGTCGGCGTCGACCGCGACGAAGGAGGCCCCGGCCCAGGGCAAACGCCCGCCGATCGTGCCGCTCTTCGTTGTCGGCTTCCTGGTCATGGCTGCGCTGCGCACCTTCGGTCTGCTGCCGGAGTTCGCGGTCACCGGACTCAGCTGGATCCAGACCGTGTGCCTGGCGATGGCGATGTTCGCCCTCGGCCGGGGAGTGCAGTGGCGGTCGCTGAGGAACCTCGGCGCCCGGCCGATCGCGCTGGCCACCCTGGTCACGATCATCGTCGCCCTCATCGCCCTCGGCGGTGCCCTCCTCCTCACCTGACCCCCCCCAATTGCTACCTGACGGCGGCGCAGCAACCTGGCGCGAGGTTGCTGCGCCGCCGTCAGGTAGTAATTGGGGGCGCCTTGGCGAGGATTTCCGATAATCGGGACTTTCCGGCGGATCGGACACGCCTCACCTGTACGCATCGGTAACACTGGTAGTCTCTCAGCGAATCAGCCAGCGATGCTCAGTGTCGCTTCAGCCTTCGCAAGGACATCATGCTCACTCAGATCATTGCTCTGCTCATATTCGTCGCCCTCTTCGCCATCGGCGCGGTCCGCGGGGTGCAGATCGGCGTGCTCATGCTCGTCGGCGCGGCCGGAACCGGGCTCCTCTTCACCGATATGGTCGTCGACGACATCGTCGCCGAGTTCCCCTTGGACATCATGATCCTGCTGGCGGGCGTAACCTACTTCTTCGCGATCGCGCAGGAGAACGGGACCGTCGACAAGATCATCGACTGGGCCCTCGAACGCGTCGGATCCTCGGCGGTGCTGCTGCCCGCGGTGTTCTTCGTCATCACGGGCTGCATTGCGGCCATGGGTGCTCCGCTGGCCGGTCTGGTCATGATGCCGGTGGGCATGCAGGTCGCCCGGAAGTACGGCGTCGACTACGCGCTCATGGGCCTGGCGATCTGCTTCGCCATCGGCGCCGGCGGCTTCGCCCCGACCAGCCTCTACGGAATCGTCACCTACTCGACCGCCCATGATGCCGGAATCGACCTCTCCCCGTTCCTGCTCTTCGGCATCGCCGTGGCCGTCTACCTCGTCATGCTCGTGGTCGCCTACTTCATGTACGGTCGGTCGCTGTTCTCGAAGACGACCGTGTCGGCCGCCGAGCATGCTTCGGTCGGGAGCGCCCAGTCGAAGATCTCCCGCGGTTCCGCCTCGGCGTCGAGTGTCGCCTTCGGTGAGGACGATGAGGACGAAGCGCTCTTCGACTCCTCCACCGCCGACGAGGCAGGAGAATCCGAGCCTTTCACCTTCGTGCAGATCCTCACCGTGATCTTCATGGTCGGTCTCATCGGCAGCGTGGTCGTGCTCGCGGCTCTCGGCCAGGAACCGGACATCGGTCTGCTGTGCTTCATGTTCGGAGCGGTCCTCGCCCTCGTCGACCCGAAGACCGGCAAAGCCGCAATCCCGAAGATCGACTGGCCGACCGTGCTACTCGTCGGCGGCATCATCACCTTCGTCGGCGTGCTGCAGAACATGGGTGCCGTCGACCTCCTCGGCGAGGGCGCGGAGTCGATCGGTTCGCCGCTCATCGCCGCCTTCGTCCTCTGCATCGTCGGCGGTCTGGTTTCGGCGTTCGCATCGACGACGGGCATCCTCGCCGCTCTCGTGCCGCTGGCGCTGCCGCTCATCGCCGCCGGCGGGGTGCCCGGCTGGGCGCTCATCGCGGCACTGGGCGTGTGCTCGGCCGTCGTCGACGTCTCACCGTTCTCGACGCTGGGCGCCACGGTCGTCGCGACCGCCCCGGTCGAGGACAAGCCGCGACTGACCCGCATCCTCGTGAAGTTCGGCATGTCGATGGTCGTCATCGGACCGGTCGTTCTGGTCGGCGGCCTCGTCATGCCCGCCATGATGTTCTGACCGGATTCCATCGAAAAACGGGCTGGGTGCCGACAAACGCATGTGCGCATGCGTGCGTCGGCGCTCAGCCCGTTTTTCGGCGACGTGACCCTCAATCCGAGGGCCCGCTAACCGCCCTTCAGCCCAATGGCTTCGACAGCAGGACGAACTCGAGATCGTCGACCTTCGGCTGTCCGAAGCGGTCGTCACCGTAGGGGAAGGGCTCGACTTCCCCGGTGCGCACGTAGCCGCGGCGCTCGTAGTAGGCGATGAGTTCGTCACGCTTGTTGATCACGCTCATCCGCATCGACGTCGCGCCCCAGTGTTCGGCCACCCACGCCTCGGCGAGGCCGATGAGCGCAGACCCCACGCCTCTGCCCTGACCCAGCGGAGACACTGCGAGCACTCCGAGGTAGGCAGCTCCGTCCTCGGGTTCGCGCACGTAGACGCTGGCCACGGCTCGGCCCTGCTCGTCGCGGGCGAGCAGGATCTGGGAGTCCGCCTCGGCGAGCATGTCCTCAGCCATGGGAACGTCGAGTCGCTGTCCGCCCAGCAGGTCCGCCTCGGTGGTCCACCCCTGTTTCGACCCTTCGCCGCGGTAGGCCGAGGACACGAGCTCGACGTAGTCAGGGATGTCGGCGGGCAGGAGTTCGGCGACTTCGAATCCGGCTGCGCACAGCTTCTGGCGGTGCGCTTCGACCACGGTCGCTGAGGGGTGTGCGGTCATAGTGGGGACTCCTTCACGACTTTCAGTGGGGCTTCAGCACCAGGCTAGTCGGATCGTTCTCGGCAGACCTATAGTGTCAACTATCAGGACAGCGACGAACGACGTTCGATCGCCAACGACCAACGCGGCGTGCCGCCGGCACGGACATTCGGGAGGAATGACCATGGACATCGACATCTCGGGAGAGACCTTCACCATCGCCGAGGATGACGCGGCCAAACGCTTCACCGTCGCCCACGCGGGCAAGGTCATCGGTCTCGCCGATTACATCGACCGTGAGGCCGGAGTCGATGACACCGCCGAGGGCACGGTGCGCATCTTCACCCACACCGAGGTGTCCCCCGAGTGGGGCGGACGCGGCCTGGCGGCCAAGCTGGTGCGCTATGCACTGGAGACCAGCGCCGAGGAGGGGCTGAAGTTCCGTACCACGTGCTCCTACGTGCAGAATTTCCTCGCCAAGAACGACGAGTTCGACAAGTTCGTCGCCTGAGTTCGCTCCCCCGGAGCTCGTCTTCGCTCCAGCGCCGCTGGGCACCGACGGGGAAATCGCCACGACACAGCTGAGTGCAGAGCACTAGACTGGAAGCGGCCGCGTTCCGATTCTGCGACGGGGACGTTCTCACGCCGACCACGCGGTTCAGCTCTGACGACGCTCAAGGAGGATTCGTCGTGGATATCACCCCGATCATCGACAAACTGGGCACCGGGCTATTCATCGGCGGCAGTTGGCGTGAGGCCGAAGGCGGCAAGACCATCGACGTCCGCAATCCCGCAACCGGTGAGGTCATCACCACCGTGGCCGACGGTTCCACTGCCGATGCCCAAGAGGCCATCACGGTCGCCGGTGAGGCACAGGCCGGCTGGGCGGCCACGTCGCCGCGCGAGCGGTCCGAGATCCTGCGCCGGACCTTCGAACTGCTGCTCCATCGTGCCGACGACATCGCCGCTGTGATGACCGCTGAGATGGGCAAGCCCTTCGCCGAGTCCAAGGGTGAGGTCACCTATGGCGCCGAATTCTTCCGTTGGTTCTCCGAAGAGGCGGTGCGCATCGAAGGCGACTATTCCCAGTCGCCGGACGGCAAGAACCGCATGCTCATCTCTCGCGAACCCGTCGGGCCCTGCATTCTCATCACCCCGTGGAACTTCCCGCTGGCCATGGGCGCGCGCAAGATCGGTCCCGCCATCGCCGCCGGCTGCACCATGGTGTTCAAACCTGCGAAGCTGACCCCGCTGACGTCACTCATGCTCGTCGACGTCCTCGTCGAAGCCGGCCTTCCTGCCGGTGCGCTCAACCTCGTCACCTCCGAGTCCGCGCGCCGCGTCGTCACTCCGTGGATGGAGTCCGGCATCGCCCGCAAGGTCACGTTCACCGGGTCCACCGAAGTCGGAGTGGGACTGCTCAAGCAGGCCGCCGACAATGTCATGAAGACGTCGATGGAGCTCGGCGGCAATGCCCCATTCGTCGTCTTCGCCGATGCCGACATCGACAAGGCCGTCGAGGGTGCGGTTATCGCGAAGATGCGAAACGGCGGTGAGGCCTGCACCGCAGCGAACCGCTTCTTCGTCCATTCCTCGCTGGCCGAGGAATTCTCCTCGCGGCTGGCCGTGCGCATCGGTGCGATGAAGGTCGGCAACGGCCTCGACGAGGGCACCGAAATGGGTCCGCTCGTCGATCAGGATTCCCTCGACAAGGTCGCCGGCCTCGTCGATGAGGCCGTCGCCAAGGGGGCGAACATTCTCACCGGAGGTTCCCGGATCGACGGCGACGGCTTCTTCTACACCCCGACGGTGATGACCGACATACCCGATGACGCCGAGATCCGGACGACGGAGATCTTCGGACCCGTGGCTCCGATCGTCACCTTCGACACAGACGAAGACGGCATCGCCTTGGCCAATGAGACCGAGTTCGGACTCGTCGGCTACCTGTTCAGCGAGAACGTCGAACGCGCCCTCAGTCTGGCCGACGAACTGGAGGTCGGCATGGTCGGCCTCAACACCGGACTGGTCTCGAATCCGGCGGCACCCTTCGGCGGAGTGAAGATGTCCGGCCTCGGCAGGGAGGGCGGCAGCGTCGGCATCGACGAGTTCCTCGAGATCAAATATGTGGCCATGCCCCGCAGCTGATGTGAAATCGGGGTTCGGTCAACCCCGCAGATCCACCCACTGCTTGACCCCGGGCCGATGACCGGCATCGACGCCGAGGAGTTCGGGCGCGTCGTCGAGTGGGCGTCCCGGCCCGACGATCGCCTCGGTCGGAAGCGTCCCCAGCATCGCGACCGCGGTCGCCATGTCCTGCGGGTGTTCGTAGATGAATGAGCCCCGAATGCTCAGCTGCCGCTGGACGATGTCGAAGCTCGACGCGCCGAGGCGGTCCTGGTCCTCCCCGACGACCGTGACCTTTGCGAACGGAGCGAGGTGGTCGACGACGACGGCGAGTCCCTCCGGGACGCCTACCGCGTCGATGACGATCCGAGGTGCCGGGCCGGCGCCGGGGACGAAGGCGCGGGCTCCGAGTTCGACAGCCAATCGCAGCCGAGCCTCGTTCGGCTCGCTCATCCAGGGACGGTAACCGAGATCGACGAGGACGAGGGTCGCCAACAGGCCCTGGGCTCCAGCACCGACGACGAGGACCTCCTCCCCGCCCTCCAGTTCGGTCCGGCGGATCGCCGAGGCGGCCACGGTCAGCGGTTCGGCGCACACCGCGCGCTCCACAGGTATCCCGGTCGGCAGGCGGTGGCAGAATCCGCCGGGATGGTCGACCGCCTCGGCGAGGAATCCGGGCTGGGTAAGCACGCCGGCACTCAGTCGCGAGGCACATGCCGAGGTCACGCCTCGGCGACAGTACTCGCATTGCCCACAGGTGATGTTCGGTTCGAGCGCGACCCGGTCACCGATCGCCCATTCCCCGACCCCGGGTCCCACCTCGGTGATCTCTCCGACGCCTTCGTGCCCGAGCCGCCACGGAAGCTCGGGAGGCGTCCGCGAACCGGACGCCAGGCTGAGGTCGGTGCCGCAGATTCCCACCGCGAGCATCCGCACCCGCACATGCCCCGCCGAGGGGCGGCCCTGCGGACCCGGGCGGGTGACGACCTCGACGCGACCGGGCGCGGTGATCTCGACCGAACGGACCGATCCGATTGCGCCATGGGTCTCAGAGGTCGGCATGGCGGCGGCGAAGGAGGGGCGGCGAACCATCAGGCGGACACGACCTGTGCGGATTCGCCGGTGGAGCGTTCGGCACGGCGGCCGATCTGCCACTTGCGTACGAGGTGCATGGCGATCGAGATCGAGATGAGGCAGCCGCCGCCGAGGTAAGCGGCCACGAGGTACCAGGTCCCGTTGCCGAGTCCGACGAGGAACGTCGCGATGAACGGGGTGAAGCCGCCGGCGATGGCGCTGGCCAGCTGGTATCCGACGCCGGCTCCGCTGTAGCGGAATTCGGGGCTGAACATCTCAGCAAACAGCGGCTGCTGGACGCTGACGACGGCATCGTGGGCGATGTTGATAAGCAGCACGGCGAAGATGACGATGCCGACGATGTTGCCGGCTTCGAGGAAGAGGAAGAACGGCACGGAGCTGACGAGGCCGATGACCCCGCCGGTCAGATAGACGCGCAGTCGTCCGTAGCGGTCGGAGAGATAGGCGAAGGCTGGGATCGTGATGATGCCGAGACCGCCGACGAGGAGGGTGATGTTGAGCATGATCTGCCGGTCGAGACCGAGCTGCTCGGTCGAATACGACAGGGCGAACGTGGTGACGATGTACATGGTCAGCAGCTCGATGAAGCGCAGACCGACGATCTGGAAGATCTGCGCGGGATAGCGCTTGAAGGCTTCGAGAATCGGCAGCTTCGCGGTCTTGTCGGTCTTCGCGTTCTTCACGCGCTCGACGTACTCTTCGGATTCCTCGACGCCCGCGCGGATCCACAGTCCGACGAGGACGAGAACGGCGCTGAAGAAGAACGGAATGCGCCAACCCCAGGCGAGGAAATCCTCGGCGGAGAAGTTGCTGCTGAGCAGGGCCACGAGCCCGGTGGCCAGCAGCAGCCCGAAGGAATAGCCGATCTGGACTCCGCTGGAGAAGAAGGCCCGCAGCTTCGGCGGTGCGCTTTCGACGGCCATGAGGGCGGCACCTCCCCATTCGCCGCCGACGGCAATGCCCTGGATGCAGCGCAGCAGCACCAGCAGTGCGGGAGCGAGCCAGCCGACGGTCTGGTAGGTCGGCAGGAATCCGATGAGGGCGGTGGCCACACCCATGATCGTCATCGTCCACACGAGCATGGACTTCCGGCCGAGGCGGTCGCCGAAGTGCCCGAAGATGATGCCGCCGAGGGGGCGGAAGATGAAACCGACGCCGAAGGTCGCGAACGCGGCCAACGTTCCGGCGTGGGAGCTGTAGTCGGGGAAGAAGAGCTCCCCGAAGACGAGTGCGGCGACGATTCCGTAGAGGAGGAAGTCGTACCATTCGACGACTGCGCCGATGAACGATCCGATTGCCGCACGGCGGGCGCGCCGTGCCCCTCCCGGTTCGACTGTCGCCTGGTCTTCGATTCGGGCCATCGGATTCTCCCCTGAACTCGTCTTCAGCCTTCTGTCCACCGCCCTCCCGGGGTCGACGCAGAGCAATCTAGCACGGTCGAATACCGCCGAGTCGCCCATGTCCACCAGAGAATACGCACGCGCCAGCCGAATTCCGGGCAAGGACATCGGTGAGTTCAAGACAGACAGCTCCAGACAGGCGCGGCCCTGAATCGAACACTAGAATCGACAACTGTGAATGCCCGATTGCGCCACTATCTGCAGCTGCCGTCCGCAGCCGGTCGATTCCGATGATCCTGCCGGAGGTCCGTGATCCTCGCCTGATCACGATTCGCCGAGGCGGCTCCCTCACTGATCCCGACCACCATCTGCTTGCGCTGTGGGCCGCCGACTGCGCCGAACACGTTCTGCCGTTCTTCGAATCCGTCTGCCCCGAGGATGAGCGCCCCCGCGACGCCATTGCCGCCGCCCGCGCGTGGGCGGCCGGTGAGAGGCCGATGATGGAGGCCCGTGTCCTCGGCGGTCATGCCATGGGTGCCGCACGGCCGCTGCGTGGACCCGCCCGGTTCGCCGCCTATGCGGCGGGTCAGGCAGCCTGCGTCGGACACGTCGCCGAGCACGATCTCGGGGCGGCGGCCTACGCGATCAAAGCCGCTCGCGGAGCCGCCGGGAAGGACATTGCGGCCGGTCGTGCCGAACGCGACTGGCAACGCGACCGTGTGCCGCCCGGCGTCCGCGACCTCGTACTGGAGGACCAGGCACGCCGCGATGCGATCTGCTGGTTCGTCTTCAGCGCTTGATCGACGGCGGCCCACTCCACGACAGATAGCCCATGTTTGAACCCGTGCTATCTGTCGTGGAGTGGGCCGCTGGCAACTCACCTCTCGCAGAAACCGTCGCCCGGACGCGCAGAAGCCCCGCACGTCTTGTGCGGGGCTTCTGCGTCTGCGTTGCGAAGGCCGAGTGGACCTCGAGTCAGCTGCTGCGGGGCATCAGGCGCGGCGGCGTGCGAGGACGTCGTTGACGGCGCCGAGGTCGGCGGCCTTCGTCGTCCGGATCGCCTTGCGCCCGTGGCCGAGCGGACCTTCCTCGCGGGCGGAATCGCTGAGCTCCGGACGGTAGCCGAGTTCTTCGGCGAACTGAGCCGCGATGTCCTCACGGCTGCGGGCCTCGGTCTCGTACGAGCTGGCATCGGCCGCAGTCGCTGCGGGCACCGAGTGTTCGGCTTCGGGTGCATCAACGTAGCTGGGCACCGGCAGCGGAGTCGGCGACCAGCCGTCACGCGACTTCAGTCGCTGCATGAACGGATCGTCGACCTTGCTGGCCGAGGCGTCCAGCGCAGCGCGCACATCCGCATCGGCGTGCTCCCGATCGGTTGACTCCGTGTCGGTCTCAGCCACGAGATCGGCTCCGAGCGAGACCGGAGCCTGAGTGGATGCGGTCTGGGTCTTCTCCGCAGGCTCGGTCTTCTCTGCTGACTTCGCAGAATCGGCCGAAGCGTCGACCTCACGTTCGTTCGAGGTGCCCTTCGACTCGAGCCGCGTCTCAGCCGTCTGCGCCGAAGCCGCTGTGTCAGCGGTGTTCGTGGTCGATGCGCCCTCGGAGTCGGCGGTCGCCTCGGCGGCGGAGCCACCGTCTGCGGCGGCGTTCTCCTTCACGACCGGGATCGGTCCGGTGAGGAGGACCTGACGCGTGGTGTGGCCCTCGGCGGTTTCCTTGCGGATGCGCACGAGTGGGATCTCACCGGTGTCGGCCTCTTCGCGGGACTTCTTCGCCTCGGCGGAGCGGTTCATCGCGGCGCGTGCCTGGGCGGCCTTCGCCGCTGCGCTCGTGCCCTGTGCCGCCGCGGCGATCCGTGCAGCGGTTCCGCTCGAGGTCGGTGCAGGTGCCGTGCGCGGCTGCTGCTTGACCGGAACGGTCTGCGACTTCGTACCCACCCGAGCCGTTGACCGTGCTTCGGCTGCAGGCGCAGCGCTCGTCTTCGAACTGGTTGTGGCGGCAGGTGTGGCCGCTGTCGCCGACCGTTCGGTCGGCGCAGGCTTGGCAGCACGTTCCGGCTGAGTGACTCGCTCAGGCTTGGCAGCAGATTCAGGCTTCGCCGCTGACCGTGACCGCGTGGTCTCCTGCAGTCCTCGCAGCTTCTTCTTCGTGTCCCGCTTACGCAGGTTGAGCGTGCGCACGAGGAACAGAGTGACCACGGCGAGTCCGAGGAAGACGCCGGCCAGGGCGATGTGCACGACCGAGAAGGCCGCGAGCACGCTGGACACAAGAATGCCGAGGACCGAGGCGAGGAAGACCAGGGAGAAGCCCCTGACCATAGTGTTCAGCGACTTCAGTGACTCCCGCAGGGTCGTGGCTTGCTCAGTCATCGCATGTTCCTCATCGGTTCCGATGGTCGGATTGGAATTCTTCTGGTTGTGTCCGTCTGTGGTGGGCATCCCTTCGCCGAGGCGGCCGCCGCGTCCCGTCCGGGACTGGCCCTCGCGTGGTCCGCCTCCTTGAGGGGCTGGACCAGCGCTGCTCGAAGCTGTCCGGGTCATCGACGCGCTGCGGCCGGTGCCGTTCGCGTGCGGCGGGTGCGCCTGAGGCAGACGGCCCTGTCGGTCCGCCTGCCCGGCGGAGCGGCCGCTGTCGTTGAAGACGGCGTGGACCGCGGGGTGGAGCGGCCGCACATTGTCGATGACGGCGCCTGCTCGCACGCCCGTGTCAGTGCCGACTCCTACGCTGGATCCGACGACGCTGCGGCCGGCAGCCGCATGGTCGCTGGACAGGGAGGAGTGTGTTTCACCGACCGCAATGGGAAGGACGTTGAGCTGTGCGTGGTCGGCAGCCTCGGTGATGGTGGGCGATTCGGCGTGACCGTCGATGACGGCGAACTCGGGAGTGGAGGCCGAGAGACTCAGCTTCGGGGCCTCGGCTTCCTGTGAGATGTTCGGGGTCGGCACCGACGGTGCCTTCCGGGGTTTGTCGTGGAAGACCTGGATGCGCTCCGAATGGTCGTGCCCGGGGATGGCTGTCTCGGCGGAGACGACAGCGGCCTTGTCCGGAACCGTGTCGATTTCGACGCGCGAGAGATCCGTCGCGGACTTCCGAATCATTGCGGGCACAGCAACGGCGAAGACCACGACGATGGCGATGACGACGATGATGCTGGTGTCCACAATGCCACCCTAAGTTGCGGCCATCGGGGAAGACGTGAAGGCGCAAGGTGTGTCGGTCAGTTAGGGACGAAGTTCACCGAATTCCCAGGTGGTGGCTGAGCCTCCCGGACTGTCGCGCCTACCCCGCGCTGGTGCCATGTCGGTATGCGGCGAGCAGACCCTGCGGCACCTCGTCGGCGAGCAGGGCGAACGTGCGGTGGTCGCACCACTGCCCGTCGATATGCATGTACTTCTCGCGCAGCCCCTCGTCGCGCAGCCCGAGCTTCTCGACCACGCGCAGGCTCGCTGTGTTCTCAGGGCGGATGTTGATCTCGACGCGGTGCAGTCCGAGACCGAAGAAGCAGTGGTCGGCGGCCATGGCCACGGCAATGGGGGTGATTCCTCGCCCGGCCACGCGCGAATCGATCCAGTACCCGATCTGTCCGGACAGGATCGAGCCCCAGCTCAGTCCCGATACGGTGATCTGGCCGCGGAAATTCCCGTCGACCTCGATGGCGAACGGCACGGTCTGTCCGCGTTTGGCCTGCTTGTCCTGCATCCGCACCATCGTGCGGAACCCCGGCAGCTCCTGGCCAGGCGCAGGCAGAGTCGCATCCCATGGTCGCAGCCAGTCGCGGTTGAATCGGCGGACTTCTCGCCAGGCCTCTTCGTCGCGGCGGCGCAGCGGTCGCAGCACGATATCGGACTGTCGATCAGTCAGGATGACAGGCCACACGCGGCTGCCCTCGCTCTCGGGTTCAAGATCGGTCCGCCCTGACGGGCTGAATCGATGAGGTCAGCTCAGTCCAGCGTCGGCACGAAGTCGCGCAGCCACGCCTTGAGATCGTCGCCGAGGTCGTCGCGGTCGCACGCAATCTGCACGACCGCTTTGAGGTAGTCGAGCTTGTCACCCGTGTCGTAGCGGGCGCCCTTGAACACGACTCCGTACACCCCGTGGCCGTCGTCGTCTCCGGCGAGTTCCTGCAGGGCGTCGGTGAGCTGGATTTCGTTGCCGCGTCCCGGGTCGGTGGTCTCGAGAACGTCGAAGATCTCCGGAGCCAGCACATAGCGGCCGATCACGGCGAAGTTCGAGGGAGCATCCTCGGTGGCGGGCTTTTCGACGAGGTCGGTGATCTTGACGACTTCGTCATCCGCTGTGGTCTCGACGGCCGCGCACCCGTAGAGGTGGATCGCCTCGGGCGGGACCTCCATGAGCGCGACGACGCTGCCGCCGGTGTTCTCCGCAACCTCGATCATCTTCGGCAGGATCGGGCTGCGCTCATCGATGAGGTCATCGCCGAGGAGGACGGCGAACGGTTCGTTGCCCACATGCTGACGCCCCTTGAGCACGGCGTGCCCAAGTCCCTTGGGATCACCCTGGCGCACGTAGTGGATATCGGCCAGTTCCGAGGGATGGCGCACAGCGGCGAGCTTCTTGTCGTCGCCCTTCTGCGCGAGCGCTGCCTCAAGCCCGTCGACTCGGTCGAAATGATCCTCCAGCGGCCGCTTGTTCCGGCCGGTGATCATGAGGACGTCCTGCAGGCCGGCATCGACGGCTTCCTCGATGACGTACTGGATCGCCGGCTTGTCGACGACGGGGAGCATCTCTTTCGGGGTGGCCTTCGTTGCGGGGAGGAACCGAGTTCCGAGACCGGCGACGGGGATCACGGCCTTGCGAACGGTGCGCTGCGCTTCATCACTCATGAAGTCATCTTAACGAATCCGCCGACCCCGGTTAGTCTGAATTGCGTGGACCCACAATCTTCGAAGGCGCAGCTGCGGTCCCGCATCCGCGCCGCGCGCACAGACCGCTCCCTCGCCGCGGCGACTCCCGCCTCACCGTCGTCCGTGACGTCAGCATCACCGCAGGTCACCCCCACCGAGGCGACCTCGACCACTGCCTCGCGCGTGGACCCCGCAGAGTCCGAGGGCTCCGTGGCTGCCGCCGCGTGGGACCTCATCTGTCAGACGCCGGTTCGCTCCCTCCTCGCCTATGCGGCGCTGCCCGGAGAGCCGGACCTCGATCCTGCGTTGGACCGGTTCCTCGCAGCCGGCGGCACCGTCTACCTGCCGGTCGTCACGACGGTGGGTCAGCCCCTTATGTTCGGTCAGGTCACCGGTTCGATGGCCAGCCTGACGCCGCAGGGCAGATGGGGAATCCGCGAACCGGCCCAGGATGACGACCTGCTCACCGCTGCCCAGCTGCTCTCCCCCACGGTCGGCCTCGACCTCATCTTCGTCCCCGCACTGGGGTTCGGCGCCGATGGCGCCCGCCTGGGCAACGGCGGCGGCTTCTATGACCGAACCTTCGGCCCGCACGGGGCGCAGCCTCTCGGCTCGGGATCTCGAGAGTCGGGGCCCCAAGGCTCAGGGCACCGTGCAGCGGAGCCGCGGGTCGTCGGGGTGTGCTTCGCCCAGGAACTCGGTCTGAGCGGCCTCGTCGCCGAGGACTGGGATCTGCGCATTCCCGCGGCCGTCACCGAGAACGGAACTCACACCTTCACCAACTGACTCAGGCCGTCTTCGCGGGCCGGCTCACTTCTTCACTGACTGTTCATCGGGAATCGGCACGCACTCGCGCGTGTTGATATGTGGATAACCTTGTGCATATCGCGGACCGGTGCTCCGGGGAGGTTCCGGTGTGCACTATAATCTTGTCGTCGAAGAAAGGTCTCGAATGCCCGTCTACTCCTACGCCTGCAAGAGCTGTGGTCATGCCTTTGATATTCATCAGGACTTCAGCGATGACTCACTCACCGTCTGCCCGGAATGCCAGGGCCGCCTGAAGAAGGTATTCGGCGCTGTGGGCATCAGCTTCAAGGGATCCGGCTTCTACGCCACCGACTCCCGCTCGAGCAAGTCGAGCACCGTCAGCTCCTCGAGTTCTGACTCCTCTTCGAAGGAATCCTCGAGTTCGTCGGCGAAGGAAACCTCAAGCACCTCCTCGTCGAATTCGTCATCGAGCACCTCCTCGGCGGCGAGCACTCCAGCCGCCAGCTGATCGATTCGGTTCCCCGAACCGGCTCTCTTCACTCAGACACTGATCGCCTGTGGACGACACGAATCGTCCACAGGCGGCTTTCGCGACCTTGCTGCCGGCCATGCAGCGCCGCAAGCTCGGCACATGGGCATCTTCCACCGCATTCGAACCTCGTCTCCGAGCTGGGCACGACCGTCTCGCATTCGGCCTCAGCGCATCCTCGCTGCCATCTGCCTTGCCTGCGCCTGTGCTCTCGCCGTCTGGATGCTCACGCCGAGCAGTGCGGGAACGGCGATCGTCGTCGCGAAGTCGGACCTGGCGCCTGGAACCGAGCTCACGGCACAGGACCTCACGCTCACTCAGTTCCCTCCCGATCTGGTTCCCGACAAGGCGTTCAGGTCGGTTGATGAGGTGACGGGTCGGGCCACCTCGGCGGGGCTGTCGAAGGGGTCACCGCTGACCTCGTCGATCGTCCTCGACCAGCAGGCGCTGCCGAAGGGCAGCCGTGATCTGCTCATGCCGATCCGCTTGGCCGATGATGCCTCGGCGGCGCTTCTCCAACCGGGGCAGAAGATCCGTCTCTTCTCATCCCTCCCAGACGGAGGGTCTGAAGTCGTGGTCGAAAAGGTGACGATCGCCCGCCTTGTCGACAAACCCGAAGGAATAGCTTCGGAGTCAGGACAACTTGTATCCGTGATCCTCTCCGCAGCGGATGCCGAGCATGTCGCCGAATTCGCCGGACTTCCGATCAGCTTTGCGATCCTCCCTCAATAACCTCTCTGCCAACGGCGGGTCATCAGACCAGCTGAACGGCTGTGGGCGGAGATTCTTGCGCTCACAGAGCCTGCTTTCTACATTGCTTTTCGGCACTGCGGATCATCAATACCATGGTCAGACTCGCAGAACATTTCTGCTGACAATGTGGTAGCCATGTGTACTATTGGAACGTAATTGAACAATTCGATAACAGCATTTCAGTGAACACACACCGAAAGGGTCTCTCTAATGCTTAAGGGATTCAGAGACTTCATTCTCCAGGGGAATGTCGTCGAACTGGCAACAGCGGTCATCATCGGCGGCGCATTCACCGCCATCGTCACCGCCTTCTCCGACAAGATCATCAACCCGCTCATCGCCGCCGTCGGTGGCGCTGAGGGCCCGGCCCTGCAGATCCCGCTCAAGGAAGGTGTCCCTGAGGCAACCCTTGATATCGGTGCAGTCATCACTGCGGCCATCAACTTCCTCATCGTTGCCGCCATCGTCTACTTCATCATCATCGTGCCGATGAACAAGCTCAATGAGCTGCGCAAGCGCGGAGTTCCCGAGGAAGAAGTTCCTCCGACCACCGAGGATCTGCTCGGCGACATCCGCGAAATCCTGCGCAACCAGACCGCTTCGGCTGCTGGTCCTGCTCAGGGTCCCGCTACCGACGGACCAGTCGATCCGAATCAGCCTCCGCGGCACTGATCTTCAGCCGATCGCACAGAAGGCCCGCTCTCATCTGAGAGCGGGCCTTCTTCGTATCTCGAACCCGTCGAGCGCTGGGAACAGCTGGATCAGCAGCTGCAACAAGATATGTCGGATTCTCGAACCGGGGCGGGTCCTATGACCAGTGCGGGGGTTTCTGAGAACGGTAGTAGTCTTCGCTGAAGCCACCGCCACCGATCTCGGCTTCATTGCGCAGAGTGGCGCGGTATCGACGTTTCGCCGCTTCGATCCGGGCTTTCCGAGCCTCCTCGGACTCGTCGGCGCCTTGCGCCGGTCCGTCTGGATCAGTGCCAGGCTCGCCAGTACTGGGCTTGCCGGCCCCTCCCTCGTCAGGACCGACCGCCTCGCGGTCCTGGTCGGCATCCTCGGCGTCGGACGGCCGCTCAGGCATCGTCGTTCTTCGACCCCGACTTCGCCGAGGCGGTCCCGCCCGACTCGGTCTCAGCCGAATCCGTGTCGACCGTAGATTCCGTCCCGGCCGAACCATTGACAGCCGAATCCGTGCCGGCCGTGGAATCCGTGCCTGCCGAACCCGCGCCAATCGAGTCCTCACCGACTGAAACGGCGGTGCCCGAGTCCTCACCGACCGCGTCGGCGCCGGCGGAGTCGTCGTCCGCCTCGGCGACCTGATCGTTGCTTGCGGTCTGGACGAGGCCGGCGGACCGGAGCTCATCGGCGCGGATCTTGCCGGTGTCGAAGGTCGGAAGGATGTCGTCTTCGACTGGCCCGGCGGAGTTAGACCGTGGGATGAACACCTCGGAGCCCGTGACCTTCTTCGCCTGTGCATGGCGTTCGCGGTAACGGTCCACGGCCGCCTGCAGCTGGGAATCGCCCCGGCTCGAACTGCCCTTCTGCGCCAGCGCGGTGCGCAGCAGATCCTTGATCTCACCATCGCCGCGCACCACCGCATCCGACTGGATCCAGTCGATCATCTGGTCGAGGCCTTCGGCAGAGTACTTGTGCATCGGCAGACCGGGCACGAGCTTCGGGCGGCTGCCGGTGCGACCGACGACCACGGAGGCGGCACGCGCCGCGTTGAGCACGGCCTGAGGGCTCATCGTCTCCACGGTGGCGCGCCAGGCTTCGAAGATCTTCTCGGTCTCGGTCTGCGGGTCGACGAACGCATCCGTCGACCATACGCGCATGAACTTCCAACCACGACGGCTCAGCTGTTCGGGCAGCACCCGATCGCGCTGGCGCAGGCTGCGCATGGACGCGTATTCGGGTCCGTCGCCGGCGACGGCGATGATCATTCCGTGCTCGTCCTCGGTCGAGTTCGCCACGGCCAGATCGATGCCGTTGTAATGCTCGTGGGCGACGACGCCGAGCTGCAGCAGTCGGTCGGCGATGTCGCCCATCAGCGGATCGTAGATCTCACCGTGCGGTCCGGGCTGGTGGACTCCCCCGGTCGCGACCTCTTCGAGCAGGCGCGGCAGCATGACCGCTCCCCCGTTGAGTTTGCTCCGGTCGAAGTCCTCGGCCTCGATGCTCGAGACCAGGGTCAGCCGCTTCCGGGCCCGCGTCATCGTGGCGGCGAGAATACGGCGCCCGTCCGGGCCGGACAGCGGACCGAAATCGTGGATGACGCGACCGTGGACGGTGCGGCCAAAGCCGAGGGTGAAGATCACGGCGTCGCGCGACATGCCCTGGACGCGTTCGGCGTCGGTGACGACGAACGGCTCCTTCGACGAATCGCTGAAGAACGCGGCCACATACGGCAGATCCTTCATCGCCCGCGAGATCGCGGTGGCCACCCGCTGAGCGTGATGCGGGGTGAGCGTGACGACGGCCAGCGACTCCCGCGACCGGTTCCGCGCGTGCTTGAGCACCAAGTCGACGACCCGTTTGACCTCGGCGTCGGGGCTTTCGACCCGACCGGTGCCGATGTCCGTGGGGCCTCTGCCGTCGGCGACATAGGAGAATTCGAGACCGCTGCCCTCACCCGTGTGGGCGGTCGGCAGCGTCGAGATCGTCGAATCGTAGAAGTGCCGGTTGGCCAGGTCGATGAGCCCGACCGGGGACAGCCGGTAGGAGTTCGACAGCCGCATCCGCGGCAGGAACTCGCCGAGGCGGTCCTGCACCGATCGCGGATGTTTCCCGTCGTCCATGCCGAAGCGATCGACGGCGATCGAGAACGGGCGCGGACCGAGCAGTCGCGAGTCGCCGAGCGAGATGACCTGCCGGGCGCGGGTGATGCCGGGAACGACATCGGCGACCGAAAGTCGTCCGGCATCGGCGATGACGACCGCGTCGAAGAGCGGCAGGGCCGAGAAGAGTTCGGGCACCGTGTACGGGCTGCCCATCCACACAGGGGCCAGAGTCGTCAGCAGTTCGGGGGCCTGAGTGGAGATCCGCTTCGTCGAGGTGTGCTTCGACAGAAGCTCCTGTTTGATCACCCCGGCGGCAATCGGGTCGGAGTCGATTCCGCGCTTCCATGCCTGCGCGTGGTTGTAACGCAGGCGGGAGGCACCGGCGGCGACGAAGGCGCGATCGTTCTCGCGGAAGCCTTCGGCGACCTGGTGGAGAGCGGCACCGTCGTGACGGCCGATCGCCGGATCTTCGCCGGCCATGGTCTGCAGCACGGAGGCCCAATAGGCGAGGTCGAATTCGGGGCCGACGAGTGATTCGTCGACCTTGCGGCGACGCAGGTCGGCCATGAGGTCGCCGAGGCCCTCACCGTCGAGTTCACGCTGCAGGCGGGAGCGTTCGGGCAGTTCGGCGAGGTTCTCGGAGTCGCTGCCCATCGCTTCGGTGCGTGCCTGGAGTTCCTCGATGAGCATCGATCCGAGGTCACCGCCGTCCGGGGTGGTCTCGAGGATCGGCTTGAGCTTGGCGATGTCGGCTTCGACGCTCTGGAGGATCTCGTCGGATTCGAGGACGCCGCGCGGAATCTGCGGGCGGCCGTCGTGTCCGGCAAGGTCCGCGAGGATAACGCGCTGGGCGCGGACGTCGATGAGGGCGTCGTGGAGGTCGGTCACCTCGGCGCCGGGGCGGAGGAATTCCGCGGCCGACTTCTTCAGGCGACGGCGCTGCATCATGCCCATCTCGACTCCGACATCGGCCCGGTACTCGGGTGTGCCGGTGGCGGCGATGAGGTCGTCGAGTCGGTGGTCGTAGATGTCGGGCGCGAAATTGTCGAGTGTCTTGCGCACGCGCAGGAGCACGCGGATGGCGCGGGACCAATCGTCGATATTGCGACGCGGGTTGAGCTTCGCCTTCTGCAGCACCGGTTCGGTCGCAGAGACGAGGTCGGGGATCATCCGACCGATGCGCTCGGCCACCGTGCGTGCAGCTTCGGCTTCCTCGACGGATTTGAGGTCGGCCCCGAACCAGACGGTGTCTTCGACATCGAGGGTGAAGGCGCCGAGTCGAGCGAGTTCGCCGAGCTTGCCGCGCAGGATGTTCCGGCGGTCTTCGCTGGCGCCGAGGATGTCGTCATCGAAGCGCACCGGAGTCTGCGGGGAGTTGTCGCCGGAGGTGAGTTCGGCGAGGTGCTGCATGGTTTCGTAGACAGAGACGTCCCACGGCTTGCGCCTGCGGTGCAGGGACGAGACGTGATCGGCCAGGGTCGCGCGCTGTTCGTTGAGTTCGGTCAGCAGGCGGGAGAGGTCCGGGCGTTCGGATTTCTCTGCCGAAGCGATGAGACCGATGAGCTGCTTGCGGATGTCTTCCGAGCCGGCCCGGGTGTCGACGGCGAAGTCGGAGAGTCCCACCTCGCCGAGACGTGCGGAGAAATCGTCGAGGGCATCGGAGGTCTGCGCAAGGAAGAGCACGCTCTTGCCGGTGTGTGCCAGGGTGGTGGCCACTGCGACGGCGACCTGGGTGGCGCCGGTTCCGGGCGGGGTGTCAACGACGACGGAGTGACCGGACACGGCGGCGTCGACGACGGCCTGCTGGTCACCGTCGACATCGATGACGAGGAATTCTTCCTGCGGCTTCCGGTCGGGAAGCGGCGTGATCGGTTCCTGGAGAGCAGCGGGAACGACGTCGTCACCGTCGGCTTCAGCCGCGGGTGCTGTCTTCTCAGACGTGGTCGCCGATCCGGCTTCGGCATCGGTCGACGTCTTCTCGTCGTCGGTGGTCGTCTCGACGACGGACTCGGCGGCAGTGACCGGCTCTGCGGCATCGAGTGGTTCGTCGGTGATCGGCACGGTCGGCTGACCGTAGTCCTCATCGGCATCGGCATCCGCTGCATCAGCGGAACCGGCAGCTGCCTTCGACGAAGCATTCTCGGCCGCAGGCTTCTCGGACGCAGCCTTCTCATCGGTCTTCTCGCCGCTGGTTGCCGACTCATCAGCGGACTCAGCAGCATCCTCGGCGGGGTCGCCTTCTGCCGTTTCCGCAGTCTTCGTCTCAGCTCCGGACTTCGCTGCGTCCGCGGAGGTCGCTTCCGGCGCTGACCTTTCATCGCCTGCGGGTTCGGTGTCCTTGTCTGCGGATTCGGCGGCGGCGACACCGGCGACTCTCTTAGCTTCAGCACGCTTCTGCTCGGCTTCGGCTTTCTCTGCCGCTGCGATCTTCTCATCCGGGAGCACTCCCGGCTGCGGAACATAGGAAGGACCGCCGAGCGAGGCGCGCACGTCTTCGTCGCCGGCCAACGCCCGCAGCACAGGGTGCTGGGTGGGCAGGTAGTCGGTCGAGAACGGGCGCGCGATATTCGCGAACGTCGAGATGATCAGGCGGTGATTGATCCGCAGGCCGGGTACGCTCTGCCCCAGATCGCGCAGACGGTCGAGAGCCGGACCCGGGTCGAAGCCGTGCGGGCCGCCGGTTGAGTCGACCCATTCGTCGACAGGCACGTCGAGGTCGTATTCCTCACGGAGGTGCTGGACGAGTGCCGGGTTGATCGTGATCTCGTTGTCGAGCACGATCTCGTAGTCTTCGACGCGGGATCCGCGAGGCACCAGCGTGATGTGGCGCATGACGACGGGGGCGTTGAACTTGAACTTCGAATCCTTCTCCGTCCACGAGGCGAAACCGATCGCCAGGTGGGCGGTGCGGATGCCGCGTTCATTGTCGAGCTGCTCGGCCTTCGACCGGATGGATTTCGCTCGACGGCGCGCATCGGCGAGGATGTCGTGGTCGCGGATCAGGCTGGAGAGTCGGGTGGCGCGACCGGCCAGCAGCTGTGCCAGGCCGGAGGGGTGGGCGCCGGAGAGGTCGATGCTGCCGTCACGGGAGTCCCGGAAATGAAGCATGGTGTCGCGACCGCCCAGATGGGCAGCCTGCCTTTTCCACTCGGCGAAGACATCTCCGAGTTCTGGGAACTGTTCGTCTCTAACGGAATCCGACACAATTCGACCCTAACGAGAAACTGTCCATAATAGGTGCTGGCACACCGTGGAACAGTGAGGTTTCTTCTACGCTACACTGGGTGATCGTGGTTGAGGACGACCACCTGGCCCCCGTAGCTCAGGGGATAGAGCACCGCTCTCCTAAAGCGGGTGTCGGCAGTTCGAATCTGCCCGGGGGCGCCAGAACCACTTATCCGAGCAAGATCCACTTGCCGACGTCGCACCGACCCACCATCACCGAGGCGGCCGATCGATTCGATCGGCCGCCTCGGTGATGGTCTTCCGGCCCGAAGGAATGATTCGAGCCGTGGGCCCGGGAGTCCCGGGCTCAGTCGGGGTCTAGAGCCCTGGTTCCGCCGGAGCCTCGTTCTGCTTGCGGCGACCGTGATCTCGGGCGACGCGGACGACCATCGTCGGGCACTGCGAGTACGGCAGCACCGACTGCGACGTCGAACCGAGCAGCAGACCGGCGAATCCGCCGCGTCCGCGCGAACCGATGACGAGCACTTCGGCCGTGTCAGAGGCTCTGACGAGCACCTCAGCAGGCTGACCGTCGAAGAGCGTCCAGGTGACGTCGAGGTCCGGGAACTCCTCGGCCAGGCGCTGCTTGGCGACGACGAGCTTGTCCGCTCCCTCGTTGACGAGCCGCTCGAGATCGGCGGTGCTCGGCAGCCATTCGGGTCCGATGACCGTCGTGGTGATCACGGCGACGATGTGCAGCGGTGAACCACGGCGCACGGCCAATCGGGCCGCCTTCCACAGCGCCGGGGAGTCCGCACCGAGTGAGTCGACGCCGACGACGACCTTGCCGTCGAAGCGCAGACCTTCGATCGACTCGGCATTGGGATCAGGGGTTTCGACTTCGACACCGTCCTGTCGGATCGGCCGTGATGAGGTCGGGTGCGCGGGACGCTCGGCCTGGTTGTCCCAGCACGCGGGGACGACGACCGTCGGGCATGCGGAGTGCGCCGGCAGAGCACTCGACACCGTTCCGAGGAGGCGACCGGCGAAGCCGCCGCGACCGCGGGATCCGACGACGGTGAGGCTGCCGGACTTCGATTCGTCGATGAGCACGCCGGCGGCGTCACCGATTTCGATGACGGCTTCGACGGGGACTCCGGCCGCTTTGACCTCGGCAGCTGCTTCCTTGAGCGTGTTCGTCACGGCCGCGCGGATCGAGCTGTCGTCGATCGGCACATAGGACACGTCGATGGCGGCGGCTGCCACGCTCGGGATCGTGTAGGCGCCGACCAGGCGGATCGGACGGTCCAGGGAGCGCGCTTCTTGGATTGCCCAGGCCAGGGCGTTGCGGCTCGGCGGCGAACCGTCGATTCCGACGATGACGGCTTCGGCCTCACCGGCCGGGGCCGGGTCGGCGTTCTGGGGGCGATCCTGCTCACTCATGGCAAGCTCCTCGGGTCGAAGAGAACTTCTGTTTCGTCCACCCTAAATCACATTGCCGGTGAGAACTTCACCTATGTCACATCGTTATCCGAATTGCACCAACATTCGGACAACACCGTCCCCTATCTGGGACGATGCCGAATCTCGGCCGTGGAAACCGGAGTCCGGAACCGCCTCGGCGATCAGGCGGCGCTGGAGTATTCGAGGAACGGGCGCCACTTCTCGACGGGCTTGTCGATCCCGCGCATCCACAGTTGTCCCAGACGGGGCTCCTGCGGGAGGAAGCTGAGCTTCCATCCGAGTTCGCTGAGGGTGCGGCTGCCTTTGCGGTTGTTGCATTCGCGGCAGCAGGCGACGAGGTTCTCCCAGGTGTTCGCTCCCCCGCGAGAGCGTGGGACGACGTGGTCGACGGTGTACGCCGGCTTGGAGCAGTAGGCGCAGCGGTGTCCGTCCCGGCGCAGGACTCCCCGACGGGAGAGCGAGACGCGGCGGTTGCTCGGCGGGCGCACATAGCGGGTGAGCAGGATGACGGAGGGCTGATCGAGACTCATGTGCTCGGATCTCACCGGAATGTCCTCTGCGGCCAGGACTGTCGCCTTCCCGGTCAGCACGAGCACCACGGCCCGTGTGAACGGAACGATCGACAGCGGTTCGTAACCGGCGTTCAGCACGAGAGTCTTCATATCTCGCCCCTCATCTTCTTCTCTTCTGGGCCGAAACCGGCTGCCCCGGCCCCAGGGAACACAAAAGGCGCCGTGCTCATGGGCACGACGCCTGGGAAAGAGGGCACGGAGACAGATATGTACTCCGCACCAGAGACTGGAGCGGCTATTCGAATTATTCGACTATGCCCCATCTGCTTCCCTTCGAATCAGAGGTCGACGCCACCTGGCGCCAACCGTTCATGGAACTCAATCCTCTCCAGAGTAACGCCGCGCGCGCCCGTGACCCAATTCATACGGCTCGCGTCATGGAAACTTCGGCTTGCGTTCACCGAATCAGGTATCCGCGGGCGGACGCGCGGGTGGGGTGGGCCGCATCGGCGAGGTTACGGGGCCGCCAGGCACTGTCGAGGGCCGCCACGATACTTTCGGGCCTACAAAAAGCTCCCCGTGCGACTCGAGGACCGTCGAGTCGTGCGGGGAGCTTTTCGGTGAAGAAGATCAGAGAACGCGGATGAAGGTGACGTCGCCCATCCAGCTGTAGCTGCGCTTCGAGGTTCCGGATCCGGGCGATCCGGCGTCGTACATCTGTCCGCCACCGGCGTAGATGCCGACGTGGCCGGGGTGCCAGACGAGGTCACCGGGCTTGGCTTCGGACTGCGAGACGACCTGGCCTGCGGCCTTCTGAGCACCGGAGGTGCGGGGCAGGCTCACGCCGACATGGTCGTAGACCCACGAGGTGTAGCCGGAGCAGTCCCAGCCGCTCTGACTGGTGCCGCCGTAGACATAGGGAGTGCCGACGCCCTTGGCTGCCCAGGCGAGGACCTGCTCGGCCTTGGATCCGTCGATGGATCCCGAGTCCTTGGAGTCGGACTCACCCGAGTCGGACGATCCGCTGTTGGCGGTGTCATCGGAGGTTCCGGCCGGCTCGTCGGAGTCAGCGGAGGAGGTTTCGGCCGGCTCAGGCCTGGGCTCGGGCTTCGGAGCAGCCTCAGCAGTGATGGTCTGGTTCTCGACGCTGAAGGAGTCGGACTTCTTGTCGTCCTTCTTGCTGTTCGAGTCGTCGCCGATGGTGACGGTCTGGTTCTCGAAGTCGACCTTCTGGGTGGTCTCGGCTTCTGCGGAGACCTTGCTCTGGTCGTCGGCTCCCTGGCCGGCGGCCGGCATCACTGCGGCGGTCAGCAGACCACCGCTGGCAGCCACAACTGCTGCACGACGGCCGAAGACGCCCGAGTTGGCGTTCAGAAGTTCAGTGAGTTCGGTCAGTGGAGTCTTGACCTTGGCATCGGCGGCGCGGCGGCCATGCTGCTTAGTTGCCACGTTTTCCCTCTCGTTCCTATTGGCAACTCTGTGCCAACCGCCGCTATCGGTCCTTGGTATCTCACAGCGAGCGCGGCGCTCGGATCTCGTTGTGAAGTCGTCTTTTCGTGAACGACCTCAATAACTGTAACCAATCGGTGACTGATTGTCACGTTTTTGTCACAACCACCGGAGGGAAACCGTGATGTTTTCCATAAAGACCCAGGTCAGAGGCTCAGAATGGCTTGAAATCTTCGTAACATTTTCTCGTTATACGACGTGACCCAGGGGGTGGACAGCCACTCCCTGGGTCAGAGATCACAGCGATTTGTAACGAATCGGGGTTCAGGCACCCGCTCTTTCGTTACCGCTGCTCGGCCTTGCCGTTACCAAGCCATAGCCCCGCCGTTATCGAGCCACAGCCGGTTCGTTACTGAGCGGAGACTCTTCGTCGTGACCGAGCGGAGACTTCTGCGCGTCTCAGGCTCGATAAGCGAAGACGTGCGAGGCGGTCTCGATCGGCAGATCGAGCACGTCCTGTGCGCCGGGCACCTGCACGGTGATGTATTCGCCGTTGCGCGAGATCTCGACGTCGCTGCCCGGCAGGACGCCGGCGACCTGGAACTGCTGAAGCAGATGGATATCGACCTGCAGCGGTTCGGCCAGCCAGGCGATCGTCAGCTTCTTCGCGCCGTCCCGGCCGACTGCCGTGGCGAGGTCGATGACGTCGGCGGTCTTCGAGGCTTCGCCGCCGATGACGTCGAGTCCGGGGATCGGGTTGCCGTAGGGCCCGGTGGAGGTTTCGGAGAGCAGCGTCACGAGCTTGCGTTCGACCTGCTCGCTCATCACGTGCTCCCAGCGGCAGGCTTCGTCGTGGACGAGTTCCCATTCGAGTCCGACGACATCGGAGAGGAGACGCTCGGCAAGACGATGCTTGCGCATCACGTCGGTGGCGATCCGTCGGCCCTCCGGAGTGAGCTCGAGATGGCGGTCGTTGCCGACGTGGAGCAGTCCGTCGCGCTCCATCCGCGCCACCGTCTGTGACACGGTGGGGCCGGAGTGATCCAGGCGCTCGGCGATGCGGGCACGCAATGGCACGATCGACTGTTCCTCGAGTTCGATGATCGATTTGAGGTACATCTCGGTTGTATCAATGAGGTCGTTCACTTCTGACCAGCCACTCCACTCTTCGTCTTCAGGTCGTTTCGACCGTTACAGGCGTTGTCACCATTTCGGGTCGTTCCGACCCTGCCCCGCCCCGCACAGGCGAACCCGTTCGCGGCCGTTGCGATCTGCCCCAATCCTATCGTGCGTTCAGCAATTCCCGTGATTCGAGGATTCGCCCCGTCCCGGAGGAGACCTCGGTCAGCGCCCGACGGCTCGACCGGGGTGTGCATCTGCCCGCTCGGGAGGAATTCGCACCGCCCGGCTCAGCCCGCGTTCGTGTAGGTCGTCTTGTGCACTGTGAAGAACTCGCGTGCCGCCCGAGCCTGTTCGCGGGGACCATAGCTCGACCCTTTCCGTCCGCCGAAGGACACGTGATAGTCCACTCCTGCCGTCGGAGCATTGACCATGACCATCCCGGAATCGGCGTAACGCTTGAAGTGGGTCGAATATTTCAGGGAGGTCGTGAAGATGCCCGCGGACAGTCCGAACTCGGTGTCATTGGCCACGGCCAACGCTTCGTCGTAGTCGGCGACCTCGATCACCGAGGCGACCGGCCCGAAGACCTCTTTGACGTTGATTGTGTCGCCCGGTTTCGTGCCCGTGATGAGTGCGGGGGCGAGGAAGTACCCGTCCGTGTCCGAGTCGATGAGCTCACCGCCGGTGACCTCCCCGCCTTCGGTTCGGGCCTTGGCGATGTAATCGAGGTCCTGGTCAAGCTGGGTCCGGGAGACCACGGGTCCGATGGCGACGCCCTCGGCGCGGGCGTCTCCGACGGTCAGCGCCGCCATCTTCTCCTTGAGCAGCGCGACGAATTCGTCGTGGACATCGGAGGTGACGATGAGGCGGGAGGACGCGGTGCAGCGCTGGCCGGTGGAGAAGAAGGCTCCGTTGATCGCGGCCTCGGCGGCCGCTTCGAGGTCGGCGTCGCCGAGCACGACGAGCGGATTCTTCCCGCCCATTTCGCACTGCACTCTGATCTGGTGGGCCGCAGCCGATGCGATGACGGACCGTCCGACGGCGACGGATCCGGTGAAGGTCACGGCGTCGACCTTCGCCGAGGTGGTCAGTGCGTCCCCGACCACGGAGCCCGGCCCCATGACGAGGTTGAGGACCCCATCGGGCAGTCCCGCCTCGGCGAGGATATCGACCAGTGCGTACGCACTGGCGGGGACGAGTTCGGCAGGTTTGAACACGATCGTGTTGCCGAAGGCCAGAGCCGGGGCGATCTTCCAGGCCGGGATGGCGATCGGAAAGTTCCACGGGGTGATGATGCCGATGACGCCGATGGGCTCGTGCGTCATCTCGGCGATGAGCCCGGGGCGGACCGAGTCGACGACCTCACCGGTGTTGCGGATGGTCTCGCCGGCGAAGAACTTGAAGATCTGGGAGGCGCGCAGCACCTCGCCCTTGGCTTCGGCGAGCTGTTTGCCCTCTTCCCGGGCGAGCAGATCGCCGAGTTCGTCGGCGCGTTCGGCGATGAGGCTGCCGGCCTTGTCGAGGATCGCGAATCGGTGCTGTGAGCCGAGGTCCACCCAGGCCGGGGCGGCAGCGCGGGCGGCATCGATCGCCGAGGCGACCGTGGCGGCATCCGCGCGGGCGTAGCGGCCGATCACATCGGAAGGATCGGACGGGTTCGTATTCGTCGACCGATCATCGCTGGGCTCCCGTGCGCCGCCGATGAGGTTGTCGAACACTGCGTCAGGTCCGTACTGGATACTGGAAGTGGTCATGGGTGCTCCTTTGCATCGTCTGCGCCCGGATGCGGCGCGCATGTTGTGACCATTCTGCTGGGTGGCCGGCACCCTGTGCTGATTCGTTCTGCAACACGGAAGGTCAGTGCCCTGGCGCAGAACCTCAGGAGTGGGGCAGTGCCTCAGGGGTAGAGGCGGACGACCCCCCAGGCAGAGGCATCGTCGAGGTCGGCCGTTTCGTGGCTGCCGTCGGCGCGGCGGAAAACCCAGCGGTCGTGGAACCGGTTCTGCTGGCCCTGCCAGAATTCGATCTCGAAGACGCGCACGCGGAACCCGCCCCAATGATCGGGCCGCGGCACGTCCCGACCCTCGAATTCGGCGGCTGCGGCATCGTATTCGCTCTGCATCTGCTCCCGGCTGGTCACCGGTTGGGATTGCTTGGACACGGTCGCCCCGATCTGCGATCCACGGGGGCGCACGGCGAAGTACGCGTCCGAGTCCTCGGGGGCGGCCGCCTCGGCGAGGCCGCGGATGCGGACCTGTCGTTCCATGTCCTGCCAGGGGAAGTTCACGGCGATGCGGGGGTCGGCCTGCAGCTGGCGGCCCTTCGCGGAGTCGTAGTCGGTGAAGAAGAGGAGTCCGCGTTCGTCGAGGCCTTTGAGCAGGACGATCCGCGAGCTCGGGCCCCACTCGTCCAGGGTCGAGACGGTCATCGCATTCGGTTCGCGGACATGCTCGGCCGCCTCGTCGTACCACTGGCGCAGCAGGTCCAGGGGTGCGGTGTCCGGATGTTCGAAGACGGCAGAATCATAGGACTTCCGGGTCTGCGGGAGGCGATCGACGGGCTCACTCATGCCTTCACTCTACGACGCGGCACGGACGTAGAGAATGTGAGAGACGGGTTTCGGTGTGGCCCAGGCACTGACTGCCCCACCCAGGTGGTGTCTTTCTCGTGATCAGTCCATTGGGAACTCTGTCACCTACCGAAGAGAACCAGCCGGTGGGGACATGACCTCATAGGAGCGTGACTCCGTAGCAGCGGAGTCTCGTCTACGTCCTGTCTGCCCGACCGACTGGCCCTCGCCCCACCAGTCCAATGGAAGAAGCAGACACCCTCATGACAGCACCAGGACCGAATGTGTACGCCGGCATCGACACTCATCAGAACACAAACCACGTCGGCATCAGCAACGAAGTCGGCAAGAAACTCGGTGACAAAGAATTCCCCACCACGAGCACCGGCTACAAAGCACTATTGGACTTCGTCCTCGGCTTCGGGACGATCATTGCTATCGGCATCGAAGGCACCGCCTCCTAGGGTGCTGGGATCACCGCCTACCTGCGCACCCAGAGAGTGCTCGTCAAGGAAGTCATCCGACCGAACCGGCAGACCCGTCGCGGTGGGAAGTCCGACCCCATCGACGCCTGCTCAGCTGCCAAGACCGTCGCCGCCGACACTGATGACCTCCCAGTCCCGAAGCTCCTCGGCGAAGAGCATCGGCCCGATCTCCGCCGCGAAGCTACTCGTCACCGCGGGAGAGAACCCGGAACGGATCACGTCGAAGGCCGCGTTCGCGGCCCTGTGTGGGCCCAGTCCACTGCAGGCATCGTCAGGGAAAACGAATCGCCACAGACTCAACCGGGGCGGTGACAGGCAGGCCAACAGCGCGCTGTGCGACATCGCGAAGTCCAGAATGAGCTATGACCGACGCACGAAGGAATATGTGGCTCGTCGGACAGCAGAGGGGAAGTCCAAGAAAGAGATCATGCGTTGCCTGAAACGGTACGTCGCCGACGAGGTGTATTCGCTGATCACCAATCCACCGGCCGTGCCGTCCATCGACGATCTCAGGCCATTTCGGAAGTCGTTGAAGATGACGCTCAAGACCGCAGCTGAGCATTTCAGTACCTGGGAGACTACGATCTCACGACTCGAGCGCGGGCTGACTCGTAATGACGAACTCGCTGATGAGTACCGCAAATATCTACTCGAAGCCGCTTGACACCTATAGGCGCATCACGAGTCAGCCGCGTGCTTCCGTCACATGACGGACCGGTCCCGGACGCCGATAGGGCCCGCCGTAGAATATCGAGCGTGACTGCGACGAATATTGAGATCCCGAACGACCTTCTGCCCGCCGACGGACGCTTCGGCTCCGGCCCGGCCCGCATCCGCCCCGCCCAGATCGAGGCGCTGACCTCGGCCGCGACCGAGGTGCTCGGCACCAGCCACCGCCAGGCGCCGGTGAAGAACCTCGTCGGCCGCATCCGCTCCGGACTGGCCGAGCTGTTCAGCCTGCCCGAGGGCTACGAAGTGGTGCTCGGCAACGGCGGGTCCACCGTGTTCTGGGACGTCGCGGCCTTCGGCCTCGTCCGCGAGCGGGCCGCGCACGCGACCTTCGGCGAGTTCGGTCAGAAGTTCGCGAAGGCCACCGACACTGCCCCGCATCTGGCTTCCTCCCTTATCCTCAATGCCGAACCGGGCACGGCTGCGATCCCCACTCCGGAGGCCCTGGCTGCCGCTGGTCTCGTCTCCTCCCCCGCCGGGGCGACCACCGGCGCTTCCGCCGCCGACGTCTTCGCATGGCCCCACAATGAGACGTCGACCGGCGTCGCCACCCAGATCACACGTCCGGCCGGGATCGCCGAGGATGCCCTCGTTGTCATCGACGCTACCTCCGGTGCCGGCGGGCTGGCTGTCGACATCGCCGAGACCGACGTCTATTACTTCGCCCCGCAGAAGAACATGGGCTCCGACGGCGGCCTGTGGGTGGCGATTATGTCGCCGCGCGCGATCGCCCGCGCGCAGGAGATCAAGGACTCAGGGCGCTGGATCCCGACCTCGCTCGATCTGGTCACCGCGATCGAGAACTCGGCCAAGGACCAGACCTACAACACCCCGGCCGTGGCGACCCTGCTGCTGCTCGCCGAACAGATCGAGTGGATCAACGGCAACGGCGGCCTGTCGTGGGCGGCCGAGCGGACCGCGGAGTCCTCCGGGCTCGTCTACGACTGGGTTGAATCCGCCGAGGCGGCACACCCCTATGTCGCCGAGCCGGCCGACCGCTCATCGGTCGTCGCCACCGTCGACTTCGATGAGTCGGTCGACGCGGCGGCCGTGGCCAAGGTGCTGCGAGCCAATGGCGTCGTCGACGTCGAGCCCTACCGCAAGCTCGGCCGCAATCAGCTGCGCATCGCGACCTTCGTCTCCGTCGACCCCGACGATGTGCGGGCCCTGCTGGCCTGCATCGACTTCGTCATCGACGCACTCAAGTAACGCGACCGACATGCCTGCACACACCGTCGACAGTTCCGCCCGCGTCGGCATCATCGGCAGCGGAATCGCCGGGGCCAGTGTTGCCTTCGGCCTCGCCTCCCGCGGGGTCGACGTCACCATCGTCGACGATGCCATGGCCGGGCAGGCGACAGCTGCCAGCGCGGGGATCATCGCACCGTGGGTGTCGACGAGCACCGGTGCCTACTACGAGACGTACGCGGCGGGAGGGAACTTCTATCCGGCGTTCCTCGAGGCGCTGCGTACACTCGGCATCCCCGACCTCGGCTATCGCAGGTCCGGTGCCCTCGTCGTCAACAACGACCCGGGGACCCTCGCCGAGGCGGCTGCGACCATCCGTTCTCGTGTCGCGCCCGCGGGGACCGTCGCGGGCGAGGTCCATGACCTCGATGCTGCGGAGCTTCGCGAGATCTTTCCGCCGATCGCTCCGGACATGACCGGACTCCTCATCACCGGAGGCGGCCGTGTCGACGGCCGGGTTCTGCGCGATGCGATCCTCACCGGAGCGCGCCTGCATGGCGCCAGAACGGTCAAAGATTCTGCACAGAATGTCACCACATCGAGCGCGGGCACATGGTCGGTACGCACCACCTCGGCGACGGAGGACTTCGACGCCCTCGTCATCGCAGGTGGGGCGCGGAGTGCCGAGCTCCTCGGACGGCTCGGCCACGCTGTGGGGATCGTCCCTCAACGTGGTCAGCTGCTCCATCTGGAGCTGCGCGGAGTCAACACATCGCCGTGGCCGACGATTCACCCTCTCGACCATCACTACATCACACCCTTCGACGGAGGCCGCATCGTCGCAGGCGCCACCAGGGAGGACGGGGTCGGCTTCGACGTCCGCGCCACTGCCGCCGGAACGCAGCAGGTCCTCGACGACGCGCTGCGGATCGCCCCGGGCCTCGCACAGGCTGCCGTTCTCGAGACCCGCGTCGGAGTGCGCCCCATGTCGACGCGCGAGGGGGCACTCCCGTACGCGGGTGCGGTGCAGGGCGCGGACGGACTGTGGCTGGCTTCGGGATTCGGCGCCGGCGGACTCACGATGGGCCCACTCATCGGCGATGGTGTGGCCAGACTGATCCTCGGCGAAGAGGCACCGGAGATCGCCCACCTGGCTCCGTGAGCGGTGCTCTGCCGGTGATAGTGAAGGGTCCCAGCTGCCCTCAGCCGAAGAAGTGGATGAGCACGCCGATGCCGAAGGTGATGGCGGCGAGCATGGCGAGGATGAACTCGATGGCAGCGCCGAGGCCGATCGCCTTGATCGATTCCCAGCTGGAGTTCCACGCCGTCTTCCCGTCCTTGAGGCGGGCATACTCGGCGAGGTAGAGGCCGCCGACGAAGCCGATGGGCAGGCCGAGCACGGGGATGACGAAGAAGCCGATGATGGCGAGCACCCCGCCCAGCAGCACGGAGGAGTTCGGCACCTGCATGGACTTGAGTTTGCGACCGGTGAGCACGAGTGAGGCGCTCATTCCGGCCGCGACGAACACCGCGACGATGGCGAAGATGATCCACGCGGCCGGTCCGCCGATGATGATCGCCCAGATGAGCACCGCGATGGCGATGAGGATCGACCCGGGCAGCACCGGCACGATGATGCCCAGGCAGCCGACGAGGATCGCCAGGCCCACGAGCGCCGAGGTGATGATGTCAGTTGTCACAGTCCGTCCGTTTCCTTTGGGCGACCCTCGAATCCCTCGCCGAGGCGGTCGACCGAAATTCTATGACACGAACCTCCGGGTCCGCCGAGTGCGGACCCATTCCGAGCACCGCCGTCCACACAGACCTGACCCTGCCGAACGCCTCCCAGCGGACAAGCTGCCCGCCAGGCCTCGTCAGTGCCCGGTGCCGCCCGGTGGTCGGCCCTGATAGCTCATGTGCAGACGGATCCGCGACTTCGGATCCCGGTGGAGGCGCAGATCCTTGGCCGTGATCATCCACAGCAGCCCCACCGCGAAGGCGATGATCCCCGAGGCGGCTCCGACGACCAGCGCCATCCGCGGTCCGAAGGCATCGGCGACCCATCCGGCCAGGGGTGCCCCGATCGGGGTGCCGCCCATGACGACGGCCGCGTAGATCGCCATCACCCGGCCACGGTAGTTCGGGGCCGTGGTCGTCTGCACATAGGCGTTCGCCGAGGTCATCATCGTCAGTGAAGCGAAGCCGACGAACATCAGCGAGGCGGCGAAGAGATAGTAGTTCGGCATCAGCGATGCCACTCCGACGGCCACGCCGAATCCGCCGGCGGCTCCGAAGATGAACCGCAGCCGGGGCTTCTCCCGCCTGGCCGAGGCGAGCGCGCCGGTCACGGACCCGATGGCCATGACGGAGTTGAGCAGGCCGAAGCCGCTGGCGTCCTTGCCGAACTCGATCTTCGCCATCGTCGCCGTGTAGATGTTGAAGTTGAATCCGAAGGTCGCGACGATGAAGAGCACGACGAGTACGACCGTGATGTCCGGGCGCCTGCGCAGGTATCTGAGTCCTCCGAGGACTCCGCCCGTGCCGCGCCGTCCGGAGGGATGCAGCTGCGACTTGTCGAGGCGGATGAGCACCGTGAGCGTCGCCGCGGAGCCGAGGCCGCTGATGAGGAACACGGGGCCGGGGCCGATGACCGCGGTGAGCACACCGGCGACGGCTGGGCCGATCATGCGGGCGCCGTTGAAGGACGCCGAGTTGAGGCTGACCGCATTCGGCAGCAGCTTCTCACCGACGAGTTCGGAGACGAAGGCCTGCCGGGCCGGGTTGTCCAGGGTGGTGAGCATGCCGAGCGTGAACGCGAGCACGTAGACGTGCCAGAGGACGATGACGTCGGTGATGGTGAGGACGAAGAGGACGAGTCCGATGACTCCCAGCAGCGCCTGGGTGACCATGAGCAGCCGCCGTTTGTCGAACTTGTCGACGAGGTTGCCCGCGAACGGGAACATGATCAGCTGCGGTCCCAGCTGCAGAGCCATGGTGAGGCCCAACGCCGAAGCGTTGTTGTCCGTGAGCATGGTCAGGACGATCCAGTCCTGCGCCGTGCGCTGCATCCATGTCCCGGTGTTGGAGATCAGGGCACCGGCGAACCAGTGCCGGTAGTTCGGCTCCGACAGCGACCGGAACATCTGGGACATCGAGTGTGTCAGCCCTCCTGGAACTCGAGTTCGCCGGAGTAGTCGTCGACGACGGCTTCAGCGGGTTCGTGATCGGGCTTGCGCACGTCCGTCTCCGAGTGCGCCCCGCAGCCGGATTGGAGTCCGACCACGCGACCGTCGAACGGTGACCACGCATTGGCGCAGACACCGAACTTCTGTCGCAGCGATCCGGCGATCGGCATGAGGTAGCCGCAGCTGCCGCAGTTCGCCGATGCCCGGGAGGCGAATTCGCCGTCGGGTCCGGCGTCCGAATCGGCCCAGCGGCTGGCCGCGGCGCTCAGCCCGTCGGAGGAGAGCACGCGTTCACGACCGACACCGAACTCGAAGTTCGCGATCTGGTCGACGTTCTCAGCCGAGTTGTCCTCGGTCTGTTGGAAGCCCGGCTGCAGGTTCGGGTCCTGGTCGAGCTTCGGCAGGGTGTCACGCGGACCCATGTCACCGGGTTCGAGTCGTTCCTCCCACGGCACCCATTCGGGGGCGACGAGGGCGTCGGGTCCGGGCAGCAGCGCGGTTTCGCAGACCGTGACCTTCTTCGCGCGCGGGGCGCGGGCGAGCACGGCCACCCACCGCCAACCGCGGTAGGTCGGGTCGGTGCACACGAAGTAGTGAGTGACCAGGCGGGTCGCCTCGGCCACCGTTCCCAGGTGTTCGCCGACGACGGCAGTGCCGGCCACCTCGGTGATGGCGGTGCGGGCGATGTCGATCGCCGCCGCCAGCTGGGTGTCGAGGACGACCTTCTCCGTGCTCGACCGGCCACGGCCGGTCTTCGATTCCTTCGCCGAGGCGGTCGTGCCGGAATCCTCAGCGACCGCACTTGCAGCGGCGGTCGTTTCACCCGCGGCGGCGGGCGCGTCAACGCCCGGGGTCGCCTCGGTGGTCTGTTCGGCGTCGCTCTCGGCGGGCGCGGCGGTCTGCCGGGCCAGCCAATCACTGAACAGTGATGACATCAGGACTCCAAATCGTCGGCAATCGCCCGCAGCAGGCTGGCGACCTTGTTCCCATGGGTGGGGTCCGGATAACGGCCGTGCTGCAGTCCGTTGTTGAGGTCATCCAATACTTTGATGACATCTTCAACCATAACTGCCATGTCCACGGCCGGACGTCGGCGGGCCTTGGCAACCTTGGCCGGAGTGTTCAGGGGGCGGGCCTTGAGCACCTGCGCTCCGCGGCGGGAATCGACGACATCGTATTCGAGTCGGGTGCCCTTGGTGACTTCGAGTCCTTCGGGCAGCACGGAGGAATGGAGGAAGGCCTGTGAGCCGTCCTCGGCGATGACGAAGCCGAAGCCCTTGTCGGCATCGAACCATTTCACGCGTCCGGTGGGCATGATGTCCTTTCTGTCTGGTCGTACCCGCGGTGGCGGGCTGATCGTACGGTGCCCGCTGCTGCGGGCGGTATTGTGCGTGGGGCCGAGCGCCGTCGTGGTCGCGCGGCCATGCAATCCTGGATCTCGTTCATCCGGGTAGGCCGTGAACACCGTGGGCGGGGTTGAACTCACTATCGGTGGCGGGAGATCACGGGCACGTGCGTGCTGGGGTGGTCGGCCGCCTCGGCGAGGTGGGGATCCGCACCGCTTGGATCACGCTGTGCGGGAGTGGCTCATGCCAGTCCCCGAACCTGCGAAGGTGAGGCATGAGTGGTGGTTTCAGCGGTGGCCCACCCCGGTCTGTCTGCGTCGGATGGCGGCTCGGATCATGGCCACGCAGGCGAGGATGACGGCAATGGGCACGAGGATCATGGGCAGGTAGGTCAGCAGCGGACTGGGCGTCAGTCCCATCCAGGCCTGGCCGAGGACGCCGATGAGGCCGAGCGCCCCGATGGCTGCGGCGGCAACCGCGGCGACGACGATGGTCGTGTCGACTCGAGTGGCTGACAATGCGCGTCCTTCCGACTGATCTCTGATCCTGTTCTGCCCCTCCATTGTACCCCTCGCGATAGACTGATCTGCGATGTCAATGACCTTCAGCCAGTGGCTGTCCCACAGTGCAGATGCCGACTTCGAGTCCTTCGTCCGGACCCGACGCGACCTCCTCCAACCCGAGTCCCCGACGATGGCGGCCCTGGCCGCGGCCGCGTCCTCACGCATCGGGGTCTCCCGCGGCATCGAAGCCCTCGATGCGCAGACGCTCGAGGTCTTCATCTCTTTGGCCAAGGCGGCCCGGACGACGCCGGAGATCGAGATCACGGGCATTCCGCACATCGACCCCTCCCTCGCCGAGGCGGCACTCCCCCGCCTGCGCGACCTCGGCCTGGCGTGGCCGGCAGATGAGAGCACAGGCGGTGCCGGGACTGCTGGGAATAGCGGGTCTGGCGGGGCTGGTGAGGCTGGGACTGCTGGAGCTGCGGTTGCGGGCGTGTGGAAGATCCAGTCGGAAGCCATCACCCTGCTGCCGACTTCGGCGGCCGAATCCGCCCGGGCCTACCCGTGGCAGATCGACGGGTCCGCGATCGATTCGTCCACGGCCACGATCGGCCAGCCGCTCATCCACAACAGCGAACAGGCCGCCGTGGCCGAGGTGATCTCGTCCCTGCGCGGACTCGTCGATGAACTCGCCGCATCCCCGGTCTCCCGGCTGACCAGCGGCGGCATCTCGAAACGGGATGTCTCCCGCCTCGCCCGCAGCCTCGAGCTCAATCTCGAGCAGACGATCACCCTGCTGCTGGCAGCGAAGTCGCTGCACCTCATCGGGGTCCTCGACGATGCCCTCGATCCGCAATGGACGGCCGCCGATGACGCCGATTCCGCCCTCGCCGGAGACCGTGCCGAACTGTGGGCGGCACTGGTCGGGGCCTGGCTGCGCGAACTGCTCGATGTCACTCAGCTGGCGGCAGGCGCGAGCGAGAACGAACGCCTCACCGTGCTCGCCGCCCCGAAGAAGTCCCTGTTCAAGGGGTACGGGCTGTCGGTGCCGGCAATGCCGCTGCTACGCTTCGCCGTGCTCTCGGTGCTCCACGACATCGGTCTGGGATCGGCACGGTCGGCCGGATGGATCCACGCCGAGGTGCTCCGACGCCACCCGCTGCTGCCGGCACACGAGTTCGCGATGACCGAGGCCGTTCTCCACACCTGCGTCACCTTCGGCCTGGCGACGACACCGCTGCAGCAGCCGGATCATTTCGGGCCGAGCCGGTTCGGCCTCCGCCTGGCCGCCGGATTGGATCGGGCGATGGCCGAGCACGCCAAACAGGACCCCTCGATCCTGCCCCTGGGTGTGTCAGTCGAAGCCCTGACCGTGCCCGGGGACGTCATCGCCGCGGTCACCGAGGGGCTCGGCGCCGAAGTCGACACCGTGCTCATCCAGTCCGATCTCACCGCCGTGGCCACCGGCCCGATCGAACCGCGGGTCCACCAAATTCTGCGCAAGTATGCGGTCGTCGAGGCTCGTGGTCAGGGCACCGTCTATCGCATCGACGCAGAGACCATCGAGGACACGATGCAGGCCGGTCTCACTCCGGAGGAGGCCTTGGCCGAGCTCGCCGAGATCAGTGCCGAAGAGCTGCCGTCGACGCTGGAGTTCCTCGTGCAGAACACGGCGTCGAAGCTGCGCCGGGTGCGGGTGGCAGGGGCTCGGGCGGTGCTCATCGTCGACGATCCGGTCGACCTCGATGTCATTCTCTCCGATCAGGCGATGATGCCGGCCGGACTCGAACGCCTGGCCCCGACGGTCGCGATCGCCCAACTCGGACCGGAGCGGACGATGCATCTGCTCGAAGCCGGGGATCATCATGCTCTGTTGCATTCGGCGGCCGGACCCGTGCGCAAGCGTCGGGTGATCACGGAATCGGAACCCGAGGTCAGCGTCAGGCGACGTCCGCGGGTCAGTGACGGCCACCTCGGCGAGTACATGCGGATCCTGCGTTCGGCACCGGCCGCGGCGGCCGCGCAGGTGAGCACGGATGAGCCCTTGGGGCATATGGACCGGCTGCGGGAGGCCGCGGAGGCGAAGCAGCGCGTGCTCATCCGGATCGCCGATTCGCAGGGCAAGGAGCGGACGATCGAGATGCTGCCGGCCACCCTCAACGCCGGCCGCGTCCGCGGAGTGGTGACGACCACCGGAGCCGAGGCCTCCCTGGCCGTCGCCCGCATCGTCTCCGTAACCCCCTCCCCCTAATTGCTACCTGACGGCGTCCCAGCAACCTGGCGCCAGGTATCTGGGCCCCCGTCAGGTAGCTCGGAGCGGGAACAATCGGGGTGATGGACGTGTTGTGTCCTCTGGTGTCATCACACTTCGGGAAGGGAAGTATTGAATGAATGGTCCGTTGATCGTGCAGTCCGATCGGACTGTGCTGCTGGAATCGGGACATCCCCTCGCCGTCGAGGCGGCCGTGGCGATCGCCCCGTTTGCGCAGCTGTCGCGGACCCCGGAGTACATCCACACCTACGAGATCACTCCGCTGGGACTGTGGAACGCACGCGCCAGCGGTCATGATGCCGAATCCGTCGTCGACGTGCTCCTCGAATTCGCGAAGTACCCGGTCCCGCACGAACTCCTCGTCGACATCGTCGACATCATGGACCGTTTCGGTGTGCTCACGCTCATCGACCATCCGATCCACGGGCTGACCCTGACCGCAACGGAGACGGGACTGCTCGACGAGCTCGTCGGCCAGCCCGATCTCGTCGGAAAGTTCGGCAAACGCATCGATGCCGAATCCGTCCTGGTCCACCCGTCCGAGCGCGGCGAACTCAAGCACGCGCTGCTGCAGCTGGGGCATCCGGTCTCCGACCATGCCGGCTATGTCGACGGCGAGGCCCACGAGATCTCACTGTCCGATGATGCCCACGGCGGTCAGTGGCATCTGCGCGACTACCAGAAGCAGGCCATCGACCAGTCGCTGTCCGGTGAGTCCGGGGTCGTCGTTCTGCCCTGCGGTGCCGGGAAGACGATCGTCGGTGTCGCCACCATGTCTCGCGTGCAGACGACGACTCTCATCCTCGTGACGAACTCGGTCTCGGCCAAGCAGTGGAAGGACGAGATCCTGCGCCGCACAACCCTGACCGAGGACGAGGTCGGCGAATATTCGGGATCGACGAAGGAGATCCGCCCGATCACCATCGCCACCTACCAGGTGCTCACCACCCGGCGGAAAGGCTCGTACCTCCACCTCGAGCTCCTCGATGCCAAGGACTGGGGTCTGGTCATCTATGACGAGGTGCACCTGCTGCCGGCACCGATCTTCCGGCTGACGGCAAGCCTCCAGGCTCGTCGTCGCCTCGGACTGACCGCGACGCTGGTCCGTGAGGACGGTCGCGAGGACGAGGTGTTCTCCCTCATCGGACCCAAGCAGTACGAGGTGCCGTGGAAGGAACTCGAACGGCTCGGGTACATCGCCTCAGCCGCCTGTCATGAAGTCCGCGTCCGCCTCGACGGCGGAACCCGAACCGCGTATGCCCGCGCCGACGGCGAAGACCGGTACCGGCTGGCGGCGACGTCGGATGCGAAGCTGCCGATCGTGTCCGAGCTCGTCGCCGATCATCCGGATGCTCAGATCCTCGTCATCGGGCAGTATCTCGATCAGCTCGAGGAGATCGGAGCCGAACTCGGTGCGCCCGTGCTCACCGGGCAGACTCCCGAGTCGGTGCGCCAGGAGCTCTTCCGTGAGTTCCGGTCCGGGGAGATCCCGGTGCTCGTGGTCTCGAAGGTCGCGAACTTCTCCGTGGACCTGCCGGCCGCCTCGGTGGCGATCCAGGTCTCCGGAGCCTTCGGATCCCGGCAGGAGGAGGCCCAGCGCCTCGGACGGATCCTGCGGCCGAAGGAAGACCAGGGCTCGGCCACGTTCTACACCGTCGTCGCCGCCGACACCGTCGATGAGCACTTCGCCGCTCAGCGCCGCCGCTTCCTCACTGAACAGGGCTACAGCTACAGCATCGAAGTCCGCTGACTCCCCTTATTGCTACCTGACGGGGGCCCGGCAACCTTGCGCCAGGTTGCTTGGCCCCCGTCAGGTAGTAATTAGGTGGTGATGAGGGAGGGTTCGGACTTGGCGACGACCTCGCGGCGAGCGACTCGGCGGGCAAGGCGGGACTCGCCCCACTTGATGAAGCCGACGCCGCCGAGGATGAATACTCCGCCGAAGAGCTGGATCGGCGCGGGCATCTCGAAGAGAACCAACCAGGCGACGATGACGGAGAACGGGACCTCGACGAGGTTGACGAACGACCCGACGGTCGCCCCGACATAGCGCAGACCGAGGATCCCGGTGATGTAGGCGCCGACGGTGAATATGACGATCATCGCCATCGGCACGACCCACGACATCGACACCCCTCCGAAGTCGACATCCGCAGTCACCGCGTTCCACGGCATGACGCCGGCGAGCACGATGACCGACATCGCCAGCGCCCCGATGCCCATGCCCAGACCGGTCAGAGCCACCGGCGGAATCGTGATCGTGTCCTTCGCCGAGACGAGGAAGTAGCTAGCCAAGCAGACCGCGGCGGCCATGGCCATGACCACGCCGAAGATGCTGATCGACGATCCGCGCAGGTTGAGCACGAGCAGGAGCCCGATCATCGAGACGACGACTCCGATGAAGGTCACGGTCGCCGGCCGGGTCCGGGTCCGCGCCCAGATCCAGAAGACGATGAGCATCGGCGCGGTCATCTCCAGCAGCAGCGCCACGGCCACGGTGAGGTGTTCGACGGCGACGAAGTAGAACCCCTGGACGCCGGCCATCGAGACCAGGCCGTAGGTGACGACGGTGCGCCAGTGCGCGAGCACTTCGCCCCAGCGTCCGCGCAGGGCGGTGAGGGTGGGGATGAGCAGCAGGACCGCGGAGCCGGCCAGGCGGATGAGCACGACCGCGCCCGGCGTCCACCCGATCGCGTACATCGTCTTCGCGATCGGCCCCGACACCGCGAAGAAGAACGCGGAGGCAAGAGTGAGCAGGAACCCTGCGATGACGGTGCGATTCATTCCTGGCCTCCTGATGTGGTGAAACGTCGAGTGGCGTACGGGGACACACGTCCCCGAGGCGGTGGTGCTGCGGTGGTTGATGATGCGGAGTTGATGGTTCGGTGTCGGATCATGACCTCGCCGAGGCAGCCCGACGAAAGCCCGTTCCCTTCGCCGAGGCGGCTCGACGTTGACATCGGCATGACCGTTTCGTCGTTCCGCCGAGCCGGCTCATCGTCGGGTGGTGCAGGATCTCAGCGGGTCCTGCGGAATGTCCGGTTTCAGTATCGACCCTGAAATTGAAATGGGTCAAGTGCATTTTGGTCCTTACATCCTGTGGCAGAATGGCTTCCGCCATGGCTTTCACCTACGACATTCGCGCGAACCTCACGATGCTCGTCGACCTCCTCAACACCTCAGGCGACATCGCCGGCGACGACGATGAGCTGACGACAACCGCGAAACTCCGCGGATTCGCGGCCCGACACGACTTCTCCGGACCCTTGACCGCCACCAGAAGCGACGTCGACGAGACCCTGGAACTGCGTCGACGATTCACCGCAGCCCTGGACGCGAGCATCGACGCCGAGACCGATGACGAGCTCGAAGCCGGCACGATTGCAGTCGTCGATGAGATCAATCTCACACTCAGCGATTCGGGTTCCGTGCCGCAGCTGGTCAAACACGACCATTGGGACTGGCACCTGCACGCAACCGGCAATCAAGCCAGCCTCGCCGACCGAGTGGCCGCCGATGTCGCCCTCGTCCTCATCGACCTCATCCGTTCGGGCGACCTCGATCGCCTTGGTCGCTGCGCTGTCGAGGACTGCCGTGCCTACCTCGCCGACTTCAGCCGCAATCGCTCGAAGCGCTTCTGCGATACTGGCAGCTGTGCGACCCGCACGCATGTCGCAGCCTTCCGCGCCCGCCACTCCGACACAGACTCCCACAACTGACCCGAGGACCGCCCATGTCACTTCAGCGGTTGGAGATTTCAGCCTGGGCACGGCTATCCGCGAAGCTCGCCGGAGTGTTTACGCTGACCAGTGTCTGCCCGGGCGCCCTCGTTGCGGCGCTGGTCTTCCTACCGCTCGACTTCCGAGAATCAGCGACAGAGAGATTCACTTATCTCACTGCCTCGCTCATCAGCACCGCGGTGCTCATCGTTGTCTGCCAACGGCTCATCCGCGGTTCCCTTGGCCGCTTCCGGACGAGCAGCAGCCTCACGCGCTTCCTTCGCTACCAGCTGGGAGCGCTCGGCTGCGGCGCAGGCCTGGGCATCGGCTTCCTGCCAGTGATACTCGAAACAGCCCCGTCCCCAGATCATGCAACTCCTGCCCAATGGGTGTCCTCCATCTGCGCGGGGCTCGGACTCCTCGTCGTGTCCCTTCTTACCTTCCGCGGCGACCGCCGCAGCCCGTTGACGGCACCGGCCCACCCCAGCATGAGCCTCACCGAAGGCATCGTCGTCGACTACTGGTCGGACAAACTCCCCAGCGGCGCAACACCGAGTCTCGCGGTGATCCGCTTCGCCGACGAGTCCGGCCGAGCCAGGTCCGCCCGCCACCTCGTCAGGCGAAGCACGACGACGCTCGGCACAATGGGACGGGCGCAGTACGATCTCCGTCGACCAGACAAGGTCCTGGGCTTCACCTCTGGGCGGCCGCCTTTCGCAAAGCATCCTTCGCGTACCCGCCGCCAGAAGTTCGTTCCCTGACCGAAACCGACCCTTTGACCGCCCGCTGACCTGAGGAACAGACCATGTCACTTCAGCCCTTGCGCATCACCGCCGGGCGCAAGCTCGCCGCCGGCTTCGCGGGCATCATCACCATGTCGGTCACACTGCCGTCGGGCTTCGCCACCTCAGCGATGGCCTTCCTCCCCATCAGTCCTGCAGATCCGCTCGGTCAGAAGCTCCTCTTCGGCACCCTCGCAGTAATCGTGGCCGCCATCTCCATCGCCGTCAGCTTTCTGCTCGTACGCGTCGCGCTCGGCCGCATCCGCACCGGAGGCAGCCTGTCCCGATTCTTCCGATACCAGCTGGCTGCGCTCGGAGCCGGCGCCGGGCTCGGCCTCGGCTTCGTTCCAGCCATGGCCGAGGCCGCTCCGGTCTGGTGGGTGGCTTCGATTACCGCTGGCCTCGGACTCATCGCCGTCTCCCTGCTCGCCTTCCGCAAGGCTCGCTATCCGATTCTCAGCAGGCCCCCGTATCCGCACATCGGTTTGGCCGAAGGCCGCGTCATCGACGACTGGTCAAATGGCCAATCGAGGAGTCCGAGCCTGACCGTTGTTCATTTCGTCGACGACAAGGGGCGCGGACGGTGGGTCCGTCACCTCGTTCAGCAGAGTCCGTCACTGCGGGGAACCGTCGGCCAGGTGGTCTATGACCGTCGTCGTCCCGAAAAGGTCCGACGCTTCGCTGTTGCCCAACAGCTCTTCGATATCCGCCCGCCCCGCGAGATCCAGGAGAATTCGGTACCTCAACCACGCACCATCTACCCGATGCCTCCCGGCTCTCGCCCGCAGCGTCCACGCTGAGCTGAACCCACCACCTGAGCAGAACTCACCAACACCCACTACCGCCTCGACGAAAGCGAAGACAGTCGAACGCCCTCGCGTAGCTGGACCCGCCTCGGCGAGCATTTCTGAACGCGAGCTGGTCGCAGCCGCATATTTCACTGAAATCGGCCTTTCTTTCCTGAGAACGAATGCCCGACCCGGGGTCCAAATGGACTTTCCTGAGAGCCTTTCAGTGACGCATGTCACATTCGCATTCAGGCAACCCCCAGCCCACTCCCAGAAATGGGCTCCAGACTGGATTCATGACTACAGCACAGAACGACACCGACATCGAAGCCACCCTGCTCGTTGTCGATGATGAGCCCAATATCCGCGAACTCCTGTCCACCAGTCTCCGCTTCGCCGGATTCGACGTCGTCTCCGCCGCCAACGGTGCCGAGGCGCTGCGTCTGGCCGAACAGACCGACATCGACCTCCTCGTCCTCGACGTCATGCTCCCGGACATGGACGGCTTCACCGTCACCCGCCGTCTGCGCCAGATCGGCATGAACGCCCCCGTCGTGTTCCTCACCGCCCGTGATGACACCTCGGACAAGATCACCGGTCTGACCGTCGGCGGCGACGACTATGTGACGAAGCCCTTCAGCCTCGAAGAGGTCGTCGCACGCATCCGCGCGGTCCTCCGCCGCACCCGCAACCTCGAAGACGAGGAGAACGCCGTCATCGTGGCGGGCGACCTCGAACTCGACGACGACACCCATGAGGTCCGTCGCTCCGGCATCCTCATCGACCTCTCCCCCACCGAGTTCAAGCTGCTGCGCTACCTCATGCTCAACACGAACCGTGTCCTGTCGAAGTCCCAGATCCTCGACCATGTGTGGGAGTACGATTTCGGCGGCGACACCGGAATCGTCGAGTCCTATATCTCCTACCTGCGCCGCAAGATCGACGTCACGCCGGAGACGGATGCCGCCGGCCACCCCGTCGAGATGGAGTGGACGCCGATGATCCAGACCAAGCGCGGGGTCGGCTACATGCTGCGCACACCGGAAGCCAAGTAGTCGTCCATGCAAGGGCGATAGATTACATACGTGGCAATAGAATCCCGTCCCTCCCGTCCCGGCTTCTGGGAAGAATGGTCTCTGACCACCAAGCTGCTGGCCATCATGATGCTGCTCATGCTGCTCGTCCTCACGGGGACGAGCGCTTGGGTGTTGGAGAACCTGCGCGACAGCCTCGTCCAGCGCACCGATGAACGACTCATCAGCGCCTCGGAGACACTGGCGAAGCAGGCCTACCAAGATGTGTTCCAACCAGCCGAGCTCCAGTCCGGGGACGATGACGCCGAGGAGTCGCCGTCGTCGACGACGATCGATTCGAATTCCTGGGATCAGCTCAAGAGTCTCCTGCCGGGAGGCTTCTATGTGCAGTTCTACGACACGAACGGGGACCCGATCCGCGATCCCGTCGCCCCGGAGCCGCAGAACCATCCGATCCTGCCGAAGATCGATGAGAAGGAAGTCTATTCCCGCGGCGGCGAGCCCTTCACCGTCGCTGGAACGAGTTCGCAGTGGCGGGCGCGGGCGATGAAGGTGAAGAACACCGACGTGCTCGTGTCCATCGCAGTGCCGTTCGACCGCGAGGTCGACAACATCAACGAGCGAGCGCGGAACACGATGATCGGCATCGGCCTGCTGGCCCTGGCGATGGTCGCCGGAGTCGGCTATTGGGCGATCAACAACACGTTCCGGCCGCTGCGCGATATCGAGAAGACCGCTTCCCGCATCGCCGCCGGTGACCTGTCCCAACGTGTGCCCAGCTATCCGCGCAATACCGAGCTCGGGCGTCTGTCGGCGGCGCTGAATACGATGCTCGGACGCATCGAGGACTCCTTCGACGGGCAGACCCGGTCGGAGAAGCGCATCCGCCAGTTCGTCTCCGACGCCTCCCACGAGCTGCGCACTCCCCTGGTCACGATCCGCGGTTACGCGGAGCTGTACCGGCAGGGCGCGATCACGAAGTCCGAGGACGTTGCCAATGCGATGGAGCGGATGGAGTCCGAGGCCAAACGCATGGGCGTCCTCGTCGACGATCTCGTCGTCCTCGCCCGACTCGACGAGCAGCGCGCCGCCGAGATCGGTCCGATCGACCTGCACAAGGTCGTCCGAGACGCCGCTGCCGATGCCGCGGCACAGGCACCGGACCGCGATATCAGCTTCATCGGACTCCACGGTGAGGACGCCCAGCCGGTGCCGATGATCCGCGGTTCCGAGTCGAAGATCCGCCAGGTCATCGTCAACCTCGCCGGCAACGCCGTGCGCCACACTCCCGAGCACACCGCGATCGAATTCGCCGTCGGCGTCGTCGGTCTGCCCGAGTCGGTCGACCCTGATTCCGCTGATACCGGCGAGATCCGTGAGGGCGGTGCCCGCGGTCAGAACGGCCGCAACGGCAAGAGCGGGGCGAAGGACAAACCGCGTGAGCGCGGGTTCGTCACCGGTGGAGTCCGCATCTTCCGCCGAGGCGACTCTGCCGGAAACGACCAAGCCGACACCCATCCGAACCCCCGGTCCGCGGCTCAGGCCGACACCCAACCCGACCGTCAGTTGGAACCCGAGGAGACCACCCCGGACGCGGGGCAGGGGAACGGGCAGCACAACGGGCAGCTGCAGACCCCCTCAGGAGATCGGTCCGGAGCCCAGCCAGGATCACAGTCCGGCGCTCAAGCAGAGGCATCGGCCGATTCGCAGACCCCGTCGCAATCCGGTCCGGCGACCGATCCCCAGTCCGGCTCCACGGCCAAGACCCCAGAGCCGGCGAACATCGTCCCCGATGTCACGGCTGCCGGATCCATCACGGTCGATGAGTCTCTGCGCGGATTCCCCAACGGTCGGGTCCGCTTCGAGGTCAGAGACCACGGAGACGGAATCGACCCCGAGGTGGTTCCGCGCATCTTCGAGCGCTTCTACCGCCTCGACGTGTCCCGGACCAGGGACACCGGCGGTTCCGGGCTCGGACTGTCGATCGTCAAGGCGATCGTGGAGAACCACCATGGTGCGATCTCCGTCCACGAAACTCCGGGAGGCGGTGCGACGTTCCGCATCGACCTGCCCATCTCCGACAACGGCGAAACCACTGCGGACACGCGAAAGGATGAGCGATGAACGAGAACAACGACTCCCAGAATCCGGATGAGGTGTCCCGCAGCTCCCGATCGGACGACCAGACTCCGCACCCAACGGCGGATCAGGACGGAGCTTCTACCACCGAGGGACGTCGCGGCCCCTCCGCCGGAGGCTACCGCGGATCCGGCGCCGAGGTTCCGCGCACCTTCCCCTCTCAGTCCAACGGCCCGGCCCGAGTCAGTCCACCCGTCGCACCGCCCGAGCGTCGCCCCGACGTTGCGCCGACTCGCGCGCAGAACCCTGTGGACGGTTCCCCTCACCGAGGCGGCTCCCCCTCCCAGCAGCCCTCCCCCTACCAGCCCGGTGGGCAACAGGGCGGTCAAGCCGGCGGTCAGGCCAACGGGCGCCAGGACGGACAGCCAGCTCAGCCCGGTCAGCCGGGCGGCCAATCGGGACAACCCCAGCATCCATCGCCGTATCAGTATCAGCAGAATGGGCAGCAGTCCTCTTCGTATCAGCCGGGCAACCAGCAGCAAGGTGGCCAGCAGCCGGGCGGCCAGCCCGGCTATCAAGGAAACCAGAACGCCCAAAACACCTTCGGCAACCAGCCGCAGCCGGGCCGGCAGACCGCTCAGACGAATCAGGCCCAGCATCCGTCCCCGTACGGTCAGCCTCAGCAGAACGGTTCGCAGTCGCATCCGGGGCAGAATGCCAACGGACGGAACGGCCAAGGCGCATCGGCCACCGGAGCCGGTGCCGCGGCAGGTGCCGGAGCGGCAGCGGCCGGTGCCGGTGCGCATCACGCCGGATCGCACTCTCAGCAGACAGGTTCCGCCGGTTATCCGGGACAGCAGAACGCGCCCGGCCAGCAACCCGGTTCCAACGCCTATGCGGCGGCACCCGGTTCGGGGCCCTATTCCTCGGAATTCTCGGCCGTCGGTTCTCAGCCCGGACCAGGAGGTCCCGGCGGGCCCGGTGGACCATACGGGCCGGACGGGTTCGGTCCGTACGGAGCTCAACAGCCGCCTCGGCGAGAGAAGAAGGGACCCGGTTGGGGCGCGACGATCGCGATCGGACTGGTGGCTGCCCTCCTCGGTGGGGCTCTCGCGTTCGGCGGAAACTATGCCCTCTCGGCGCTGCAGAATGAGGAGCCGCGCAAGGTCGCCGAGGAGACGATCGAGACTCCCGACTGGACGCAAGTCGCAGAGAAGACCTCGGACAGCGTGATGTCGATCCAGGTCGGCACGCGCGGTCAGGTCCAAGGGGTCGGCTCGGGGGCGCTGTACGACGATCAGGGCCACGTCATCACGAACAACCACGTCGTCGCTCCGGCGGACACCCCCGACGGCGAGATCGCCGTGACCATGAAGAACGGTGAGACGACGGAGGCGAAGATCGTCGGCCGCGACCCCTCGACCGATATCGCCGTCATCAAACTCGATCAGGTGCCCGACGGTGTGAAGCCGCTGGTCATCGGTGATTCGAAGAAGCTGACCGTGGGCGATCCGGTGATGGCCCTGGGCAATCCGCTCGGCCTGGCCAACACCGTGACCACCGGTATTGTCTCCGCGCTCGACCGCCCGGTGTCGACGGAGAACATCGGCGAGGATGCATCCTCGCAGGAGAAGGAGATGACGATCACGAACGCCATCCAGACGGATGCGGCGATCAACCCCGGCAACTCGGGTGGACCGCTGGTCAACGGTGATGGCGAGTTCATCGGCGTGAACTCGGCGGCGGCTTCGCTGAGTCAGGGCGAGGGTGGACAGTCCGGATCGATCGGCATCGGGTTCGCGATCCCCGCGAACCAGGCCGTGATGATCGCCGACCAGCTCATCTCCTCCGGCAAGGCCCAGCATCCGTTCCTCGGAATCACGCTCACCGACGGGCACATCAACAGCGGCGGAATCAGCCGCGGCAGCGCCAAGGTGCAGTCCGTGGCCAGCGGATCCCCCGCTGCCAAGGCCGGAATCAAAGACGGAGACGACATCATCGAGGTGGCCGGGACCAAGGTCAACAACGCCATCGCCCTGCGCGCCCTCGTCCGGGCTCAGCCGGTGAACACTCCGGTCGAGGTCACCGTGGTCCGCGGCGGGAAGGAACAGAAGCTCGACGTCACGCTCGTGCTGCAGTAGATCCGCGACTCACGCGTGAGAGCCTGGGGACGTTGCCGCGACTCAGCCACCTGGAGGGTGTGGACAGCCGAACGCTGTCCACACCCTCTTTCCGTGCTCTTCCGCTCACCATCCTTGACCGTCGACACTGATCTCGTCTCGCCCGACCGTGGCGGAACGTCTCTGACCACAAGGAGTGATGATGAGTTTCGAAGTCGACGCCGAACGTGTCCAATCTGCTGCCACCGCCGCCGCCAACACCTCCCGCAACCTCGCGTCCGAATCCGACACGATGACGCGCAATCTGCTCGCTCTCCAAGAATGCTGGCGCGGCAGTGCGTCACAGAACTTCCAGGCCGTGGTCAACCAGTGGGAGCGTGCCCAGAAGCAGCTCATGGAATCGCTCGACTCCGTCCACGGTGCGCTCCACACAGCCGCCCGGCAGTACTCCGAAGTCGAAGCGGCGAACTCGCGCCTCTTCGCTCCCTGAACCGACCGAGTCCCACCCGCCAAGTGTCACAGACTCCGGCTGCGGATCCCGAGATACCGCGGCCGGGATCTGTTCGTACTCGTAGTCGGCGTCTGGCAAACTATCAGCCTTTCTCAGTAGACTTGAGAGCGATAGTTCGCGGCGGTGTTGGCCAAGAATCTCCGGACCGGAGTGGATCGGGTTGGCAGCGTCGGGTCAAACCAATGCAGGAGTCGACTACGGATGAGTATCTTCCAACGGATCGCGACGATCTTCGGTGCCAAGGCCAACAAAGCTCTGGACAAGGCCGAGAACCCCAACGAAACCCTTGACTATTCGTACCAGAAGCAGCTTGAACTGCTGCAGAAGGTCCGCCGCGGTGTTGCCGATGTCGCCACCAGCCGCAAACGCCTCGAGCTGCAGATCAACCAGCTCGAGCAGCAGCAGAACAAGCTCTCCGGTCAGGCCGAGAAGGCCATGCAGATCGGCCGCGAGGAGCTCGCCCGTGAGGCTCTGACCCGCAAGTCCGGCCTGACCCAGCAGATCACCGATCTGCAGACTCAGCACGAAGGACTGCAGGGTGAGGAGCAGAAGCTCACTCTCGCCTCGCAGCGCCTGCAGGCAAAGGTCGACGCCTTCCGCACTAAGAAGGAGACCCTCAAGGCCACGTACAATGCCGCCGACGCGCAGACCAAGATCGGCGAAGCGTTCTCGGGCATCTCGGAAGAGCTCGGCGACGTCGGGCTCGCCGTCCAGCGTGCCGAGGACAAGACCGCCTCGCTGCAGGCCCGCGCCGGTGCCGTCGATGAGCTCCTCGCTTCCGGTGCTCTCGACGATGTCACGGGTACCCAGAAGGACGACATCACCGCTCAGCTCGATTCCCTCTCCAGCGAGAACGACGTGGAGATGGAACTTCAGCGGATGCGTGAGTCCCTGCCTGCCGGTTCCGAGAAGCAGGACCAGAAGTCGCTCGAAGGTGAGGATAAGCAATGATCATCCGCATCATGGGCGAAGGGCAGTTCGACGTTCTGAACGTCGACCAGAACCTGCTCCAGAAGTACGACAACCAGGTCGAGGATGCCGTCAATGCGGGCAATGAGGAAGCCGCCCGCACCGCACTGAGTGCCCTCCACGACTACGTCACGGCCAACGGGCAGCCGGTTGCCGATGACTACCTCGGATCCTCCGATGTCGTCATCCCCTTCGTCGACGCCACCTTGGCCGAGATCGCCGAACTGCTCACCGGCGAGGGCTTCATCCCGGATCCGGCCTGAAACCACAGAGCACCGAAATGCACCCGGCCCATTGTCTTCGACAGTGGGCCGGTTCTGCCACTGCCAGAGAGGAACCACGATGAAGAATCGCTTCGTCAGAGACAACGGACTGACCATGCGGATGGGATGGACGATCTTCCTCAACGGCCTGATCTATGTCGTGCTCATCCTCGCGATCTGGTGGATCGTCGGCCAGAGCGTCGGCGGCGTCATCGTCGCCGTCCTCATCAGTGCCGGCGCGTTCTTCTTCCAGTGGTACTTCTCCGACAAGATCGCCATGCGCGCGATGGGCGGTAGGGAGGTCTCCCCCGAGGAGGCTCCAGAGCTGCATACGATCGTCGACCGACTCTGCCAGCTGGCCGATTCGACGAAGCCCCGCGTGGCCGTCTCGAATTCTTCCATCCCCAATGCCTTCGCCACCGGCCGCTCCCCCGAACGCTCGGTGGTGTGCGTGACCCGTGGTCTGCTCGAGAAGCTCGATCGTGATGAAGTCGAGGTCGTGCTCGCCCACGAGCTCTCCCACGTGGCCCACCGCGACGTGACCGTGATGACCGTCGCCGGTGTCACCGGTGTCGTCGCCGCACTGATGATGCGCGCCGGGTACTACATGAGCTTCGGACGGTCGAACAACAATAACAACGGCATCCCGATCCAGCTGCTGTTCATCCTCGTCGGAGCCGTCGTCTACGGGCTTTCATTCGTCCTCATCCGCGCTCTCTCCCGGTATCGTGAGCTTGCCGCCGACCGTGCCGCTGCCATCCTCACCGGTGCACCGTCGACTCTGGCGTCGGCACTGACGAAGCTGAGCGGGGACATGGCCAAGATCCCGGAGAAGGACCTGCGGTCGTCCGCCTCGGCGAACCACCTGGCTCTCATCCCCGCCATCAGCGGAAAGGCCGCATTCGGCCAGCTCTTCTCCACCCACCCCTCACTCGAGAAGCGCCTGGAGCAGCTGGCGAAGATCTCCGCCCAGCTCTCCCGCCCCGAGTGAGCATCCGCCACACGCTTGAACTGCGCACCACCGAATTAGGAGCTCTATGGGATTCTTCGACGCACTGCTCGGCCGGTCCAAACCGAAACGGGCCAACCTCGACGACCTCTTCGCCCTGCCCCCGGCAGCATTGACACTGCAGGCCGCGACCGGCTTCACGCCCACGGGCATCGGGGCCGTCGCCTTCCGTCAGGTCGAGGGCGCCGCTTTCCAAACTGCTGAGTCCGAAAGCGTCGCCCTCATCGGCTCCGACCCGGCCGCCTCGGTGAGGCAGGAGAACGACGGCTTCGGGTTCACCTGGCAGGTCGTTGCCGATGAGAACGCCGAGGTGGTCAACCTCGTCACGAACATCCACGCCGTGAACTCGGCGCTGGTCAATCAGGGATTCGACACCATGCTGCTGTGCACGACCGTGTACTTCGTCCACCCCGATGGACGTCGGATGGCATTGGTCTACCAGTACAAGCGCGGAACCTTCTATCCGTTCGTGCAGTCGGCACCGAAGCAGCGTGACAACCCCCTGGAGATCCAGGTCAAGGGCGTGCTCTCCAATGAACTGCCGTTCGAAGAGGATACGTCGAACTGGTCGGCTCTGTGGGACGCCCCGGGTATGAATGACACCCCGGGCGCTCCCGAGCTGCAGTAGGCGCACCTGGCCCGAAGGGTGGGCCAGCCCGAAGGCGTGTACCCGTCCGGGCTGAAGGGCAGACAGATGGAGGGCGTCCCTGCGGGGACGCCCTCCATTATCTGTTCGCGTTCGTTTCGGTCGAGACCGGATCAGTCTTCCTCGGCAGTCACGATCAGCCGTGCTCGGCAGCCACCTCGATGACTTCGCCGAGGGCTTCGATGCGGTCGCCGGGACGGATCGTGGCGCCTCGACGGGTCTCGACCTCGCCGTTGACGCTGACCTCACCGTCGGCGATCATGTCCTTGGCCATAGCACCGTGTTCGGCGATGCCGTGCAGTTTGAGCAGCTGACCGAGTCTGATCGACTCGCCGCGGATTTCGATCGTGTCCATCAGAACATGTCTCCGAATCCGTCGAACAGGCCGCCGCCGTCACCGCCGTCGCCTCCGAAGAAGCCACCGCCGTCGCCGCCCATGTCTCCGCCTGCGTCTCCACCGGCGTCGCCCATGTCGCCTCCGTAGGCGCCGTCCCAGCCGCCGCCCATTCCGCCGAACATCATGGCACCCATGAGGACGCCGGGCAACAGGCCGGAACCTGCATAGGAGTTGAAGTAGCCGCGGTTGTATTCGGCGTAGGCCGGTCCGGCCTCCCAGTAGGCGCGGCGGGTGTGTCCGTCACCGGTGACGACCTTGCGCACCAGCGGGTCGGCTCCGACAGCGACGCGTTCGGCGTCGGCGGCACACACGGGCACCGGGCGCAGCTGGCCGCCGGCCGGGGCCCAGTCGATGTCTTCGACCGAGGGACCGTGCTGGGGGTTGAAGAAGCAGGGCGGACGACGCACCGGCAGGGGTTCGCCTTCGACCCGGGCGCGAACGCATTTGGCAGCGTAGCGGCCGTCTTCGAGCGCCTCGGTGACGTGGCGGATGTCAGTGGGTTCGGAGACCTTCTCGAGAGTCTCCTTGGCAACGTCGTACGAATCGAGCGCCTGCTTGTAGTCCTGCGCTCCGCCCGTGTCGAGATCGATTCCCGCAGTGATGACGTCGAGTTCGGCGACTTCTTCGCCGAATGAGGTGACGTCTTCTTCAGCGGTCTTCTTCACCTGCTGAAGTTCAGCGGCGTGCAATTCCCGCTGCCGCTTCTTCTCCTTGCGGTGGCCGATGAAGAAAACGGCCCCGAGAACTACGAGCAGCAACAGAAATACTTCAGTCACGATCCATGCCTCCCAGGCTAGCTTTGTCCTCGAACAGTATGCCCGATGAAACTGACAGGCGTCTGAGCCTGTGCCCCACATCCGCTCAGTCCTCGGCCGCCGATGACCGGTGTGCGCAGGTCATCCAAGATCGTCGTTCGTCCGGTGTGCGCAGGCCAGTCCTCGGCCGTCAATGGCCGATACACGCAGGTCATGCATGACCGTCGCTTGCTCCGTGAACGACCGCCTTAGACGAGAGTCTGGAGGCCTTTGACCAAGGCCGCGATTCCGCCGCCGAAGGCGAGGACGAGCATCCCGATCCGCGCTACGCCCACGTCTATATGACGGGCGAGCCAGTCACCACCTGCGAGGCCAGCCACGAGGACGAGACCGAGCCCGATCCAGACCCCGGCCTCCAGATGCGGCCAGGTCCCTCCGTCGATGATCACCTTCATCACCACCGCTGAGGCGGTCCCGACGACGAGGAACGGCTGCAGGGTTGCCGCGAACGACCGCTGCTCCCAATTCGTCAGCACAGCGTAGGCGCTCACCGCCGGACCCCCGGCTCCAGCCGCGGCCGACATCGCCCCGGAGAAGAGTCCGGCCGTCAGCCGTGTGCCGAGGTTCGCGGGAATCGTCCGCCCCAGCTTCCCCAAGGTCAGTGAGCTGATGAGGGAGACGACGATCAGGACGCCGATGAGGATCTGCAGAGGTGCGGTGGGCAGCGCAGCCGAAAGCAATGCGCCGGGGATGGTGCCAAGCACGGCACCCAAGGCAAGGTGTCGGAACGGCGGCCATTCCACCTCGGCGAAGGTGCGGACGAAGACGGAGAATGAGGCGACGATTCCGCAGATGTTGACGAGGATGACTCCGCTGAACGGGTCGAGGAGGAGGACGAGGAAGGGGCCGCTGACCAGGCCGAATCCCATCCCGGTGACGCGTTGGGACAATGCACCGAGGAACACTGCGAAGAGGATGAGCACGACGACGGGTTCCACCCGGCCGAGTTTACTCGAGTCCGATTCCCGGCTGATCCTCAGTCTCACCGCTGACGGCGGGGTTAGAGTATTCACCATGAACGCCAGCCCCCTCTGGTCGCGGTTCAGCGCAGATCCGCGCTCGTATGGGCAGGTCCGGGCCTCTGATGCCGATCGCGCGGTCGTCAGTGATGTCCTCTCGGAGGCTTACGCCCTCGGTCAGCTCGACGTGGAGGAGTTCGATGAACGCACCGAGGCTGCCGCGAAGATCAAAACGCTCGGTGAGGTCCCAGCACTGATCGAGGACCTCGTCCTCACTGATCCTGCAGAGACCGAACCCAGCCAACTCGATGATGCGGGGCGCGCACAGGCGCTGGCTCGCCTCGAGGAGGATCGGGTGCCGATCACGCCGGAGCAGATCGATGCCGCGGCGCAGAAGTACTACGAGGATCGGGTGCGCCGGTCGCTGCTCGGCGCAGTCGCGGGCCCGGTCGGGATCGTGCTGGCGATCTGGGCGTTCTCGTCGATCGCCTCTGGCCAGTTCATCTTCTTCTGGCCGATCTTCGTCATCGTGCCCACACTGCTCGGCGGTTTGGGACGCATCGCCCACAAGGACGAGATCATCCGCAATCGGAAGAAGGAGCTCACGCGCCGGGCCCGGGCCCACCTCGGCGATGCCGAGGCTCAACGGCAAATCGAACAGGGTGAGACTCCCGAGCGGGATTTTGAAGCTGACTTCGGTACGGGGCTGCAGCCGCCGCATCCGTCCCACCCGCCCTACTCGCCCGGTCAGATCTCACGCCGGGAGGAACGGGACCGGCGCCGTTCGCACCGCCGCCATAACCGCGACAATCCCTGGGACTGAGGGCATGCTCCGCGTCCGGGCGGTGCTGCTGCGCCTCAGACCTGGAAGATTCGGATCTGTCCGAAGTCCTGGGCTTTGTGAGTGGTGAACCACATGGTGTGCGAGAAGTGTCGCAGGTCGTCGCCGTCGGCCTCGGATTGCCAGTAGCCCCACGCCGCCGCGGCCTTGCCGTGAGTGATCGCCGCTTCGAGGTGGCCGACCTCCGGCGAATGAGCGGACAGTTTCAGCAGCGCTTCGACGACGGCCTCCCGCCCGGTGTGGGTCTCGACGGCGGAGGCATGAACGATCTGGAGGACGCAGTCGTCGGCGATCACCTCGGCGAGGGCCTCTTTGTCCCCGTTGAAGAGATTCTCTTCGAACGTCGCGACGAAGACGTTCTTCGGACTGTTTCCGCAAGCATCGGTGCCGGTGAAAGTCATACCGCCAGCCTAGGCGGGCGGAGGCGGCGGGACAACGGGTCGGTGGGCCGCCTCGGCGAAGGTGGGGTTATCGGGAGAAGAATCGGATACGGCTGCTCCGGACCGTCGGGCACGAAAACGGCCGTGCCGGCGCCCTTGCGGGCACCGGCACGGCCGATCGGACAAGCGGGGGCTATCAGAAGCCCATGCCGCCCATTCCACCCATGCCGTCCATTCCGGCAGCTGCGTCTGCACCTGCGGCGGCCTTTTCGGGCTTGTCGGCGACGACCGACTCGGTGGTGAGGAACAGACCGGCGATCGAGGCGGCGTTCTGCAGAGCAGAGCGGGTCACCTTGACCGGGTCATTGATGCCGGCGGCCAGCAGGTCCTCGTACTCACCGGTTGCGGCGTTGAGACCGAATCCGGCTTCGAGGTTGGCGACCTTGTCGGCAACCACACCGGCTTCGAGGCCGGCGTTCGTGGCGATCTGCTTCAGCGGGGCTTCGATGGCAACCTTGACGATGTTGGCACCGGTGGCCTCGTCTCCCTCGAGTGCGAGGTCGGCGAATGCGGCCTTGCCCGCCTGGATGAGCGAGACGCCGCCACCGGCGACGATTCCCTCTTCCACAGCAGCCTTGGCATTGCGCACGGCATCTTCGATGCGGTGCTTGGTTTCCTTGAGCTCAACCTCGGTGGCGGCTCCGGCCTTGATGACTGCAACGCCGCCGGCCAGCTTGGCCAGACGTTCCTGCAGCTTCTCACGGTCGTAGTCGGAGTCCGAGTTCTCGATCTCGGCGCGGATCTGGGCGACCCGTCCGGCGATCTCCTCGGCGTCTCCCGCGCCCTCGACGATAGTGGTCTCGTCCTTGGTGATGACGACCTTGCGGGCGGTACCCAGCAGGTCGGTGGTCACGCTGTCGAGCTTGAGCCCGACTTCCTCGGACACGACCTGGCCACCGGTGAGGATGGCGATGTCGGCGAGCTGAGCCTTGCGACGGTCACCGAAGCCCGGAGCCTTGACGGCCACGGACTTGAAGGTGCCCTTGAGCTTGTTCAGCACCAGGACGGCCAGGGCTTCGCCCTCGACGTCTTCGGCGATGATGAACAGCGGCTTGTTGGACTGCTGGACCTTCTCGAGGACGGGCAGCAGATCCTTCACGTTCGAGATCTTGGAGTTGACGATGAGGATGTAGGGATCCTCAAGGACAGCTTCCTGGCGATCGGTGTCGGTGACGAAGTAACCCGAGATGTAGCCCTTGTCGAAGCGCATACCCTCGGTCAGTTCGAGCTCGAGTCCGAAGGTGTTGGACTCCTCGACGGTGACGACGCCTTCCTTGCCGACCTTGTCGATGGCCTCGGCGATCAGTTCACCGATTGCGGGATCCCCAGCGGAGATTCCAGCGGTAGCGGCGATCTGTTCCTTGGTCTCGATATCGATGGCGTTGCCCAGCAGAACGTTCGTGACGGCCTCAACGGCCTTCTCGATGCCGCGCTTGAGGCTGAGCGGATCAGCACCGGCTGCCACGTTGCGCAGGCCTTCGCGGACGAGAGCCTGTGCGAGCACGGTAGCGGTGGTGGTTCCGTCGCCTGCGACGTCGTCAGTCTTCTTGGCGACTTCCTTGACGAGCTCGGCGCCGATCTTCTCGTAGGGGTCCTCGAGTTCGATCTCCTTGGCAATGGAGACGCCATCGTTGGTGATGGTCGGTGCGCCCCACTGCTTTTCGAGCACGACATTGCGACCGCGGGGTCCAAGGGTCACCTTGACCGCGTCCGCAAGCTGGTTGAGGCCAGCTTCGAGTCCTCGACGAGCTTCTTCGTCGAATGCAATCATCTTTGCCATAGTGGCTTAGATCCTCCCTGATGGAGTGGAGTGGGAATCCAGAGCAGTCATCAACGCCCGCGACGGCAGAGAGTGTGTCCGCATGTTCCATTCCACATATGGACCACGCTCTCGAGACGACTGGTGGGTACCCATCGGTTTTCACCAGTACTAGATTTAGCACTCTCCCCATGCGAGTGCAAATATTCGTGGTCCGTCATGACGGTTGCGGAGGGCCGCGTTCCGCGAGTTCTCGCCGCACGGTCACGGCGCAGGGGCAGTTCGGCCCAGCGCGAAACGTCTGCCGACGGTGAAGCACGCCGGGTCAGATGACGCTCCCAGGTTCGAGCGGGCCGGAGCAGGCCCACTTGCGACGGCCGCGTGCGGGTCGACAGACGCCGGAATCAACGCGCGGGCGAAGTGGCACAGTCAAACACCCACGTCGCGGTCGCAATCGGCACGGTTTAGGGTGAACAGCCCTGTTTCAAACACGTGCTATTCAACTCAAACTGGGCCGATTCGAAGTTCGTACACACACGCGCGCAGCTCGAGTGAGCCCGCACCCTCTCAGCACCAAATCTTCAACTTTTGGTGCACCTCGTTCTGAAAGACACACAGAAGAACGTGTGCAACTCGGAACAAAGTGCACCAAAACGCGGGATGCCCCGACCACGCGGGCACTGAAAAGCGCCGAGCAGTTGCCTGCTCGGCGCTTTCGCCGTGCGGTCGGTGCCGGTCGGCCCGAAGGCCATTCCGACGACCCGCCGCAGCGGATCAGAAAACTGTGCTGACAGCAGCCAGTCTCAGAGGAGGGTGACGGACTCCGCCTGAGGACCCTTTTGTCCTTCTCCAACTTCGAACTGAACCTGCTGGCCCTCTTCGAGAGAGCGGTAGCCGTCCATCTGGATTGCGCTCCAGTGAACGAACACGTCCTGGTTGTCGCCTTCGAGGGTGATGAATCCATAGCCCTTTTCAGCGTTGAACCACTTGACGGTACCTTGTGCCATTACTTCTCCATACAGTGCAGTGCCATTGAAATCCCGCATCGCGGCCGCGATCAGATGACCTCACCCGAGATACGGAAGCTAGTAAAACTCAACTGACCCCGCGACTTCCCTCATTGACCTCTAGAGAATTATCTCGGTGAAGCACGAATAGAACACAAGGTGCTGTGCTTGCCTAGCTGTTGCAACTCTACCGCAGCCGCGCACCCCGCCTAGAGCGGTTCAGCACTGTTATAGATTCGTTATCTAAGGGTTTCTGCCCTGTTCACAGCGGGGATCGCCGCGAATCAAATCAGACCGTTCGGTCAGAAAGTCGCCGAGGATGCCCGCCGTCGAAGGCCCCGACCGCAACCGAACCGATCCCCCGACTCAATCGCGCTGCGGCACGACCGAATCGCTTCGGGTCAGTCCGAGCCGCCTCCACTGGACTCCGGCCCGCGATCGGCGATGTCCGAACAGATGACGACGGTCACGTCGGCTTCGAAGTCGGACGAGGCCTCCGTGGCCGAGACTCCCAGTGACTTGGCGACGAGCTTCGCCTGCGAAGCGTTCTCTTCGCCGTTGTAGTACACGGTCGAATCAGAGAGGTTCGTCGAATAGTTGCCGACCTGGCCGAGCTTCCAGCCCTTCTCTTCGACAGCCTCGGAGAACTTCTTCGCAGCACCGGAGACTCCCGAGCCGTTGAGCACGTCGACGGTGATCGAGTCGTCGGCGACGCTGACTTCGCTCTCGCTCGGTGAGGGTTCTGCCGACGACGATTCGGAGGCCGGAGGGTCGGCGATCTTCGACTCGGGATTGCCCATCGAGGAGAAGATGATGTTGATGGCGGCCACGACCAGCAGGACGGCGACCAGGGCGAGGATGATGACCAGCGAGATGGCACCGATGTTCGACGACGCCGCGGACTCCTGTCGATGGGCACCGCTGCGCCGGCCGGGCTCGATCTCGTCGAATTCGTCGGTCATGTCTACCTCGAGACGCGGGCTTGGGCGCGCTCGCTCTGCCGCGTGCTGCGGATTCGGCGAAGGCGCTTGACCAGCATGGGATCGCTGGCCAGAGCTGCAGGGTTGTCAAGAAGCGAGTTGAGGATCTGGAAGTAGCTGGTGGCCGACATGTCGAAGCGCTCACGGATCGCGTGGTCCTTGGCGCCTCCGTACTTCCACCACCGCCGCTCGAACTCCAAAACGGCCACCTCGAGCTCGCTCAGTTCTGAGGTGTCGTCGTTCGGCGGCATAGAGGTTGTGCTCCTTCGAGAGGTATCTGTGCTTCTATATTATCGCCCGATCGGCGGTACCGAAATTTCCGGCGCGCCGCTGCGGATGTGAGGTCGCTCCCCGATCCTCCCCGACCAACCGCCTCACCCCGCCGCGCGGCACTGATTCGGTGGCCGTGTCGACGGGGTGAAGGGAACGAATATAGCCGAGGTGGGGCCGCCTCGGCGAACCGAGTGACCCGACCTCGCGGATCGGATCAGCGGATGCGGATGTTGACCTGCTTGATCTGGGTGAACCCTTCGAGCATGCCTTCCAGCGATGCCTCTCGTCCGAAGCCGGAGGTCTTCATGCCGCCGTAGGACTGGCCGGGCAGCTGGCCGCCGCCCTGGTTGACCTGGACCCAGCCGGATTCGATCCGGTTGGCCATGGTCAGGGCCGCGTCGACGTCCTTGGTGAAGACGAAGGCCGCGAGTCCGAAGTCGGAGTCGTTGGCCATGTCGATAACCTCGTCGATGTCCTTCCACGGGATGACCGAGAGGACGGGGCCGAAGATCTCTTCACGGCTGGTCTGCCAGTCGTTCTTCGCCTTCGAGAAGATCACGGGCGCGTGGTAGAAGCCGGGTTCGCCGACTTCCAGCGAATCGGAGCCGTCATAGGCGATCTCGACGCCGTCCATCGCCTTGCCCATCTCGATGTAGCTGGCGACCTGGTCGTACTGCTTCTGGTTGATGATGCAGCCGATGTCGGTGGACTCATCGCGGGGGTCGCCGACCGTCATCTTCGACACCGCGTCGACGAGCTTGGACAGGAAGTCGTCGTAGATGTCTTCGTGGAGGAACAGACGCGAGCCCATGGTGCACGACTGGCCCTGGCGGGCGAAGCGGGTCGACAGCAGCACCTGCTCGAGGGTGTCGTCATCGTTCGAGTCCGGGAAGATGATGTTCGGGGACTTGCCGCCGAGCTCCATCGACGAATGCGCGAGTCGACCACCGGCCAGCTCGGCGACGTGACGGCCGACGCTCGTCGATCCGGTGAATGAGACCTTGTCGACGTCGGGGTGGACGTTGAGGGCCTCACCGATGACCGAGCCCTTGCCGGTGACGACGTTGAGCACACCGGCAGGGAGGATGTCGGCGATGATCTCGGCCATCTTGAGAATGGTCAGCGGTGCATCCTCGGCGCATTTGAGGACGATCGTGTTGCCGGCGGCGATCGCGGCAGGGGTCTTGAAGGCGGCGATCATCAGCGGCGAGTTCCACGGCAGGATGCCGGCGACGACACCCAGGGGCACGCGCTTGGTGTACTGGAGCTGCTTGTCTCCGGCGGGCAGGGTGTTGCCCTTGACCTCACCGGCGACGCCGCCCATGTAGCGGAACAGGTCGGCCAGGATGATCGTCTCCGGGCGAGCCTGGGTGCGGATCGCGTTGCCGGTGTCGATCGCGGTCAGCTGAGCGAGCTCCTCCGAAGCGGCCTCGAGAGCATCGGCGCAGGCCAGAAGCTTCTTCTGGCGCTCCTTGAACGGCAGGGCCGCCCATTCCGGGAAGGCCTTCCGCGCGGCCTTGACGGCACGGTCGGCGTCGGCGTCCTTGCCGTTGGGCACCTTGGCGATGACGACGTTGCGGTCGATCGGGGTGATGACGTCGGTGGTGTCGCCGTCAGCGGCATCGACCCACTCTCCGCCGATGAGCATCTTCCAGTTCTTGGCCTCTGGGAATTCCGACATTTCGGTCCTTTCGTTCAACGATGAACTCCTTAGGCCGAGCATAACGCTTGGCAGTGACGCGCAATACACCGGTTCGGTAGGCGATCGCGCACACCCGATCTGCGCTGGATGCACATGCGCGCAGGGCCCTCACCGAGGCGGTGCTGCCGTTGTCTTCCGTCCTCACCGAGGCGAACGCGCTGTTCCTGTCCGACGTTTCGCTCCCCAGCACGGTGTATGGAGGATTGTTGGGTCGATCCACGGTGATTTCCTCGCTGAAATCACCGTGGATCGACCCAACAATCACGTCCGTGGCGGTTTCGCGGCCATGTCTCCGTCCCCGCCGACAGCCCCACCATCCCAGTACGACCTCGGCCGCAGGGCATGGCTACACTCGTGCCCATGACGTCGACGCCTCCGCTGACCGAGATCATGTCCCACGATTGGGCGAACGCCCTGGCCGGAGTGGAGGATCGCATCCACTCGATGGGCGATTTCCTCCGCGACGAGAACGCCGCCGGCCGCGCCTACCTGCCCGCCGGAGACTTCGTCTTCCGCGCCTTCGCCGAGCCTCTGTCCGAGGTCAAGGTCCTCATCGTCGGTCAGGATCCCTACCCGACGCCCGGCCACGCCATCGGCCTGTCATTCGCCGTCGACCCCGAGGTCCGCCCCCTGCCGAGGTCACTGGGCAATATCTATAAGGAGCTCGAGTCCGATCTCGGCATCCCACCGGCCCAGCACGGGGACCTGCGGGCATGGTCACGGCAGGGAGTCATGTTGCTCAACCGCGCCCTCACCGTCTCCCCCGGCGAACCCGCGTCCCACCGCGGCAAGGGGTGGGAGGAGATCACGGAACGGGCGATCACCGCGCTGATCGAACGCGATCACCCGCTCGTCGCCATCCTCTGGGGCCGAGATGCCCGGAACCTCGCTCCCCTGCTGACATCGGGCACCGCCGAGGTGGCCATCATCGAATCCGCGCATCCGTCACCGTTGTCGGCCCGGCGGGGCTTCTTCGGCTCCCGCCCGTTCTCGCGCACGAATGATCTGCTCGCCCAGAAGGGCATCGAACCGATCGATTGGGCCCTGCCGGATCAGGTCTGAGCCCGGATCCGGACTGAGCTCAGATCAGGTCTGAATAGGGCCGGTCTCGGTCGCGTCTGCGGCTCCTGATCCGCCGAGTCCACTCGACGCGGCCCCCGATCCGCCGGGACCGCCCGCCTGGGTTCCCGATCCGCCGGGACCACTCGACTGTGTCTTCGCCCCACCAGGCTGCACCGAGTCGATGACGGCGGTCGAAGTCTCGCCGCTGCGGACCTCCTCGACCTTCTCCTCGGCCGAACTCTGGCTCTTGAAGTTCTGGCTCTTGAGGTTCTTCAGCGGCAGCGCCAGATAGCTGCCGAGCACGGCGCCGACGGCGAGAGCCGCATTCGCCAGGATCGCGGTGAACAGCGAGGACAGACCCACGGCGAATGAGACGTTCTCCGAGTCCGAGGCGATCTGATAGACAGCGGTGAAGATCGACAGCCCCTGCAGCAGGGTGTAGATGCCGGGAATCATGAGCACGATCGCCGGCGCTCCCAGCCGCAGCGCCAGCGGCCGGGACAGGAATCCAGTGACGGTGGCCGCCAGCAGACTGGCGAGCACATTGTCGATGTTCAGCAGCGTCAGCGACATCATCGTGATGTGCGAGGCGAGGCCGACGAGCGCCGCCGGCAGAATGAACCGGCGCCTGGCCGACATGGCCACGGCACCGGACATCGACACCACGGCCGCCGCGACCATCGACAGGATCGCCGTGACCACATGCGGACTCGTCTTCGGCACGAGGACTTCGATATGGCCGAGCCCGATGGCTTGACCGCACACGATGCCCAGTGCGATTCCGGAGACGATGCCGGCCAGAGTCATGAACACCCCGACCAACCGTCCTGCCGCGGTAAGCGGGAAGTTCGTCAGCGCATCCTGAACCGCCGAATACAGCGACTGTGTCGGCAGCAGCAGCACGATTCCGGCCGCCACCAGGTACTGCGGAGAGTCGATGATCCCGACATCGCCGGCGATGGTGGCGATGAGCGTCGCCGAGGCGGCCTGAAGCGCCGTGATGAAGAACGCCGGCAGGTGGGTGCGCCCGAGCAGCTTGCCGAGCTGGAAGACGACGATCGCCATCGTGATGCCCAAGGGCACTGCAATCGGCCCTCCGCCGAGCAGTAGGACGAGGGCACCGACCATGAAGCCCCAGGCACCGACGGTGAACCATTCGGGAAACGGCCGCCGCTGCGTCCGGATCGCGTCGAGACGGCTGCGTGCCTCATGGAATTCCAGACGTCCGTCGACGAGGTCGGTGACGAGCTTGTGCACCGAGGCGAGCTTCGCGAAATGCGTGGACTCACCACGGTTGACCCGCATCACCGTCAGCAGGCGTCCGTCCGAGGTCGAATAGTGCACGACGAGGGTGTTCGACGTCAGGTCCACCTCGACTGTGGCCAGGCCGCATGCGGTGCAGGCGGCAATGACGGAGACCTCGACATCGCTGGTGCCTGCACCTGCACGCATCATCATCGCCGCGATATCAGCGGCGAGGTCGAGGATCATCCTGGCTTCGTCTTCGCTCGGCTCCTTCGCCTGCACGGGCGCCTGGTACGGGGTGCCTTTGAGTGCGGTGACGATAGGCACCGGCTGGGTGTTCTCCGTCGTGCCCGAGACGAGTTTGCCGACGGTGCGCCGGGCGACCCTCTGGGCGATGCGCTGGGACGCACCGCGGTGGTCGGTGCGGGGCTTCGACCGTCCGCCGCGTTCGGGCTTCGCCGCCTTCGCCGCCGCGGCCTTCGCAACGTCCTCCGGTTGGGGTTCCGGTGAGGATTCGCGCAGTTCGGCCAGTCGCTGCAGGCGAGTGCGCTCGAGCAGTTCGCGCAGAGCCTGGGATCCGGCCTCCGGATTGCCGCCCTCGACCGGCCCCGGGGACGAACCGCGGACGGGGCCCGGCTCGGTCGGATTCTCGACCCGAACCTCGGCGGTGGTGGCGTCTTCGAGTTCTCTGTCGCTCACGGCTCGCTGATGAGTGTCGGGCCGAGCGGGTCGGCGATGTGCGCGGTTCCTGAGGCGGCGTCGAAGTCGAAGACGCGACGGCCGGAGACGAAGACGATCTCGGCGCGAGAGTTGAGATCGAGCGGATCGCCCGACCAGATGACGATATCGGCGTCGCGGCCCACGGCCAGGGAGCCGAGGCGGTCGTCGAGGCCGAAGATCGCGGCGGGGTTGATCGTCAGCGCTTCGATGGCGACGACCGGGTCGAGCCCCTCCTTCACGGCCAGGGAGGCTTCGTGGATGAGGAAGTTGATCGGGATGACCGGATGGTCGGTGGTCAGCGCGATGCGCACTCCCGCCTCGGCGAGGGAGGCCGCAGTGGCCAGGGTGCGGTCGCGCAGCTCGACCTTCGACCGGGTGGTCATCAGGGGTCCGAGGATGACGTCGATGCCCTTGGCGGCGATGTAGTCGGCGATCTTGTGGCCTTCGGTCCCGTGATTGATGACGAGGCGGTATCCGAATTCCTCGGACAGGCGGATGGCGGTGGCGATGTCGTCGGCGCGGTGGCAGTGCTGATCCCACGCGAGCTTGCCGTCGAGGACGTCGGCCAGGGTCTCCTTGACCAGATCCCGGTCGAACGGGGTGCCCTCGGCTTCGGCGTGAGCACGTTTGGCCTGGTAGTTCCGCGCGTCGACGAAGGCGTCACGGATGATCTTGACGGTGCCCATCCTCGTCGACGGGGTGACCTTCTTCTCCCCGTACACGCGTTTCGGGTTCTCACCGAGCGCGGATTTCACGGACAGATCCTGCGTCACGAGCATCTCGTCGACGATCCGTCCCCAGGTCTTGAGGAAGGCGGTGCGACCGCCGATGGGGTTGCCGGATCCGGGCTTGATGAGCGCCGAGGTGACTCCCCCACGCAGCGCATCCTTGAATCCGAGATCGGCAGGGTCGATGCTGTCGAGCGCGCGCAGGCCCGCCCCATTGGGATCGGTCATCTCATTCGTATCGTCACCGGACCAGCCTTCGCCGTCCTCATGCACGCCGAGGTGGCCGTGGGCTTCGATGAAACCGGGCAGGACCCAGCGTCCGCCGGCATCGATGACCTCGGTGTCCGCTGGGAGGGAAGAGGCGTCGACAGCTCCGGGGGCCACCTCGGTGATGCGGCCGTCCCTGACGGTGAGCGTGCCCGATTCGATCGCCTCGGCGCGGTTGCCGGACGCATCGGCCACGGGCACGATCCGCGCATTCGTGATGACGAAATCTGTGGCTGCGGGGACCGGAACTGACCGATACATTCTGCTCCTAGCGAGGGGGTCGGCGACGACGTCTGGCTGCGGTGTCGAGTCTACGCCACTCGATGTTTCCGCTCAGTGACCACAGGACTGTTCGACGCGTTGGCGAAGAGCCTGCGGCGGGGCGGATTCTCCCCTACTCCCCTCCCCAATTACTACCTGACGGCGGCCCAGCAACCTGGCGCGAGGTAGCTGGGCCGCCGTCAGGTAGTTCTGGGGCGGAGGGGGCCGTGTCAGGCTCGGCGTATAGTCTGGGTGAGTCGCCCGAAGAGCACTGAATGAGTCGTCCGAAGAGAGAAGGATCCCTGATGCTTGAGCCGATCACCTCCTACGTCGCCATCGGAGACTCGTTCAGTGAGGGGCTGATGGATTCCGATCCGCGCGCCGAGGACCGGTACCGCGGCTGGGCCGACCGGCTCGCGCTCATGCTCACCGAGTCGCCGGTGGGCAGCCCCGACCTGTCCTACGCCAATCTGGCCATCCGAGGCCGTCTGCTCGACCGCATCGTCGATGACCAGGTGCCGCAGGTGCTCGAGATGAAGCCGGACCTGGTGAGCCTGTGCGCCGGGGGCAATGACTGCCTGCGTCCGAAGGCCGATATCGATGCCCTGGCTGCGAAGTTCGAACGTGCTGTCATCGCCATGCGCGAGGCCGGCATCGAGGTGCTCATGTGCAACGGCTTCGATACCGAGTTCAGCTCCCCGCTCATCCGCGCGGTCCGTCCTCGAGTGGGTATCTACAACGCCCACCTGTGGTCGATTGCGCAGCGGCATGGCTGCCATATGGTCGATCTGTGGGGCCTGCGTTCGCTCTATGCTGCGGAGATGTGGGCCGACGACCGCATCCACCTGTCGACGAAGGGACACCACCTCGTCGCCGAGCAGGCTCTCGCCACACTGGAGAGCGGTCGCTCGCTGCCAGCCAAGGGCTTCGGGGTTCCTGCTCGTCCGACGCGGGCGATACGCGAAGTGATGAGCGAGGAGTCTCGGTGGGCCCGCGAATACCTGGCCCCGTGGGTCGGTCGCCGACTGCGCGGGCAGTCCTCGGGTGACGCCCTCGACCCGAAGCTGTCGGAGCTCACTCGCGTCCGCGACCTCGTCGAACGTTCTCGCGAGGTCGACCGTGCGCGTGATGCCGGCAATGCCAGTGCTGGCGGTGCTGCCGGACAGACCGACTCCGGTGAGGTGGACGAGCCTCGCGGTTCCGAAGGATGAGCGTCGAGTCCGTGCGCATTCCCGAGCTCTCGGCCGCCGGCGCCGAGGCGGTTCCGGCGTTCCGGCACGCCTACGGGGACGCCCCCGAGCAGTTCGTCGAGGTCTATGGTGACCCGGCCGCCGCCTCGGCGACGGTGATCTTCGTCCACGGCGGCTACTTCCGGCCGCGCACCGATCTTGCTCATTCTCGACCTCTGGCCCGAGCCCTGGCCGAGGCGGGAGTGCTCGTCGCATCCGTCGAATACCGAAGGCTCGGCGGTCAGCCGCTCCTGCTCGACGATGTCACCGCGGCCATCGAGTCGGTGTGCGCCGAACTGCCGCACTGGGGTGTCAGCGAACAGGCAAGGCAGAATCTGGTCGTCTCGGGCCATTCGGCCGGCGGCTGCCTCGTCCTCGCCTGGGCATCGCACCTGCCCGCACAGGGACCGCGCATCCGCCTGCGTCCTCTGGCGCCGGTGACAGATCTGTTCCGGGAAGTAGAGGGCCACCTCGGCGATGGAGCGGTCCTCGACTATATGGGCGCGCTCCCCGAGGACGATCTGGAAGCCTACCTGCACCACGATCCCAGGTCACGGGCGGCGCTCATCCCTGCACGAGTCGATGTGCATTCGATCCATGGGGATGCCGATGCCACCGTCGACGTGGAATTCTCTCGTGTCTTTCCTGCCGCTCTGACAGAGCTGGCGGGGGCGAACCATGCCGATGTCATCGACCCCGATTCTCCGTACTTCGCGCAGGTGAGGGACCTCCTGCTCGGCTGACTTGCCGACAGCCCTGCATGCTGCGGGCCTAGGCGCAACGCGCCCTCGCGCTGGGACGGAGGGAAAATCAGACTCCCCTGTCGCCGATGCCGGGTCCGTTCTCGATGCCGGTGCGGATGTCGAAGAGTTCGGGGAAGAACGTCAGGTCGAGCGCTTTCTGCAGGAATCCGACTCCGCTCGAACCGCCGGTTCCGCGTTTCATGCCGATGATCCGCAGCACCGTGCGCATATGCCGGTAACGCCAGAGTTGGAAGTTCTCCTCGAGGTCGACGAGCTCTTCGCAGCTCTCGTACTCCTGCCAATACTTCTGCGGGTTCTCATAGATGATTCGGAAGACGTCGCAGAGTTCCTCATCGAAGGTGTGGGCGACGGACTTGTCCCGGTCGAGGAGCCGCTGCGGCACCGGAAGTCCGCGGCGGGCCAGGCAGGCGAGGAATTCGTCGTAGATGCTCGGTTCCTCGAGGTACTTCTCCAGCGCCGCCCGCGCGTCTGGATCTCCGTCGAAGACCGGGAGCATGGCCCGGTTCTTGTTGCCGAGCAGAAACTCCACGGCCCGGTACTGCCAGGACTGGAAGCCGGAGGCACGGCCGAGTTGGTCGCGGAACCCGACGTATTCGCTCGGCGTCAGTGTTGCGAGCACGGACCACTGCTCGGTCAGGGTCTTCTGAATGTGCTTGACCCGGGCGATGCGCTTGAGCGCGGTCTGCAGCTCATCGTCGGCGATGAGCCGGCGGGCGTCGAGCAGTTCGTGGATGACGAGCCGGAACCACAGTTCCGTGGTCTGGTGCTGGATGATGAAGAGCAGCTCGTCATGATGCTCGGGGCTGCTGACGGGGTGCTGGGCGCCGAGGAGTCGGTCGAGGTCGAGATACGACCCGTACGTCATCGAATCTTTGAGGTCGGTGTGGACCCCGGCTTCGAGGTCTCGTTCGTTCTTCTCTGCCGTCGTCCGAGCGTCGTCGCCCGGGCCGTGGTTCGTGTCAGTCATGACCTCCAGCATAAGGGTCAGCCGGGTTGTCGCCTCTGCGGTTCGGCGACTTCCCGCACCTCGTCGACCAGCTGCTTCCACTCCGGCGGCAACTGACTCTCGCCGAAGCGCACTCGCCCGTACCGGCTTTCGATGAGGTAGGCGAACCGGTCGGCACCCGCCTGCTGCGGCGCATCCTCACTCTGCCCGCTGTCGGACCAGGGAAGTTCGGCGATGCGCGGACCGAGGTCATCCCGCCGAGAGCTCGCGTCGATGTCGACGTCCCAGACGAGCAGCATCCCGCCGATCCCTCCGGACCGTTCGACGAGCAGACGTCCGAACCGCTCGGCCGGCTGGCCAGAGGAGCCGTTGTCACCGGAATCTCGCGGATCCCCGGCCAGGGTGTCGTTCACCAGCTGCTCCCCTGGTTTCCGCGTGCCGAACCTGAGTGGGAGATGCCCACGGCTTCCCACCCGGATACGATCGCATCGTGAACGTCGGATCCGGCTCCGAACTGGTCGGCCGCCTCGGCGATGGTGAGTTCTGCGAACTCCGCGAATTCTGTGCGCTGCGTGATCTCGGCCCCTGTGAGGACCGAGTACCAGACCTGTCCGACGCTTTCCCAGGCCGGACCGCCCACGGCGATGGCCGCGAGCGCGAACGCCCGGTTCGGGATCCCGGAGTTGAGGTGGACCCCGCCGTTGTCGGAATCGGTGGTGACGAAGTCGTCCATATGCGCAGGCTGCGGATCCTTGCCGAGGACGTCGTCGTCATAAGCCGTGCCGGGTTCGATCATGGAGCGCAGGGCGCGGCCGGTCACATCGGGAGTGAAGATCCCGGCGCCGATGAGCCAGTCGGCGTCCTCAGCGTTCTGTCCGGCGTCGTGTTGTTGGGTCAGCGCCCCGAAGACATCGGCACAGTGTTCGTTGAGTGCTCCCGGCTGGCCGAAGTATTCGAGGTCGGCGGTGTGGCTGATGACGCCGTGGGAGAGTTCGTGGCCGATGATCGACAGCGAACCGGTGAAGCCGGTGAACACTTCGTCATCGCCGTCGCCGAAGACCATGAGTCGGCCGTCGAAGAAGGCGTTGTCGTAGTCCTTGCCGTAGTGGACGCTGGCCATGAGCGGCATTCCCGCACCATCGAGCGAGTCACGCCCGAACACCTCGGAGTACAGCGAATACGAAGCGCCGAGTCCGTCATAGGCTTCGTTGACCGGTTCATCGTCGACGGGTCCTTCGCCTTCGGAGCGGACGAGTTCGCCGGGCAGCACCTCGGTGTTCTGCGCATCGTGGATGAGGCGCTGCAGTCCTGCAGGAGCGGGGGCGGCGAGCGCGGATTCGTCCTTGCCGAGATCGGCCGGAGGGGTATAGCGCAGTCCGGCCAGGCGCAGGTTCCGGCAGCTCTCATCGGACATCCGACAGCTGGCTGCGGCGGCCGCGGCCTTCGGGAATCGCTCGGTGCCGCGCTCGGCGATCGCATCGAGGAGATAAGGCGGGACGACACTGTGAAACGGGACGACGCTCTGAGAGACCATGACTCCAGCGTGCCACTTTCACCTCCGATCCGATAGTGCCTCACTGCCGGCAGCGCCCACCTCGAGAAACTGCAAACAAACTATTGCAAAGCGTTCTTTGCAAGTGTATCTTTGCAATATGAGCGAGGAGACCCCTGACGACAGCATCCGCGAGATCTCTCATCCCGATGGCGTCCGTGAGATCAGCACCTCGGCCCTCAAGGGGCTGGCCCATCCCCTGCGGATGGCGATCTACGATGCCCTGTCCACGCAGGGTCCGCAGACGGCGACGAGCCTGGCCAAACGCCTCGGCGAGTCCTCCGGTGCGACGAGCTATCACCTGCGTCAGCTCGCTCGCCATCAGCTCATCCGCGAGGTCGAGGGCGAGCGGAGCGGTCGGGAGAAGTGGTGGGAGAGGATCCCCGGGGCCATGAAGGTGCCGGGCCCCGAGCGCGAACTCGACCCGTCGGCACGGACGGCTTCCTCCTACGTCAACCGGGAGTTCGCACGCAATCAGCATCGCAATTTCGAAGACTTCATCGACGCGGCCTATGACGAGCAGCGGATGTCGAAATCGTGGATCGCAGCCTCGGTCAGCGAGACGAGCAATCTGCGCCTGACGAAGGAACAACTCGCTGAGATCGCCGCCGAGTTCGAAAGGACCACTATGACCTTCATCAACAAGTACCGCGGCCGCAATGATCCGGGCTCCCGCCCGGTGCAGATCCAGTTCAACGCCTTCCCCCTGACCGATGGAGAGGAAACCCCATCATGAGCACTCTCACCGCACCCATCCGCCCACCTCTCGCCGATTTCGGCGGGGCATCTCATCAGCGCCGCATCGTCGAACGCACGGTCACCGTGACCCGGGAGCTCGTCGTCGACGGCGAGCAGTCGACGGCGACCTCGGCCACCGGCCTCGACGGTCTGGTCCTGCGGCTGGCGCTGTGGCTCATCGAGCGTCGCCGCGTCCGGGCCCTTCACGTGCGGGTCGATTCTGCGGAGATGTCACGTCGGGTCGACGAAGCCAAACGGAGGCACATCGACCGCTATCACGGCCTGCCGTTCTGACGCACTCACCGGACGACCGCCTCGGCGGCGGACTTGCCGTTCTCGTCCAGTGGAGGGAACACGACGAGGGTGATGACGATGATGACCATGAAGAACGTCGTGAGGAACGTCGGGACCGGGATGATCGGGTCGAGAAGGACGAGCAGAGCGCAGGCCGGAACGACGGTGTTGACGACTCCGTTGGCGTTGGCGCGGATCGCGAGCACCCACACCCCGAGGACGAACACGGCGATCGGCACCGAGACCGTGAATGTCGCCAGCCCTCGGTCGAGGGCGCTGGCGCCGAGCTGCGAATCGGCTTCGACTCCGACTCCGGCAGAGAATGCCCCTGCCGCAGCGAAGATGAAATAGTGCCCGTAGCCGTACTTGAGCGATCCACCGAGGCTGCCGATCGCGCGGTGATGCGGCGGCCAGAAGTAGATCCACCACATCGAGGCGGTGACGGTCAGGCACAGGACGCCGAGGGAGACGAGCGGAACGATGTCCTCGACTTCGCCGAGGGCCTCGAAGATCGTGTTCGCCGAGGCCAGAAGGCTCTCACCGAGGACGATGATCGTGAAGCAGCCGTAGCGTTCGGTGATGTGGTCGGGGTGCCACGGCGTCGTGCCGCGCGTTTCCGCGATGACGGGCACCGCCACCTCGGCGAGGATGAGCACACCGACGCCCACAACACTGGACACGGGATCATCGATGCCCAGCCATGCCACCCAGAGAACCTGGACGATGCCGATCCCTGCCGCATACACGATCGTCGTCCATCGCGCCCGACCGGCGCCGCGGGAGGCGCGCAGCCATTGCGAGATCATGATGATGCGCATGAGGACGTAGCCGGCGATGAGCAGCCGGAAGTCACGGTCCTCGAAGACCGGCCCGATGCCGGCGGCGAGGATGAGCACTCCGCCCATCTGCACGATCGCGAGCACCCGGTAGAGCCAGTCATCGGTGTCGAACGAGGTCGCGAACCACGTGAAGTTCATCCACGCCCACCAGATCCCGAAGAACACGAGCAGATAGCTCACCACACCGTCACCGATGCGTCCGGCCGTGATCGTGTCATGCAGGTGTGAAGCCGCGATCGACACTGCGATGACGAAGACGAGGTCGAAGAAGAGTTCGAGTGTGCTCGCTGCGCGGCCCTCTTCGCCCGGGTCGCGCGGACGCATCGGGCTGAGGCGGAGTCGAGGTGCGGCTGAGTTCTGTGCGGTCATGCGGATCCTCAACGGTCGGACTGAGTGCTCGGACATTCTATGGCCGCCCAACCGACTCCGATACCCCGCCGCGCTGGCCCGCCCGGTGATCCGCATACCCACGGCCGCTCTCACCTCGGACTCCGCGACCACCTCACGCACAGCCCAACTAGACTTGCCATGTGCTCAAACCCATCCTGTGGCCGGTCCTCGTGCCGTTCGCGCTCTTCGCTGTCGGCTTGGGCGCGATCATGCCGATCCTCGTGCTCGGGGCACTCTCGCTGGGTTCGACGCAGGCGTTCGCGGCTGCCATCGTCGGCATCATGGGAGCCGTGTCGCTCATGGCCACGGTGCCGGCGGGGATACTCATCGACCGCCTCGGCGATTTTCGTGCGATGTTCGTGGCCACGATTGCGGCGATCATCGTTCTCGGCTCCATCGTCGCCGCCTTCATCTGGGATTCGCCGTACTCGCTGCTCATCTACACGCTCGCGCTCATGGTCTTCGGCCCGGTCTCCGATGTGTGGAGCCTGGCCCGGCAGGCCGTCGTCGCCGAGGTGATGCCACCGGCCGACCTCGCCAAGGCGATGACCGCGCTCGGCGGCACGCAGCGGGTCGGCAACCTCGTCGGACCGATGATCGGCGCCGGCCTCATGCTCGTCTTCCCGATCTGGTCCGTGTTCGTCTTCTCCGGCCTCACCGCCGTCGCCGCGATCGCGATCATGGCACTGCCGATCGCGCAGATCCCCGGCTTCGACGACCACCCCCACCGCGCCGAGGCGGCCCCGACCTCCCTTGCGGACGATCACGTTCCCTCCCCCACGGATGGTTTATCGTCCGCCGAGCCGACCGGCCGTGCGCACGGAGACGCCGCCCGTCCTCGGGGGAGGAAGAAGAAGGATCGCCGACCGCCGTTGGACGTGCGGTGGAAATCGGTCGTCCTCACCGGCGTCACGATCATCGCACTGGCGGCGGCCCGCGCCGCTCAGCCGGTCGTCGTCCAGCTGTGGGGCGTCGAGATCGGTCTGCACAAGTCCTCGATCTCGCTCATCATCGCCTTCGGCGCCGGACTCGAACTCATCGTCATGTTCCTCGGCGCGTACATCAAGGATCACCTCGGCCGGGTCCCGACCCTCGTTGCGTGCCTGTCCATCTTCGGCACCGGGTTCGTCATCATGGTCGCGAAGCCGGATCTCGCCGGGATGGTCATCGCCGCCGCGGTCATGGCCTTCGGCAACGGCCTCGGCGCGGGCGTGAATATGACGATCGGCGAGGACCTCTCCCCCGCGGTCGGACGACCGCGGTTCCTCGGCATCTGGGCGATCTTCAACAACGGCGGCAAACTCGGCGGGCCGACGCTGCTGTCCCTCATCATCACCGTGACCACCCTGCGCTTCGGAGTGCTCTTCCCGGGACTGCTCGCCTTCCTCGGCGCGGTGTGGATCCTCATCTGGGCCCGGCAGGTCGGGCTGCCCGGAAGGCGGAGGCGCCTCGATCCGCCGCGCACGGACTGACTCGACGGATTAGGCTGGAGAGGACCGAATCGACGAAGTTCGGCTGACAGCCCGAAGCTGAAGGCCTGAAGTGGCCGGCTCACAGCTGAGAGTCCGAACAGGATCAGGAGAGTCATCGATGGAAGCACTGGACGTCGGTGGATACGTGCTGGTGAGCCTGGCTGCGCTCGTCTTCCTCTTCCTCCAGTCATGGTTCGCTGCCACCGTGGTCCGCCGCGTCGTCGGCGTTCCCACCGGCTGGCCGCGCACACTGGCCGTCGGCCTCGTCATGAGCGCCGTCGTGGCCGTGACCGTCCAATATCTCTACCGGGCCGGCACCGGGCAGAACACCACCGGGCTCGACGTCTCCCCCGGAGTGGCGGTGCTGTTCATGGTGCTCGCCCTCGGGTGGATCTTCGCCCTGGGCGTCGGTGCCCTCGTCATGCTCGAAGCGGCCTTTCCGACCGGATCCCTGCCGAGCCCGCAGTCGCTCTTCTTCGGGTGGAAGTCCCGCCGTCGCCGCGGCCGCCGCTATGCCCAGGTCGTGTCCATTGCCGTGCGACATGGGCTCGGCTCCCAGCTGCGCGGCTTCGGAGGCGATTCGCCGGGTCGCGACGTCAAGACCGCACGAGCGCTCAAGGAATCCCTCGCCGAGGCGGGGGTGACCTTCGTCAAGCTCGGACAGATGCTCTCCACCCGCAGAGACATCCTCCCGCCGGTGTTCGTCCGTGAGCTCGAGACCCTCCAGACGCAGGTCACACCTGAGCCCTGGTCAGTCATCGAACCGGCCATCGCCGAGCGGCTCGGTCGGCCGATCGGAGAGGTGTTCGCATGGATCGGCTCCACGCCGCTGGCGGCCGCCTCGGTGGCGCAGGTCCATGAGGCGACCCTGCTCGACGGCACGGAGGTCATCGTCAAGGTGCAGCGGCCGAAGGCGCTCAATCAGGTCACTCAGGATCTCGACATCATCCTGCGGTTGGCGGGCTGGCTGAACAAGGCCACGACCTGGGGCCGGGATCTGGGTGTGCAGTCACTGGCCGCAGGTTTCGCGAACACGCTCGAGGAGGAACTCGACTACCGGATCGAGCTGGACAATATGGCCAGCGTCGAGGCCTCTCTCAAACGGTCGGGGAAGTTCGACGTCACCGTTCCACACGGCTACCCGGGCCTCAGCGGCGAACGCCTGCTGGTCATGGATCGGCTCCCCGGACAGCCGGTCTCACGTGCGGGTACGCTGTTGACCGGGCTCAGCGATGCCGAACGGTCCCGGTTGGCCACCACACTGTTGGGTGCCACACTCGAGCAGATCATCGGCGACGGGATCTTCCACGCCGATCTGCATGCCGGCAATATCTTCATCACTCCCGAGGGGAAGCTGGGTCTTCTCGATTTCGGCGCCGTCGGCCGGCTCGATCCGGGCACGCAGACCTCGCTGGGTCTCATGCTCTATTCGATCGACCAGAACGACAGCGCCGGAGCCACCGATGCCATCATCGAACTCCTCGGACGGCCTGATGGACTCGACGATCGGGACGTCGAACGCGCCGTCGGCGAACTGCTGCTGCGCTACGGAGGCGGCATCCGTGCGGCGCAGGGGCAGAAGCTCTTCGATGATCTGTTCAATCTCGTGCTCGCTCACCGCTTCTCCGTGCCGGCGCCGATCAGCGCAGCTTTCCGCGCGATGGCCACGGTGGAGGGTGCGCTGCTGACGATCGACCCGAACTTCGATGTCGTCGCCGTGTCCCGGCAAGAGGGCAACAGACTCGTGCGGTCGAAGCTCAAGGGCACGAAGATCACCGATGAGCTGCAGCGTCGGGCGCTGCAGCTGATGCCGATGATCGACCGCATGCCGCGCCGGATCAACAAGATCACCGAGGATCTCGAGCAGGGCCGGTTCTCGATGAACATGCGCGTGCTCGAGAATCCCTCCGATCGCAGCTTCCTCACCAGCCTGTTCCAGCAGCTCATCGTCGCCGTCCTCGCGGGGGCCGCCGTGGTCGGAGCGATCATGCTCATCACCAGCGACGAGGGTCCGCTGCTGACGAAAGATATCCACCTGTACTCGTTCTTCGGCTTCGTGCTGCTCTTCGGCGGCTTCGTGCTGAGCATGCGCTCCCTCATGCTCGTGTTCAGACGCGACGGGCAGGGCTAGCCGGAGCAGTCCGAGCTCGCACTGGCCCGGTGGCTGACTTCAGGCCAGTATCGGATACTTTTCGCCAACGGAAATGTCCGATGGCGACCCAATTCGATTGCGTCACCCTTCTTAAGCGCATTGTTGGGTCGATCCACGGTGTTTTTGACACGAAAACCACCGTGGATCGACCCAACAAACCAATGCGGGCGGGGTTCACGGAACGACTCGCGGGCAGCTTGGGGCCTGGCGGCTGCTGCCTCACGGGCCGGACGACGGCATCCAGAAGGGATGGGGCGGCCGATCACGGTGACCGCAGTGGGCGTGACACGCCTGCGCTGTACACACATTTTGATCATTAACCCTCGGTCGGCCTCTAATGAGCACAGAAAAAGCCCCGCGCTCACTGTTTCCAGCGATGCGCGGGGCCTTCCCGAGTGGAGCCCCCTGTCAGACTCGAACTGACGACCTTCGCTTTACAAGAGCGGTGCTCTACCAACTGAGCTAAGGAGGCGTGGTGCGCACCGAGCGTGCGCGCCTACACGATAGTAGTCCATGGCCGGGCCCGGCTACAAAACCGCGGGGACGAGCCCCGCAGAACGCCATCACCGAGGCGGCTCCCACCTCAATCCTGGCCACACCCGTCCCGCGGGGTATGAAGAAGGCCGGATCCCACCTCGGCGGGATCCGGCCTTTCTCACCTAGCACCGGTACTCACGTGGCACCGGCCGGGAGACTCAGGCGATCAGCCCTTGAATTCTCCGGTGGCCTTGAGAATCTCGGTGGCCAGGGCCTGCGAGTCGCTGGTCTTGTCGGTGTGCTTGCCGTTGATGAGCACCCACGGGGTGGCTTCGACGCCATCGTCCAGAGCGGTCTGGCTCGACTGCTCGACGAACTTGTCGAAGGTCCGGTCGGTGACGCAGGACTTCACGGTCTGCTCAGGGTCGGCCTTGAGCTTCTTCGAGGTGTCGACACCGGCATCTTCGGCCACCTTGAGCAGCTCCTCATCGGTGCGGCCCTCGGTGCCTTCCTCCGGCTGCTGAGCGAAGAGGGCGTCGAACAGATCGACGGCGACTTCGGGCTGGCTGTCGACGACGCAGGCGGCGAGGTTGGCGGCGCGAGTCGAGTACTCGTTTCCGCTGGACATGCGGTCGAGGAACGACACCGGCTTGTAGTTGACGACGATCGAGCCCTCATTGGCGAGCTTGCGCAGCATGTCTGCATTGCCTTCCTCGAAGGCTTTGCAGCCGGGGCACTGGAAGTCGAGGTAGACGGTGACCGTGGCGGCGCCCTTCTTCGCACCCTCATCGGTCGGAGCCGGCAGATCCGACTCCTCACCTTCGGGCATCTTCAGCGGCTGCACGAGCGTTTTGTCCTTGCCCACGGTGATTCCGTCGGCAACATAGTTCGTGGGGCTGACAGCTGGTTTGCTCTGCTGGAAAACGAGCACACCGACCACGGCCAGCACGGCGACGACGACCACTGCGATCCCGGTGTACAGGATCGTCTTGGCGGTCTTCTCCTTCTTCGCTTGATTCGCCGCGATCTGGCGGGCGTTCTCGCGTGCGCGGTTCCGCTTGTCGTCCGCGGAGTTGTTCTTCGCCATTGTTCCTCACGTTGGATCGTCTGACATCGGTGCGGCCTGAGGCCCGATCGGTGCGGGACGGCTTCCACGACCCGCCGGCACCACTGTACCGAAACAGGTGAGTGGCCGACTCCCAGAAACATTCAAGGTTCAACTACAACGTTCAACTACCTCGACACAGCGGCACTGGTTTCCAGGCGTCGACTGAGGACACAGCGACAACGACCTACGGACGTCGGCGGCAGACACAGCGGCGCTGATCTCCCGACATCGGAGGCAGACTCCCCCGCCGGCTCAGACCGGTCCGGGCAGATAGTCGAAGGGGTTCGTCGTCAGCGGCCACCACGACATGGCCGCCCCCGACTGGATGACCATGACGGCCAGGATGATGAGCAGCGCGACCACGGCCAGGGCGATGAGTCGGCCGAGCTGATTGCGAGTGGCCCCCGAGACGAGCAGCCGCGACCCGAAACGCAGACTCGAAGCTCCCGGCCCGACCCACAACACGAGCGAACCGGCGGCACCGGCCGCCCACACCGACCATTGTTCGGAGGCACCGCTGGGCACGATCCCGGCGATGTCGAGCCGGGTGAGCACGAGCGCGGCCGCAGCCGCGATCGCCGGCAGGATGAGCGAGGCCACTGAGGTCAGGATCGATGCCAGCACGGCTCCCGGCGCCGAGGCGAGCGCCCGGAAGAATCCACCGGAATCCGTTCCGCGGTCGAACCGGTACCGCTGAACCTTCCGATCCAGACGTGTGCCGGTGCGGGCGAGCACCGACCAGATCAGCGCGACGAGGCTGATGACCAGCGGGCCGAGGGGCATGACGGCGACCGCCAAGGCGACGAGTCCGAAGACGACCCAGCCGCCGGACTGCACTCGCCGATTTCCCATCGGCGACAGCGGCTGCCTGCCCTGTTGAATCGGCTGCCTGCCAGGCTGTACCGGCTGACCGTCGGGACCCCTGAGCTGACCGCCGTGACCGGACCGGTCGCCCCACTGCCCCTGCGCGACCTGACCATGCGGTCCGCCGGGACCGCTCGGTCCGACCAGACTCTGTCCCTGACCGGGCTGGGTACCAGGCTGCCCGCCGGGCTGGACGAAGCCGGAACGGCCGAAGTCGGCGCCGGCCATCGGGGAGCCCGGGCCTGCCTGAATGCCGCCGTTGGGGTTGCTGATCGGAGGTGCGGTCGCCTGCTGAGGCGGCTGTCCGTGCATCCGCCCGGAACCATAGCTCGGCCCTTGTCCGGGCCCCGAGCCGTAAGCGGATCCGCCATGATTGGTCGGTCGGCTGGATCCGGGGTACTGCGGTTGCCCGCCACCGGGCGTTCCGCCGGAGGGTCCGGCTCCCGGGTAGCCCGTGCCCGCAAAGTCTCTGCCCTGACCGATAGAGCCACCAGAGCCACCCGGACCACCACGGCCGCCGGGGCCCGCAGCCCCGGCCGCACCGAATCCAGCGGCCGCTCCGGCGGCACCGCCGAGGGCCGCACCGCCGAGGGCCGCACCGCCGAGGGCCGCCCCCGCCGCCCCGGCACCGCCGCGACCGCCGGGGCTGTCATCGACAGCGGGCATGACCGCGGTCCCGCTCGGTGTCCGCTGCGGTCCACCCGCACCGCCGCTGGGGCCCGAACCGAGCTGCGGCGGGCGCCCGGACTCGATGTCGACGAGCGCGTCGAGGATCATCTGCCCCGACGGGCGACGTTCGGGCTTCGGGTCGAGACACGCGGCGATGAGCGGCGCGAAGTTCTTCGGCGCCCCATCGAGATCGAATTTGCCCATGGCCACACGCCCGAGCACCGCTTCCAAGGGCCCGGAGCCATAGGGGTTGCGGCCGGTGGCGGCGAACGCCATGGTCGCGGCCCACCCCCACCAATCGGTCTTCTCGCTCGAGGTCTTGCCGTCGGCGATCTCCGGGGACAGGTAGCCGGGCGTGCCCATGACCAGGCCCGTCGCGGTCACGCGCACCTCATCGGCGACCTGGGCGATGCCGAAGTCGATGACCATCGGCTCGCCGTCCATGATCATCACGTTCGCAGGTTTGAGGTCGCGATGGATGACTCCCGCATCGTGGACGGCGTTGAGAGCGTCGAGGAGGGCGTGACCGAAGTGGACGAGCTCATCCTCGGCGAATGGGCCGTTGTCGCGGACATCATCGGACAGGGTCTGCCCGTCGACGAATTCGGTGATGATGAACGGCTGCGCCGCATCGAGTTCGGCGTCGAGAACCTCGGCGATCCGAGGGTGGCGGATCCGGCGCAGGGTGCGGGTTTCGCGAGCCAGACGCTTCCTGGCGGTCTCGTCATTGGCGATGTGCGGATGGAGGACTTTGACCGCGACCGGGTTGTTTCCGCCGTCGACACCGAGGTAGACGACACCCATGCCGCCCGAGCCGAGCTCCTCGATGAGGCGGTAGCCTCCCAGTTCCTGATCCATCACCTGGCCAAGCCTAGTCGAGCGAGTAGAGTTCATTCCAAGGACCGACTCAGGAGGAGGCGCAGATGAGCACCGTCAACTCTGCCGAGCCAAGCACCGACAACCCCTTCGGCGACAGCGATTTCGTCGTCGTGGCCAACCGCCTTCCCGTCGACCGTGATCCCGACGATGAGAACCACGGATGGCGTACCTCACCTGGAGGTTTGGTCACAGCGGTGGCTCCCGTGATGAAGGCCCAGGAGGGTGCCTGGATCGGGTGGACGGGCGTCGCCGATGAGGACTTCGAGCCCTTCACGATCGACGGCATGCACCTGACCCCGGTGACTCTGACAAGTGAGGATGTCCTCAGGTACTACGAAGGGTTTTCCAACGCCACACTGTGGCCGCTCTACCACGATGTCATCGTCCCGCCCGAGTACCACCGCACCTGGTGGGATGCGTATGTGCGGGTCAATGAGCGCTTCGCGCACACGATCGCCGAGGTGGCCGCGGAGTCCGCGACCGTGTGGATCCACGATTATCAGCTCCAGTTGGTTCCGCTCATGGTCCGTCGAATGCGTCCCGACGTGGCGATCGGCTTCTTCAACCACATTCCCTTCCCGCCGTACGAACTCTTCGCCCAGCTGCCCTGGCGCGATGAGATCCTGCGGGGCCTCCTCGGCGCCGATCTCGTCGGCTTCCAGCGTCCAGCGGACGCGGCGAACTTCCGGCGTGCGGTGCGGGGTCGACTCAACTTCTCGACGAAGGGCTCGACGGTCCTCGTCCCGGCGGGCGAGGCCGTGGCCGCGCACGTCGTCCGCGCCGAGGCATTTCCGATCTCCATCGACACTCCCTATCTGGAGGAGCTCGCGAAGGATCCGGACATCATCGAACGGGCCCGGCAGATCCGTGAGGACGTCGGCAATCCGAAGGTCGTCATGCTCGGCGTCGATCGGATGGACTATACGAAGGGCATCCGGCACCGGCTCAAGGCCTACGGCGAGCTCATCGCCGAGGGCCGCCTCGATGTCGAGGACGTCGTGCTCATCCAGATCGCGACCCCGTCGCGGGAGCGGCTCGAGCAGTACAAGATCATCCGCCATGACGTCGAGCTCGCGGTGGGGCGGATCAACGGCGAACAGGCCGATGTCGGTTCGATTCCCGTCCGCTACCTCCACCATTCCTATCCGCGCGACGAGATGACGGCGTTCTTCCTCGCCTCCGATGTCATGTTGGTGACGGCCCTGCGCGACGGGATGAACCTCGTGGCCAAGGAGTATGTGGCATGCCGGCAGAAGGATGACGGCGCGCTCGTGCTCTCGGAATTCACGGGTGCCGCCGAGCAGCTCACGGGCGCGGTGATGGTCAATCCACACGATATCGCCAACCTCAAGGCCGGCATCCTCGAGGCAGTCGAGATGGATGACAAGTCGCGTGCCCGGCGAATGCGGCAGATGCGGCGGAAGGTCGCCACGGACACTGTGAGCCTGTGGTCGAAGACCTTCCTCGCCGAACTCGACCACCTCAAGCACAATCCCGAGGCCGTCGTCCCCGACCGCCCGGTCGCGCAGAAGAGCCGGACCGCTCCCCCGCCGGATGCCCCCGCGACCCCATCGGGTCGGGCCGATCGCCCCGAGGATGCTGAATGGGTCTCCGAGATCTCCACCTCCCGATAGGAGGATCTCAGTGACGACCGAACCGACCGTGTCCGTGCCCGCCGTCTCGACCCCCGCCGAGGTGGACCTCCGTGATCTCGCCACCGCCGATTCGCTGTTGCTGGCCTTGGATTTCGATGGGGTCCTCGCACCTCTTCAAGATGATCCGTCGACCTCGCGGATGGTCCCCGATTCGGCCGCGGCGATCGCGGCGCTGGCAGATCTGCCGCGCACCCGCGTGGCACTGGTGTCCGGGCGCGATATCGCGACTCTGCGCCGTCTGTCGCAGGCTCCGGAGACGGCCTGGCTCATCGGGTCACACGGTGCGGAGGCCGAGCTCGGGATCGACGCCGACCGCGATGGCGACTCTGCTGTCGTCCGGTCGCCCGAGCTCACTGCGGCCGAAGCGGAGATGCTCGCCGCCGTCGATGCTCACCTCGACGCGTTCGAACACACTCTGCCGGGCGCTGACGACTCAGGCCATGCCGACGGCGCCTCGGACTTCCTCATCGAGCGCAAACCCTATTCGCGGACGGTCCATACTCGTGGAATCGCCTCCGCGGCGGCCGCGGCCCTGCACGGCCACGCCACCGAAGTGGTCGAGGAGTTTCCCGACATCCGCGTCATCGAAGGCCACGACATCACCGAACTCGCCGTCAAACAGGCGACGAAGGGCGACGGCATCCGACTGCTCGCCCGCGCCGGCGGACCCACGGCGATGGGCTACCTCGGCGACGATGTCACCGATGAGGATGCTTTCGCCGCCCTCGACGAACTCACGGACTCCCACGCTCTCGATGCGAGTCTGACCGTCAAGGTCGGGTCCGCACAGACTCGCGCTTCGTGGCGGATCGCCGACCCGACTGCCGTGGCCGAACTGCTCGGCCGCCTCGTTGCCGAACGCACGGATTTCCTCCGCACCGTCCACGGCTGAGGTCGGGCCGCCTCGGCGAGCTTTGCCCGATCGGACGCACCACCGGATCTGACGCATGGGTCGGACCGATGCCACGGTCGGGCCGCCTCGGCGAGGATGGTCGCGACGTCAGCGGCGCTGCGGGGGCACGGCACTGGCACGGAGGACGAGGTCCGGGTCGACCGTGTAGTCGACGTGCACACGGGCGTCGCCGGCGGCGATCATCGCGCGGACCTCGTCGATCGCCGACTGCGCCACGGTCGCCCAGTCGTAGACGACTTGCGACAGGGGCGGTTGGACGACATCGGCGTCGGGGACGTCGCCGACTGTGAGCAGGGACAGGTCCCGGGGCACGTCCAACCGGAGCCGCTGGGCGGCCTCGAGCATGCCGAAAGACAGGGACGGGGCGCAGGCGATGACGGCGGTGCAGCGCAGATCGAGCAGCTCCTCGGCAGCGGCGACTCCGGCCATGGCTCCGCCGGCGGCCTCGACGACGGGAGCCTGATCGCGGGTGGCGGGAATGTGGAGGATTCCGGCCATCGAGCGGCGGAAGCCGGCGATGCGGGCAGGGGCCGCCGAATCGCGCAGCACGGCGAGTCCGATGCGTTTGTGGCCGAGGTGGACGAGGTGGGCCACGGCCGTGTCGATGCCGCCGGTCGCGTCGAGGTAGATGCGGGAGATCCCGTCGTCGTGGCGAGCATTCGAGATGCGGATGAGCGGCAGTCCGCGCTCGGCGAGCATTCCCGCGAGCACCCCGGCAGCGCCCCCGCCGACGACGATGGCCCCGGCGATCGCCGGTCCGCCGTGTTCGCTGCCGAGGACGGTCTCGAGCAGAGTCCCATTGCGTTCGACGATGGCCTCGATGTGGACGACGGCGATGCCGAGTCCGAACATCCGGTTCGTCAGGATCTCCGCGAGCCGCGTATACGGATCGACGTTTCCCGCTGACACCGCGGGTTTGATGAGTGCGATGAGCAGGGGTCCGGAGTCTGCTCCGGTTCCGTCCCCGGTCCCCGGGCTCGGGGTCTGCCCGGTGGCGCCGAGGATCGCCAGCGCCTGGCGTACCTTCGCCAACGACGATGCCGACACCGATTGAGGATCGCGCAGGGCTCGTGAGGCGGTGGCCTTCGAGACCCCGGCGGTGCCGGCGATCTCGGCGAGGCGAACGTGGCGGGGCTCGGGCGGGTGGTCGCTCATTGGCGGGCCGCCGTCGTCGAGGTCCGGGCGACGAGCCGGGGACGGAACACCGGCGGCACCGAGGGCAGGCCCGTCGTCGAGATCCGCAGAGTCTGCAGGGTCGCTGCGATGAGGGCGTTCGACAGCCCTTCGACGTCGAGGCCGAGCACCGTGGCCGGAGGACCCGTGAACTTCATCGTCGGGGAATCGCCGAACCCGACGACCGACATGTCCCGCGGCACCTGCAAGTGCCGATTCCGCAGACCGTGGAGGGCGCCATGCAGCTGCAGAGCGGACTGGACGATCACCGCGGTGCACGTCGCATCCTTGAGTTCGAGCACGGCGCGCGACCCTCCGGAGAACGACTTCGGCACCCGTGAGATCCAATCCTCGAGGTTGAGTCCCAGGTTCCTGGCCGGATGTTCGGCGAGGAAGCGGCGGACGAGCTGAACGGCCAGCTCACCGCTGTCATTGCAGATCAGCCCGATCCGGCGATGTCCGATCGCTCGCAGATGTTCGAAGGCCGTGGTCATTCCACCACCGAGGTCGAGGCGCGCGGCGATGACATCGGCGCCGCCCGACCCGGGCCTTCCGGCCTCCTCGGTGGCGGACTGTTCGTCGACGCGGATACAGGGGATCTCCGTGTTCAGGCTCGTCATCGTCGTGGTCACCAGAGCCACGGCGCCGGCGTCGACCGCGGTCTGCAGCGGCTCCGGGTCGGTCTCGACCAGCGGGCGGGTGACGAGGAGATCATGATCCTGCAGGGCCTTGGCCACGCGGGTGCAGACCTGGACCTGCCAATGTTCGGGGTTGCCGGGGGCGCTGACGGCCACGAGCCGCCTCGGCGCATCATGGAGCAGGGTCGACCGCGAATAGCCGAGCTCGCTCATCGCCTCCAGGACCTTCGCCCGCGTCGACTCGGCGACGGCGCCGCGGCGGCCGAGCACCCGGGAGACCGTGGCCAGAGAGACCCCGGCCCTGGCGGCGACCTCGTCCAACGTGACCTTCATACGTTTCAGTCTACTTTCGGGTCGCGGTATGCGTCGGCGCACAGCCATCGTGCTGAGAATCACTCTACGCTTTGTCGAATTCACAGAGCACCCGAACTCTCCACCCCTTAGGATGAGAGTGACTGAGCATCCCTGCCAGGTCACCGACGACCAGCTGCTCACGGAGTTATACAGAAGTTTTAGGAGGACTTATGTCAACGGTGTCGTTGAATGGCCTCAGTCATGTCTACGAGAACACGACGTCCGAATCCGTCCACCCGTTCAATCTCTTCGTCGATGACGGCGAGTTCCTTGTCCTCTACGGCCCCGCCGCGTCGGGTAAGTCGACGATCCTGCGGATGCTCCACGGTCTGGAGACCCCGAAGACCGGCACCATCCTCATCGACGGTGCCGATATCACCCACGCCGCCGTCAACGACCGCGACGTCACCCTGGCTCTGGAGAGCTACGCGCTCTACCCGCATATGAGCGTGCGCGACAACCTCGGCTTTGCGCTGCGCGTCGACGGTCTGCCGGCCGATGAGATCCGCGAACGCGTCGAATCCGTGATGGACAAGATCGGGCTGAGCGACATCCTCGATTCGGTTCCCGGCGACCTCACCCAGCTGCAACGCCAGACCGTGGCCCTGGCCCGTGCCGTGGTGCGCCGGCCCAAGGTGCTCATCATGGACGAGCCCGTGGTCAACCTCGTCCCCGAGCAGCAGACGGAGACTCTGTCTCTGATCAAACAGCTGCAGCAGGAATTCGGGCTGACGACGATCTATGCCACCTCCGACTTCGAGGACGCGAAGGTCCTCGGCGACCGGATCGCCTTCCTCGACCGCGGACGGCTCATCGGCGTGGAGACACCCGACCTCGCCGAGGCGCTCGTGGCCTCGGTCTCCGACACGGACTCCTGAGCCGTGGCTCCGGAGATCCACACCGTCCGGAACGCCGATCATCAGGCCCTGGCCGAACTCCCCTGGCACCTGCCCCTGGCCGAGTGGCCCGAGACTCTGGTCGGCGGTCTGCCCCGCGGAATCTCCCGCCATGTCGTGCGCTATGTCGAGATCGGGGACGAAGTCCTCGCGATCAAGGAGACCGACGACGCGCAGGCGCTGCGTGAGTTCGACATCCTCGGCGCGCTCGGCAACCTCGACGTCCCCCTCGTCGAACCCCGGGCTTCCGTCGGAGGTCGACGGACCGAATCGGGCGAGAAGCTCAAGGGCGCCCTCATCACCGCTTATCTCGAGTTCTCCCTGCCCTACCGTGCCCTGTTCTCCCGGGACCTGGCCGAGGACACCGGCGGCCGCCTCGTCGACGCTCTGGCCGTGCTCCTCGTCCGCCTCCACCTCGTCGGCTTCTACTGGGGTGACGTGTCGCTGTCGAACACGCTCTTCCGCCGCGATGCCGATGCCTACGCCGCCTATGTCGTCGATGCCGAGACCGGTGAGCTGCACGACCAGCTCTCCGACGGGCAGCGGAACATGGACCTGCGGATCGCGCGGATGAACATCGCCGGGGACTTCCTCGACCTGCAGGCCGCGGGACTCGTCGCCCCCGAGACCGATCCGCTGGCGGCCGGTGAGCGACTCTGCGAGTCGTACAACGCCCTATGGGCGGAGCTGACCCGGGTCGAGGAGTTCAGCGTCAACGAACGCTGGCGCATCGACGAACGCATCCGCCGCCTCAACGATCTGGGCTTCGACCTCGGCGAACTGACCGTGACGACCGACCTCGACGGCATCAGCCTCCTCGTGTCCCCGAAGGTCGTCGAACCCAATCATCATTCGCGGCGTCTGCTGCGCCTGACCGGAATCGGCGCGAACGAGAACCAGGCCCGGGCGATGCTCAACGACCTCGACTCGTTCCGCTCGGCTCCCGAGATCGCCGAATTCGACAAACTCGACGAGTCCCAAGCCGCCCGCCGCTGGCTCGACGAGGTGTACAAACCCCTCATCCAGGCGATCCCGGAGAACCTCACCCGCAAGCTCGAACCCGGGCAGATCTTCTACGAATTCGCCGAACATCGCCGCACCATGGCCCGCGCCCGCCAACGCGACATCCCCACGATGGAGGCCATCGCCTACTTCATCGTCGACTACCTGGCGAACCTCCCCGACGAGATCCGCTACGTCGACAGCGAGAAGTTCTGAACCCTCCCCGAGGCGGCCCTGACCTCAGTCGATGTTCCACAAGGTGAAACGGGAACGGCGGAGCCGCCTCGGCGGGCATAACTTTGAAGTCCACGGAGCGACACCGAGGTCGCTCCAGCACCCCGCCCCGCCCGGAAGGATTCCCGATGTCGACGAACGAGCCGATGCCCACGAACGAGAACAACCCGTCGATCCCGTCCCTGTTCGACCTGAGCGGCCGCACGGTCGTCGTCGTCGGGGCCGGCTCCGGACTGGGGCAGGCCAGCGCGATCGGGCTCGCCGATGCGGGAGCGCACGTCGTCGTCGCCGACCTCAACCTCACCGGCGCCGAGGAGACCGCCGCCCTCATCGCCGGCCGACGCTCCGGGTCCGCCGCCCACGGTGCCGCCGATGGCGGGTCCGATGCCAGTCCCGCCACGGCGGCGGCCGTCGACATCACGGACTCGGCGTCGGTCGATGCGCTCGTCGACGCATGGTCCGATGCCGAGATCCTCGTGGTCACTCCCGGTGCGAACGTGCGCAAGCGGCTGACGGACACCACCGATGACGAGTTCGACCGCGTCATCGACATCAACCTCAAGGGCACGTACCGGCTGATGCGCGGATTCGGCCGCGAGATGGGTGAGCGCGGTCGCGGATCGATCGTCACCTATGCCTCGTTCCGAGCGCTGGCCATCGAACCCGGTCAGGGCCTGTACGCGGCGGCCAAGGCCGGAGTCGTGCAGCTGACGAAGACGATGGCCAGCGAGCTCGGAGAGAAGGGCGTGCGGGTCAACGCGATCCTGCCCGGGCCGTTCGACACTCCCCTGACCCAGCAGATCAAGGCCGACGGAAGGTGGTGGGACGCGTATGCGGACAAGACCGCCCTGGGCCGGTGGGGTCGCCTGCACGAGATCGCCGGGCCCGTCCTCTTCCTCGCCTCGGATGCGTCGAGCTATGTCACCGGGCATTCGCAGCTCGTCGACGGAGGATGGATGGCGCACGACGGTCGGTTCACCCCCGACGTGTGAGGTGTCTGGCGTGTGAGGTCTGAGGTCTGAGGTCGGCCCGACCTGGGACGTGTGAGATCCCCGCCCTGTGAGGGCGTCTGCGATGTGAGATCGGCGACGGTGCGGGGCGGCTTCGCCCGTAATCACGCGGAAGCCTGGCGAGACAATATTCATGCTTATGCAAGAATATTCATATGACCGTTTCGCAGACACCGTCCACCCCGCCGACGCACACTCCCACCGGAGTGCTGCGGCAGCTGGGGCGACGCAAGTCGATCAGCGCCATGACCGCCGAGGCCCACACCGATGCGCAGACCGCGCAGTCGGGTGGACTGCGGCGGACGTTCGGCGTCTTCCAGCTGACGATGATCAGCGTCGGTGCCACCTTGGGCACGGGAATCCTCGTCATCCTCGGCGAGGCAGTTCCCGTGGCCGGCCCCGCCGTCTGGATCGCTTTCGTCCTCGCCGGAATCACGGCGCTGCTCTCGGCAGTCAGCTACGCCGAGATGGCCGGAATGGTGCCGGTGTCCGGGTCGAGCTACTCGTATTCCTATGCCACCCTCGGTGAGGGCGTCGCCTGGGTCTGCGGTTGGTGCCTCGTCCTCGAGTACGCGGTCTCGGTCGCAGCGGTCGCCGTCGGCGCCGCCGACTACGTCAACGAGACCCTGCGCGTCTTCGGCCTCGAGCTGCCCGCGTCCCTGACCACGGGGCCTGGCCTCGCCGAGAACCCCGATGGGATCGTCAACGTCTCGGCTCTCATCGTCGTAGCTCTGGCGACCGTGCTGCTCATGCGCGGCGCCCGCGAATCCGGTGTCGTCAACACACTGCTCGTGTTCGTCAAGATCGGCATCCTCGTCTTCTTCGCCATCGTCGCGTTCACCGCGTTCAAGGCCGGCAACTTCGCGCCGCTGCTGCCGATGGGAGCCGCCGGTGTCACCGCGGCCGCCTCGAGCGTGTTCTTCTCCTATATCGGCTTCGATGCCGCATCGACGGCCGGCGAGGAAGCGAAGAACCCGCGCCGGGACCTGCCGCGGGCGATCATCTTCTCGATGCTCATCGTCACCTCGATGTACGTGCTCGTGGCCGTCACAGCGATCGGGGCACGGCAGTGGCAGTGGTTCGAAGGTGCCCACGCCCCGCTGGTCCAGATTGTCGAAGAGATCACGGGGTCGAACATCGCGGTGCTGCTCTTCGCCGTGGCTGCGGTGCTCGCGATCTTCTCCGTCGTCATCACAGTGCTCTACGGTCAGTCGCGGATCCTGCTGACGATGGCCAGGGACGGAATGGTGCCGAGGATCTTCGGAGTCGTCTCCCAACGCACGGGGACTCCCCTGATCGGCACTCTGATCGTCGGCGGACTAGTGGCCATCACTGCGGCGTTCATCCCGCTCGGCGAACTCGCCGATGCCACGAGCATCGGCACCCTGTTCGCCTTCTGCCTCGTCAATATCGCCGTCATCTACCTGCGGTTCAAACGCCCGGACCTCGACCGTTCATTCAAGGTTCCGTTCGGGCCGGTCGTGCCCGCGCTGGGAGCCTTGGCGTGCGCATTCCTCATGGTCAACCTCGGCGGGCGGACCTGGCTCGTTTTCGCTGCGTGGATGGCCGTCGGAACCATCGTCTACTTCACCTACAGCCGCCGCCACTCGGTCGTCGGCCAGCTCAGCGAAAACGACTACCAATCCACCCTCTGAAAACCCTAATTACTACCTGACGGCGGCCCAGCAACCTCGCGCGAGGTTGCTGGGCCGCCGTCAGGTAGTAAGGAGGGTCAGGGGCGGCGGGCTCTGGCCACCTCGTAGAGGGAGACAGCCGCGGCGATGCCTGCATTGAGCGACTCCGTGGTCGCGGCGATCGGGATCGACACGATCTGGTCGCACTTCTCCGAGATGAGCCGCGACAAGCCCTTGCCTTCGGAGCCGACGACGATGCACAGCGGGTCGCGGGTGAAGGTCAGTTCAGGCAGGTCGACGTCGCCGTCCATGTCGAGACCGACGACGAAGACGTTCTGCTTCTTCAGCTCATCGATCGCCCGCGCCAGGTTGACCACCTGCGCCACGCGGATGCGCGAAGCGGCACCGGCAGAGGTCTTCCACGCCGCGGCCGTCATCGAGGCGGCGCGACGTTCGGGAATGATCACGCCGTGGCCGCCGAAGGCCGCCGTCGACCGGACGATGGCACCGAGGTTGCGCGGATCCGTGATCCCGTCGAGGGCCACGAGCAGCGGAGTCTCGGCGCGGTCCGCCGCGTACTCGAGCAGTTCGGCCGGGTCGGCGTAGTCGTACGGCGGGACCTGCAGGGCGATGCCCTGGTGGATCGCGTCGTCGGTGAGCCGGTCGAGGTCGGGCTTGCTCGCCTCGAGCATCGAGATGCCGCGCTGAGTCGCCAGAGTGATGGATTCGCGCACGCGATCATCGGAGTCAATGCGCCCGGACACGTACATCGCGGTGGCCGGAACGCCCTCGCGCAGAGCCTCGAGGACCGAATTGCGCCCGGCGACCATATTCGGTCCGAGCTCCTTCTTCTTCCGCTTCGCCTGCGCCGAGGCGTTCGAGCTCTTGCGCTGCTGCGCGGCCTTGTGCGCCTTGTGATAGACGCGGTCCTCGGCCTTGGGCGTCGGCCCCTTGCCGCGCAGGCCGCGCTTGTTCTTGCCGCCCGACCCCTTGGTCGGGCCTTTCTTCGAACCGCCGGAGCGGGGATTGGAAGCCATCTGAATCCTTCGAATTCGTTGGGGTCGCGAGCTCATGCCCGTGACCGAAGATCGTCGTCCTCAGCCCTCGCCGAGGTGGTAGCGGTACCCGTCGGCCGTGTCCTCGATGATGACGCCGGCCGCGGCCAGTTCGTCACGCAGGGCATCCGCGGTGGCGAAGTCCTTCTCCGCCTTCGCCTCGGCCCGCCGCTTGGCCATGGTGGCCACAAGGGAATCGAGCGCGGACTCCGCCTTGGCATCGGCCGCCGATCCAGCCCAGACCGCTGCGCTGGGATTGACCCCGAGGACGTCGAGCATGAGCTCCACCTCGGCGACGATCCGCGCCAGCGCCGCCCGATCGCTTCCGGAGTCGAGGAGCTTCGCCCCTTCGCTCACGGAGGCGAAGACCACGGACAGCGCACGCGGCACACCGAGGTCATCGTCGAGGGCGGCGGCGAATTCGGCGGGAACATCGACGCTGCGTCCGGCGTAGGCGTCGCTGACATCCGGCAGTGCCGGAGCGTCCGCGCCGAGTGCCTGGCGAGCGCGCTGCAGGAAGTTCCGGAGTCGTTCGAGTGAGGCCGCGGAGCGCTCCATCGCCTCGTTCGAGAAGTCGAGGATCGACCGGTAGCCGGCACCGGTGAGGAAGTAGCGCACGGCCAGCGGGCTGAACGTGTCGAACAGGTCGGAGGCGAAGACCGAATTGCCCAGCGACTTCGACATCTTGTCCCCGCCCACGTTGAGCAGGCCGGAATGCATCCAGATGTTCGCGAACTGATCCCCGGCGGCTCGGGACTGCGCCAGTTCGTTCTCATGGTGCGGGAAGCGCAGGTCGAGTCCGCCGCCGTGGATGTCGAAGTTGGACCCGAGGTACTTCGTCGACATCGCCGAGCACTCGATGTGCCAGCCCGGTCGGCCCCGTCCCCACGGCGAGGGCCATGAGGCGGTGATCGGTTCGGAGTCCTTATGCGCCTTCCACAGCGCGAAGTCCCGGGCGTCCCTCTTTCCGCGCAGTTCAGCACCCTCGGACAGTTCCATGTCCTCGAGCTTCTGGTTCGTCAGGGCCCCGTACTCGCTCCACGAGGCGGCGTCGAAGTAGACATCGGCACTGCCGTCGAGCGCGGGGTAGGCATGACCTGCCTCGATGAGGCGGGTGATGAGTTCGATCATCTCGGTGATGTGTCCGGTCGCGCGCGGCTCGCTGCTCGGCGGGAGCACGTCGAGAGCATCGTAGGCGGCGGTGAAGGCGCGTTCGTACTTGTACGCGTGAGCGAACCACTCCCGCCCCTCTTCGACGGACTTCGACAGGATCTTGTCGTCGATGTCGGTGACGTTGCGGATCATGGTCACCCGGTAGCCGCTGTAGAGCAGCCAGCGTCGGAGAGTGTCGAACACCGAGGCCGACCGCAGGTGGCCGATATGCGGTTCGCCCTGCACCGTGGCGCCACAGACGTAGATACCGACCTGACCGTCATTGACGGGACGCAGTTCTTCGGTCGTGCGGCTGGCAGTGTTATAGAGCGAGATAGTCACGCCCCAAGTCTACCGGGCCTGGGGCTTTTCGCGGTTTCCGCGAATTCGATACCAGACTGTTATGCGGCTCACGTGATGCGCGGCACATCGCACAGAGAATTCCCAGTAAAATGGGATCAAGCAACGAAGCTCGCTTCGAGAGTCCTTCTCGCTATACGGACTTCACACCGGACCTCCGGTCTCACAGACGAGACTTCGGTGGCCACATTCAGTCGCGATGATCCGCGACTGGTCAAGAAAGGACACCATGTCGACCACAGCCACACCCCAGAGGGAGGTCTTCGCCACCCGCGGCGCGTTCATCTTCGCTGCCATCGGTTCGGCGGTCGGCCTCGGCAACATCTGGCGCTTCCCCTACATCACCTATGACAACGGCGGCGGCGCGTTCCTCATCCCCTACCTCGTCGCACTCCTGACAGCAGGCATCCCTCTGCTGTTCTTCGACTACGCGATGGGACACCGTTCACGCGGCTCCGCCCCCTTGGCATTCCGCATGGCTTCGAAGGTGACCGAGCCGATCGGCTGGTTCCAGACCGGCATCGCATTCGTCATCGGCATCTACTACGCAGCGATCATCGCGTGGGCCGGCTGCTACATGTTCTTCTCACTCAACCAGGCGTGGGGAGACGATGCCGCCGGATTCTTCACCGGCTCCTTCCTCAAGGCCGGCGACCCCGGCGTCTCGTTCGAGTTCGTCCCCGGAGTGCTCATCCCGGTCATCATCGTCTGGATCGTCACCCTCGGCATCCTGCTGGCCGGTGTGCAGAACGGCATCGCCCGCTTCTCGAAGATCTTCATCCCGCTGCTCGTCATCCTCTTCCTCGCGCTCGTCGTCAGGGCCCTGTTCCTGCCCGGTGCAACTGAGGGCCTCAATGCTCTGTTCACCCCGGACTTCGCAGCACTGGGCGACCCGGCAGTCTGGATCGCGGCATACGGCCAGATCTTCTTCTCACTGTCGATCGCCTTCGGCATCATGATCACCTATGCCTCATACCTGAAGAAGAAGACGAACCTCACCGGTTCGGGCCTCGTCGTCGGCTTCTCGAACTCCGCGTTCGAGATCCTCGCCGGCATCGGCGTCTTCGCAGCACTCGGCTTCATGGCCGCAGCTCAGGGCTCGCAGGTCTCCGAGGTGGCCGACTCGGGCATCGGCCTGGCCTTCATGGCCTTCCCGACGCTCATCTCCGAGATGCCCGGCGGCGGAATCTTCGGCTTCGTGTTCTTCGCCTGCCTCGTCTTCGCCGGTCTCACCTCGCTCATCTCGATCGTCCAGGTGCCCATCCAGGCGGTGCGCGAGAAGTTCAGACTCAGCAACAAGACCTCGATTCTCGTCATCGGCGGAGCCATGGCGATTATCTCGATCCTCCTGATGACCACCATCACCGGCCTCTACGTGCTCGACACGATGGATGCCTGGGCCAACAACATCGGCATCGTCGGTGCCGCAGTCGTCGGTCTCATCGCCGTCGGTTGGTTCGCGCGCAAGCTGCCCGTGCTGCGGGATCACCTCAACGCGATCTCGAGCTTCAAGGTGGGCTGGTTCTGGATGATCATCCTCGGCGGTGTCACCACCGTGGTGCTCGCCTACATGCTCATCTCGCAGATCATCACCTACTCGACCAAGGGCTACGAAGACTATCCGATGGGCATCATCGGCGTCTTCGGTTGGGGCATGATCGGCCTGCTCATCGTCCTGGCAATCGTCTTCACGCTCATCAAATGGCCGAAGAAGACGCTCGACGAGGCAGAAGCTTCAATCGCCGACTCCGTCGAACAAGAGAAGAAGGGAGCCTGACATGGGCACTTCAGCAATCATCATGATGGCCATCGCCATGGTCACGGTCTGGGGTGGTCTGATCGCATCGCTGCTCCACCTGCGCAAGCACCCCGACGAGGAAGCGGCCGAATGATCTGTTCGGGGTGAACCCCACCCCGTGATCACGTCCGGCTGAGTCGGATCCGCAGTGCCGCCTCGGCGACGCGGATCGGCTCACCCTCACCGAGGCGGCCCGATGCATCCCCAGCATCGGGCCGCCTTCGTCGTTCCACCTTCACCCGTCCTTGGGGAGTCCACCACCGGACCTGCCCCGCCCGTTTCCAGCGCATCGTCTCACCACCGCATCCGCCACTGGTCGAGCCCAGCGTGCTTGGTTAGGGTGGGGATTGTGAGCACCCCGTCCGGGGGTGCACTCAGTCCACGTCGGGTGTTCCCACCAGTCGGACCCCGTCGCCGAAGACATTTAGGAGACGCAATGCCACAGACCGTCAAGGGCGTCATCTCCCGCAGCAAGGGAGCCCCAGTCGAACTCACCGACATCGTCATTCCGGATCCGGGTCCGGGCGAGGTCGTCGTCGATGTGAAGTCGTGCGGCGTCTGCCACACGGACTTCCACTACCGCGAAGGCGGAATCAGCGATGACTACCCGTTCCTGCTCGGCCACGAGTCCGCCGGAGTCGTCTCCGAGGTCGGCGAGGGAGTCACCGAGGTCGCGGTCGGGGATTTCGTCATCCTCAACTGGCGCGCCATCTGCGGTGACTGCCGTGCCTGCAAGCGCGGCGAGCCCTGGTACTGCTTCGACACCCACAACGCTTCACAGAAGATGACCCTGCCCGACGGCACCGAACTCGAAGCCGCTCTGGGCATCGGCTCGTTCGCCGAGAAGACGCTCGTCGCCGCCGGCCAGTGCACGAAGGTCCCCGAGGCGGACCCGGCAGTCGTGGGTCTGCTCGGCTGCGGAATGATGGCCGGGATCGGCGCCGCCATCAACACCGGTGAGGTCACCCGCGGCAAGTCCGTGGCCGTGATCGGTGCCGGCGGTGTCGGCTGCGCGGCGATCGCCGGTTCGGCGCTGGCCGGAGCGAACACGATCATCGCCCTCGACATCGACGAGAAGAAGCTGTCCTGGGCCACCGACTTCGGTGCCACGCACACCGTGTCGACGAAGGGCATGAGTGAGGACGAGGTCGTCGCCGCGATCCAGGAGCGCACCGGAGGCTTCGGTGCCGATGTCGTCATCGACGCCGTCGGACTCCCCGCCACCTGGCGGCAGGCCTTCTACGGCCGCGACCTCGCAGGCACCGTCGTCCTCGTCGGCGTGCCGACCCCGGAGATGGAGCTCACGGTTCCGCTGCTCGACGTGTTCGGCCGCGGCGGCAAGCTCAAGTCCTCGTGGTACGGCGACTGCCTGCCCGACCGCGACTTCCCGATGCTCGTCGACCTCTACCAGCAGGGACGCTTCCCGCTGGAGAAGTTCGTGTCCGAACGCATCGGCCTCGGCGACGTCGAATCCGCTTTTGAGAAGATGGCCAAGGGCCAGGTCCTGCGATCGGTGGTGGAACTGTAATGACAGCTATTGAGCATCTCGTCACGTCGGGCACCTTCTCCCTGGACGGGGAGACGCACAACGTCGACAACAACGTGTGGATCATCGGCGATGATTCCGAGGTCATCGTCATCGACCCCGCCCACGACGTCAATGCGATCGCCGAGGCGGTCGGATCCAGAGACGTCAAGGCCGTTCTCCTCACGCACGGTCACGACGACCACGTGGGAGTCGTCCGCGACTTCGCACAGCGGGTGGGCAACCCCACTGTGTACCTCAATCCCGATGACTATGTCCTGTGGGATATGACCTATGAGAACTACCGTCCCGAGGGACAGATCGCCCACGGCGACACCTGGACCGTCGGCGGAATCAAGCTCAAGGCCCTGCACACTCCCGGACATTCCCCCGGTTCGACGTGCTTCTTCGTCGAGACCGGTCTGCCGGCTCCGGCCTCGGCCGGTGCCGGTCGGGCCGTCGGTCCGGTGCTGTTCTCCGGAGACACTCTGTTCAACGGCGGTCCCGGAGCCACGGGACGTTCGCATTCGAGCTTCGAGACGATCACCGAATCGATCCGCGACGTGCTCTTCCCGCTGCCGGAAGCGACCGTCGTGCTCACCGGACACGGTGATTCGACGTCGATCGGCGCCGAGAGCCCGGCCCTCGAGGACTGGATCAAACGCGGACACTGATCCGCAGCTGACCGTCCGCTGACGGCTGACCGTCCGCTAACGGCTGACCGTCCGCTGACGGCTGGCCGGTCCTGACGCAGATCGCGTCACCGGTCGGCCGCTGAGCAGGGCCGGATCACGCAGTGCAACTCGCAGACGCGGGTCGCGACCCACACGGGTCAGCGACCCGCGTCTGCGCTTTCCGACCCTGACGGATAGACTCGTCGGGTGCCTGAATCACAGTCTTCGCAGCCCGCCGAGTCAGCGTCCGCCTCGGCCCCCGGCGCTTCCGCCACGACGTCCACCGGTCTCAAGGTGGGGATGAAGCCCCGCCACCTGGTGATGATGAGCCTCGGCTCGGCCATCGGCGCCGGTCTCTTCGTCGGCTCCGGTGCCGGAGTGCAGGCGGCCGGACCCGCCGTGCTCATCTCCTACGTCGTCGCTGGCCTCATCGTCATCTTCGTCATGCGGGCTCTCGGCGAGCTCGTCGCCGCCGATCCGAACCCGGGAGCGTTCTCGCACTATGCGGGCAAGGCCATGGGCCCGGCCGCGGCCTTCGCCGTCGGTGCCCTGTGGTGGGTCCAGCTCTGCCTCGTCGTCGCCGCCGAGGCCACTGCCGCCGCGCAGATCGCGGCCTCCTATATTCCGGTCGTCCCCCAATGGGTCATCGCCTTGGCGATCATGCTCATCTTCACGGCCATCAACCTCACCACCTCGGGCAGCTTCGGTGAGTTCGAGTTCTGGTTCTCGCTCATCAAGGTCGCCTTCGTCGTCCTCTTCGTCGGCCTCGGTGCCGCGTACCTGTTCGGGTGGACTCCGGCCGAACCGCCCGCGCAGATCTTCGCCGACGGGTTCATGCCCACCGGCATCTCCGGCATCGCCGCCGGTCTGCTCGTCGTCGCCTTCGCCTTCGGCGGCATCGAGATCGTCGCCGTCGCCGCGGCCGAGACCGCGAACCCCCAGCGCAGCGTCTCCCAGGCGATCAAGACGATCGTGTGGCGCATCCTGTTCCTCTACATCGGGTCCGTGGCGATCATCGTCCTCGTCCTGCCGTGGACGGACGACAGGCTGGCCGAGTCCCCGTTCGTGGCCGTCCTCGACACCGCCGGACTGCCGTTCATCGCCTCGCTGCTCGCCGCAGTCATCGTCATCGCGCTGCTGTCGTCGATGAACGCGAACATCTACGGCGCGTCCCGGATGTCGTTCTCGATGTCGCAGCGGTCCATGCTTCCGCGCGGGCTCGGCCGCACCAACCGCCGCGGAGTGCCCGTACCTGCGGTGTTGGCCACCTCGGCGTTCGGTTTCGTCGCCGTCGCGCTCAATTACTTCTGGGCCGCCGAGGTCCTGGGCGTACTGCTCAACATCGTCGGCTCGACGCTCATCGTCACCTGGGTCGCGACGTTGGTCTCGCAGATCGTCCTGCGTCGTCGCGCCGAGGCGGCCGGGCAGTCCCTGCCGCTGCGCATGTGGGGCTACCCCTGGCTGTCGTATGTCACCTTGGCAGGAATCGCCGTGATCATCGGGCTCGGCCTGACCGTCGAATCCGTGCGCTTCCAGATCGTCGGCACGCTCATCTTCGTCGCCGCGCTCTACCTCGTCGGCCTCATCGTCACGAAGCGCCACCCCAACGCGAAGGTCTGAGTCCGGCGCTCACCGCCACCGAGGTGGCTGTGGACTTCCGAGCTGAGGCCCTGGCAGCCTCCCGTGGCCCCTGTCATATCCCCCTCGGCCCAGTTCAGTCCCCCGCGGGCCTCAGTTCAGTCAAAGCTCTCGTCAAGCGCAGCGATGAGCTCCCGCAGTGCCTCCGCGGAGTCGGCGCCGTCTGCGGACAGGGCCCACCCGGAGAGCATGTCCCGGGTCTGACCTCTGTGCCGGGCGAAGTGTCTGCCCGCATATTGTGTGACGTCGATCGGCACGGTGCGCTCCAGTGCTTCGAGCACGATTCGGGCGGCGAACCCGAACACCGGGATCGGCACCCCGAGTCGAGCACGCACGGCTTCACTCGCGGCTTTCGCGGGTCGGTCGAGATGCGATTTCAGTGCGGCCCAGTTCCCATCGCGGACGCTGAGTTCGGCAACGAAGGGAATGAACACCGTCGGAGGCAGCACCACGGTCGCCATCGGCACCGGCAGGACGAGTCGCCCCAGTCCGCGAGCGAGCGATCGCACCGCGTTCCACGGGCCGGCGACGAGGAACCGCGGCGCACCGACCGGCGCCCAGAAACTCACTTCCCGCCTCGCCTCCAGCCGTTCGGACAGGAACGCGGGTCCGAACACGACCACCTCGGCGTCGGGGAATTCGGCACGTGTTCGCTCGAGGTCCCCTTCGACCTGGCTCGTGGTCGCGATGAACGCCGGTGCGATGTCCCGGATCGCCGAGGCTACCTCCGGATCGAGATCACCCGGTCGCGTCGTGAGCACGATGAGATCCCAGCGTCCCGCAGCGGCGGCTTCGGCCCGGCTTGTAATCGTCACGCGCCGAGTCGTCGCCACGCGAGTCACCGACCAGCCATCGCCGTTACCTGCGCGTCTGCCTATGGCTCGCCCATTCTCTCCCTCGCACCTGCCGGGTCCGGCCTGAGGACGGTCGGAATCGGTCGGGTCGAGAACGCTCACGCGCCGCGGAAAGGCTGCCTGCGTATTGGGGCCGTTTACGCGGGAGACTACAGCGACCTCGTGGGCATCGGTGAAGAGCGCGGCCCCGGCGATGCCGACGGCCCCGGCTCCTTGGAAGAGGACTCTCACTGCTGGCTCTCCTCACTCAGCGCGTGTAGATCAGCGCGGTGGCGATGGCGGCGACTCCCTCACCGCGACCGGTCAGCCCGAGACCGTCAGCGGTCGTGCCCGACACCGACACCGCTGCTCCCACCGCTTCCGACAGGACTTGCTCGGCCTCGGCACGACGGGCGCCGATCTTCGGTCGATTGCCGATCACCTGGACGGAGATATTGCCGATCTCGAATCCGGCGGCGCGGACGATTCGGGCCGCCTCGGAGAGCAGCATCGAACCCGAAGCACCGGCGAATTCGGGGCGGTCGACGCCGAAATGCTCACCGAGGTCGCCGAGCCCAGCTGCGGAGAACAAGGCGTCGCAGCAGGCGTGGGCGGCCACGTCGGAGTCCGAATGCCCGTCCAGCCCGGGTTCGCCCGGCCACTGCAGTCCCGCGACCCACAGTTCGCGTGCGGGATCGGCAGCGAAAGCATGGACATCGACACCCATCCCAGTACGGGGAATGACCTGATTCATCGTGGCTCCTTCGCCGAATCCGGCTCACCTGTTCCAGGGACGACAGCTCCGTCACGCATCCGGGCGAGCTGCTCTGCGAGGATGAGGTCGAGCGGGTACGTGATCTTCAATGCCTCTTCGTCACCCTCGACGGCGAGGACATCGACGCCCAGTCGTTCCACCAGCCCTGCATCGTCCGTCGGTGCAGCACTGGCCGCTTTCCCAGCGCCATCGTTCGCAAACCGCTCATAGGCCCGCAGAAGCACCTCGGCGCGGAATCCCTGAGGCGTCTGCACTCGTCGCAGCTCGGACCGGTCGAGATCTCCCCGAACTGTTTCGCACGGGCCAGCACCCTCAGCCCTCGCCGGATCCGAATTGTTTGGTCGATCCGCGGTGATATCAGCGTCAGAACCGCCGTGGATCGACCAAACAATTCCGTTGGATGCGCGATCCGCGACTGCACCCGTGTTCGTGTCCGCACGCACAGCCGGGTCAGAAACTGCCCGCCTGACGGTGTCGATCATCGGCAGCACCGGAATCACCGCTTGGGCGCCGGAGCGCAATCCGGCAACCACTCGGGTGAAGACATCGGGCGGGGTCAGACACCTCGCGGCATCATGGACGAGAACATATTCGGCATCGCCGCTTAGTTTCAAGGCCGTTTGCACTGTGGAAATGCGATCATGACCACCTGCTACGGCTGTAATTGAAATTTCGCATTTCCGCCCAACCGATACTTCAGCGATTTCTTCGCATGCGCGCAAAAGAAAATCCTCGGGAGCGGCCACCACGATTGTGGTGGCGACTCCCGAGAAGATGATCGCCTCGAGGCTGCGAGCCAGAAGCGTCCGTCCGTTCACACGGACGAAGGCCTTCGGCTCACTGCAACCCAGACGGGATCCCGACCCAGCGGCCGGGATGATGACACAGGTGCTCAGGATGCGAGAACTTCGTCCAGCAGAGCTTCTGCTTCGGACTCTTCCTTCTTCTCGGCCAGCGCGAGTTCGGAGACGAGGATCTGGCGAGCCTTCGAGAGCATGCGCTTCTCACCGGTCGACAGGCCGCGGTCCTGCTCGCGACGCCAGAGATCACGGACGACCTCAGCAACCTTGATGACGTCACCGGACTGCAGCTTCTCGACATTGGCCTTGTACCGACGGGACCAGTTTGCGGGCTCTTCCACGAATTCGGCACGCAGGACGTTGAAGACCTTCTCAACGCCTTCTTCACCGACGACGTCTCGCACACCCACCAGATCGCAGTTCTCTGCCGGGACCTCGATCACGAGATCGCCATGGGCGACCTGGAGCTTGAGATACAGCTTCTCCTCACCTTTGATGGCACGGTTCTTGATTTCTTGGATTGTCGCTGCACCGTGATGTGGATAGACAACAGTGTCGCCGACCTGGAAACTCATATTCTCTTCAAACCCCTTTCGCGGAATACCAGTTTACCATGAGGCTCGCCACAGAAATCGTTCAGGGTAGCGAATCTTCATGCTAGGCTCCGCCTCTGCCCCGCCCCGATCTCAGTACTTCTGATGCCACAGCCAGCGAGAACATGGGCGAGAGGGCGCATTGTCGCGAAGGCCGGAAGAGAACTTCGACCGACGGCGGTGTGAGCCGGACTTCGCTCCCTCTTCACCGAAACTTCAGCCGCGACGCGCCCGGGGGTCGCGGAACTCCGTCCACTCCGAGCACTCGGTTCTACAGCAGGTCAAAAACCGGGTAGTATACAGACTGATCTTGTATTGCCACTTCAAGGAGCATAATGAAACGGCACAACCGCGCGGCTCTCGCCGTTGCCGCACTCGCTCTCGTTATCCCCGTCAGCGGATGTGCAAGCCTGCTGTCTCCCCACCAGACTGCCGAATATCAGTACAACGGCGGCGATGGGGCTTCGGGGTCCGTCGGCGAGGTCGAAGTCCGTGGGCTCCTGCTCATCACGGACCAGGAAGCCTCCGGCCCGGCTCAGCTGTTCTTCACCCTCATCAACAAAGGCGACTCCACTGCCAAGGTGTCCATCGAGATCGGCGACACCACGGTGAGCGAGTCGGTCAAGGCAGGCGACACCTTCGTCCAGGATCCGAAGAGCCCTGAGACCTCCTCCACGGAAGTCGTCACCGTCGACAGCCTCAAGGCTGAGCCCGGAGACCTCGTCGACGTCACCGTCAAGAATGGCAGCGACGAGAAGGTCATCGAAACTCAGCTCCTCACCGACGCCCTGCCGTACTACGAAGAGTACGTTCCGTCCGAGTCACCATCCGAGTCCCCGTCGGACATGCCCAGCGAGGATGCCGGTGCCGCGGAGGGAACCGCGACGGCCAACGGCTGATCAGCCCTTCTCTCGCACCAGGCCCAGTCCCTCGCGAGAGCACAGAAGGAGCCGCTCACATCATGTGAGCGGCTCCTTCCGCATTCACCGCCGACCCGTCGGTCCCGACTTCACCAACCGTGCGATTCCGACCGGCGCCGGCAGTCGCCCTCAGGCCTCGAACTTGTACCCGAGTCCGCGCACCGTGGTGAGCAGACGCGGCTCCGAGGGATTCTCCTCGATCTTCGCACGCAGGCGTTTGACGTGGACGTCGAGCGTCTTCGTATCGCCCACGTAATCCTCACCCCAGATCCGGTCGATGAGCTGACCGCGGGTCATCACGCGACCGGAGTTGCGCACGAGGATCTCGAGCAGCTCGAACTCCTTGAGCGGCATGGACTGCTCTTCACCGCGCACGGACACGACGTGGCGTTCGACGTCGATGCGCACTCCCCCGGCCTCGAGCACGGACTCGTCCTCGAATTCCTCGGTCTCGACATTGCGGCGCAGCACCGCTCGCACGCGAGCCAGCAGCTCTCGTGAGGAGTACGGCTTCGTCACGTAGTCATCGGCGCCGAGCTCAAGCCCCACGACCTTGTCGATCTCCGAATCCTTGGCCGTGAGCATGATGATCGGCACATTGGATTTCGCCCGCAGTTCGCGGCACACCTCGGTGCCGGAAGCACCGGGCAGCATGAGGTCGAGCAGGACCAGATCGGCACCGGTGCGATCGAACTCCGCCAGAGCCTTGAGCCCGTCATCGGCGACCGTCACCTCGTACCCTTCCTTACCGAGCAGGTACGACAGCGGGTCCGAGAACGAATCTTCGTCCTCGACAAGCAGAATACGAGTCACGTTGTGAGCTTCCTTTGTTCGCTTTCTTCGGTCAGATTCTTGGGTGAGTCGGCGGTCGCCCCGCCGTCTCCATTATCTCCAGCGGAGGCTTCCTTGTCGCCGTTCGGTCCGCCGACGGTCGCCGAGGCGGTCCCAACCGGACCGTCGTCGTCCGCCGAAGAGGCGCCCGTGGGCCCGTCCTCTTCCGCCGAGGCGGTCCCAGTCGAGTCCGCGGAATGCTCGATGAGAACCCCGGCTGGGGCCGAATCGGCGGCGGAGCCGTCAGCTGCGGTTCCGGCCAGAGGGAGCACGATGGTGAACGTCGAGCCCTTGTTCAGCCGGCTCCACACCCGCACCTCACCTCCGTGGGTGGCGACGATGTGCTTGACGATGCTCAGTCCCAGTCCGGTGCCTCCGGTGATCCGAGACCGGGCCGGGTCCACTCGGTAGAAGCGTTCGAAGACGCGTTCGGTGTCCTGAGCGGTCATGCCGATGCCCTGGTCGGTCACGGCGATCTCGATGCGCTCGTCGACGAGGTCGACTCCGACGCCGACGCGGGTGCCCTCCGGCGAGTAGTTCACCGCGTTGTCGATAAGGTTGCGCACTGCGTTGACGAGCAGTTCGTAATTGCCTTCGATGAGCAGGTCGCTCGGCGGGGAGACCTCGATATGGATGTTCTTGCCCTCCGCCCCGGTCCGGGCACGGTCAGCGGCATCGTCGACCACCTCGGCGACGGAGATCTTCTCGGTCGTGGCAGGAGCGGCGTGGTCCTGGACGCGGGAGAGGTCGATGATCTCCTGCACCAGCTGGGTCAGCCTCTTCGACTCCCGCTGCATCCGTCCACCGAAGCGTTCGACGGCGGCCGGGTCGTCGGCGAAGTCGGTGACAGCCTCGGCGAGCAGTGCCATCGCACCGATCGGTGTCTTGAGCTCGTGGGACACGTTGGCGACGAAGTCGCGGCGGACGGCGTCGACGCGCTTGGATTCGGTCTGATCGTCGCAGAGGACGAGGACGAAGGAGGTGCCCAAGGGGGCGACGCGGGCATGGAGATAGCGGAGCACGGATTCGGAGTTCTCCCGTGTCTGCTCGAGATCGATCTCTTCGATGAGACCGCGGGCGCGGACGCGGCCGACGACCCGAAGCATCTCTGGAGACGCGAGCGAGTGGCCTCTGACCAGGCCGAACGTGTACGCGGCAGGGGACGCTTTGACGACATCGTCACCGGCGTCGATGACGATCGCCGCCGACGGTAGGACGGCCAGAACTTCGGCGATGCCCTCGGGCAGATCGTCCTCGGAATGCAGATCGGCAGCATCGCGGGAGCGTTCACTGAATCGGAACGCAAGAATTCCCGCTATACCCAGGCCCAGGCCGACGACGCCGGTCAGGACCGCCACTACTAAGAGATCCACAGTCTCCAGCTTAGGCGTTGTCCATCGTCCCGGCGCACCGAATTCACTTCTGCTGGCAGTATTTGCCGAGGAATTCACCTTCTCGTCTGGAGTAGTTCACCCGATCGTGCGATGCTGACGTCTGTGTGCCTGCGTTCCCCATCGTTCCCGCCTTCCGCTTTCCCCCGCTGAGGGTGCGGACCGGAAGCGCCGGCACTCCTCAAGACACCACCAAGCACCACCGACAGTCACCCCCGATTGTCACGATCAAGAGTTAGGGAACCGCAGTTCATGCGCGAAGTCTTCAGAAACGAACTGGACGATCTGGCCACCCAGCTGGTCGGCATGTCCACCAAGGTCCTCGAGGCCATCCGCCTGGCCAATCAGTCGCTGCATTCGAATGATCTCGAGCTGGCCGAGCAGGTCATCGAGGCCGACTCCGTCATCGACAATATGCAGTTCACGCTCGATCAGCAGGCCGCCGAGATGCTCGCCCTGCAGGCTCCGGTCGCCGCAGATCTGCGAGCCGTCATCGGTTCGCTGCGGATGTCGGCATCGCTCGAGCGCATGGGCGACCTCGCCCGCCACATCGCGCAGCAAGTGCGCATCCGCTATCCGGAGTCCGCGATCCCCGACCTCTTCGAACCGACGTTCGTGCGGATGGGCGAGTCCGGTGAGAAGATCGCCGAGGCGACGCAGAGCCTGCTCTCGAACCCCGGACTGTCAGCCGTGCCCACGATCAACTCCATCGACGAGGAGCTCGACGAGCTCCACCTGAGCGTGTTCGGGAAGCTCGGCGAGGCTTCGGCAGGCTCGCTGGCTCCCCGGCATATCGCCGATGTCACCCTGCTCTCGCGCTACTACGAGCGCTTCGGTGACCACGCGGTGTCGGTGTCGCAGAAGGTCGAGTACCTGCTCACCGGCAACTGGGAACCCTACCTGTCGAAGAAATAAGACCCCGCTCGACGAAGCACGAATCCAGCGAAGCGCCCCGGCAGTGCCGGGGCGCTTCGCATATCCGGACCCGCCGAACCCTCAGCTGGAGGCGGACACCTCTTCCTGCGTCTGACTCACGACGACCTTTCGGCGCCGTCTGGGCCCGTTCCTGATGCCGCGTGCCAGGGTCTTGAACACTCCCGTCGTCACGGCGACGCCGATGAGCAGGAGCACTCCGCCGATGAGTTCGGCGATGCTCGGACGATCTCCGAGCACGATCCAAGCGGAGAGCACTCCGACCGGCGGGACGAGCAGCGAGAACGGGGCAACCTGGGAGGCCGGGAAGCGGGCGAGCAGCGAGTTCCAGATGACATAGCCGACGAGCGATGCCAGTCCGGCGGTGTAGACGACCGAGGCGACGACACCCCAGGTCGGGTGCATAATTGCGTGCGCCACCTCGGCGGGACCATCGATGAGCGTCGACAGTGCCACCATCGGAATCGGGACGACGAGAGCCGACCACACGGTCATCTGCACTCCGTTCGTGCCGAGTTTCACACCGCGGGCGATGACGTTGCCGGTCGCCCAGGAAAGGGCGGCGCCGACGGCGACGAGGAAGGCGACGATCGGCACGGAGGCCTGCAGGCTCAGACCGATGACGGACAGGCCGACGAGTCCGATGAGGATGCCGATGATCTGGCGCCGAGTCGGGATCTCGTGCAGCACGAGCGCCGCGACGATGACGGTGAACGCGGCTTGGATCTGGATGACGATCGAGGTCAGCCCGGCGGGCAGACCGAGCGCCATGGAGGTGTAGAGAAGACCGAACTGACCGGCCGACATGAAGGCGCCGATGAGGAGGATGCGGCCGAAGGAGCCGCGGGGAAAGCGAACGAAGAAGATCGCCGGCACCACGACGAAGGTGAAACGGGCGGCGACGAGGAGCAGCGGGGGCCAGTCGCGCAGGCCGAAATCGATGAAGATGAAGTTGACGCCCCAGAGCACGACGACGAGGAGGGCGAGCATGTAGTGGACCGAGCGCATGACTCAAGCATTCCAGCCATGTCGTCAAATTTCCATTGAAAGTCCGTCCACTGTTTCTTTAAGATAATTTGATGATCGATACTGTCGCGCTGCGCACCCTCGTCGCCCTCGATTCGCTCGGCTCGGTCACGGCGACGGCCGAATCCCTGGGGTATACGCCGGCGGCCGTGAGCCATCAGCTGCAGAAGCTCTCGCGCACCCTCGGCGCACCCGTGACCGAGCGGACGGGCCGCGGCATTGCGCTGACCCCGGTGGGGCGGGAGCTCAGCCGGCGCGGGGCCGGACTCCTGGAGGAGCTGGAGAGTCTGGAGACCGCGGCCCGCGCGCAGTCGGGTGAGCCGCGGGGGCGGATCACGGTCGGCGGGTTCTCGACGGGGATCCGCGGACTGCTCGTGCCCGCATTGCCGCGGTTGGCCGCCTCGGCGCCGGAGCTGACGGTGTCGAACTTCGAAGAGGAGCCGGACGAGCTCATCGAGATGGTCACGGCCGGGAGGATCGATGCCTCGCTCGTCTTCGGCTGGGACTCGTCCTCACTGCACCTGCCCGCGACGCTGATCTCGGAGCGGATCACCGTGGATCGGGCCGATATCGTCATGCACCGCGATCATCGGCTGGCCGCCTGCGCCGAGGTGACCCGCAGTGATCTGCTCGGGGAGATGTTCGTATCGGCTCCGCGCAATGCCGTGTGCCATCGCTGGCTGACGGCACTGTTCGAAGAGTTGGGCAGCAAACCGCGGATCGACTATTGGGCCATCGAATATGACACGCAGATCGAGTTCGTCCGTGCCGTCGGGGCGTTGGCGCTGGTGCCGCGGTTGGGCAGGCCGCATCTGCCCGATGATGTAAAGGCGGTGCCGCTCGATGATCCGAGCATTGCCCGCACGATCTCATTGGTGTGGCGGAAGTCGATGTCGGCCTCCCCCGCGATCGCCCTGCTCCTCGAGGAGATGAAGGCGATCGCCGGGCAGGCCGACACGATCAGCGCATGAGTCCGGGCCGAAGGCGTGCACCCGAGCCCGGACCGAACCCGCCCCGACCCCGGTGGGAACAGGACGGGACGAGGCTCAGCGCCCCTGGTTGGCGACTTGGCCGATGGCCGCCGCGGCTGCCTCGGCGTCGAGGTAGGTTCCGCCGGGCGTGACCGGGGTGAACTCCTCGGTGAGTTCGTAGTGCAGCGGAATGCCGGTGGGGATGTTCAGCCCCGTGATGTCGGCATCGGAGATCCCGTCGAGGTGCTTGACCAGTGCGCGCAGTGAGTTGCCGTGGGCGGCCACGAGCACGGTCTTGCCGACGGTGAGTTCGGGCACGAGGGTGTCGTACCAGTAGGGCAGGAGGCGGTCGATGACGTCGGCGAGGCATTCGGTGCGGGGCAGCGCGTCGCCGAGGTTGGCGTAGCGGGCCTCACCGGCCTGCGAGAATTCCGAGCTGTCGGCCAGGGCCGGCGGCGGGGTGTCGAAGGAGCGGCGCCAGGTCATGAACTGCTCTTCGCCGAACTCGTCGCGGATCTCCTTCTTGTTCTTGCCCTGCAGCGCGCCGTAATGGCGCTCGTTGAGGCGCCAGCTGCGGTGGACGTCGAGCCAGGACAGGTCGGCGGCCTCGAGCGCGATGTTCGCGGTCAGGATCGCCCGCTTGAGCCGCGAGGTGAAGACGACGTCGGGGATGAGGTTCTTCTCGCGCAGGAGCTCGCCGGCGCGCTTGCCTTCGGCACGGCCTTTGTCCGTCAGGGTCACGTCGACCCATCCGGTGAACAGATTCTTCTGGTTCCATTCGCTCTCGCCGTGGCGAAGCAGGATGAGGTTATACGTCATGGCTCCATTTTGACACGACCTCTCCGGCGGGGTCGTCGGTGACCGTCGGCGCCACCGTCCCTTCCACCTGCCGAGGTCGCCGGTGGACGCCGGCGCCTCCGCCCTCCTCATCGGTGCGATCTCAATTTCTGGGCATGCGTCTCGAATGGCAAAACGGACAGAGTAACCTGTACCCATGTCACACACGCCAGCACACCAGGCTTCCGGAAGCGCCGCTGCTCCCGCGGCCGACCGCAGTTCGATCATCGCCGTCACGGCTCTGCCGGTTCTCGTCGTCATCGCCGGGGTCCTCGGATTCCTGCTGCCCGATGCGTTCACGCCTCTGGCGCCGTCGATCACATGGGCGCTCGGCGTAGTCATGTTCTTCATGGGGCTGACCCTGACGCTCCCGGACTTCGCTCGCATCGCGAAGCGGCCGTGGATCGCCGTGCTCGGAGTCGTCACTCAGTTCGTGGCGATGCCGCTGCTCGGTCTCCTCGTCGTGACCGTGTACTCGCTTCCGCCAGAGATCGCCGTCGGAGTCATCCTCGTCGGCTGCGCTCCCGGCGGCACCGCGTCGAATGTCGTGACCTACCTGGCGAAGGGCGATACCGCGCTGTCGGTGTCGATCACGTCGCTGTCGACGCTGTGCGCTCCCGTGCTCACCCCGCTGCTGACTCTGTGGTTGGCGGGCTCGTACATGGACGTGCCGTTCTGGTCGATGTTCGTCTCGATCTGCCAGACCGTGCTCGTACCCGTCTTCGTCGGTGTGATCGTCCGCGTGTTCGCGTCGAAGTTCGTCGACGCGATCGCGCCGGTGCTGCCTTGGCTCGCCTCGATCGCCATCGCCTATATCGTCTCGATCGTCGTCGCCGGCTCCGCGGGTTCGATCGCCACAGCCGGTGTGCTCGTGCTGCTGGCGGTCGTCACGCACAATCTGCTCGGACTCGGCGTCGGCTACGGTGTGGCCGCGGCCTGCCGCCTCGACACCCCGACGCGTCGCGCGCTGTCCTTCGAGGTCGGACTCCAGAACTCCGGCTTGGCTTCGACCCTGGCCACCACGTACTTCTCGCCGCTGGCTGCGTTGCCGGGAGCCGTCTTCAGCGTGTGGCACAACGTCTCCGGCGCCGTTCTCGCTTCCCTCTTTGCACGCCGTCCCTACAGCAAGCCGCCGGTCGATGCTTCCGGCCGTGAACCCGCGGCCGCCGGTGCGACGTCCGCCGGGACCACGAGTCGATGACCACCGAGGCGGCCCGGCGCGACGAGCACTCGGGCCGAGGCTTCGACGGCTTCTCCCCGGAGACCCTCGACCTGGCGGGTCGGACGTTCCGCATCCGCCGGGCCACCGAGGCCGATGTGCCGGACCTCGTCGCGCTGCTGCGTGATGACGTGCTCGGGGCCGCCCGGGAGTCCGCCAACGAGGAGGCAGACGTCTATGCTCGTGCCTTCGCACTCATCGAGGCCGATCCGAATCAGCTCCTCATCGCCGTCACCGAAATCACGGACAGCACTGATCCTGAAGACCAGGCCGAGACTGCCGAAAAGCCCGAACCAGCGGATCAGACTGATTCAGCCGGCCGGCCCGACAACGGATCAACGATCGTCGGGACCCTGCAGCTGAGTCTACTGCCCAGCCTGTCCCGCCGCGGCACTCTCCGCCTGCAGATCGAAGCGGTGCGGATCGGCGCTTCGGCTCAAGGCATCGGGCTCGGCACAGCGGTCTTCGAATGGGCTCACGACTGCGGACGCCGCTTCGGCGCCGGGCTCGCTCAGCTCACCACGGACCGGTCGCGCACCGATGCCCAGCGCTTCTACGACCGGCTCGGCTATATCGCCAGCCACGAGGGAATGAAGCTGCCGCTCGACTGAGACCAGCTCGCCCTCACCTCACATCCACTTCACTCCGTCGACCTCGAATTCGCGGATTCGGTGGGCGATCATCTCGGTCAGCAGTTCGGTCGGAATCTCGTCGCCGTAGGGCAGCTTGATCGAGCCCTTTCCGATGTCGAAGTCCTGCAGACGATCGGCGAAGGCTTCCTTCGTGCTGGGTGTGAAGACGACGTTCGCGTGCTTCTTATAGCCGGCGAACACGAACAGGATCGAGTCGAGGGCGTAGGCGGGGCTGCCCCATCTGAGGCTCTCCTCGGCCTGCGGCGCGGCGGCACGACTGAGCTCGCGCAGCCTCGTGAGGAAATCTCGGTGCTGTTCGTCGTCGAACGAGGCGATGTATTCGTCGACGCTGGCGGGCTTGGGCGTCTCGCCGCTCATGAACGCGGGCCTCGGCTCTGATCGCCGGCGGAGTCTTCCGTAGCGCCCTGCCCAGCCGCGTCGCTAGACTGACCCGCTGCCTCGTCCACCGACCCGGCCATCTCGCTAGACGCCCCATCCCCGTCGCTCTCCCGATCGGCCGTGACCGCCGGAGGTTCGGCATCGGCCTCGCCGAAGGTGCCGAGGAATTCATTGTCATCGCCGCTGAGCACCTTCTCGAAGGCCGCAAGGTTGCGCGTCGACTCGCCGCGGCCGACCCTCCACGCCCATTCCTTCTTCATCCCGGTGAGGAATCCGATGAGGAGGAGTTCGTTGAACGAGGAATCCGCCGTGGCGAGCATCGCCCCGAGCAGTCCATCGAGTTCATCGAGCAGATGTTCGCGGGGCACGCTCGCCCGCAGATACACATCGCCGAGGCTGTCGATCGCAAACGACACCGGCCCCGGTTTGAGATTCTTCTGCAGCAGCCACCGATTGAACTCGGCCGAGTTCTCGTCGGGGTGGCGGATGACGAACGCCTGCAGATGCGCGGTGCGAGCGAAGACGCTGATCGCCACGTTCGTCTTGAGCTTCTTCTCCCCCGGAAGGGTGACGACGATCTCCGTGTTCTCGATCGAGTCCACGGGAACGTCGTTGCTCTCGGCCCAGGTGCGCACTCCGGCCAGGATCGCCTCGGTGTCGGTGCTCATGCTCTCACGCCTTTCGCTCGGCTCTCGTGCTCACCGCCGACTCTAGTCGTTCAGCACGCTCCGAGCGGCTCCGTGGGCCGCGATGCTGCGCCGGAGGTCTCGGGCAGGGCGTCGAGGACGGCCGCGACGGTCCGGCCCCAATCGAAGCGTTCGGCGCGGTCGACGGCGTGGCCGGCGAGTTCGGCTCGCAGGTCCGTGTCGGTGAGCAGGGTTTCGATCGCCGTCGCCCAGTGATGCGGGTTGTGATCGGCGATGAGCAGTCCCGAATGTCCGTGTTCGACGATTTCCGGGAGTCCTCCCACCGCCGAGGCGATGGCTGGCAGACCTGAAGCGGCCGCTTCGGCGGCGACGAGTCCGAAGGATTCGCTCCGCGAGGGGACGATGAGTACGTCCGCGGCCCGGTAATAGTCGACGAGGACGTGGGAGGGAACGGGTGGGCGGATCTCGACGCTGGGTTCGTTCGCGATCGCCGCGGTCAGCTCCTGCAGGTAGGTCGACGACGGTCGGACCGCTCCCCCGCCTGCTTCGACACCTGTCCCCGAGGCGGCGCCGAGGAGGATTCCGCGGGTCCGGGAGGCCAGGTGCGGGTTGCGTTCTCGCAGTTCAGCCAGGGCGTCGACGGCGACGTCCGTGCCCTTGATGAATTGCATGCGCCCGACGTAGAGGACGATCGCCTCGTTCGCGGCGAATCCCAGACGCTCGCGTGCTTCCGACTGTGAGTCCGGCGCGTAGAGACCATGGTCGACACCCGGTCGGGCGACGACGACCGAGTCGGGATCGGCGTGGAGTTCGGTCACGAGGTCACGGCGTTCGGCGGGGGTGGCTGCGACGAGCAGGTCGGCCCCAGCGGCGATGCGCTCTTCCGCTTCGAGCCGCTGAGGGCGTTCGTGGCTGGTCTCCGAATCGCGGTTCTTGACGGCCCCGATGGTATGCATGCTCACCGAGATCGGCGCCCGCCTCGGACGGTCCTGCCCAACCGCGGATGCGGATCTCTCGTCATTTCCGATGTCGGTGTCGGCGCCGATGTCGATGTTCGTGTCGATGTCGGTGTCGAGGGCGATTCCACGGCCACGCAGGGCCGCCTCGGCGGATATCCAATAGTGGGCCCAGATGAAATCGGCGGCGCGGAAGTCGGGGTGGGCAGCAAGCAGTTCAGCGAGTTCGTCGAGCGCGTCGGCGAGTTCGTCCTTCGTCGTGGCGCCGACCGGCAGATGGTGGAGGGTGATGGAGTCGGTGATCTCCAGCTTCGCGCCGTCACCCGTGTCGGCGGTGCTGCCGCTGGCACCGACTGTGCTGCCGCCAGTATTGAATGCGCTGCCGCCCGTGCCGTCGAGGCCGCCGGGGTCGGCGGTGAACACGTCGACGCGGTGTCCGGCTGCGGCGAGTGCGCGCACGGATTGGTCGACGTAGACGTTCATCCCTCCGGCGTCGCCCTGCCCGGGTTGGGCGACGGGGGAGGTGTGGAGGGAGAGGACAGAAATGCGCACGGAGACAGTCTAGCCAACGACCTCGGTCGGGCGACGAGTCGAAGACAGTGCCAAATCAATGCCCGCGCCTCACCGACGCCAGTCCCTATCCGAAGAACGTACCGAGGATGCGCCGCACTTCGTGACGCCCACGCCACAGGATCGATCCGGCGGGAAGCACCTCGAGGCGGGAGGTCGGAATCGCACGGTGGATATCCTCGGCGATGGTGACCGGGTGTGCCGGGTCGTCTTCGTGGGTGAGGACGAGGACATCACCGGCGAAGGAGCGCAGGTTCTCGGCGGCTGCGTCGGTGTCCGCGACGGCGATTTCGAGGGCGAGTCCGAGCCCGTCGGACATGTCCGTGTGGACGAGGTTCTCGGCCTTCGCCTTCGTCCAAGCTCGCGCGGGGAGCATCTGGGCCACCTCGGCGGGTTCGCGGGAGAGCATGAGTTCGACGATGCCGTCGATGTCCTTATCGGCGACGAGGCGACGCAGTTGCTCCAGGTAGGATCGGTTGGCGGCGGTCACCTCGGCGGGGAATCCTGTGAAGGAGGCGGGGAGGACGAGGGCGACCTTGTCGAGGCCGCGGGTGACGGGGTGGGCGATGCTCAGCAGGTGGAGGAGTCCTCCGGCGGACATCGAGACGCCCAGCGCCCGGCTCGCCGAGGTGGTGCTCACGGCGTCGGCGAGCACCTCGGCGATCTGCGGGTAGGTCCATCCGGGGCCGGGTGAGGGGCGGCCGCCGTGGCCGGGCAGGTGGAGGAAGTGGCGGGTGCCGGTGATGCCGGTGCCGAAGGGGCGGGTGTCGCGGATTGCGCCGGCGAATCCGAGGCCGAAGAGGGTGTGCGGGCCGCCGGTTCCGAACGTGGCGATGAAGCCGGATTCGGGACCCGGCAGATTGAGGTCTGTGCTCATGCGGTGAGTGTGGTCAGCCGGTTCGCGGCGTCAGCGCTTGCGGTAGCGCGGGTCGACGGCACGGACCTTCGGACGCACATCGGTGAGGTAGACGATGCCGGCGACGAGGGCGATGATGTTGAGGAAGATCATGCTCATGCCCATCGGCGGCAGGGCGATGAGGGCGAGCGCGAGCCCGACGCCGAGGAGGATGACCCAGAACTTCTTGCTCTGCTTGTCCACGGCGCGGTAGTTCTCGTCCTTGAAGCGGAGGCAGTCGATGAACGCCCAGAGCTGGACGACGAATGCAGCCACCGTCAGGGCAAGAAAGACGAGACGCTGAAAGCCCGCGATGTATTCCATGGCCCCAGCCTAGCAATCTCGCGCTTTCGGGGCAGTTCCGGCCCGGAGATCCTCGGCAATTGCCCACCCGCAACCCACGGCTTTCACAGTGGGTGCTGGGTGCCCCGAGGCTGCAGTCCGTGGACCGCGCCCAGGCCCACGCTGGCAAGTTCGTCGACCTGCACTCAGTTCAGGCCGACGCTGCCCCAGCTCAGAGGATCCCGGTCGTGCGGATGAGGGCACACACGCCCATGCCGATGACCACGGCGAGCAGCATCGGCACGCGCAGGATCGCGGCGAGCACTCCGGCACCGACGCCGATGAGGCGGGCGGGATCGGCGATGTCCTTGCCGTCGAAGACCGCGGTCGTCGCGAAGACGGCACCGATGAGCACGACCGTGGCTCGGTCCATCCACATCGTCACGCGTTCGGTCGAGTCGGCTGAGCCCGAGGACTCCCCGGGTGCGGAGGTCTGGGCGAGTGTGGAGGATTCGCCAGACGGGACGGACTGGCCGGACGCCGAGGATTCTCCATGCTCGGAAGATCCGGCTCCCACCGAGGCGGTCGACAGGGTACGTCGACGACCCCTCACAGCGATCGCCGCTCCCACCTTCACTCCGGCGAAGCGCATGAGATAGGTTCCGAGACTCAGCCCAGCCAGGGCGATGAGAAAGCTGACGGCGCTCATCGGTGCCCCTCCCCTCGAGTCGCGGATTGCGTTCGGTCGTCACTGCGCTGTTCGGCACCGGGCAGTTCAGCATCGCCCTGATCGGCACTGCGCTGATCGACACCGTGCTGTTCGGCGCGGTTGTCTCCGGAGCGGCGGCGGATGAATGAGCGCACGGCCCAGCCAGCGGCGACGAAGACGAACACGGACAGCGAGGTCACTGCCCCCAACCCGAGCGGCAGCAGCGGGGTCAGACCCACGGCGATGAGGATGCCGATGACGGTCAGCGAGAGCGTGACCTTGTTCTTCAGATCCCCGCGGATGAGGCAGAAGAGGATGATCGGGAAGGCCGCGTCGAGTCCGAGCAGGTCCGCGTTGATGACATTGCCCAGCCACTGTCCGACCATGGCGCCGCCGGGCCACATGATGGCGATTGCGGCACCCATGAGCAGGAACGCATGCCATTTCGCGCGATCGTTGTGCCCGGTGCGCGAGATCGCGGTGGATTCGTCGTTGATCCAGTGGGAGGCGATGAGAGCTCGCCAGTCCTGCGGGAAGAAGGGGCCGACGGCAACGCCGAAGGCGAAGTTCCGGGAATTGACGAGGAGCCCCGCGAGCACCGCGAGAATCGGGGCACCGCCGGCTGCGATGACGCCGACGAAGGTGAACTCGGCGGCACCGCCGAGAGCGAACATCGCCAGCAGCAGCGTCTGCCACCAGGCGAAACCGGAGACCGCGGAGATCGCCCCGTACGACAGCGCGACGGCGATGATCGTGATGGTGACGATGGCGACCGCACGATAGGTCGAGCCGGGGAGCACCCGATCAGCCGTGCGAAATAATGAACCCATGTTCTATACAGTGCACCCTCGAATATCGTTCGTCAACCCGAACGATCGACCCGCTATAGTGAACCCATGACTTCTCGAAGCAACGATGATTCGCTGAACGACTCGCAAAGCAGTGCCGACCCCGCTTCCACCTCAGATTCCGACCCCGCTTCCGCCCCTGTTGCCGGCACCGGGCTCTCGCCGAGTCAGCAGATCGCTGCGGCCCTGAAGCGCGAACGGCTGCGCGCCGGACTCTCTTTGTCCGAAGTCGCCAGAAGGGCAGGAATCGGGAAGTCGACGTTGTCCGGACTCGAGACGGGAAGCGGCAACCCGAGCCTGGAGACGATGTGGGCACTGGCCGCTGCGCTCGATATCCCTCTCGCTCGCCTACTCGACCCTCCCCCGCATGAGGTGGCGCTGCAGCATGTCGGCGATATGCCCAGCCTGCCGTCGACGACCGCGAACTATGTGGCCACTCTGCTCTCACCGTCGCCGACGAATGCACGTCGCGACGTCTACTTCATCCAGGCCGAACCGGGTGAGCCGCGCGAGTCTCAGCCCCACCCTCAGGGCACGATCGAACATGTCATCCTCGGTCGCGGGTCCGCACGCATCGAGGTGCTCGGAAAGTCGTATGACTTAGGGGTCGGCGACTACCTCACTCACCCGGGCGATCAGCCCCATCGATTCACGGCTCTGGTGCCGGGCACGAACGCCGTCTTCGTCGTCGAAAGCAGCTGACCGCACCTCAAAGCCCATTCGTGGCACGGCCTGTCAGTCGCGGACCCCATTCGAGCTCCGCCCCGTTCGGCGCACGGCCGGCAGAGTGGGCCCACACAACGCGCGACGCCCAGCGCTTTAAGCGCACTATCCGCAGATCGAGAGCGGCATCACCGACTATTCAACGGCCGGCCCGTCTTCCTCATCGGCGTTCACGGCCAGCGGTGGAAGCCGTGACTGGGCTTCCTCACGTGTCAGCCCTGCGGCCTGCAGCAGGTCGACGGCGACAGTCCGCAGGAGCAGGACCATCGACTCGTCGTGGATGTCCCAATCGGGCTTCGCTCGCGGATCCAGAGCCCCCGCCGCCTCGGACAGGGCCGCCTCGGCGAGGGAACGGTCGGTGCCGCGGCGCAGAGCGATCTCGAGCTTCTTCGCACCGTCGGCCAAGGATCCGACGTAGTCGGCGATGACGGGTTTGGCGACGCCGAGCTCGGTGATGCCGACGACGCGGCGGGCGATGACTCGCATGGTCCGCATCGCGCGGTCGGAGAAGGTGTGGGCACGTGACAGGCGCGTGACTTCGGCCGCATGCCGGCGGGCACGTGCGTTGATCTTCGCGGCTTCGCGGGAGATCCGCAGGGATGAGCCCCAGGAGTCGATGATGTCCTGGGTTTCGCGAGCGCGCTCGAGGGCTCGGCCGGCCATCGTCACATCGGCTTCACGCAGGGCTCGTTTCATCATCCTGAGGACGGCGTCGACCTCCTCGAGCATGTCTGCTGCCAGGCGCCGCGGGACCTTGCGAGCGTCGCGCGGGATGAGCAGGGCCAGCAGAATCGCGCAGACGGATCCGGTGAGAGCATCGAGGGTGCGCGGGAACGGCATGGTGGTGGCGGTGGCAGGGACAACGACGACGTAGACGGATTGGACGGCGATCTGGGTGATGAAGATGCCGCCGGAGTTGAGGATCGTGCCGATCGTCAGGCCGATGATCAGGGTCAGGGCGAGCTGCCAGGTGCCGGAGCCGTATAAATTGACGAGTATCTCGCCCACGAGCACCCCGAACGTCGCTCCGATGCCGATCTCGAGAGCGCGGCGCAGGCGACGGTCGACGACAGGGCCGATGCCGACGGCGGAGGCGACCGCGGCGAGGAACGGATACGGGTGGCCGAGCACGTAGACGCAGAAGGCGTAGGCTGCGGTCGCGGCGATGGGGATCTGGATCAGCTGACCGGAGTTCACCCACACCCGCTTGAGTCCTAAGCGCAGGCGGTGGGCGACGACGTTGAACCCTCGCCGAGGCAGTTCGCTGACCCGTTTGTCCGCCATCAGTCCCCTCTGCCGTTCGCTGGTGCTGTACTCAGAATACCGGAAATGTGGCATGCTAAAGTCTGTCCGCCGAGGAGGCTATTGAATGACAACGAATCTCACCCGAAGCGAAGCGCAGAGTCGAACACAGCTGCTCGAGGTCGATTCCTACTCAGTCCACATCGACGTCAGCAACGCCGAAACCGATGCCGACACGTACCTGTCTCGCACAGTCGTCGACTTCTCCGCCCGCTTCGTCGATTCGACATTCATCGACCTGATCGCCGACTCCGTGTCCTCTGTTCTGATCAATGGCGAGAGCCTCTCCCCCGCCGCGGCGTTCGACGGTGCGCGGGTCACGTTCCCCGTCCGCGCCGGCCGCAATTCGCTGACGATCGAGGCGCAGGCGCGCTATTCCACCTCGGGCGAGGGACTGCACCGATTCACGGATCCGGCCGACGGCAAGACCTACCTCTATACGCAGTACGAACCCACCGACGCCAGACGCGTGTTCGCGAATTTCGACCAGCCCGATCTCAAAGCCGAGTTCATCTTCACGGTCACCGCTCCCGCGCATTTCCAGGTCCTGTCGAACCGCACCGAGGCGAGGACGGAACCGGCCGATGGCTCGGCGGGCGCCGCCTCGGCGAACGGGTCCGACTTCGCGACGTCGGCGGGGTCCGAATCAGCCGGCGCGGTGACACACTATTTCGAACCGACGCTCAAGCAGTCGAGCTACATCACCTGCATCACGGCGGGCCCCTATGAGGGGGCGACGGATGAGTGGACGGACCCGCGCACCGGGCAGACCGTGCAGCTGGGTGCGTGGACGCGGGCGAGCCTCGTCGATCACCTCGACGCGGACGATATCTTCGGCGTCACGAAGGCCGGTCTCGAATTCTTCACCTCCGAATTCGACTACCCCTACCCGTGGGGCAAGTACGATCAGATCTTCGTTCCCGAGTACAACCTCGGTGCGATGGAGAATCCTGGTCTGGTCACGTTCACGGACAATCTGATCTTCCGCGACAAGGTCACGGACGCGAACTACGAGTCACGCGCCAATGTCATCCTGCACGAGATGGCGCATATGTGGTTCGGCGATCTCGTCACGATGAAGTGGTGGGATGACCTGTGGCTCAAGGAGTCCTTCGCCGATTTCATGGGCGGACTCGCGCTGGCCGAGGCGACGCGGTTCACCGACGGCTGGGTGACCTTCGCGCTGCGCCGCAAGGCGTGGGCGTACACCCAGGATCTGTATCCGACGACGCATCCGATCGTCGCCGACATCCCCGATGTCGAGGCCGCGAAGCTCAACTTCGACGGCATCACCTACGCCAAGGGCGCGTCCGTGCTCAAGCAGCTCGTCGCGTTCGTCGGCCGGGAGGCGTTCTTCGCCGGGTCGAGGCTGTACTTCAGACGGTTCGAGTACGGGAACACCGAGCTCGCGGATTTCCTCGAATGCCTCGCCGAGGCGGCTCCCGACCGGGACATCGCGAACTGGGCGGCCGCGTGGCTGGGGACGTCCGGGGTCTCCGAACTGTCTCTGCAGCTGACCACGTCGGATGGTTCGTCTTCATCTGCAGATGGTTCGGCCGGGTCCTCGACTGGGTCTTCGTCGGCTGCCGCCGTCGCTGCGCAGAGCGGGGGCCGCGGGAGGCTCGTGACGTCGAGTTCGGGTACGCGGCTGCGCAGCCCGGATGCGGTCGACGACAGCATCGACGGTGCGACCGGAGCCGCTCACGAGGCCGGGTCCGGTGCGAGCGGCAGAGCTGAGCCGCCGCGGCGCCGGTCCGGGTCGGAGAAGATCACGGGGGCCACCATCACTCAGGCCGATTCGGCCGAGGGCTCGGCTCTGCTGCGTCCGCACACGATCGAGATCGCGACACTCGGACGGCCGGGGCGGGCGATCGTCCCCCTCGATTCCTTCCGCTTCGAGTTCTCGAGCGAGTCGGCCGATGTGGAGCAGCTCATCGGTCGCAGTGCCGGCGTGATCACTCTGCTCAACTTCAATGATCTGGACTATGCGCGGGTGCGCTTGGATCCGGAGTCGGTGGAGGCGGCGGTCACCTCGGCGTCGCGGATTGCGGACCCGTTGTCGCGGGCTCTGGTGTGGTCGGCGTTGGACAATGCCGTCCGCGATGGGCTCATGCCGGTGCAGAAGTACCTCACGGCTTATGCCCGCAGTCTGGGCAAGGAGAGTCACGCCGGGATCATGGCGGGACTCAGTCAGACCTCTCTGACTTGCATCGACCAGTGGGTGGCGGATCGGAACTTCGATGCCGCGATCATGGGCCTGCTGGGAGCAGCGCTGGATGCGTTGGCTGCGGCGAAAGCCGGGTCGGATGCGCAGCTGCATCTGGCCAATCTGGTGTTGGCGCTGACGTCGCGGACGGCGCGATGCGCGGCCGGCAGCTCGGCCGTGGCCATGGGGCGTGGATTCGCCAGTCAGATCCTAGCAGTGCCGGTCGGCGAGGAGATCGACCGGATGTACGCCGGTGCTCCGGGTCAGTCGGGGCAGGTTGCTTCTGCGGGACAGTCTGATTCCGTGGGGCATTCGGCGGAGGCTTCCGGCGGTTCCGGTGCAGGTCGCGGTGCCGACCATTCGACTGCGACACTGCCGTTCCGCGGTCTCATCAATGATCATGCGCTGAGGTGGAATGCGCTGACTGCGCTCGTGTGCCTCGGATGGGCGGATCAGACCGATATCGCGCGGGAGAATCATTCGGATCCCAGCTCTTCGGGTCGGCTTCACGCCGAGACTGCCAGTGCCGCCCTGCCCCTGCCGATCGTCAAGATCCGCGCATGGGAGGCGATCCGCGAGGCGGGTGCGCTGAGCAACGATGTGCTGTCGGCGATCATCTCCGGGTTCATCGCACCGAGTGCGATGCCGCTCATCGAGGAGTATGTCGATGAGTACTTCGACGGTCTGCTCGGTTTCTGGATGGACAATTCGATTGAGATCGCACGCCGTCTGGTGCTCGGCCTCTACCCTCGGTGGTCCGTCGACGAGGAGGCTGTGGTCGAGAAGACCGACGCTTGGCTGGCTGCCAACGTCGATGCGCCTGCGGCCCTGCGCCGGTTGGTCATCGAACGTCGCGATGATCTGGCCCGCGCCATCTTCCTGAAATCGACTCAGAGCTCGCGGCACTGATCGACTATCGCCTTGGCTGGCGCGCCTCGGCGATAACATTCTGAAACCACTGATGGCCGGGCCCTCATCGGGGCACCGGCCATCAGTGTGTCGGCTGGTCGCTGTTTCGATCTGGTCGGACTGGTCAGGTGCCCGACTCGGTCAGAATCAATCCAGAATCGGGACGTTCCGACTCAGCCCAGTCAGCACAGGTCAGAGGATCCGGCGGGCTCCGGAGAATTCGTTTCCTGTGTCCCACTTCTTCCAGTCGGTGACGTAGACGTCCTTCGACGCGTTCGGCGAGTGGATCATCTTGCCGTCGCCGACGTACATGCCGAGACGTGGTGGACAGTTCCCGAGCTGGTTGAGAAGAACAGCAGGTCACCGGGCTTGAGGTTCGACGAGGAGACTGCCTTGGCCTTCGCCTGTTCGCCCGAGTCACGGGGCAGGTCGATGCCGTGGGCTTTGAAGATCGAGTAGGTGAATCCGGAGCAGTCGAATCCGTAGGCAGAGACTCCGGCCCACAGGTAGCGCAGGCCTTCGAACTGCTTCGCGGTCTTCACGAGGTCTTTGCCGCTGGGCTTCTCGGGTTTGTCGCCGACATCGTAGACATCCACATCTTCGATGCCGATCCAGGCGGCTCCGCCACCGGGGAGTGCCACACGGACATCGTCGACGTCCTGCGCGATGAGGGGCAGGTCGACGTTGAAGCTCACATCGGCACCGGTGTCCTTGGTGAATTCGATGCCTTCGAGTTCGCTCTTGGGCTTCGTGACCACGGCGCGGGGCTGGTCTTCGCGGAGCTTTCCGAAGCGGTCGTTCTCAACAAGCTGCTTCTTGGGCAGCCAGCCCGGGTAGCCCTTTTCGTCCTTCGGGGTCTTCTGGTCGGTCACGGCGACCTTGGCCCAGCTGCCCTTGATGTCGAGGACGGAGACTTCCGAACCGTAGGTTGCCTGGGTCTCGGCCTTGCCGGTGAGTCCGCGGCGCACATCGGTGGGCTCGAGGTTCTCGTTCCACTTCTCGAGGTCGACGGGGTGCTGGAGCGCAGGCTTATCGACCTTGCGCGGTGCCTTCGGGTCAGTCCACAGCGTCGCTACCGTGACATCGACGTAGGCGGTCTCGCCCTTTTCGATCTTGCCGTCGGTGATTCGTTCGAGTTCTTGGCCGGGAACGACATCAGCTGAGATGCCGGACGTTTTTGCGGCGTCGGTCGAGGACAGATTGCTCGACAGTGCAGGAGCACCGGCGCCGAAAACCAGTCCGACCCCAAGTGCTGCCGAAACAGCAATTTTGGTACGCATTATTTCTCTTTCGGTCTGCGGGCCGCAGGCCCGCGCGGGGGAAGTCTCCGAAGGTGCGCGAGCGCATTCGGCGTACAGTTTTCGATTCCTACCCGGCCCTTCCGAATGGAGTGACCACGCTGGAAACGAGGTTCTGCACGGTGTCGATTCTACTGGCTGTCACTCGACTGTCAGCATTCATGACACTGTGACAGGGTAACGCGGATTGGTCGTGGATTGAAGCCCACTTGCTCGAATCGATGCTGAGCTGAGACTTCGATTCGGTGCCGACAGCCGTCCTCAAAGGTTGGCCGGAACCGATAAGAACCGAAATTCCACCCTGTGTCAGACGTCGGCCCCTGCGCCGGTCGCGCCGGAAGCAGCGGTGGCGGAAGCAGCGGTAGCGCCGAGGAACTCGGCGGCAAGCAGCTCGATCGTCTGGATCCGGCCCGGGTCTTTTCGTACGTCTTCACCTTCCATGGCGCCGGCAATCGGCTGGATCATGATCTCGTCGACGTCGAACCTCTCTGCCAGCTCTTCGAGCTGCGCGGCAGCGGATTTCGGGTCACCGATGATCCAATTGCTGGTGAGCTCTTCACCGACCATACGCTCTTGGTCGGTCATCACCGATCGGACGTCGTCGCCGGCCAAGCGCAGCTTCTCCATCGGCCCACCGGTGCGCATTCGGGACATCTGCAGCATGAAGGGCTCCGAGCGCAGCTGTGCCTCTTCCTCGGTGGGTGCCACGACAAGGTTGGCCGTGACGAACGTCTTGGGTTCGTCTCCATAGGCACCCGGAGTGAAGTTGTCTCGGTAGATCTTCATCCCGGTAGTGGCACCGGATGCGAAGTGGTTGGCAAAGACATAGGGCATGCCGAGTTCAGCCGCCAGCCGCGCAGAGTATCCGGATGAGCCGAGCAGCCAAGGCAACGGCTGCGTTCCCGGAGCCGCCGCGGGCGTCGCTTTGAGCACGTGCTCGCGCCCACCATGGAGCGGAACCCGCAGACCTTCGGGCTGCATGAGGCTGAGAGTGTCGATCACGTGTTGAGGGAACTGTTCGACAGGATCGATTGCGCGTCCTTCGCGGTCGACCATGCGCCCCTCACCGAGGTGGCCCCGCATTGCCGCCGAGGTGATCGGATCCGTCCCCGGCGCGCGCCCGATTCCCAGATCGATGCGGTCGCCGTAGACCGCAGACAGGAGGGCGAAGAGTTCGGCGACGGCCAGCGGGGCGTGGTTGGGAAGCATGACGCCCCCGGAACCGAGGCGGATCTGCTGAGTTCCCTGACCGAGGTGCATGAGCTCCGGCCCTGGCATCGTCGATGCGATCGAGGGCATATTGTGGTGCTCGGCCACCCAGTAGCGGGTGAATTCGAGCTTGTCAGCCGTGTCGATGATCTGCTTCGAGGCGGCGAAGGAGTCTGCTGTTGTCTGCCCTGTGCGCACAGGGACCAGGTCAAGGATCGAAAGCTTCATACCGAGGCAACAGCGTGCGCAAACGGAACATTCGGGACTGGTGCAGAGAGAGGTGACAATCGGGGTGTCACGCTGCGACTGCAGGTGACTCAATAATTGTTTCGTACTCAACAGGTGTCAAACGACCCAACCGAGCTTGCCGCCGACGTCGGTGATACGTCCGCTCAATCCACGTCACGATCGCGAGCCTCAACTGCTCTCGGCTCGCCCACCGGCGACGGTCGAGGACATTCCTCTGCAACAGAGCGAAGAAGCTCTCCATAGCCGCATTATCGCCAGCCGCGCCGACGCGGCCCATTGACCCGACGATGCCGTGGCGGGCCAATGCGCGGGTGAATTTCTTCGACCGGAATTGGCTGCCGCGATCGCTATGGACCACGCATCCGGCCACGTCACCACCGCGACGGGCCACAGCCATCTCGAGGGCATCAACGGCCAAGCGCGCCTTCATTCGGGCCCCGATGGAGTAGCCGACGATCCGCGAGGAGTAGATATCCTTGATCGCGCACATGTACAGCTTGCCCTCATCGGTGCGATGCTCAGTGATATCGGTTAGCCACAGCTGATTCGGTCCATCGGCCCGGAACTCGTGGCGGGTGCGCCCATCGGCGTCGGTAACGACACACAAGTCGTCGTGAACAGGTGGGCCGGGCTTCTTCCCATTCTTGGCCCGGGCCTTGCCGAAGACCGAGAACCAGGCGTTATCCGAGCACAGCCGCCATGCGGTGCGTACCGCCATGGGCTCGCCGGCGATCTCAGCTTCGTCGGCAAGATACCGGTACCCGAACTCGGGGTCGTCTCGGTGGGCGTCGAAGAGGGCGTTGGCCCGATACGCCTCATTCACCTCGGCTTCGGGGACAGGGGCCGCCAGCCATCGGTAGTAGGGCTGGCGGGAGAGCTTGAGAACCCGGCACGACACCGCCACGGGGATCCCGTCGCGGCGAGCTCTCTCACGAGCGGGTAGAGCCTTTTGACGGCAGATTCGCCTGCGACAGGTAGGCGGCAGCCCTGCGCAGGACCTCGTTCTCCTGTTCGAGCAGACGGGTTCGACGTCGCAGCTCGCGCAGCTCGGCGGACTCGTCCGTGGTGTTTCCGGGCTTGTTGCCGGCATCGATGTCTGCTTGGCGGAGCCATTTCGCGATGGTGCCTTCGTGGACGCCGAAGTCCTTGGCGATCTGGGCGATCGTGGTCTTCTCGTCGCGGTTCAAGGCGACGCGGACGACGTCGTCGCGGAACTCTTTCGGATAGGGCTGTGGCATGGTGTCAATCCTTCCAGGCTTGCCTGTGAACAAGCCAGATCAGATGTCCCCAAACCCTGCATCAGTCCCTTCCGTACTGCTCGTGTGAGGCACACTGTCCGTCGCAATGAAGCTCAGCTGCGGCGGCCGCCGGTCGGCTGGCCGCCCACAGGCCGCAGGCGATCAGCCGAAGAGGGTCTCTCCGATCTCACGTGCGATGAACCGTGCGTGCAGCACCGGTTCCTGCGCCGGATCGATGGTCGCCGGCGGTACCCAGGCGGGGCGCCCGTCGATGAGCATCCTGCAGTCCCAATCGGTGTAGTCAAGCAGGTGGTGATGAGCTGAGCAGGCCAAGGTGAGATTGTTGACGTCGGTCTTGCCGTTTTCCGCCCACGGGACGATATGGTGCGCTTCGCACCATCCGGGAGGAGTGTCGCATCCCGGGAACGTGCATCCCTGGTCACGACTGGCAAGAATCGCCAGCTGCTTCTCGGTGGCCAACCGTCGCTCTGTCGCCAGTGCCATCGATTTCGCCCTCTCCCCCATGAGGTGGAAGAAGACCGAACCATTGAGTCCTTCCAGAGCAGCGGAGTCGATCGGGAACGGTGCTTCTGCCCCGGTGATGGCTTTGCCGGTCTGGTTCGCCAGGTCTTCGGCCTCAGCAGTGACGACCAGCGCGTAGGCTGCTCCAGCCTTGATGCGGTTCATCTCGATGCTGCCGATGACGCTGGAGAAGCGCTCATAGATGCGACGGCGGACACTCGGCTGTTCAGCGGCCATAGCCACCAGGGTGCCATCCTGTTTCACACCGGCTCCGGGTGGGATCCTTCCATCCGCACCGACCTGCGGCGGGGTGAAGTCGAGCGAGGGGTCGAAACAGTCGGACCGGTCGCCACGCAGAACCTCGCGGAAGGTGTCCACGACTTCTTTGTCACGGTCACCCTCGCCGACTGCCGCATTCGCGCAGCTGTCCTCTTCCAACTGAGAATCGGTTTTGATTCGTGAGGTCAGCAGTCCGTTGAGGATTCCCCCGGTCTCCTCGTCCAGGCATCCCTTGAGGGTCCAGGTGCCGTCTTTCATCTGGCGAAGGTTCACGTTGAAGTTGTCCCGGTCACCTGCTTCCTTGGGCTCTTGACCGTCGGGATCGATCCAACCGAGGATCTCCTCGAACAGCTTGTGGATATCGCAGACACGGACGGTCGGAGCCTTTTCGACGAGCAGGCGCTCGGCCTCGATCTTGTCATCTTCCGACACTTTCGGCGGCAGACTGATCAGGCATTTGGAAATGGTCGACGCTTGATTCGACGACAGAGTTCCTTCACGTAGGGCGGCAGCGAGGATGGGGAATTTCGCTTCGATCGACTCTCCACTGATGCTGGTTCGCTTTCCCAGGAACTCAGCGAGCTGAGTCCTGCGGTAGGCCTCCTGACCCGACACGTTGAGTCGGTGCTGGACGAGCGCCTTCGTCGTCTTCGCTCCATAGTCGCGGGGCGTTCCGACTCGGTCGAATACCGAGAGCGTCACGATCGAGAGGGATTCGTTGAGACGGTTCAGGGTCTCAAGACCGTCGAGGAGTGTCACGGCGTCATCCGGCCCCATGGGGCGAGTGAAGTCGTCGAGCTCATTGAGCAGATGCTTCAGACTCTCGATGCTGCCGGTGACCTCCGGGGCCACGTGCTTGAGGTCCGACCAACGGTATTCGTCGAGCAGCGGATGGGCGTCGGATTCCGAGTCGACGCTTTCGGCCAGAGCCTTGTGCCGTTCAGCGCGTTCCGCCTCGGCGATTCGTTCAGCTTCTTCTTTCGCCTTCTTCCTCGCTTCGTATTCCTCTACGCGCGCATTCCACTCCGCTCTTTCGCGCTCGAGCGCTTCGTCCTCTTCGCGGGCCTGCGGGTTGTTCCGAAGGACTTCTTCGTGCTCGGCGGCGCGCTGGGCTTCTCGCTCTTCGCGCTTGGATTTCATCCACGCGCTTTGGCGTTCTTCGATCTCTTTGATGCACGCCTGAACTTCTTCTGCGGTCTCCGGCATGGTGGTTCTGCTTGTCCAGCGTCCGCCGCCGTCGGGAGGTTCGACGTGTTCGTCGCGGGTTTCGTTCTCACCCGCCTCCTCATCGGCCAGATTGTCGACGATCCCGTCGAATCTGTCGGCGAGGGGGTGGCCACTGAGGTCAAGTCCCGCCTCGGCGAGCAGCTCCCGATAGGTGGGCTCGGAGGATTCGCCGTCGGCAGATGCGGCAGACGGAGCAGCTGATGTCGCACCGGTCGTCGGGAAGTCGGTCGGCGGGGAACCTGGAGGGGATGGTGTCGGTGGTGCGGGTGAGGTCTTTCCTGCCTCGGAACAGTTGTGCTCGTTGTGCCTTCGGTCGGGGATGAGAGCCATATTCTCTGTGTCCGTTCATCATCGTTGATGGGTTCGGCTTAGCTCTATTCTAATTCATGATTAGAACAGACACCATAGTTTTGTACGATTTATTTGAGATACTTCCCCGGACTTACGATATATTTCTATTTACTGTGGTCGAACGGCGTTTTCACGATTCCCGAACGACAGGCCGGTCGATGGACGCTACAATACGGCTCGGCACTGACTCGAGAGTGGCGCCGACCCCTCTCAGCTCTTCATATGAACGCGCTGCCCCTCGGGGCCGAAGAGACTGAGATATTCGACGCCATCATCGTCGGCCCCACCGAACCAGTGCGGAGTTCGCGTATCGAACTCGGCGGCCTCACCAGCGTTGAGGATCATCGTCCGATCACCGAGGATGAGGGTGAGTCGACCGCGGATCACATACACCCATTCGAATCCGGGGTGAGTCTTCAGCGCACCGAGCTTCGGCGTCTGCCGACCGTCGACGATGTGCTTGAACGCCTGCACTCCGATCGCTCCGCGACTGAGAGGCAAGACGGTCTGGTCATGGAACTTCCGCGGCGAGATATGGATACGCGGATCACCGATCGGCGGAGTCCCCACCAGCTCATCCAGCGGGAGTCCATAGACCCCGGCGAGCGGCAGCAACAGCTCCAAGCTCGGCTTCCGCTTCCCGGATTCCAGGCGCGAGAGCGTACTCGTCGACATTCCAGCCAGCTCCGCCACCTCATCGAGAGTGCGATTCTGCTCCTGCCGCAGCCCCCGCAGTCGAGCTCCGACGCCGGCCAACGACTGCCTGATGGCCTCCTGCGCCTCGACCGGCGCGGAACTGCCTGCGAAACTGTCCGACATTCGGCCCGCAGCTTCAGTTCCCCGCGCGCCTGCCGAGCTGCGAGTCGCCCGTTCGCCTGGTTCCTTTGACTCTTCCATGCCTTCAGGATGACAGATTTTGCTGTTTCAGCAAATATGTTTGCGCATTCACATTCCCGAAGAGCACACTCGAAACAGCACCGCATCCCGGCTACCCGCCACCACCCAGGAGAATCATGACCACCCCGACCACGCCCAAGAACTCACAAGCGTCCGCCCCCGGCTCGGGTGCCGAATCCGCGCAGAACGCCTTCGATGTCGCCGTCATCGGCGGTGGCGCAGGGGGACTCGCCGCCTCGATCGCCTTAGCCCGATCGCTGCGTTCCGTTGTCGTCATCGACGCGGGCCAGCTCCGCAACTCTTCAAGCGCACACGCGCACAACGTCCTCGGCCACGAAGGCATCAAACCGCAGGATCTCGTGGCGAAAGGCCGCGCCGAGGCCGAAGAATACGGCGTCACCTTCATCGACGCGACGGTTCGACAAGCTCACTCGATCGAACCGGAGCCCAACCCCGCCGAGGAGGCTCAGCGGCATCGATTCGAACTGACCACCTCGGCGGGGGCCGAGATCAGGGCCCGCCGGATCATCATCGCCACGGGGCTGAGCGACGAACTTCCGGACATCCCCGGCCTGTCCGAAGGGTGGGGCGACACCGTCCTGCACTGCCCCTACTGCCACGGGTACGAAGTGCGCGGACAACGCATCGGGGTCATCGGCACGACACCCATGTCATACCACCAGGCGATGCTGTTCTCCCAACTCAGCGACCGGGTCAGCTTCATCAGCCACAACGCTCCGGCTCCCGATTCCGAGCAGCAGGCCATGCTCGATACGCTCGGAATCGAGTACATCGACTCCACCGTCAGCGAGGTGGACCGCACCGAGTCCGGAGCCGTCGTTTCGCTGGCGGCAGGCGAATCGGCGGAAGGAGCGAACACGCTCACCTTCGATGCGCTCACTGTCGGCGCGTATGGGCGAGCGAATGCCGAACTGTTCACTCAGCTCGGCGGCGAGGTCGTCGCTCACCCGAGCGGGATGGGGACCTACATCCCCACGCAGATGGCCGGGCAGACCGAAGTGCCCGGTGTCTGGGCGGTCGGCAACAGCGCTGATGTGTCGGCGATGGTCGTCGCCAGCACCGCCAGCGGCGTGATGGCCGGAGCGCACGTCAATGCCGACCTCGTCATGGAACGGCTCCGCTGAGGCAAGCACAATGCAGGCGTCACGCATTCGCGCCGTGGCCCGTTTCCACAGGCCACGTCCGCAGCTGTCACGGTCTCAGTGCGTGGCTTTGACGCACAGCACCGGGGCTTCGGCGTCGAGGATGACCTTCTGGATGGTCGACCCGAGCAGGAACTTCCCGACCGGGGTGCGTTTCCGGGTTCCGAGCACGATCAACTCGGCTCCCACCTCGGTGGCGGTGTCGAGGATCTGTTCGGCCGGATCGTATTCGCTGCCCAATGTGAGCACACGAAACTCGACATCCGACCTGGTCAGGTAGTCGTTGACCGACTTGAGCTCACCCTCGCCGAGGCGGTAGGAATCGCTGCGCTGAGCCGAGCGTGAGGCATTGACGACGACGAGTTCCTTGCCGTCCTTCTTCGCCTGCGCGATGCCGGCGTCGAGAGCAGCATGTCCGGCGGGATTGTTGACGTAACCGACGAGTACTGTCATTTTTCACCTTCGTTGGATTGAGCTGTTTGGATCCGAGTGCGCAGGTCGGGAACCCACCGTCCCAGCATATCGAGCGATACGGACATAAGTCGGCGGGCGGCCCCAGCGAGGGACCGCACCACCTCGGCGAGGGGATGGGCTCACGTCAGCTCTTCGGGATTGCGGAACCGGGTGCTCGTGCCCTTCGTCGAACGGTTCCAGAACCAGGTGATGGCCCACAGGACGACGCCGATTCCGACGAGCGCCGCGGCGATCTGATACTGGATCAGCTCGTCGAGGCGGGCCCACGGACCGACGAGGAACACGCAGGTGATGACGCCGATCCACGGCAGAACAGTCGGTGCCTTGAAGTGATCGGCATTGCCGGACTTGTCCTTGCGCAGGATGAGCACGGCGACGTTGACGACGGCGAACACCGCCAGGAGCAGCAGTGACGTGGTGCCGCCCAGGGAAGCCGTGACGGATTCCGGGAGAACAGTCGATACGACGAAGATGAGCCCGAAGGCGATCAGCGTCGTGAAGATGATCGACACCCACGGCGAACGGCGGCCGGCCAGGACCTTCGCGAACACGGGCGGGAGCACATTCTGCTTGGCCATTCCGTAGAGCAGACGGCTGGCCATGAGCATGTTGATCAGCGCCGAGTTCGCGACCGCGAACATCGTCATGAACGGGAAGATCGTATCGATCGGCAGTCCCGGGGCACCTTCGCGGACGACCTCGAGCAGCGGAGTCTCACTCTCCGTGAGCACGCCGATGGGCACGGCTGCGACGGTGACGAGGGAGACGAGGACGTAGATGATGCCGGTGATCGTCAGGCCCGAGAGCATGATCTTCGGGAACACCCGCGGGTCCTTCGTCTCCTCGACCATGTTGACCGAATCCTCGAATCCGACCATCGAGAAGAAGGCGAGCGCCGTGGCACCGGTGACCGCGAGGAAGACGCTCTTGTCGCCTTCGGTCTCGAAGATCATCACGCGCGAGAAGTCGGCGTCGCCCGAACCGAGCGCGAAGAATCCGACGACGATGACCAGCAGCAGACCGCTCAGTTCGATGAGGGTGAGGACGACGTTGAACCACACGCTCTCGCCGACTCCGCGGAGGTTGATGAGCGCGATGAGGGTGAGGAACGCCAGCGCGATCCACATCACTCCTGTGGCGGATATGTCCCAGCCGAAGCCGGCCACGAGGTTCGCGGCGAAGACGTTCGATGCCGTCGACGCCGAGGTGATTCCGGAGCTGAGCACGGCGAAGGCGACGAGGAACGTCACGAAGTGGATCCCGAACGCCTTGTGCGTATACAGCGCGGCACCCGCGGCCTGCGGGTACTTCGTCACGAGCTCCATATAGGAGAACGCGGTGATCAGCGCGATGAGGAAGGCGAGGATCACCGGTGCCCAACCGGCACCGCCGACCTGCCCGGCCACCTTGCCGGTCAGAGCATAGACGCCTGTTCCGAGGATGTCACCGACGATGAACAGCAGCAGCAGCTTCGGCCCCATGACCCGCTTGAGGGTCTCGGGCTGGTGTCCGTCACCGGGGTCGATTGTCGTCGTGGGTTCTCTGTCGCTCACGATTCCTCCGTGTCCAATGCGGCGGCTGTGCCGCATACTTGGCAACCCTGACTGTGGTCAGAGCCTCGCCTAGTATGCCTCAGATACGAGCCTGGCACACAAGCTTCAGTTCCGAACCACTGCCAGAAACGCCGAGAACAGGGCCTTCGAGTCACTTTCGCTCTCCGGCCCGAGCTCCGTCGCTTCTTCCAACAGGGTATCTTTATCGAACCCCAATGTCTGCAGTTTCTCCGCGTCCCAGCGCTCGATGTTCGCCCGTGTCGACTCCGGATGGAACTGCGTCCCCCACGCCCGCCCAACTCGGAACGCTTGGAATTCGCAGGCCTCGCTCGTGGCCAGCAGCGTCGCCTCCTCGGGGAGGGCGACGATCCGGTCGACGTGGCTTTCGACGAACGCCGTCCGCGGCCGGATCGCCGAGAACACGGGGTCCGCGGCCGCCTCGGCGGTGGTGTCGATCCGCGTGTATCCCTTCTCCGGCGCCCCGGTCTGAGCACGCACATCACCTCCGACGACGTGGGCGATGAGCTGCCCGCCGAGGCAGATCCCGAACTGCGGCAGATCAGTCTCCAAGCCGCGGCGGACGAGTTCGGCCTCATCGGCCAACCACGGAGCACGATCCGTCTCATCGGGCATGTACCCGCCGCCCAGCATGACGAGCCCGTCATAGGCATCGAGCTCGGCAGGGCTCGGCAGCGGCGAGACTCCACCGATGCGCAGATCGAACTCGACGTTCTCGCTGATCATCCACCGTGTCAGCAGCCCCGGCTGAGACTCGATGTCATTGACGATGACGAGCAGCCGGGTCATGATTCCACCCCCGCCGAGGCAGCCGAGCCGTTGGCGGCTGAAGCGGCGTTAGCGGCTGAAGCGGTGTTGGCGGCGACGCCGCCCTCCCCCGCCGAGGCAGCCGAGCCGTTGGCGGCTGAAGCGGTGTTAGCGGCTGAAGCGGTGTTGGCGGCGACGCCGCCCTCCCCCGCCGAGGCGGCCCGGCCGTTGTCCGCGGAAGTAACGTTGGCAGCGGACGGTGCCTCGTCCGCGGAGCCGAGGAACGCCGCGTACGCGTCCTCATGTGCGTCGAGGACGCGCATCGCATTGTCGAAGCCGATCTTGCGCAGGTCGGTCTGCGACCAGCCGCGCGAGGCGAGCTCGGCGAACAGGTTCGGATACTGACCGGCGTCGCCGAGTCCGGTCGGCAGCTCGTCGACTCCGCAGATGTCGCCACCGAGGCCGATGTGGTCGATGCCGATCCGCTCGCGTACGTAATCGCAGTGGTCGGCGACCTGGGCCACGGTCACCTCGGGGGCGGTTCCCTGCTCTCCGGCGTCGACCCATTCGCGGCGGGCGTTCGAGACGAACGAGGGAACGAAGGTCATCATCGCCACTCCCCCGTTGCCGGGCACGCGGTCGAGGACGTCGTCCGGGATATTGCGCGGGTGCGGGTTGAGCCCGTACGCGCAGGAATGGGTGAAGAGCACGGGCAGTCTGCTCTGGTCCAGCGACTGGTGCATGACCGACGGCGCGACGTGGGAGAGGTCGAGGATCATGCCGATCCGGTTCATCTCCGCCACGACTTCACGGCCGAAGGCGCTCAAGCCCCCGTGGACCGGTTCGTCGGTAGCCGAGTCGGCCCAGGAATGGGTGGTCGACCAGGTCAGCGTCATATAGCGAGCACCTGCGCGGGCGTAGGACCGCAGCACCGCCAGGGACTCGTCGATCTGCTGACCGCCTTCGACCCCCATGAGGGAGGCGACCTTGCCGGCGGTGCGCGCGGCTCGAACGTCGGCGGCGGTGCGGGCGAAGGCGAGGCGTTCGGGGTAGGCGGTGACGAAGCGCCGGACGGCGTCGATCTGCTCCCACGTGGCCTTGATCGCGTCGGCGCCGGTGATCGAGGAGTGGACGTAGACAGACCAGTACTGTGCCGCCACGTGACCGGCCGCCAGCTGGTCCATCGTGGTGAACGGGGAGACGCTCGGGTCGTTGAGCCCCTCCACGCTGTAGTCGCGTTCCTCGCGCAGATACCAGGCGAGGTCGTTGTGTCCGTCGAAGACGTCGACGGCTTCGGGTGCGGATGCTGTGTCAGGTGCAGCTGCTGTGTCGGGTGCGGTCATGGTCGGGTCCTTCCGGTCGGGCGGATTCGGTCAGGGCTGGAGCAGTGCGGTCGGCCGCCTCGGCGAGGTTGGGGTGGTCCGTTCATCATGCCAGCCCGGACAGGATCTGGGCCGACCAGAGGCCGAGGAACGTGCCGAGGAACGTGCCCATCAGCGCGAACAGCACACCGACGGGGACGAGCTGCCGGTTGAAGGCACCCGCGACGACCGGCGCCGAGGCGATTCCGCCGATGTTCGCGGTGCTGGCCACGGCGATGCTGAAGAGCTCGGTGCGGGTGAGCTTCGCGTAGGTGAGCATGATGGCGATATGGACGACCAGGACGATGATGCCCGCGACCAGGTAGAGCGGCGCTTCGGCCAGGGAGGTGAAGTCCGAGCCGGAGGCGATGATGCCGATGATGAGGTAGAGCAGGATCGTCGCCAGCTCGTTGGATCCGGCGGTCTTGCCGAACCGGGTCGCTCCGATGGCGAGGCCGAGGATGCTGACGATGAGGATCGTCCACGCTGTGCCGTCGATGACCGCTCCGACCTCGGGCAGCAGTTCGCCGAGGCGGATCGCCAGGGCGGAGGCCAGAAGCGCGAACCCGATGAGCCCGAAGATCGACGACAGCGTCATCGACTTCTCCTCCTCGGCGGAGACGCGGTCGGTGAAGTCGAGCTTCGACATATCGGCTTTCGTCCACTTGTCGAACTTGTCGGACACGGTAACGGAGGAGAAGATGAGCAGCAGCCAGAAGGAGTAGAGCACCGTGTCGACGATGAGGACATAGCCGAACACATTCTTCGGTGCTTGGAGGACCTCCTGCACCGCGACCATGTTCGCCGAACCGCCCGTCCACGAGGCATTGAGCGCACCAAGGGCCTTCCACGCTTCGGGGTCGAGGCTGGAATTCAGGATGAGGTAGCTGATGATAAAGCCGACGATGATGCTCGCCGCGGTCACGGCGAAGGTGAGCAGCAGCTTCGGTCCGAGCTTGATGATCTGCCGGACATCGCACTTGAACAGCATGAGCAGGATCATCGCGGGCAGCAGCACCTCGCGCAGGGTGTCGCCTACGGCCGTGATGTCCCCGCCCTCGTGGTCGAAGACTCCGATGGTGTTGAGCAGCGCGGCCACGATGTAGAGGATGACGAAGCCGGGCACATACTTGAAGAGTTTGAAACGCCCGCTCCGGTTCGCAACGACGAGCGCTGCGGAGATCGCCAGAAGCAGGCTGATGAATAGATAACCGTCCGTGATCACTAACGACACTTCCTCATTGAATTCGGCCATCCCGACAGGGGCATTGCGGGAGACGCAGCAGTTGGCGCCGTTGCCGGCGCCACTGGCAGTGCAACCGATGGCAGTGCCGACAGCGGCACCGAGGATGCCCTCCGGGATGGAGCAATGTGCAGTTGTCGATCGGATCCGGTCCGGTGAGGGCCCGGGCAATCGGGATGGTCGGACGTGCTGCTTAAGCGGCAACCTCGCGGTACTTCTTCGCGGCGTTGTTCACTGCCGTGATCAGCGCCTTCTGCGAGGAACCGTGGTAGCGGCGCTGGATGCGCTCGATCAGTCGACCAGGGTCCGTGATGTCGGCATCGACGAACAGGCTCCGAATGAAGTTCCGGGTCAGAGCCAACGTCGCCGTGCAGTCCACATCGAGGATTCGGTGGGTATCCGGCGCGATCTCGAAAGCCACGTAGAACAGACCGAACTGGCTGGTGATCGGGTTGTTCGACGGAGCCTTCGCTTCGCCTGTGAGGTAGATCGTGTCGGACATCGCCCACCAGACTACCCGACAGTTCTCCGCGGCGGTTCGCGGTCGACGGCCGCCGGGACCATCATGGTCACGCGCAGCAGGGGCACGCTCAGCAGGGTCACGCTTGCCACCGAAGTCACGCTCAGAGGAACCGGTGTATCGCGTCGCCGGCCTCGCGCATGACCGGCATGACGTCGACGACGCGGTCAGTGCCCGGCTCCCAGTTCGCGAACACCGCATAGGCGACGCGACGCGTAGGCGTCATCACGATCCCAGCATCGGCCCTGATCGTCCCATTGGTGCCGGTCTTGTTCCACACCCACACGTCGCGCTGATAGTTGTAATGCGCGAGCGGATCGAGGTCGAACGCCGAGACGACCATCGAGGTGTCCGCGCCGGCGCCCAACCAGCGCCGGAAGACCTCGTTCGTCGACTCGTCCCAGAACTCGTCCTTGGCATGCCGTGCCATGAAGTCACTGAGCTCGGCGGCGGTCCCCGTCGACAGGGTGCGCGGCGCTTTGGCCGGACGCGGCCAGCGCAGAAAGTCGTGCAGACCCGAGTTCCGGTACCCGAGCTTCTCCACCTGATCCGCAACATTCTCAAGCCCGACCCGGCGGATGAGCACGTTCGTGGCGAAGTTGTCGCTGAACGCCCCGATGAGCAGTGCGACGTCGAAGATGCTCAGATCGTCCTGCTCCATGAGGTACCAGATCCCGGACTCGTCGACTCGCTCCGACGGCCGCCGATGCAGGCGCTCCTCCAGGTCAAGAGTGCCGTCTCCGTACATCTGCAGGGCCGTGTGGAGCAGGAAGACCTTGCCCATGCTGGCGGTGTCGAGTTCATCGTTCTCATTGTGGGCGAACACCCGTTCCCCACTGTCGACGTCGAAGGCCAGAGCGCTGAAGCGCACTCCGGGCAGTCCATCGAAATTCAATTCGCTCATCATCGTGCTCCTATCAGTCTCGTTTCGTTCATGTCCGCCCACCCGCGATTCGCCCGCCCATCAGATGTGGGCATCTGCACGTGGTCGGCTCCGTCATGTCCGCGCACCCGCTTGATCCACCCACAGCCGCGGTCGCTCCCCGGGTTCCGCCTCGAGCGTGACGTCGACGCCGAGTGGGGCACTCGGCGCATCGGGATCGTGGCCGAAGCCCATCTCCGACACGATCGGTATTCCCAGACCGCCGAGGTAGTCGATCATCAGCGCCTCCAGCTCGTGGACGGGCGCGCAGTCCTGCCAGGACCCCAGCACCACCGCATCCGCCGAGGTGAACCACCCACCGCGGACCAGCTGCACCATGAGATTGTCGAGCCGGTACAGCTCCTCGTCGACGTCCTCGAGCATGAGAATGCTCGGACCGCGCCGCTCGCGTCGTTCCCGCACATCGATGAGCTCGGGACTGCCCATCCCAGCGGCGACGAGACTGAGATTTCCCCCGCCGAGGCGGCCCTGCGCCGTCCCCGGAACGAGAGTCTGAGCCCGGCTGAGCGGGCGAGCCGCAGCGGTCTCCTCCGCTGTACCGTCTTGGGTGGTAGAAATGGTCTCGCCGTCGCCGATTTTCTGTGACCATGTCGACCACTTAAGCGACGTTTCGGTCGCAGATGCGCCCGCAGGCTCCTCGGCGGGGAAGCCGAGTTCGCGGCCGCCCCAGGGACGGAACAGCCATGAGGCCACCTCGTCCGGGACGACCGTCGAGTTCTTGAACGGGTCGTTGCCGACCATCGGGCAGAACAGAGTCGCCACGCCGAGGTGGTGCTCCCATGCCTGGTGGAGTGCTGTGATGTCCGAAGACCCGGTGAGCAGTTTGGGACGGCCGTCCCTGCGCAGCATGTGCTCGCGCATGTGCTCGAAGTCGATGCCGTCGAGCAGTCGCATGGCTCCGAAGCCTCCGCGCAGCGCGATGACCGCGTCGGTGTCCGGATCGCACCAGGCGTCGACGAGATCGGAGCGGCGCTCGGCGTCCGTGCCGGCCAGGTACTTCACCCGCGGATGGCGGCCGCGGACGTTGTCACCCGGCACGACGTTGAGTCCCCAGGATTCGAGCTGGGCGATCGCGCGCTGCAGCGACTCCTCATCGGTCGGCCCCGACGGCGCGATCAGCCGGACGGTGTCGCCGGCCGCCAAAGGGGCCGTATCGAGATATGGGCTCAATGCCTCCGACTCACTCATTCCTCACCAGACTCTGACTTCCCAGTCGCGGAACCGCGGCGAGCAGCTCCTGCGTGTATTCGTGCTGCGGATCGGACAGCACCCTGTCGACCTCACCGTATTCGACGATCTCGCCTCTTCTCATCACGGCCACCGTATCCGCGATGTTCCACGCCAGTCCGAGGTCGTGGGTGATGATGAGCGCACTCATTCCGAGGTTCTTCTTCAGCGCGAGGAACAGCGACAGGATCTCTCCGCGCACGGACGCGTCCAAGGACGCCACGGGCTCATCGGCGATGAGCACCTGCGGGTCGAGAGCCAGTGCGCCGGCGATGACGACGCGCTGCCGCTGTCCGCCGGAGAGTTCCTGCGGAATCGATTCGAGGTAGTCCTCGGCCGGGGTCAGCTCGGCGGCTTCGAGCGCACCGACGACCCGCTCGTACTCGCGGTCCTTGATCCCCTGCACTTTCAGGCCTTCGACCACGGCTTCGTACACGCTGCGCTTCGGATTGAGCGACCCGGCCGGATCCTGCAGAATCATCTGCACTTGCCGCCGGAACGTCCGCAGCTCCTTCGCCTTCCGCGGCAGCGGCTTACCGGCGAACGACAGCTGCGAACCCGGTTCCGCCTCCTGCAGACCGAGCAGCGACCGCGCCAGAGTCGTCTTCCCCGATCCGGACTGGCCGACGACGGCGAGGATCTCCGCCTTCCTCAGCTGCAGATCCACCCGGCGCACCGCGCGTTCGCGGCCCCGCCGGGTATCGAAGGAGACACTGAGGTCCTTCGCCTCGAGCACCACCTCATCCGTCATGGTGAATGGTTCGGCCAGGACCACCTCGGCGGGTTTGAGCGTTCTTGGATTCAGCCGGGATGCGGGGTCCCCGATCTGCGGAAACGCATTGGCGAGCTGCTTCGTGTAGTCCTCCTGTGGGCACAGGCACACCGTGTCGCTGGGACCGTATTCGACGAGGCGGCCGTGGCGCATGATCGCGAGGTCCGCGCAGACGACCGAGAGCACGGCGAGGTCGTGGCTGATCATCAGCAGGGAGATCCCGCGTTCGGCGACGAGGCGGGCCAGGCCGATGAGGATCTGCTTCTGCACGATGACGTCGAGGGCAGTCGTCGGCTCGTCGGCGATGATGATGTCGGGCTCGCAGGCGAGCGCCATGGCGATCATGATCCGCTGTTTCTGCCCGCCGGAGAGCTCGTGCGGATACGCACTCGACTTCGCCACTTCGAGGTTGACCTCGGAGAGGAGTTCGAACATCCGGTCGCGGCGCTTCTGCGGAGTCGTCCACGTGTCCTTCGAGTGGTGCTCGAGGGCTTCGATGATCTGACTCCCGACCTCGCGGACGGGGTTGAGCGAGTGCAGGGCACCTTGGAAGACGATCGAGGCCTGCGCCCATCGGACCGCACGGATCTGGCCGAAGTTCAGCTCCCGGATGTCCTGACCGCCGAGGAGCACCCGACCGTCGAGGCGAGCCGACTTCGGCAGCAGGCGCAGAGCCGACATGATCAGGGTCGACTTCCCCGAGCCGGACTCCCCCGCGATGCCTAGGGTGGCACCGGCGGGCAGGTCGAGGCTGACGTCGTTGACGGCGACGACGTCGCCGCGGTCGGAGGAGGATCGGTAGGTGATCGAGACGTTCTCGAACTGCAGATCGGTCATCAGCGGCTCCTCAGCGCGGGGTTGATGATGGCCTCGAATGCGCGCCCGACCATTGTGAACGCGAGCACGACCAGCAGAATCGCGATGCCCGGGGTGAGCACGTACCACCAGTAGCCGGAGGTCGCCGCGGACACGTCCATCGAGTTCTTCAGGATCGTGCCCCACGATTCCTTGGACGTATCGCCGAGGCCGAGGAACGACAGCGTCGATTCGGCGATGATCGCGCTGCCGACGGTCAGGGTCGTGTTCGCGAGCACGAGCGGCATCACCGCCGGCAGCAGGTGACGGAACAGGATATGGGAATGTCCGGCACCGAGGATGCGCGCCCTTTCGATGTAGAGCCGGGATTCGACGCTCAACGTCTGCGACCGCACGATCCGTGCGGTCGACGCCCATGAGGTCAGTCCGATGGCGACGACGATCGTGAAGACTCCGCGCTCCAACACGGAGGACAGGACGATCGCGAGCAGCAGGGAGGGCAGGACGATGAAGAAGTCGACGATGCGCAGGATGATTCCGCCGAACAGTCCCGTGAAGTGACCGGCGGCCAGGCCCATGATGGTGCCGATGACCATCGACATGACGGTCGCGGCGACACCGACGAGGATCGACACGCGCGCTCCCCAGAGGATGCGCACCCAGAGCTCCCGGCCCAGGTCGTCGGTGCCCAAGGGGTGGTCGAGGCTCGGCGGGGCGTAGCGGGGAACGTCGAGCTGCTTCGTGACATCGAGCATCGAGGCCGGGGCGATGAGCGGAGCGGCGATTGCGATGATGATGAAGAAGAGGAGCACGACGGCACCGATGAGTGCGGGGACGTCGGAGCGGAAGAGCGCCCAGTTCTTCTTCGCATTCTTCAGCCGGCGCTCGCGCACGAGCATGGCGCCGTCGACGGCGGGGGTCGATCCCCGTGTTCCCGATCCACGCGGTTCCGGTTCGTTCGATGAGGGGCCCGGGGCCGCCTCGGCGGGGGTGTTCGCGCTCATCAGGCCCTCCTGACGCGGGGATCGAGGAATCGGTAGACGATGTCGGCGGCGAGGTTCATCACGATGATGATCGCCGAGAACACCACGAAGGTGCCCTGCAGCAGCGGCAGGTCGGGGCCGCGGATGGCTTCGAAGGTGAGTTTGCCCAGTCCCGGCCACGAGAACACGGCTTCGACGGTGACCGCGCCTGCGATGAGTCCGCCGAGGTGGAGGAAGACGACGGTGACGGTCGGCAGCAGCGCGTTGGGTACGGCGTGACGGCGGCGGACCTCATCCTCGGTGAGTCCCTTCGCACGCGCGGTCGTGAGGTAGTCCTCGCTCATCTCCTCGAGCAGTGAGGCGCGCATGATCATGAGGAACTGCGCATAGACGACGGCGACGAGCGAGATGACGGGGAGAATGAGGTGCTTGATGACGTCGATGATCCCGGCCGGTGACCACGGGTCGAGGCCGGGGGTGATCATGCCGCCGGTGGGCAGCCATTGGAGGGTGCCGCCGAAGATCATGAGCAGGATGAGTCCGAGCCAGAACGTCGGTACGGACCAGAAGATCAGCGACGTCGAGGACGCGATCTTGTCGAACAGGGAATTGCGCCGCCAGGCCGAGATCTGTCCGAGCCACAGGCCTAAGACGATTGCGATGACGGCCGCGGTGGCGGTGAGCAGCAGGGTGGGGCCGAGGTATTCGCCGATGAGCGAGGACACCGATTTCCGGTACACGTAGGACTCGCCGAGGTCGCCGGTGACGATGCCGACGAGGTAGTCCCAGAACTGGACGATGACGGGTTTGTCGAGTCCGTATTGGCTGCGCAGTTCGGCGATCTGCGCCGGGGACATCGGTCGTTCCTTCGCGATCTTGAGCACGGGGTCGCCGGGCAGCATGCGGAAAGCGAAGAAGCCGAGCACGATGACGAGGACCATCGAGGTCGCGGCACCGCCGAGTTTGCGCAGGAAGTAGCGGGTGAACGATCCGCCGGCCGGTGGTTCGTCCATATCGACGGTGGCGGGGTTCGTGGGGTCCGGGTTCGCCGTGCCCGTTCCTCGGTCAGGGCGATCCCCGGAATGGGGATCGTGGGTGGGTGTGCTCAATGTGGTGCTCCAGGTGGTGGGGACTGGCCCGTGAGTCCGGGTGCCGCAGCTGGTGCGGGCGGTGCCGGCAGCGCGGCACCCGGGCTGTGGGCGTGGGGACTACTCGCGGTCGTCGGACTTCTTACGACGGCTGAGCAGCCAGCCGCCTCCGCCGAGGACGACGATGACCGCTGCCGCGATGCCGATCCAGCCGCCGGCGCCCATTCCGCCGCCGGTGGCTTCCTCCTCGCTGGCGGGTTCGACCGAGGAGTATCCCCAGTAGCCGACCTGGTTGGCGATGGCGCCGCCGTCGGAGGGCTGTTTGGTGAAGTTGTCGAACCGGTCGGAGCGGTAGGCCTCGAGCTGGTTCGGGTACCACAGCGTCACCGAGGGCGCTTCCTCGTAGTGGATGGCCAGAGCCTTCTGCACGAGGTCCTGACGCTTGGCCTTGTCGAGCTCGACGTGCTGAGCCTTGTAGAGCTTGTCGAATTCCTTGTTGCACCAGCCGTCCTGGCTGGTGCCGCCGTTGCCGTCGGCGTCGGGGCGCTGACCGCAGGTGTTGATGCTCAGCTGGTAGTCGGGATCGGGGTTGATCGACCAGCCGGAGAAGTACATGTCGTAGTCGCCCTTGGTGGTGCGTTCGGACACCGTGTCGACGTCGGAGGACTCGTTCTTCAGGTCGATGCCGATGTCCTTCATCCACGGTTTGATGAACTTCGCGGTGCTCTGCTCGATCGGCGCGTCGGCGTCGGTGAGGAAGCGCAGCTGCAGCTTCTCGCCGTCCTTCTCACGGATGCCGCCGGATCCTTCCTTCCAGCCGGCGTCGTCGAGGAGCTTTTTCGCACGGTCGACGTCGAATCCGCTGATGACGGAGTTGTCGGACTTGAGTGCCCAGTCCGGGTAGACGGCAGGAATGAAGCTCGTGGCCGGCTGGGCATAGTCCTGCATGACCTGTTTGCGCAGGGTCTCGGTGTCGATGCCGGCGCGGATGGCCTGGCGGACCTTCTTGTCCTTCAGCGCCTCGTGGCCGGTACCGAATTCCTTGCCCTTGGCGTCGGCGACGCCCGGGTTGATGGAGATTCCGTTGAAGCGGCGGCCGTTGCCGTCGTTGAGTTCGACGTTGTCCGCGTTCTCCAGCGCCGTGAACTGGTCGGGGCTGAGCCCGGTGATGAAGTCGACTTCGCCGGAGCGGATCGCCTGTACCTGCGCATCGGAGTTCGTGTAGTAGCGGTACTGGATCTCGTCGAGCTTCGGCTTGCCGCGCCAGAAGTTCGGATTCGCTTTGAGCGTGATCGACTTGTTCGCCTCGTAGCTCTCGAGCTGGAAGGGTCCCGAGCCGACGGACTTCTCATCGTTCTTGAATTCGCCGGGCTTGTCGATCTTCGACCAGACGTGCTCGGGCACGACGGGGATCTCTTGGCCGGGGTTGTTCGCCTGCGGCTTCTTCAGGGTGATCTTGACGGTGCCGTCGTCGGGGGTCTCGACCTTGTCGAAGTTCTCGACGAGGCTGCCGTTCGCCACCGCCATCTCTTCCTTCTCCATCATCTGGTTGTAGGTCCAGGCGACGTCTTTCGAGGTCAGCGGTTCACCGTCGGACCATTTCATGTCCGGACGGATCGTGTAGGTCCAGACCTTGCCCTCGGAGTCCGTGTTCCATTCGGTGGCGAGCCCCTCGGTGATCGAACCGTCCTTGGCGTCGTTGGCCACAAGGTTCTCGTACATGTACCGGAAGGTGTTCGTCGGCACGAGGTAGAAGGAGGTGAATGGGTTGAAGGAGTCGATGAATCCGTCGGTGGCGATCCGCAACACGTTGTCGGAGGCCGGAGCCGGCGAGGTGGCGGCCTGTGCCGGTGAGGCGGCCATCGATCCGGCAAGAGCCAGTGCTGCGACGCCGGCCAGGCATCGCTGCCAGCCCCTGCGCAGTGAGTGTGAAGTGAACATCTTTGTCTTTCTTCTCGTGCGGTGATTCACTTGTCCTCCTCTGACCCGGGCGAATCGGAGTGTTCTCCCGGGTCAGAGCAGATGTGTTCTCCATCACTCTACGTTCGAAGTGAGGTGAAAACGGCACAACAACACACAAATCTGCTTGCCGATCACTGTGCAGATGCCACAGGCGGCCCGAAATCAGCTGCCTCGTGCGATCTCGACGCCAACTGCCTCGTGCGATCTCGAAATCAGCCCCCTGGTGCGACCTCGACATCAGCCGACGTGCGCGGTCTGTTCGGCAGAGGAGTGACTGCTGTCCGGACTCAGCGGGCGCAGTTCGGGCTCCCCCGCCTCGGCGAGGATTTCAGCGACCGCCTGCCCGCGGCGGATGAGGCTGAACTCGATGCCGCCGTCAGTAGCGGTGCGGTAGCCGAAGATCGGCACACGCGGGAGCAGGTTGTAGGAGAACGGGTTCGAGAAGTAGTAGGCACCCGTCTCGGGCACGGCCACGAGGTCACCGGCGTCGAGCCGCGGCAGCATCCGCTCCCGGGCCAGGAGATCTCCGGAGAAGCAGGCGGGACCGGCGACGTCGGTCGGGACGATCTCGGTGTCGGCCGCTTCGGCGATCTTGGGGTTTCCGTCCGGGGTGAACGGCAGGATCCGCAGGGGCCAGTCGTTCGGGGCATAGGCGGTGCGGGTGGCGACCTGGACGCCGGCCTGGGTCATGACGATGCGGCGCCCGCCGGTGGTCTTCGCGTATTCGACGCGGGTGAGGATGGTCCCGGCCTTGGCGAGGAGGGCGCGGCCGAATTCGGTGACGATGTCGAAGTCGAACAGGCTCGGCACCTGCTCCTCGAGCACCGCGCGGTAGTCGGCGAAGGTCGGGGTGACGTCCTCGCCGTCGAAGTTCACCGATAGTCCCCCGCCGATGTCGATGCGCGAGATCCGGCGGGCCCCGGCGCGGGCGTTGATCTCCTCGGCGAGGTCGACGGCGGCGCGGATTCCGACGGCGGCCTTGTCGAGGCTGATGCCCTGCGATCCCGAGTGGACGTGGATCTGGTTCAGCCAGGGGCGGGCGAGGTAGGCTTCGATGAGGGCTTCTCTGGCGCCCGGGTCGGCAAGTCCGATACCGAACTTCGAGGTCTCCGTGGCGGTGCTCAGGGCGCCGATCGCGCCCGTGCCCGACTGCGGATTGATGCGGACCCCGATCCGCGCCGAGGCGGCCGTGGCAGTTGTGCTGTTCCGTTCGGCCAGGATCGAGTCGAGGCGGGCGAGTTCGTCGAAGTTGTCGGCGTTGATCGAGACGCCGAGGTCGACGGCTCGGCGCAGTTCGGCCCAGGTCTTGGCCGGGGAGTCGAAGACGATGCGGTCAGGGGCGAACCCGGCCGAGAGGGCGAGTTCGAGTTCGCCGGGGCTGGCGACTTCGCACCCGGCTCCGGCGTCGGCCAGCCGGCGCAGCAGCGACGGCAGCGGCACCGCCTTGCAGGCCACCGCGTGGAGCACCTCGCGATCCGATTCGAATGCCGACGTCAGCCGATCGAAGGCGGTGTCGACCCAGTCGAGGTCCATGAGCCCGAGCACGGCAGACTCGTCGCTCAGCTCGGGCACGGTACCCGACGGTGTGGGTGAGGCGCTGTTCTCTGCGATCGTTCGGACTGCTCGGGCGCGACGGTTCGGAATCGCATGGTGGTGGCTGGGCATAACATCCTTTGTTCGAGGTCTGTTGTCACTTTAGGACGGCTGACCTCGGAGAACGGACGATTATTCGCCAATCTTCGCGCGCGCTGATTGTAGGTTTCTCACGACCGGTCGTGAGCGAGCACCGAGAGTTCGAGCCAGAGCCTTTCGGCCGGCTCCGCCGTCGAGAGGCCGGTGATCTCCTCGATGCGGCCGAGGCGGTGTCGCAGCGAATTCGTGTGCACATGAAGTCGGCGCGATGCCTCGGCCGAGTTGCCGACCGTGGCGACGTAGACGCGCAGGGTCTCGAGCAGGCTGCCGTTGTGCTGCCCGTCGTGTGCGGCCAATGCCTGCGCTGGCCCGAGCACTCTGCCGATCATCGGCTCGTCTGCGGACAGCAGCACGTCGGCGACCTGCAGACCGACAACGCTCGCTGCGACGTCACGGATGGTCGCGCCGAGGATCCTGCCGTGGGCGCTCGGACTTCCGTAGGTGCCCGACCTCTTCTGTGTCCTCTCGTCCGCACTTCCATCCTCATTGGCACCAGAGTCGTCCCCGGTGCCGTCTCGCACGGCGTCGACGACGTACGCGGCTTCGGTCCACGATCGGTGCACGGCATCGAGGCGGTCGACCGGTGTGCCGACTCCGAAGCACAGGGTCTCCGACTTCGGCAGGGACCGGCGCAGGGCGGCGATGACGTGGTCGCGCACCTGATCGGCGGTGGTCGGCTCGCTCATCTGCACCAACGCTGCGAGGTGCACTCGTTCCCCGGCCGCCGATCGTCTCGCACCGGCCTGTGCGGAGACCGCGCGAGCAGAGCCGGCGGGCGCAGGCCCGACGGCCGCCGAACCAGCACGGGAAGGACCGGCGCCGGCGGAGCTCACGTGCGCGAGCACGGCATCGGCGAAGGCGGCCCGCAGATGGAACCGCAGGACAGGTTCTCGGTCGGGGGCCACCTCGGTGAAGGCGAGGACACAGAAGCTGCCCGCGAACGGCAGCGAAAGCAGAGTCGCCGAGGGCCCGAGGTCGGCCGAACCGGCGAGGATCGCGGCGAGCGCTTCCCGGCGGATGCGCTTCTCGAACGGTGACCGGCGCAGGGTCCGCAGCATCACGGGCAGGGCCGCGCGGGCGGCATCGCGCAGCACCTCGCGCAGCGGTGCGGGGTCGACCTCGGTCGGATAGGCCGCCCAGATCGTGCCGATGAGTTCGCCCTCGCTGCGCAGGGCGATGACCGACCGGGCCGGTGACGTGCCTTCGGCGGGGCGTTCGACGACGTCGGTCGAACGGCGGACCGTGTCGAGGAACCCGGATTCCTCAAGCTCGGCGATCCGCCAGTCGGGAATGGCCCCGGACAGGATCGTCTCGCGTCGGATCTCATCGAGTTCGTCGCCGAGGTTGGCATGAGCGAGCACTCGTGAGGCCGGGTCTTCGATCGTGATCGACGCACCGGTGGTTTCAGCGATGACGGCGGCCAGGGCGCTGAGGTCGTCGACGTCGGGCCAGGCCAGGGCGCTCGTCGCACCTTCGGTGAGCTGCCGCAGATGCACGAGGATCTCCGACCAGGTCACATGGGGTGAGCGTTCGAGGAGGACCGGCACATCGCCCGCGCTCCCCCGCAGGTCGACCCCGTCGCCGAGGTGGCTGTGCGTTCCGGACGGAACGACGAGGGCGGCGGCTCCCGCATAGGCGGTCAGCACGGCATCGAGTCCGGCAGAGCTGCGCACCGGTTCGGTGGCAAGGACGACGGTGCCGGCCAGGGAGGCGTGGCCGGCCGCCTCGGCGGGCGAAGCGGTGTGCGGTGCGGCCGACGAATCGGTGGGAGCCTTCGGCAGATCGAACCCGAATTCGACGCGAGTGATCGCGACGTCGTCAGCCGTTTCGGTCAACGGCAGGAGGAGCCCCTCCGTGTCCCGGATGAGGCGGGACAGTCGCGGGCTCGCGGTGTCGGTCATGCTCCCACTGTAGTCAACGGGCGACCCCGGTCGGGAGGGGCAGTTTCGACGGGGCCGGCCGCCTCGGCGAGGTGGGAGTGAGCCAGACGGGCAGGGCCGCCTCGGCGGGGGTGGGTCATTCCGGGGAGAAGAATTTGAACTGCAGCGCGCGGACGACGAGCTGAGCGAGGTTGCGCGCGCCCAGTTTGATGCGCAGGTTGCGCGCGTGCGATTTCACGGTGGACATGGCCACGGATTGGGCGGCGGCGATCTCCTCGTAGCCGTGGCCCTGGCAGAGCAGGGTGAGCAGCTCCATCTCGCGAGCGGTCAGCCGCGGAGCCTCGCCGGGGGCATCGGGCAGGTGGTCACCGCTGATGACGATGTCCTCGGCCAGTCCTCTGAGCAGTTCGGGGCTCTCCCCCGCCGAGGCGGCCCGCACGATCGAGACGAGTTCCCTCTCCCCGGCCATCTTGTTGAGAACGGCGAGTGCGCCGGCCTCGAGCCCGCGGGCGATTCCGGGGCCGGGTGACACGGTCGTCAGCAGCACGATGCGGGCGTCGGGGTCGAGGTCCATGATCGCCGCGGTCGCATCGACGCCGTTCATTCCCGGCGGCATGTTGACGTCCATGAGGACGAGGTCGGGACGCTGGGCTGCGAAGGCGGCGATGGCCTCTTCGCCGGAGTGGACGGGGTCGAGGACACGGAAGGAACCCGCATCGGTCAGCGCCGCTCCGACCGCCCGCGTCGTCCATGAATCGTCATCGATGACGAGGACGGAGGTGTGGTCGGTGGATTCCGAGGTCATGACTTTACTGGTCGACTGAGCGGTCGCCGGAGTCGCGTCCGAGACCGTGTTTGGGCGCGACGTCATCAGGCGTCGACCTTGTCGCGGTCGCCCTTCGTGCGGCGGTCGTCGGTGCTGAGGTCGGTCTTCCCGTCAGCAGCGTCGGCGGAGACAGCAGTGCCGGAGTCAGCGGAGCTGGCGGGCCCAGTGATCGGAACAGACGCTGTCGTCGCACCGGCCGCCTCGGGGCTGGCGTCGAAGTCGTCATCGACGACGTCGATCATGGCTTCGTCGGAGGCAGCCGACACGGAACCGGAGATGAAACGGATCGGCAGGGCCACCTCGACGACGGTTCTCTTCTGGTCATCCGCGCCCACCCGGCAGACGCCGCCCATGGCCGTGGCACGGCGCGACAGCGACCGCGGCGCCTGGGTCAGCTCGGTCGGGGATTCGTTCGTGCTGCGGCAGAGCAGCTCGGCACGGTCACCGCTGCCACCGCGCATTTCGACGGCGAGGGTGGACGGGGTGCCCGGAGCGGAGTGGCGGATGACGTTCGTGGCGAGCTCGAGCATGACAGCTCGGAAATGGTGCGACAGGGTGCCGCTCGCATGGGTCGGCAGCGGGGAGAGTGCGGTGGTCAGCGGAACGGAACCGGCCGCGCACCCGTCTTCGATCGCGGTCGTCAGCTGCTCCGCCTCGGCGCGGAATCGGATCCGGGAGGTCGCGGAGTCCCCGGTGCAGCTTTCGGTCTCCCACTTGCTCAGGCTCGTCACCAGCTGCCGGAGGCGTTTGGTGGCTTCGGCATTGACCAGCGCCAGCTCGGCGAGGAGGCGGTCCGCTGTCTCGGAATCGCTTTCCCTTGCCAGGGTGCGGATGATCGCGGACTCGGTGGTCAGCGAGTGCGAGATGGTGTCGTGCATATCGCTGGTGAACCGGGCGCGCATGGCATCGAGGGACTTCTGGTGATCGACTGCAGCACGTTCGCGGCGGTCGATCTCGCTGCGGATGCGGGCCTCGACGAAGGACGCGCACAGGCCGAGGATCGAGTAGGTCAGCCAGCCGTAGCCTAAGTCGGTGAGTCCTTCGAAACCGGCGTCATAGGATCCGAGCCGGGTCGAGGCGCCGAGGTAGACGGCCAGTCCGATGGTGCCGAGGGCGAAGCCGATCCAGCGGCGGCGGCTGATGAGGACCGCGGTGGCGAGGATGAGCGCCTCGGGGAACATGTTCTCGAGATCCGGGTAGAGCATGGAGAATCCGATGCCCAGACCGGTCGTTGCGATGACGATGCTCAGCGGCAGGAAGCTGGCTAAGACGACGAGTCCGTAGGCGAGGATGAGCAGGCCTGCGTAGCGGGGTTCGGTGATCTCGAAGGAACCGGGCACGAGGATCGTCAGCCCCATGATGAGGGCGAGCAGACGGATCGGCAGATCGATGAAGCGCGGTCCCCTGAGGAAGTTCCACACCCGGGACGGGACGCCGGTCGATCCGTCGATGTCTGAAGTCATGGCCCCTATTGTGCTACAACTGTATTCCCCGAACTACCTGACGGCGGCCCAGCAACCTCGCGCGAGGTTGCTGGGCCGCCGTCAGGTAGCAATTGGGGGTGGATTAACCTAGGAGCTCTGTGAGGCCTGCCTCGATGACGTCGAAGGCGTCGTGGAGGAGCTCGTCGGAGATCGTCAGCGGCGGCAGGAAGCGCAGGATGTTGCCGAAGGTTCCCGTGACGAGCACGAGGACGCCGTTCTTCGCACAGTAGTCCGCGACCTTCTTGACCAGGTCCGCGTTCGGCTCGATCGAGTCGTGCTCGACGAACTCGGCGGCGATCATGGCTCCGCGTCCGCGGATGTCGCCGACCTCGGGGTACTTCGACTGCAGCTTCGTCAGACGGTCGACGAGGATCTCGCCGATGTGCCCGGCCCGATCGGCCAGTCCGTCCTCTTCGTAGGCTGCGATCGCGCCGAGGGCAGCGGCACAGGCGGTGGGGTTGCCGCCGTAGGTTCCGCCGAGGCGGCCCGGTCCGACCGAGTCCATGATGTCCGCACGACCGGTCACGGCCGACAGCGGCAGACCGCCGGCGATGCCCTTGGCCGTGGTGATGAGGTCGGGCACGATGCCCTCCCATTCGGAGGCGAACATCTTGCCGGTGCGCGCGAAACCGGCCTGCACTTCGTCGGCGACGAAGACGATGCCCTTTTCGCGGGCGTAGTCGACGAGCGTGGGCAGGAAGCCCTCGGCCGGAACGATGAAGCCGCCCTCACCCTGGATGGGTTCGATGACGATCGCGGCGACGTACTCGGAGCCGATCTGCTTCTCGATCATCGTGATGACGCGCTTGGCCGCGTCCTCACCGCTGATCTTCGTGCCGGCCGCGTCGTTGTCGCGGTACGGGTAGGACATGGGTGCGCGGTAGACCTCACCGGCAAAGGGACCGAAGCCGGCCTTGTAGGGGGCGGCCTTCGCGGTCATCGCCATGGTCAGATTCGTCCGGCCGTGGTAGGCGTGGTCGAAGACGACGACGGCATCGCGGCCGGTGTGGGCGCGAGCGATCTTCACAGCGTTCTCGACAGCCTCGGCACCGGAGTTGAGCAGCACGGTGCGCTTCTCGTGATCACCGGGGGTCAGACGGTTGAGAGCTTCGGCGACCTCGACGTAGCTCTCGTACGGGTTGACCATGAAGCAGGTGTGGGTGAAGGCCTCGAGCTGGGCCTTCGCGGCCTCGACCACGCGGGGGTTCGAGTTGCCGGCCGTGGTCACGGCGATTCCCGATCCGAGGTCGATGAGCTGGTTGCCGTCGGCGTCCTTGAGGATGCCGCCGCCGGCCGCCACCACGTAGGCGGGCAGGCTCGAGCCGACACCGGTCGCCACTGCTGACTTGCGACGTTCCTCGATCTCACGGGACTTCGGTCCCGGAATCTCGGTGACGATCTTACGTTCCTGCGGCAGAGCTTCGCCGCCAATCTCCAAAGCTGTCATAAGGGGAGAATAGGGGCAAACGACGGTTTTTGTCACTTGCCGTCCGAGGGCTGAGCACAACCGCCCTCCGCGGAGAGACGAACCCGTTGGTTCGGCACCGATCGGGTACGGAATCCGTTGCCGTGCCCCGCCCGCCGATTCCTCGTCTCGGGCCGCGGAAATCGGCCCTCGATTCCTCGTTTCGAACCGCGCCCGGCACTCACCTTGAACTGCGGTCGCGCGCCTGGAATCAGCGGTTCTGGCTGCGGGCGTCGACGTCCTTGTTGCGTGCCGGAAGCACGCGCTCGTGTTCGCGCATCGGCACGACGATCGTCTCCTGAGCACCGATGACGCGTTCGCCGTCGCCGATTTCGAAGCTCAGCTGCGCCTCGGGGGCCAGGTTCCGCTTGACCACGGCCAGACCGATCGGTCCGAGCTCCCAGTGCACGGTCACCGAGGTCAGAGTACCCACGGATCGTTCGGACCCGCGGACCTCGGCGAGCGCCTCGGTGCCGGGATCCGGGGCGATATGCCCGGACCCGTCGAGATGAACGAAGGTCAATCGCCGAGGCGGCTGACCGAGATTGTGAACGCGGGCCACCGCTTCCTGACCCCGGTAGCAGCCCTTGGCCAGGTGCACGGCCGTGCGCAGCAGGTCGAGTTCGCCGACGAGGGCTTTGTGGTCGATCTCGTTCCGGCCCGGCCGCCACGCGGCGATTCGCAGCGCCTCCCAAGCGTCGAAGCCGGCCATGTCGAAGCTGTTCGCAGACAGTCCCTGCAGGTCGGAGCGCTTGACGATGCCGATGACGAACGGAGTCTCGAGCCCGGGGTGGTCGGTGCCGGCGACGTCCTTGCCGATGTCGATCTGCGCATAGGAGGCCGAACCGCTGCCGATATGCGGCCATGGGTCGGACCAGGTCCGGGTGACGGGCAGAGCTTCCGGCAGTGAGGTGATGGCGCCGAAGCACTGGTAGTCGTCGCTGAGGTCCTCGATCTCAACACGCATCATGAAGACCATCTTGCGCAGGAAGTCCAGGGTTGCGTCGGTGTCGAGATCGCTGATCGCCCACAGAGCCTCACCGTCGTCGACGAGCCTGAGCCAGCCCTCGATGCGACCGTTCGGGTCGAGCACGAGGGTTTCGGTGGACACACCGGGCGCCAGGTTGTCGATCTTCTGCGTGGTGATCGAGTTCAGCCAGGTCAGACGGTCGGGTCCGTTCAGACGCAGCACGCGGAGGTGGGCGAGGTCGACGAGACCGTCCTTCTCCGCGAGCACCCGCTGCTCACGCAGGGAGGCTCCGTAGTGGATGGGCGTCTCGGCGAGGCCGCCGGCCCCGAGCACCGCGGTCGAGCTCAGTCCGCGCGCCAGCGACGAACGTCGGACCGCCTCGGCGGGGGTGTTCTCCGGCGACGGCGAATCGGAGGTTTCAGAATTCGGCGACACTGGATCAGTCATCTTAAGACAGCTTCTTCAATCTGGCAGAGGAGTGTGAGGCGAGTTCGTGGCCCATTGCTGCCATGTCCCAGGCCCACATGAGTTCGCCGCCGACGAGGCCGTACATCCGCGTCGAGGCGGTGTATTCCTTCGCGGTCTTGGTTCGGGCCACGACGTCGGTGGCCAGGTCGATGCGCGGGCCCTTGACCGTACCGGCGTAGAGTTCCATGACTCCGTGCGGGTGAACGATCTCGGCTTCGATCTCGAAGGCGTCATCGTTCGTGCGCAGGGTCTCGACCGCGGCGGCCGAGGTGAAGCTCTGCGGTTCGGTCGGCACCATCATCCCCGGGCCGACGTCGCCGTCGTCGTGCTGGCGCACGAGCTGCCAGATTCCGGTCTCGAGAGTCAGAGTCGACTCAAGTTCACCGGATTCGCTGAGCAGCCACGCATGCGCGGTGTACTGCAGGAAGGGCGTGCCCTCATGGGCGACGAAGTCGATGCGCTGGCCGAACTGCTTCTCAGGAGTGTCCGCATAGCCGACGACACCGACGCCTTCCCACGACCCGATCAGCCAGGACAGCGGGACGAGCTCGGGATGGACCGAGGCATCGAGTTCGATCACCATAAGGGATCAGCGGTTGTCTTTGAACAGCGCCGTGACGACCTTGATCCCCACACCCAGGGCACCGAGAGCGGCAACGCCGACGAGGCTGGTGAAGACGATTTCGAGAGCAACAAGATTTTCCATGCTCCCAGTCTACAGTTCCTGACAAAGTGATGTGCATCCAGCCCGGGGCCGCGGAACAGAGCCGCCGCCCAGATCAGGAGGCGATGCGTTCGAGAGCGTAGACGACGACTCCGCCGAGTGCGATCGGAGCGGCACCGAGGGCAAGCTGGACGGCGAAGCTGCGCGCCTTCTCGACGTTCTTCTTCACCTCGATGTTCTGCGAGGCTTCGAGATTCGCGGCCTGGAACTTCGCATACGCTACGAGCCCGAGCATCCGATCGACCGCCGCCACGAGCAGACCCATGACCACACCGAGGACGAGCGCAGTGGCCAGGGAGATCGCCGAGGCGAACACGAGCACCGACAGGATCCCCGCCACGGCCGTGGACATGGCGATGGCCAACGGCGAGGTGTAGATCGCCGGCCACGGCAGCGCGGTCATGCACTGCGCCACGATGAGCGAGGCGAGGCCGATGACGATGGCCTCCTTGTCACCGGGGACCGTGATCGCCGCGACCCAGGTGCTCGCGGACAGGACGATGACGAGACCGGAGACCTGAGCGGACACGTTCGCCACCGCATAGGAGGCGCCGATTCCGCGCGTGAGGTTCTGCACGAAGGTCCACAGCAGACCCAGGCCGGCCAGCACGGGCAACCAGTCGAGGTAGGGAGCCGTGGAATCCTGCCAGGCGGCGTAGAGTCCGCCGACTCCGAAGAGGGCGAGCATGATCGAGGTCGCCCGCGGCTGCGGCGAGTCCGTCAGGCGCGGCCATCCATAGGCGACGCCGAGGACGATGAGCCCGGTCGCCAGCAGGAACAGCGTATACCCCCAGTACACGGAGGCACTCAGGGACAACACCAGCACCAAGGCGACGGCTACTCGAATCCATCTGATCACAGCACTATCGTGCCTTATCCGGCGACACCCACGGTAACCACCCCGTGGTCGTGCGTCGGTGCCGTCCCCGTCGCCTCGCTATAATCTTCCCTAGACGACGGGCGCCGAGGAGGTGGATGCAGCACATGCGGATTCTGCACATCTGCCCCACGGCCAGGCTCGACGCTCCGCTCGCCCCCGAATCCCTGCAGTACCTCGGCCATCGGATCGACCGCTGCGGCCCCGATGACCTCCCCGACCGTTCCGATTCCGCTGCGGTCGATGTCGTCATCGCCGACGCTTGCCTCGACCTGTCCCTGGCCCCGCGGATCTCTGAACTCCTCGCCGAGGCGCGGATCACCGCGCCTATCATCGTCGTTCTCGGCGAAGGCGGGCTGGCGACGGCCTCGGCGAAATGGAACGTCGCCGACCTCATCCTCACCACGGCCGGCCCCGCCGAGGTGGAAGCGCGGCTGCGCGTGGCCCGTGACCGTTACGTCGCCTCTTCGTCCACCCACTCCGGCGGATTCCCCGGTGGGACGCATTCCGGATCCGGCCGCCTCGGCGCGAACGGCAGCACTGGAGGCTGGGGACCGGTGCGCACCGGCCGCGGTCCCGCCGGCCGGGGCAGCGGATACGGAGAGTCCGGCCGCCAAGGCGCTGCGGGTGATGGACTCTGGAATGCCGACGGCGAACCGATGGTCGTCGTCACCGGCGACCTGCGCATCGACGAGACCGCGTTCACCGCCGAGCTCGGCGGCCGCAGCCTCGACCTCACCTACCGAGAGTTCGCCCTGCTGAAATTCTTCGCGATGCATCCCGAACGCGTCTTCACCCGCGACGAGATCCTGCTCGCCGTGTGGGGCGACGACTACTTCGGCGGTACCCGCACCGTTGACGTGCATGTTCGCCGCCTCCGTGCGAAACTCGGCAAAGACCTTGAGAACGCCATCCACACCGTACGCAACGTCGGCTACCGCTTCAGCGCCGACAGCGTCACGGACACAGATTCAGAGGACGTGACGGCATGAGAATCCAGGCCAGCGGGGCAATCGCCTCCACACCGATCGACACCCTCACCGAGGATGTGCTCAAATTCCTCGACGATGTGGCGGCGACCGATGGCGCTCCCGAGATCTCCGGCGGACTCATGGCCATCGCCACCGGTGAGGACACCGCCCACGAAGCACAGACCGCCTCGAGCGTGTGGCGCATCTATGCCGGCGACGACACTCGCGACAACTCCGGTAACAGCGCCGGCGACCTCATCGGCTTCGGAATCCGCGCCCTGCAGGGCGATCGTCACGCCGCCGAATTCCTCATCGCCCCCGACCACCGCGGCCAGGGCCTCGGCGAGCGGCTGCTGGCGACGATCCTCGACGAAGAACCCGACGCCTGGTGCTGGTCGCACGGTGACCATCCAGCGGCCAAGCACCTCGCGCAGAAGCACGGGCTCGGCCGTGACCGGGTGCTCTATCAGATGCGCACCGACACCGGACTGAGCCTCGACGCCCTGCCCGAGACCCAGAGTCCAGAGGGAGTCGAGATCCGCTCCTTCGCTCCCGGCGACGAGGACGGCTGGTTGTCGGTGAACAACTCCGCATTCGACTGGCATCCCGAACAGGGCGGCCAGACCCGCGCCGATATCGACGCCGTCGTCACCGCCGCGGACTTCGACCCCGACACCTTCATCATCGCCGCCCGCGACGGTGAGGTGATCGGATTCCACCAGACGAAGATCACGGATACGGAGACCGAGGGCCGCCTCGGCGAGGTCTATGTGGTCGGTGTCGATCCGCGCATTCACGCCAAGGGCGTGGGCAAGGCGCTGACGGTCGAGGGCATGCGACGGATGGTGGCCGCCGGAGCCGAGACAATCGAACTCTACGTCGAATCGGACAACGCCCCGGCGCTAGGCTTGTACGAGCGGCTGGGCTTCCATGTCGCGGTCGCGCACGTGGCCTATGCACCGGCCTCCGCGGAGTCCACCGGCACCGATTCCGGCACCGCGCCGAACGAGAAGGAGTAGAGCGTTGTACGACATCGCAGCCTCGGGCAGGGAACTGGGCCTGCCCGAACCGGCAGATCGTTTCCTCGATCGCGAACTCAGCTGGCTGGCCTTCAACGAACGCGTCCTCGACCTCGCCTCGGATCCGGAGATCCCGCTGCTCGAACGCGTCCGGTTCCTCTCGATCTTCGCGACCAACCTCGACGAGTTCTTCATGGTCCGCGTCGCCGGCCTCAAACGCCGCATCAACACCGGACTGGCCGTGCCCAGCGTCACCGGCCGCATGCCCGCGCAGGTCATGCACGATATCGGAGTGCGCGCATTCGAACTGATGAGCCGGCACGCCGCCCTGCTCAAAGACGATATCGGGCCCCGCCTCGACACGGAATCGATCACGAAGGTCCAGGTTGAAGACCTCACCGAGGATGAGCGGCACCGCGTCGACGAATTCTTCTTCGGCCACGTCTATCCCGTCCTCACCCCGCTGGCCGTCGACCCGGCCCACCCGTTCCCCTATATCTCGGGCCTCTCGCTCAACCTCGGCGTGCTCCTGCGCGCGCCGGAGACGGGCAAGGAGTTCTTCGCCCGCGTCAAGGTTCCCCCGCGTCTGCCCCGGTTCTTCAACGTCGCCGAGGCGACCGACCGACCCGCCGGACGCGACGTCCCCGCCCGCTTCGTCGCCCTCGAGGACATCATCGCCGAACACCTCGGCACCCTCTTCGACGGCATGGAGATCGTCCACCATTCGACCTTCCGCGTCACCCGCAACGAGGACCTCGAGGTCGAGGAGGACGATGCGGAGAACCTGCTCAAGGCACTGGAGAAGGAGCTCCTGCGCAGGCGCTTCGGTCCTGCCGTGCGGATGGAGATCACGGAGAACATCCACCCCCGGGTCCTGCAGATGCTCAAGGACGAATTGGGCATCCACGATTCGGAGATCTACCACTTGCCCAGCCCCTTGGACCTGTCGGGAATGTCCGATATCGCCGATGTGCCGCGCGATGACCTGCACTATCCGAAGATGGTCCCGCAGATGAACAAGGACCTGTCGCTGCGGGAGTCCAGCGACCAGGTCGACGTCTTCGACGCGGTGGCCAGCCGGGACATCCTGCTGCATCACCCCTACGATTCGTTCTCCACGAGTGTGCAGGCCTTCCTCGAGCAGGCCGCGTCGGACAAGAACGTCCTGGCGATCAAGCAGACGCTCTACCGCACCTCCGGAGATTCGCCGATCATCGATGCCCTCGTCGATGCCGCGCAGTCCGGAATCCAGGTACTCGCCGTCGTCGAGATCAAGGCTCGATTCGATGAGGAGGCCAACATCACGTGGGCCCGCAAGCTGGAGCGCGCAGGAGTCCACGTCGTCTACGGAATCGTCGGGCTCAAAACTCATGCGAAGCTCTCCCTCGTCGTCCGCCAGGAGGCCGACGGGCTGGCCCGGTACTGCCACGTCGGCACCGGCAACTACCATCCGAAAACCGCGCGCGGCTACGAGGACTTCGGCCTGCTGACTCGCGATCGGGGCGTGGCGGATGATCTGACGAAGCTGTTCAACCAGCTCTCCGGCTACGCACCCAAGTCCGAATACTCCCGGTTCCTCGTCGCCCCCAGCAATGTGCGCACCGGACTCATCGACCTCATCGAATCCGAGATCGCGATCGCACAGTCCGGCGGACAGGGACAGGTGCGGATCAAGGTCAACTCGATCGTCGACGAGGCCGTCATCGATGCCCTCTACCGGGCGTCGCAGGCCGGGGTCACCGTCGAAGTCTTCGTCCGCGGCATCTGCGCCCTGCGCCCGGGCATCGAAGGACTGAGCGAGAACATCACCGTGCGGTCCGTGCTCGGACGCTTCCTCGAGCACTCCCGCGCCTTCGTCTTCGGCAACAGCGGCGACCCGCTCGTCTACATCGGTTCGGCTGATATGATGCACCGCAACCTCGACCGTCGGGTCGAAGCTCTCGTGCAGATCGTCGACGACGGTCACCGGGCGGAGATCATCGAACTCTTCGATCTCGCCTTCGCCCCGACCACCTCGGCGTTCGACCTGGCCGGCGACGGCCGATGGACACGGCGGACCCACGACGACGAGGGCAACCTCCTCGGCGACTATCAGACGGAGCTCATCCGTCGGCACCGGATGCGTCGGCGAATCGGGGATGAGGCGTGAGCCCGTCCGAGGTCTCTTCGGCGCAGGCGTCATCACGCGTCACGGCCGATGTCCTGGCCGCCGGGGCCGTGTGCTGGAGACAGGGTCCGAAAGGTCTCGAGGTGGTGCTCATCCACCGCCCGAAGTACAACGACTGGTCGTGGCCCAAAGGCAAGGTCGACCCGGGAGAGACCCTGCCGGAGGCCGCGATCCGCGAGGTCAAGGAGGAGACGGGGTTCGACATCCACCTCGGCATCCCTCTGCCCTCCGCCGAATACACGGTCGGCAGGAACACGCTGAAGAAGGTCTTCTACTGGTCGGCCGAAGTCAAGGACGAGGCTGACTTCGCCCCGGTCAACAAGCGGGAGGTCGACACTGCCGCGTGGTTCCCGGTCGACCAGGCGCGGGCGAAGCTGACGTCGTACTCGGATCGGGAGCAGCTCGACGCTTTGGAGAAGTTCGCGCAGACGGATGCTCTGCGGGCGTGGCCGCTCATCCTCGTCCGCCATGGGAAGGCGTTCCCGCGTGCGAAATGGTACGAGACCGAGCACGTGCGTCCGCTGCTCAAACTCGGCACCAGGCAAGCCATGGCGCTGACCGGTCTGTTGGGGGCCTGGGGTGTCCGCAAGCTCGCCTCGAGTCCATGGAAGCGGTGCATGGCGACGCTGACCCCGCTGTCCGCGGCGACGGGAAAATCGATCAAGAAGGTGTCGACGCTCAGCGAGAAGGCGACCGCTGCGAATCCGGACAAGACCGTCCGCTATATCGAGAAGCTGCTGGCAAAGGGCAAACCGATCATCTACTGCACGCACCGGCCGGTGCTGCCGACGATCTTCTCCGTCTACGCCGCCCATTCCCCGAAACGTGTCGAGGCGAAGCTGCCGAAAGACGATCCGTACCTCAAACCCGGCGAGGTCCTCATCGCCTATGTGCGCCCCGGACCGGTGCCGCGCATCGTCGAGATCGAACGCGTCCGCCCCATCGACAGTTGATCGGAGCGCTCAGTCGACTGTGCAGTACGCGCCGTACAACAGCGGCCCGAGGAGGGTGGCGTCCTCGGCATCCAGCTCGGCGGTCAGGCGCTGCGTGAGCGAGTCGATTCCGATCTCGTCGGCGCTCACGATCCCCTGCTGTTCGAGATGGGGCAGCAGTCCGGCCAGGGCGTTCACCCAGCCGAAGCTGGGCGCCTCTTCTCCGCCGCCCAACGGTGCGCTCAAGCTCAGGTGCGGGTCGGGCAGACCGGCGGAACGGTATGCGGCGAAGAGGTCCCGTCCCATCCTGCCGTGGATCCCGACAGCCTCGAACGCCTGCAGAATCAATTCTCTCACTCGTCTCACCAGCGGCGTGTCCACGCTCGCCCACTCCTGGGTGACGTCGAACTCGTGCATGACCAGCAGGCCTCCTGGACACAGGTGGCGTCCGAGTCGCTCCAACGCTTCGACGGGGTTGCCGAGATGCATGAGCACGGCCCTGCCGACGATCGCATCGAACTGCCGGTCGAGGTCGAGGGAGTCGAGGTCCGCCTCGGCGAATTCGATCTCTTGCCGATGTCCCAGCCGGTCGCGGGCCCCGTCGAGTGCTTCGGGATTACGGCCGACGGCGAGCACCTGTCCGTGGGGACCGACGAGATCGGCGGCGATGGCGGCAACGTGTCCGGCACCGGTGCCGATGTCGAGGACGCTCATGCCCGCAGTGATTCCCGCTTCGATGTGCAGCTGTCTGGTCAATGGGTCGAGCACGACCGACTGGTCGCGCAGTCGGGAGTGTTCGCTCTCGGACTCGCCGAGGACGTATCGATTCTGTTCCTTCATGGCAGCGACCGTAGGGACACAGGTCGGACCGGGGCAAGGGATCGACGAACCTCAGAAGCGTGCACGGGTACTGGGCGGGCAGCCTCGGCGACTTTGTGCGCGCACCGGGCGGGCCACCTCGGCGCGGAAATGCCGGTCCCGACAACGATCCTTTCATGAAACCGACGAGATCTGTGATCGAGCACTCACGACGGTTCCAACTCTTCGCCGCTCATTCACCTTCCATTCATGTTCCAACTCCTTGCACTTCACGACTGATCTTTAGCGTGGGGCACGAGCAATCGAGAACTCTCGAGCTGTGTCCACAAACATGAAAGGCATCTTCGTGAAGATGAAGCATCTCGCCCCCTCCGCTGCGATCCTCGCGGTCGGCGCCATCACCCTCTCGGCTTGCGGCGGCCAGTCCGCTACCGGCGAAGAGGCCTCCGGCGGCAGCAGCGACCTGCAGGGCACCCTGACCGGTATCGGCGCCTCCTCGCAGAAGGCGGCCATGGATGCCTGGACCGCGGACTTCACCTCGCAGAACTCCGGTGTGACCGTCAACTACTCCCCCGACGGCTCGGGCGCCGGCCGTGAACAGTTCCTCGCCGGCAATGCGCAGTTCGCCGGCTCCGATGCCCACCTCGACGATGACGAGGTCAAGGCCGGAGAGGAAGCCTGCGGCGCCGAGGGAGCCTACGAGTTCCCCGTCTACATCTCCCCCATCGCCGTGACCTTCAACGTCAAGGGCGTCGACGAGCTCAATCTCTCGCCCGAAACGATGGCGAAGATCTTCAAGGGCGACATCACCAACTGGAACGACAAGGCCATCAAGGCCGACAACCCGGATGCCGACCTGCCGGATCTCAAGATCACCGCCGTTCACCGTGCCGATGATTCGGGCACCACGGAGAACTTCGCCGAGTACCTCAAGGCCACCGCCGAGAAGGACTGGGACGCCGAGGTCGACGGCAACTTCCCGAAGGAGTACGGCGGCGAGGCTGCGCAGGGCACCGACGGTGTCATCCAGACCGTCTCCGACACCGACGGAGCCATCGGCTACGCGGATGCCTCGGCCGTCGGCGAGCTCTCCACCGCCAAGGTCAAGGTCGGCGACGAATTCGTCGAGCTCTCCCCGGAAGCCGCGACCAAGGTCGTCGACGCCTCCGAGAAGGTCGAAGGCCGCAGCGAAGGCGACCTCGCCTTCGATCTGGCCCGCGACACCACCGAGTCCGGTGCCTACCCGATCGTGCTCGTCTCCTACCACCTCGTCTGCTCGTCCTACAAGGACCAGGAGACCGTGGACATGGTCAAGGCCTGGGAGAAGTTCGTGGTCTCGGAAGAGGGACAGAAGTCCGCAGCCGAATCCGCCGGGTCCGCACCCCTGTCGGACGACCTGCGCAAGCAGATCGAAGAAGTCATCGACTCGATCAAGGCTGAAGGCTGATTTCAGCCTCTGACCTGGAGAAATAGCCAGTCGGGAGCGGCGCAGAACCCCTGCGCCGCTTTTCCGCGCCTGTGGAACCGCACCGGTTTCACCACAAGTCACATGAGGAGTACTTGTGCCGATCAGCACAGAGACAACTGAGTCAGGCCCCACAGGGCCCGGCTCCCCATCAGAGACCGGAACTCAGCCGCAGAGCAGCAGTCCCGCGTCTCGGCAGCAGAAGGCAGTCGTCCGCCCCGGCGACCGCATCTTCTCCGCCGCCACACTCATCGCCGGCATCCTGATCCTGGTGATCCTCGCCGGAGTCGCCCTGTTCCTTCTCGCGCAGTCGTCGGACACAATCGCCGCCCAGATCAGCGATCCCTCCCAGATCACCGGCGGCAAGGGCTTCTTCTCCTATGTCTGGCCGCTGGTCATCGGCACGCTCATCTCCGCAGCCATCGCGCTCATCGTCGCGACCCCCTTCTCGCTGGGCATCGCACTGTTCACCACGCATATGGCACCGCGCAGGCTCGCACCCGTGCTCGGGTACGTCATCGACCTGCTCGCGGCGATCCCCTCCGTCGTCTACGGTCTGTGGGGCATCGCGCTGGCCGGCAACCTCACCGGTTTCTACCTGTGGCTGTCGAAGTGGTTCGGCTGGATTCCGATCTTCGCTCCGGCAGCAGACGGATCCGTGTCGCAGACCGGCCGCACCCTGCTCACCGCCTCCCTCGTGCTCTCGATCATGATCCTGCCGATCATCACCTCCCTGACCCGCGAGATCTTCCTCCAGACCCCGCGCCTGCAGGAAGAGGCGGCACTGGCGCTCGGCGCCACGCGCTGGGAGATGATCCGCATGGCTGTGCTGCCCTTCGGCAAGTCCGGAATCGTCTCGGCCACGATGCTCGGCCTCGGACGCGCACTCGGTGAGACCATGGCCGTGGCCATGATCCTCTCGCCCGGCGTCCTCACCGCTTCGCTCGTCGTCAGCGGCAACCAAACCATCGCATCCGAGATCGCGCAGAACTTCCCCGAAGCCGCGGGACTGCGCCTGTCCGAGCTCATCACGGTCGGCCTCGTGCTCTTCGTCATCACCCTGCTGGTGAACATGGGAGCCCGCGCGATCGTCGCCCGCACCTCGGTGAAGGGAAGTTGAGACCAATGACCACCATGAACACCACCACCGAGGCGGCTGCCTCGAAACCGGCGAAGCTGACCTCCAAGCAGCTGCCGAAGGCCACCCCGTGGATCATCGCCGTCGCGTCGATCATCGTGGCGATCGTCATCAGCTTCATCGCATTCGGCGGATTCAACATCCCCGTCGTCGCCGTCCTCGCCGGGGCCATCAACGCGATCGCCGTTTTCGCGATCTCCGCGTCCTACGAAGGCCGCCGCAAGGCCGTCGACCGGATCGCGACCACCATCGTCACCTCGACGTTCGTCCTCGCATGTGTCCCCCTCATCTCCCTCCTGTGGCTGACCGTGTCCAAGGGCGGTGCCGCGATCAGCGGCGACCTGCTCACCCGCACCATGCTCGGCATGAAGGGCGTCCTCGATCAGCAGTACGTCGCCGGTGAGGCGACTCTGGCGGGAGGCTTCTACCACGCCATCGTCGGCACCGTGCTCATCACTGCGGCCGCCTGCGTCATCTCGATCCCGATCGGCGTCCTCACCGCCATCTACCTCGTCGAGTACTCGAACAAGAACCGCCTGGGCAAGGCGATCACCTTCCTCGTCGACGTGATGACCGGAATCCCCTCCATCGTCGCCGGTCTGTTCGCCTTCGCTCTGTTCTCCACGATCGCGAATGTGCTCATGCCCAGCTCTGCTGGAATCGCGAAGACCGGATTCACTGCGGCCGTCGCACTGTCTGTGCTGATGATCCCGATCGTCGTGCGCAACACGGAGGAGATCCTCCGCCTGGTGCCGATGGATCTGCGCGAGGCCTCCTACGCTCTGGGCGTGCCGAAGTGGAAGACGATCGTGAAGATCGTTCTGCCCACCTCGGTGTCGGGAATCCTCTCCGGTGTCACCATCGCCATCGCCCGCGTCATCGGTGAGACCGCCCCCATCATGGTCACCGCCGGGTTCGCGAAGACGCTCAACTGGAACCTCTTCTCCGGTTGGATGTCGACGCTGCCGACGTTCATCTACGACTCGCAGCTGCGGCCGGTCTCACCGGGTGCCGCCGCCCTCGCCAGCTCGGAGCGCGCATGGGCCGCAGCCCTTGTGCTCGTCGCTCTCGTCATGGTGCTCAACCTGCTCGCTCGCATCATCGCTAAGGTGCTCGCACCGAAGGCCGGCCGCTGACCGGCGACGGCTCACAGACTTCCAGACTCACCCATATCCACGGATAGGAAACACAATGTCCAAGCAGATCGACATCAAGGATCTCGACATCTTCTACGGCGACTTCCGCGCCGTCGACGGAGTGGAGATGCAGATCAAGCCGCGCTCCGTCACCGCCTTCATCGGCCCCTCCGGCTGCGGCAAGTCCACGGTGCTGCGCACCCTCAACCGCATGCACGAGGTCATCCCCGGCGCCAGCGTCTCCGGTGAGGTCCTCATGGACGGCAATGACATCTACGGAGCCGGCGTCGACCCGGTCAACGTCCGCCGCGAGGTGGGCATGGTCTTCCAGCGGGCGAACCCGTTCCCGACGATGAGCATCAAGGAGAACGTGCTCGCCGGTGTGCGTCTGAACAACCGGCGCCTGTCGAAGACCGAAGCCGACGACCTCACCGAGCGCGCCCTGCGCGGTGCGAACCTCTGGAACGAGGTCAAGGACCGCCTCAACCTGCCCGGTTCGGGCCTCTCCGGCGGGCAGCAGCAGCGTCTGTGCATCGCTCGCGCCATCGCCGTCGAGCCGCAAGTCCTGCTCATGGACGAACCGTGCTCGGCTCTCGACCCGATCTCGACCCTGGCGATCGAGGACCTCATCAACGACCTCAAGGACAAATACACGGTCGTCATCGTCACGCACAACATGCAGCAGGCTGCTCGTGTGTCCGACAAGACCGCGTTCTTCAACATCGCCGGCACCGGCAAGCCCGGAAAGCTCATCGAGTTCAACGAGACCTCGACGATCTTCTCGAACCCGGACAAGGAAGAGACCGAGAACTACATCTCCGGTCGCTTCGGATGACCTGAGGGCTCGTCGCGGCGGGGTGGGTTCAGTCTCCGTCTCGTCTCGGCGGGAGCCGAAGCGCATCGTCGTGACGAGGTCCCATGCGCGCCTCTGCGACAATGCCTGTCGCCGCAGCAATGCGCGTCACTCAGTGGTCGTTTTGGTCACGCTCTGCTCAGCGGAACGTGACCAGAACGACCACTTTGCGTTGGGGCGATCCGGTGCGCGATCCGGCAGGCGCCGGCGGGATTCGTCCGTGACATGTCATTGTTTGGTCGATCCGCGGCGTTCTGAGCTCCACAATCACCGCGGATCGACCAGAGAATGCACCCTCCCGGACGATCCGCCCCGCGGTTCTCTCACCGCAGGAGCCATCGGTGCCTATTTCTCTCGCGCCGCGTTGCCGTTATTGTCGTCGAGAGGTGCGCGGAAGGCGCGAACGAACTCAGTCAGCAGCGACTCGTCCCCGTCGACGGATACCGTCCCGACGGCCACGGCCGTCTCCGCATCACCATCAGCAAGGAGGCCCCGCAGACCCGGGCCGCTGATGAACAGCTGCGCGGTCGGATCGGCGCCTTCGGCCACGTTCACGCCCGACTCGTCCACTTCAGCATGAGCGACCGCCGGGCCGGCCGTCACTTCCACCTTGAAAGCCCGCACCTTCGCCTCGGTGCGAGAGGTGAGCAACGCGGCGGCCAAGGAACTGTCGGTCGGAATCTCACCCTCACGTGCCTCAAGCATGCGCCGTGAGCCCCAGCGACCGAGTTCGATGAGCACCGGACCGAGTCCCGAACCGTAGTCGCTGAGGCAGTAGACCACACTGCGCCCGTCGATGCTGCGCTCGAGAATTCCTGCTGCTTCGAGTTCGCGCAATCGCGTGGTCAGGAGGTTCGAGGGAATTCCGGGGTTTCCCTGCCGAAGCTCGTTGAACCGCTTGGGACCGACGAGGAGATCGCGGAGGATGATGAGCGACCATCGCTCCCCCAGCACCTCGGCTGCCCGAGCAAGACCGCAGAACTGTCCGTACGACTTCATGCTTGACAGCATAGCAATGTGAGTTCACTATTGAAACTATAGTTCACTTTCTGAACTTAAACGGATATCGGGAATCACGGCCCGCACGAAACACATGAGCCCACATAGAGCGCAATGGTCCGCATGAAGCTCAAACCCCGCCCGACACTCAATGGATCGCCATGCCACGCACAGTCATCGCCGCACTGTTCCAGTCACTCGACGGGATCGCATCCGATCCGTTCAACTTCCAATTCGACTCCTTCGACCAGGAGATGGGCGAATGGATGACCACGGCCATCGGAGGAGTCGACGACTGCATCCTCGGCCGGGTCACCTACCAGGAGTGGGAGAACCACTGGCCGAACCACACGGAAGGCGAGGACGCACCGTTCGCGAACTTCATCAACTCGACTCCCAAGCACATCGCCTCGACGACGCTGTCGCAGCCTGACCTCAAGTGGGAGAACTCGACACTCATCCGGTGCGACCTCGCTGACTTCGTCCGCGATCTCAAAGCCGGCGAAGGCGGCAAGATCGCCATCGAGGGTTCGATGTCGATCGTCCGTCAGCTCGTCGAAGCGAACCTCGTCGACGAACTGACGGTGGCCATCCACCCGGTCGTCGCCGGCAGCGGTCGGTCCCTCTTCGAGGGCGGAACGACGACGAGGCTGGCGCTCAAAGACGTGCAGCGCACCAGCAAGGGCAACCTGTTGGCTACGTACGGTCCGTTCGCCGGCTGATCCTGTGGGTGGATCCGCCTCGATATCGATGCCGTTGTCCAGGTGGATCCACCCACAGGAGACGTCACGGACACCGAGGGGACCGTTCAGGAAGGCGCTGCCGAAAAACTTCGCCCATCGGCCATCCGAATCGGCATCTGCTCCGAACCATCGGTATCAGCCACCTTTGGGAAAGGATCATCATGAATATCTCGATGTCGTCACAGTCGCCCACCGCCTCACGCAGCACCCGCTCGCAGGTGCAGATGGCCTCCGGGCTCTTCGGTGCCGTGTTCCTGCTCGTGGGCATCCTCGGATTCGTCCCGGGGATCACCGCGAACCTCGGCTCGATCACCTTCGCCGGACATCACACCGACGCCGCACTGCTCGGCCTCTTCCAGGTCACGGTGCTCCACAACATCGTCCACCTGCTCTTCGGAGTCGTCGGGATGCTCGGACTCCGCTCGCATGCACTGGCGAAGAACTACCTCATCGTCGGCGGAATCATCTACGCGGTGCTGTGGATCTACGGAATGGTGATTCCGATGGAGTCGATGGGCAACTTCGTCGGACTCAACACCGCCGACAACTGGCTGCACTTCGTCCTCGCCGCGGCCATGATCACCACCGGCTTCGTCTTCGGGCGGAAGCCTCGGGGCTGATTCGTCGGCCCCGTTGTCAGTGATTTCGCCAGAGCCGAGTCCGGGCGCCTCTCGCTCCCGGGCTCGGCTTCGGCGTCAACCGGGCGGCCTGTCAGAGCCCGACGGAGGTCTTGACGATCCAGCCGAGCACCACCGCAAGGAGTGCTGCGGCGGGGATCGTCAGGAGCCAGACTCCGAACATCGGCAGGAAGTATCTCGCCCTGGCATGGCCCTTGCGCCCGGCGTACTGCGTGCCGAGGATCGACGAGCCGAGAACGAAGGTCAGAGACACCGGAACCCGCATGATCAAGGCTGCGGTGTACATAAGGATCGTGGCTGCGCCATCGGCGATGGAGGATTTGAGGGGGTCGAGGCGGACCATCCGCACGGACAGCGTCTGGACCACTCGCCACCCGCTCAGTCCGGTGCCCAGAGCCAGAGCCGCGGCGATGAGGAGGCGCACCGGCCAGGAGATTTCGACGATGGACAGACCATCGTGCGGCGTCGCCTCGACGGCGAGGATGCCGACCATGACCAGGGCCGCGACTTTCTGAGCGTCCTGGACCCCGTGGACGAGCGACAGAGACGCAGTGAGAACGGAATCGACCATGCGTGCGCCCCGGAACAGCGGTTTCGGCGGGGTGGAAGCCAGTGACTTCGACAGGATGAGTGTGAGCACCCACGCCAGAATGAAGCCGAGGATGGGTGAGAGCACCAGCGGCCACACGACGTTGTTCATTGCGTGCTCGGCATTGACGGAGAAGCCGAAGACGATTCCCGCGCCGAGCAGACCGCCGATGAGACAGTGGGTCGACGACACCGGCAGCGCCAAGTAGTAGGTGAACAGGCTCCACGTCGTCGCCGCCACGAAGGCGATGATCAGGCTGGTGAGGATGAGGTCGGCCGAACCGGAGAAGAGCACGATCTGGTTGGCCACGACGATGGCGATTCCCTCACCGAGGAGGGCGCCGATGAAGTTGAAGATGACAGCCAGGCTGAGCGCCCACCCGGGTCGCATCGCGCGTCCGACGACCGCGTTGCCGACGGTCAGGGCGGCGTCGTGGAAACCGTTCGAGCCGGCGAAGATCACCGCGGCGATGACGACTGCCGCCAAGAGCAGCTCCACGGACTACGACTCCTTGATCGCGATGGCTGCGACGACTTTGCCGAGTTCGGTGAACCCATGGGCGGCCCGGACGAACGCCTGCCCGAGTTGGGATACGGCCGCCATATAGGTCAGCCCGCGTTTGGAGTTCGGCACCGCGTCCGACATCCGCCACTGCAGGCTCTCGACCTGGTAGGTCAGCCGGTTGATCGCGTCGACGTAGTCCCACTGGTCGAGTTTGCCCGGCAGCCGGGTGATCATCCGCGAGGTGTGGTCGGTCTGGTTCGACAGCACGGCCAGGGTCTCGGGAACGCCGGACGGCAGCGGGTCGAAGGCTCCGGAGGCGAGGACGTATCCGACTCCGTGCAGCCGATGGCAGATATCGCGCATGTGGTGGCTGAGCAGGTAGAGGTCGTTGCGGTCGAACGGGGTGATGTAGTTCTCGCGCAGCGCACGCAGCATCGCGCCCATGTCCTCATCGGCTCTGTCGCCGATCTCGCGGAGGCGGTCGGCGACGTCGCGTCGTTCGCTGATTTCGATTCCGGACAGTTCGGCGAGCACCAGATTGCACTGCCGCATCTGAGAGACGAGATCGGACAACCGCTCGTAGAACACCTTGTCCTGCGGTACCCGCTTGAGCCGCATGCGCTCCTCCTGCCCGGGGCCCGGACGAGCCGGACGAATATGCATGGTGCCTGGGTGGTATGTGCCGGACGCTGAACCGAGAGCGCCTCTCGGCGGAAGGCCGCTCGAAGCGGCTGAATTTGGAGCCCGGGGCTTCAGCGATCCAGCGTCCGGTGGCCCGAAGGCCACCTCCTACGATACTCGTTCGTGCTCATGAATCCACCGCCGAGGCGGCTCTTCGTCCGTTGAGAATCTCACAGTCGATGTCGTGGTCGGGTGGGAATATCCGGTCCCGACGAGGACCGCGCTCATTTGATTGGGCGGGACCGCCTCGGCGAGGGGATTGCCGGCGGGCTGAGGATCAGTCGAGGCCGCCTCGGCGGTGGGCGACGGCGGCGTCGGACAGGTCCTGGGAGAGCTGGCGCAGGCGCGTGCCGGTGTCGCGGTCGTCGGTGCCTGCGGCGCAGATGCCGACGAAGGCGGCCGCGCGCAGCAGCGCGATGACGACGTCACCGCGGAAGGCGCCGACGAGGATCTCGTCGATGGCGTGTGCCACTTCGTCGGGGCCGGCGGGCAGTTCGACGCCGGCGAGGATCTCGTCGTAGCCGATGCCTTCGGTGACGCGGCGTTGGCCGTCGGAGAACATCTCGGAGAGTTCACGCGGTGCGGACTTGATCCATTGGCGCAGGGCATAGAGGCGCCACAGTGCGCCGGGTGCGGAGACGGCGGGCGCGGCGGACCACATCTCGGCGATGACCTCGAAACCGATGTCATCGGCGAGCTCGACGAAGCGCCTGGTGGCAGCCTCGTCGCGGTTGCCGTGCGCATCGCCGAGCAGCAGTGCCGCGGTCGCATGCGAGGTCTCCGACCGGGCGACGGGATCATCGACGGCTCCGACGGAGTCGAGATCGGCCAGGGGAACGGGACGGTGGAAAGCGCGCTGTGACATGGTCAGGGCAGTTTAGTCCCTGCGGGGGTGCGCGGACTAGGACGTGGAGCACATTCGGGCTTTCGCCGCACGGTCAGGTTCTGCTCCCCGGACTCACAACGGACGCTATTAAACTGGGGTCTGATTCGTGACTGCGACCCGCAGCCGCGAGTGACCGATACGAGGAGGAACTCTCGTGGCACAATCATCAGTGGCGAAGAAGGGTCTCGACAAGGCTGCGAAGCTGGCAGTCAATGACGATGGCACACTCAATCCCCGCGCCCAATCGATGTTGTCGCGTCTGCTGTCCGTGCAGCGCCCCGTCGCCCTGGCCTATGTGCGCAGTCTGCGCCGTCGGCATCCGGATGCGACCCCCGAAGAGCTCATCAAGATCATCCGCCGCCATTACCTGACCCTGACGACCTCGGGCGGCGCGGCAGTCGGTGCGACTGCGGCCGTTCCGGGGCTGGGCACGACGGCCGCGCTCGGTGTGGCCGGAGCAGAGACCGCAGGTTTCCTCGAAGGCACAGCACTGTTCGCCCAGGCGATCGCAGAGATCCACGGGCTGCCGGTGGCCGATGCCAAGCGGGCGAACGCCCTGGTGCTCGGACTCATGCTGGGCAAGGACGGGAAGAACCTCATCCAGAAGTTCGGCAAGCAGAACGGCGGCGTGGAGTCGATGTTCGGCAGCTGGGGTGCCACCGTGACCAAGCAGTTGCCGACTCCCGTGGTCGATCTGCTCGTGCGCAAGCTGCGCAAGACTTTCATCCGCAAGTTCGCAACTCGTGCCGGTGGTTCGCTGGTCGGTCGTCTGCTGCCCTTCGGCGTCGGCGCGGTCATCGGAGCTGTGGTGAACGGCCAGATGGCGCGGAAGGTCGCCGACGAATCGAAGGAAGCCTTCGGCGCTGCGCCGACGGTCTTCCCCATCGAAACCGACCCTGAATACGTCGCGCCGAAGAAGGACCGGAAGCTGCTCGCGGGGCTGCGCAATGTCCGTGCCCTGGTCGGGAAGCTGAAGAAGGACAAGGCCATCGAGTCCGACGTCATCGAACCCCTTGACCCCGACGAGCTCGAGTCACCGGACGGTCTGCCTCGAACCTACACGGGTGAGGATCGGCGCGGACTGGAGAAGTGATCCTTGGGGCCGACCTGGTTTGAGTAAATCGGGCGCGAAGCTCTACTATTGGTTCGTCTCCATCATGCGTCAGCAGGCCTGTGTCCTGCGCTTGTGATGGGGCGGGGCCTCTAGCTCAGTTGGTAGAGCAGCGGACTTTTAATCCGCGGGTCGTGGGTTCGATCCCCACGGGGCCCACCGCAGAGAATGTGCCGCAACATCGTTCACTCGATGTCGCGGCACATTTCTCATTCCCCGCTGCTTTCGCTGCCCGTTCGCAGAGGGGCGAGCGAGGCTGTACCGGAACTGACACAGGATGTTTCCTGACGAGCACCCGCTGCAGGCCGGCGACCGCATAGAGTCAGAGGCATCGGCCGGTCATCAGCGAGAAGGATACACACAATGAGTTCGAACTACCGCGCCCAAGCCGGGCTTGCCGACCACGGCCCCGGTCCTTGGCGCAGCCGCGGACCGCTGACGCCGGCGCCATCGGTTCGGCGCTGGTGGGCGAGGATCCTCGACGCGGTCTTCGTGCTCTTCTTCACCGGCTTGGTCATCGGCATCGCACTGGCTCTCACGGCGGTGAACATCATCTCGATCGACGATGCCACCAAAGTCGCTCTCATCAGCTATCCGCTGATGGCGCTGGTGTTCGGAGCTCTCTACGGTTGCACGGTCTCCCCCGGCCAGGCGCTGTGCGGTGTCGTCACGCTCAAGCACAGCGGCAGACGCGTCGGATTCTGGCGGGGAATGGTGCATTATGTGGCGGTCGCATTCTTCCCGATCACCATCGTGCTGCTCATCTGGACGTTCTTCGACGCGCCGACGATGGACCTCGACCCGATCGATGTCTACTACCGGAGGTCGCCGCAGGTCTGGTAGATCCTGCGCTCAGCTTCGGATCAGCGCCGACGCGCGATGATGAGTCCGTCCCATCCCTTCTCACCGACGGCCTGCAGGGCCGTGGCATCCAGGTCGGGGTTCGCCGTGATGGCGTCGACGACGCTTCGCACTCCTTGGACCCGCGGATCGCTGCTGTCGCCATCGACGACTGCCCCATTTCGGACGACATTGTCGATGACGATCACTGCGCCGGATCGGGTGAGTTCGAGCGCCGCCGCGAGATAGGCAGGATTGCTCGGTTTGTCAGCGTCGATGAACACGAAGTCGAATGGTTCGACACTGTCGCTGATCAGTTGAGCGGCAGACTCCGTCGCCGGACCGACGATCGTCTCGACGCGCTCTGCGACTCCGGCGGCGCGGAAGTTCTCTTCAACGACTGCCACGTTCTGCGGTTCGAGTTCGAGCGTGACGACGTGTCCGCTTTCTCCCACTGATCGGGCGAGCCAGATAGTCGAGTAGCCGGCGAGTGTGCCGAATTCGAGGACGCGTTTCGCGCCGGCGATCTTGACCAGGAGCCCAAGAAACGCCCCTTGGTTGGCTGCGACTTCGGCATTCGGCATCGTCGTCTCTCCGCCGGACTTGCGCGCTGCGACCAAGGTAGGGTCTTCGCCGACGAGCGTCTCGGTGAAATACTTGTCGACCGTCTGCCATTCGGCAGCCGCCGGATAGCGATTTGACGGTGCGGCGGGTTCGCGTTCACTCATGCCCTCATTCTTGCGCATAGAGCGATCGCCGCTCACGTGTCACTCGAGCGAGCGACCGCCGAAGACCTGCTGCAACGGGATCGAATTGTCCTGCCACGGGGTGAGGATCCACGCGACGAGGTAGGCGCCGATTCCGAGCACGGGGAGGAGGAACGAAGCGAGGACGATGAGTCGCATGATCCAGACATTGACGCCGGTCACCTGAGCAAGGCCCCCGGCGATGCCGCCGAGGATGCGGTCGGGACCGCGACGGAAGCCGATCTTGCGGATGGAGTCGAATAGTGAGTTCATGTCTCCGACTCTACGGATCCGCCTGCTCTGAGACACTAGTGCTGACCGTCGAGGCCGATTGAGGAAAACCGGAACCTGCGTAGCTAGAAGCGGATCCTGCGAGCTCCCCACCAGCCAGAATCTCAGTCGTTGAGACAGCGATCACAATTCCTTGGCGCGTCCGCCGGACTCGAAAGTGCATGGGCCGTTACGCTGGTTGAGTTGTGCAATCAAATGTCCGCTTCCGCTGCCACAGCGATGCGGCACAGAGGACTCCATTGTGAAGTGGGTTAAGAAGGCCGTACTCACACTCGTCGTCATTTTCGTGGCGTTCTATCTGTTCAGCCGGCCGGAGGATTCCGCGGAGGCGGTCCGAACCGCATTTGCCGCAGTCGGCACGGGCGTCGGCTCCTTGGTTACGTTCTTCACCTCACTCTCGGCATAGCCGATCCGTGCGCAGGCGACAGTGTTGAGTTCGCTGACCGACCCTCAGGTCGAGAACCACCTCATCAGCGAAGAAGGTGAGGTCATCGTCGATGAAGTGCGGCGGCATCCGCTCGCCTTCGTCACTCCCACACTCATCATCCTCCTGGGACTGGCTCTCGCTGCCATGTCCTTCGCTGTTCCGCCCGAGTATGCCGCGGTCCCACTGGGCATCGGCTGCGCCGTCATGCTCTTCGGCGTCTACCGCGCGCTCTTCGTGCACATGGACCGCTTCGTCATCACGAACATGCGGGTGTTCCGGATTCACGGGATCTTCACGCAGCACAAGGCGACGATGCCGATGGCGCGAATCCTCGACATCTCAGTCCACAAACCCCTCATGGGTCGGATCTTCCGCTACGGCCACTTCGTCTTCGAATCGGCTGCCCAGGACCAGGGCCTTCGCGACATCAGATACGTCGGTCGACCTGACGAACGCGACCTCACGATCCAGACCGTCATCCAGCGCTCCGGACTGCGGGCGACCATCAAGTCCTTCAATACCAAATCCGAGGGCGATGATGACTACTCGACGGAAGACGAAGGCACAGCCGATGACCTCCTGACCGATAAGGACCTCGCCGCTTCCGACTCCCACGCTGAGAACAGCGAGAGCGACGAGGTGCGCGAGCGCATCTTCGACACCGGCGCCGAATCGTCGGTCAACACCGAAGAGTGGAACACGATGGAGCTCGACGTCGGCTACCGGCAGAGGGAGTCCGAAGAGTTCAGAGTCGGCAGTGCACTGCCGGTCTTCGAGGACGCCATCTCAGAGGCGGCAGGCGAATGGGAACTGCGCTGGCCCGAACGCAACCGGATGCAGGCCGCCACGGAACTCATGCACGCCCACCGACGCCTCATCACGGACCTCGATGAGAAACTGCGCCCTCTGGGACTGAACTACGCACGGTACGAGATCCTGCTCCTTCTGTTCTTCGAGCCCAGCGGAGCCATCCCCCTCGTCGATCTCACCGACCGGCTACAGGTCGAAGCCAGCTCGTCCTTCCACTCGGTGAGGTGGCTCGAGGAGAACGGCCTCATCGAGCGGATCCTGGAACCCGGGGATGACGGAGAGGTTCTCGCCGAGCTCACGCCGAAGGGACGCGCCCTGACCGACCGGGCCAGCCACCTCGTCGCCGATATCCGCTTCGGGCTGGGCACGATGTCCACCTCCGAATGCCACCAGCTGACGGCTCTGCTGTCTCGCCAGCGCCGGCTCAGGGACTGAGGCTCAGACCTTCTCGGGGCGCGGGAGCGCGAAGTCCGGCCCACGAAGTCCGCTGCGCACTCAGATCTAATGCCCTTCCCGAGGATCCGCGTCGATCCAGTAACGCCGTTTGGGCGGTCCATCACCGTTCTCGCGCACGTCCTCAAGGACTCCCCCGCACTGTTCGATCACACTCGCCGAGGCGGTGTTCGTCTCATCGCAGGTCACGAGCACACGCTCGACTCCGGCCGAACGCAGACGTTCGACCGAGCGCGACAGAATCTGTCGGGCATATCCTCGGCGACGAGGAATTCAGAGCGCACTCGCCCAGGCCGGAGGTCGATTCACTGCGCCTCGCGCTCGTGGGTGGCGATGATGTCGGCCCAGAACCCCTCGGCCTGGAGGAATTCGAAGTCGTCGGCGCGCAGCTGCTCATGGAACGTCCGCAGATCCGCCTCATCGGTGAGCGCCAATGGGCGCAAGCGCAGGATGTCGTTCATCGTGTCCTTTCGACGGTCGGTTCCTCGCGTCGGGCGAAGTCCGGGGCGTGTTCGGCAGTGATGCCGACACCGAGGATGCGCGCCGGTATGCGGGTGAGCGCGGGGAACGTCGTCAGCAGCCACTCCACCGGTGCAGGTGGGCGGATGGGTCGGTGTCCGTGGACGGCCGGTTCGACCATCCGGTGGATTCCCGATTGGAGGAGTTCGACGGCGCGAGTGGTCGGGAGCCGTCTCAGCTGCAGGCGTCGCAGCTCTGCGGTCCGCACCGATCCTGAACGCAGCGGTTCGGCAAGCGTCCGGGCGACGGCGATTCCGTCCTGCACCGCGAGGTTGACTCCGACTCCGCCGAGCGGGCTCATCGCGTGCACGGAATCGCCGATGCACAGCAGACCGTCGGCGAACCAGCGTCTGGCCTCATTGCGGCGAACGTCGAGAAGCTTCACATCATCGAACTCGATCTGGCCGACGTCTGCCGCGAGCTGCGGATAGGTCTCCGCGACTGCGTCACGCAGCGCTTCGATGCCCTCGGCGCGCAGACGCTCGTCCGCGCCCTTCGGAATGAGGCGGGCGATCTGAACGTGTCCATCGCGGGGAATCGCGACGAAGAGCTTACCGTCCCCGCCTCGTGGGGCCACCGAATCGGGGAGGACTGCCGCGGTGTCGATGCGGAACCACCACACATCGATCGTCGATGTCAGCTCTCTTATGGGCAGCCCCGCCTCGGCGCGGGCCTTCGACCACCTGCCGTCGGCGGCGATGACGAGAGGGGCGCGGAACTCGACAGCGGCCGGGGCGGTAGTCGTGGCTGGAGCATCGGCGTCAACGGTTGGAGGTGCTGCCTCGGTGCCGGAGGAATTCCGCGCGCGCAGACCGACCACACGGTCGTTGTCCCAGATCAACGAGGTGGCCTCGAGCCCCATCCGGAGGTCGAAGTTCGGCTCGTCCTCCCCCGCCTCGGCGAGCAGGTTGAGGAAGTCCCACTGGGGCGCGATCGTCATGAACGGATGGGGCAGGTCGAGTCGGGTGAAGTCGGCGAGCATGATGTCCTCACCGCCTCGTCCGGTGAGGGTGACGCCCTCGACGCGACGGTGCGTGATGCGGGCGAAACGGTGATAGAGCCCGAGTTCGTCGAGCAGCCGCAGGGTCGAGGGGTGGATGGTGTCGCCGCGGAAGTCGCGGAAGAAGTCCTCGTGCTTCTCGAGCACCACGACCTTCACCCCGCCTCGGGCGAGCAGCAGGCCGGCGACAATCCCAGCGGGGCCGCCTCCGCTGATGATGCAGTCGACGTGTTCCGTGTCGTGCCCGGAGGCGTGCGTGCTGTCGGTGGCGGTTGCGGTGTCGACCATGACACCCTCCTCGGCTGGTCGGCGCTTCGGCTCTCGGCACGTTGGATTCGATGGACAGCGTTCACGTCCCAGCGTAGACCTCGAAACGGACGGCGGAAATGGGGTGCGCGGTCGGTCAGCTGGACCGGCCGCCGGCCATCTTCTCCGTGACGTCGAAGCGTTCGCGGTAGCGGCCGGTGAGCAGGCACCACTGCGAGTACAGCGCCGTCGACGAATTGAACACGAGCAGCGTGAGCGGATAGAGCAGCCACTGCAGCCACATCGTCAGGCGGCGTTCGCGCGGAACATGGATCGGCCGCGGCGGCAGCAGGGCGTTGAACACGACGATGGAGACGATGAGACCGATCATGCCGATCTGCTGAATGATGCCCACGGTCATCGGCATCCGCTCCACCAACGAGGTGACCTGCCCCGTCTGCGAAGCCACGACGAAGGGGATCCAGCCGCCGATGGCGATGATGATCAAGATCGAGGCGAGGCTGACGTGGCCCTCGAGCAGGGAGAAGAACCGGAGCACACCTGGCCAGAACGGTGCGCGGGCCGCGGGAGCGAAGACGCGCACTCCGACGTAGGGCACGTCGGAGGCGCCGTAGGACCAGCGGCTGAGCTGTTTGAACTGGGCGACCATCGTGGACTTGAATGTTCCGGCCTGCACCGCGTCCTGGAAGATCGGGACGTGGATCGGCACGACCCGGTAGTCGCCGTCGAAATGGAACCAGCTGCGCCAGTACTGGTGACCGTCCTCGACGATGGTCCGCTTCGACCAGAACCCCATCTCGACCAGCGCGGTCAGCGGCTGCGCGTGGGAGGCGAAATTGCGCAGAGCCAGTCGCCGGACAGTGGTCGTGAGGTTCCAGAAGCAGTTCGCGCTGGCGACCACTCGCGACGGCGCCGGCACGTCCCAGATGTTCGTGATGTAGAGGCTGATCGGCTGGAACGACAGACGCTCCCGATCCGGCGCGACCGCATATTCGTAGGCAACGCAGTCGAAGTAGGACTCGTGCGGAATGTTGTCGCAGTCGAGGCTCGTGACGATCACCCCGCGCGGGTCGATGGCCTGGTCGCGGACCCATTCGGCCAGGCGGTGGCCGGCGTAGGTGATGTTCGCTCCCTTGCCGGCGATCTCATCGGGCAGTCCGGCCGGATGTTCGACGAGGACGAAGGCCCCGAAGCGGTGGCCGTATTCGGCTTCGAGCCGACGCGCGGTCTCGGCCATCGCCGGACCTCCGCGTTCCTCGTGGGCGAAGAAGATGAGGAGCTGTTCAGGCTTCGTCGACGTGTGGAGCAGAGTGCGGATGGTGTCTGCAATGACCGGGTAGGGCTCGTTGTACGCGGCCACGACGACCGCGTGGAACAGGGTCGAGGGCCGCATGATCGAGTGCGGATCGGCGCCGACTTTCGCGACCATGGCTGCGTGATCGGCGGCCCGGAATCCGCCGCGCGGGTGTGCCAAGGAGGATCGTCCGTCCATGGCTCGTTCGAGATCTGTGAGTCGGGCCGCCCAGTCGACGCGGGCACTGCGCCGGTAGCGGAGGAATCCGCGGGCGACGTCGACGGCGCCGAGCATGGCGCGGACGAACATCAATCCGACGATGGAGAGCACATAGACGGCTCCGAGCATCGCATCGACGAACGGGAGGATGAACACGAGGCCCACCGCTGTGAAGCTGATCGCCGCCGGCAGAGCTTCGAAGAACCGGTAGGCGGGAGTCCGCTGCCCGGTCGGAAGCTCGAGGTCGGTGGGTGGAAGTCCTGGATCGGAGCTGGCCTTGAGACGCGCAGAGATCCGTGGACGTGCAGAGTGTGTTTCGACGGCGGTGACTGGTTCGCGGTTCGCTCTCACTCTCTTGATCCTGGGTGCCCCGGCTGGACAGCTGTTTGTCGGAAGATGCAGGTCAGGTGAATTTTTCGTGCCGGACACCGTTCGTCCCGCCTGCCCCGGCCGGTAGCATCCAGTCATGGCCCACACAGTCCGCCCGCCTGAGCCAGCCGATGCCGCGGCCATGGCGCGTGTCCACGTCGACACCTGGAGTGAGACGTACCGCGGGATCATGCCCGACGATCTCCTCGATGCTCCCGACCTCCTCGATCGCCGGCAGCGGATGTGGACGCAGATCCTCGCCGAGGCGGCCCCGACGAAATTCACCTGCGCCGTCGCCGAATCCGATGGACGGTTGGTCGGCATTGCGATGTCGGGCCCCCCGGAAAGCGACTCGGGTCCTTTGGAAAGCGACGGAGACTCGAATGACGGTGCCGGCCCCGAGCACTCGCAGGGCCGAACATCGCGTCCCGAGAGTCGACACCTCTACGTTCTCTACGCCTATCGATCCATGCACGGGACGGGCGTCGGCCAGGACCTCCTCGACGCCGTCATCGATCCGTCCGTGACGACTGCGCTGTGGGTGGCCGATCCGAATCCGCGTGCTCAGGCGTTCTACTCGAAGAACGGCTTCATCGCCGACGGCACCATCAAGACCGACGACTACGACGGAATGCGCGAATTGCGCATGGTGCGGCAAGCACAGGCGTGAATTCGCCTCAGTCAACGCGAAGTGCGAAATAGTCGTCGCTGGAGACGACTTATTCGACTTTCGCGTTGGCTGACGCCTTGTCAGGTCCAGATGACCCTGTCCTGCGCGCTCAGCTTCCCACCGGCACCGAGGTGGCCCAGCGTGAGTGCCCCAACGAGCGGTCCGCCGGCGGGTTCCACGATGGTGACGTTCCGGTCCAGACGACCGGTTTCGGTGCGGAATCCCTCGACGAGGTGGCTCCCTGCGGCGGCGACTCCCCCGGTGAGCGCGATGCGCACGGGTTCTTCTGTACTTCGGTTATCTGCGGACGCGGCGGCAGAGAGCGGGGTGCCGCCGGCAGGGGCCGATGTCGACAGAGCGTTGATCCGGTGGGCCGTGCGCGCGGCGGCGATGGCGCTGCGAGCCGCTTCCTGTCCCGCCTCACGGAGCAGTTCGGCCGATGCTGTATCGCCGACTCGAGCCGTCTCGGCGATGTCGACTGCGAATTCGGCAAGCAGTCCTGCACGGTTGTTGCGGGTATAGAACTGCCCCGGCCACGAGGCAGGTGGTCCGAACCGTCGGGAGGCGGCTTCAAGCAACGCACGCCCTCGTTCGTCGATTCCGTCGTGCGTGCGCAGAGCGAGTTCGAGTCCCTGTCGGCCGAGCCAGGCTCCGCCCCCGCGATCGCCGAAGAGGTGCCCCCAGCCGTCGGCGCGTGACCAAGCTGATGACCAGGTGCCTGATTCGTCCGGCCCCGGATGAGCGATGGCAATGGCCCCGGTTCCGAGCACTGTGATCGCCCCACCGGTCCCGCCGAGTGCGCCGAGGTGGGCGGTCACAGCATCGATGGCGGCGACCGCCGGCACTCCATGCTCGGCAGAGATCTCCGCCAGGACGGCGGAAGGATCTTCGGCGAGCGATGCGATGCCGGTCGCGCCGATGCCGATGCCGCTGACCTCTGAGAAACGGTCGGGCCAGGTCTCGGCGGCCGACCTCACGAGTTCCCGGACAACGTCGAGGACCGTGCTGCCGCTCGATCCGATCTCGATGCGAGTGCCGGTGAGTTGGTCGATGATGCGTGGGGCGGACCCCGCGTCATCGACCTCGCCGAGCGCGGCCCGGCTGCCGGTGCCGCCGATGTCGATGCCGAGAACGAGGGTCATGCGCCCACGGTACCCGGGCCGGTGTCGTCCGGTCCGGAGGCCTTGTCCGACTCGGTTGGCGCATCTGCACCGACGAGTTCGGCGATCGCTGCCCTGACCGAACCGTCATGGGTCTCCAGGGTCGACGCTGCCAGGGAGGGGGCCGCCTCGGTGAAGGAGACGACGATGGCGGTCTTGAGATCGCCGTCGCAGCGCTCGAGCAGGGTCCGCGCGTCGGCATCGCCCAGGTCGGCGGCTTCGCGGAGGATGCGCACGGTGCGTTCGCGCAGCTTCGCGTTCGTCGCGACGACCGAGACCATGAGGTTGTCCCAGGTGCGGCCGAGGGCGACCATGAGCGCGGTCGAGAACCCGTTGAGGGTGAGCTTCTGCGCGGTGCCTGCCTTGAGGCGCGTGGAGCCGGTGATCACCTCGGGACCGGTGTCGAGCACGATATGAACATCGGCTTTCGCGGCCAGGGAGGCGTGCGGGTTGTTCGAGATGAGCACCGTGTGGGCACCGTTCGCCCGTGCCGCGTCGAGCGCCCCGCCGACGTAGGGGGTCGACCCGCTCGCGGCAATGCCGATGGCCACATCGTCTGGCCCGAGCTCCGCACCGGCCGCGGATCCGTCGGCACCGGAATCCTCGGCGTTCTCGACGGCGTTGACCAGGGCCGCCTGACCACCAGCGATGTGTCCGATGACCCGGCCCGGCTCGAGGTTGAACGTCGGCAGGAGTTCGCTCGCGTCGAGGACTCCCAACCGTCCCGAGGTGCCCGCGCCGAAGTAGTGGACACGACCGCCTCGGCGCATGCGGTCAGCGGCAATGTCGACGAGTTCGGCCAGCTGCGGCAGGGCAGCGGCGACCGCATCGATGACCGCGTGGTCTTCGGCGTTGAGGACTCGCAGCACCCCGAGGGTGTCGAGGTCGTCGAGGCCGGAGCTCGCCGGATTGCGCTGCTCCGTCGGTGACAGGGGACGTCCGGTCGACTTCGCCGGCGTCGATTCCGACGGCGGGGACGGGCGGGCTGAGCCCGGCTGGGAGGAGGTCATGGACGGGTGCTTCCTTCCGCCTCGGCGATGGTGGGTTCTTCGACCTTGGTCTTGTGGCGCAGACCGAGCAGGCCGCCGACGATGAAGGTGACGATGACACCGAGCAGCGGGTACCACTGCCACGCGACCCACACCTCACCGGTGACGTACTTCTCCATGACGAAGAAGAACGCGTTGACGGCCACGGCCAGGGCGAACGCGATGTTCGCATCGACGGCTCGGGCCCGTTTGTTGACGATGCCGAAGACGAAGGCACCGAGCAGACCGCCGTACGTGATGCCGGCGATGCCGAGGGCAACGATGACGATGTTGCCGGAGTCGGATTCGAAGACCGTGGCAGGCAGGATGAACGCGATGCCCCAGCCGATCGTCGCCCAGCGGCCGACCTTGAATCCCTGTTCGTCGGTCATCGGGGTGCGCTTGAGCTTCGCGAACACGTCGTTGACCGTCGACGACGACAGGGCCGACAGCGACGAGGACAGCGTCGACATCGCGGCGGCGAGGATGCCGGCCAGCAGCAGTCCGGAGATTCCCGTGGGCAGGCCTTCGATGATGAACAGCGGGAAGATCTCGTCGTCGCGGGTCAGACCGAGGTCCGCCGGCAGCGCGTGATCGTAGTACGCCCACAGTGCCAGGCCGACGAGGAGGAAGATCGCGAACTGGACGACCACGACGAAGCCCGAGGTGATGAGGGCCTTCTGCGCCTCGATCTTCGACCGGCACGACAGCAGACGCTGGACGATGAGCTGATCGGAGCCGTGCGAGGCCATGGCGAACACGGCACCGCCGAGCACCGATGGAATGAACGAAGTGTCTGCGGAGATCGGGTTGCCTTCGAAGACGAAGATGTTCGCCTTTCCGGCTTCGACCGCCTCGGCGAACCATCCGCCGCCGATCGATGCGGAGATGATGATGATCGCCAGGATCCCGCCGAGGACGTAGAGGATCATCTGCGCCACATCGACCCAGACCACGGCCTTGATGCCGCCGATGAACGTGTACACGATCGTGACCAGGGAGAGGACGACGATGATGACAAAGTAGTTCGTGTGGATGCCGAGCCCGTCGAGGATGACCTTGAGCGGGATGGCCGCGGCGAGCACGCGGATGCCGTCAGCGAGCAGGCGGGTGAAGAGGAAGGTCACGCCGGCCGTGGTCTGCGTCGACTGGCCAAAGCGTTTGCCGAGGTAGGCGTAGGCGGTGATCATCTCGCCGTCGTAGTAGCGCGGCAGCATGAAGTAGGCGACGATGACGCGGCCGAGGATGTAGCCGAGTCCCAGCTGCAGGTAGTTGAGGTCGCCGAGGTAGCTCATGACGGGGATGCCGATGACGGTGAGCGCGCTCGTCTCGGTGGCGACGACGGACAGGCAGACGGCCCACCACGGCAGGTCGCGCCCGCCGAGGAAGTAGCCCTTGAGGCTGCTCTGCTTTCCGCTCAGCGCCAGTCCCAGCCACGCCGTTGCGACGAGATAGGCGACGATCACCAGGAGGTCGATGATCTGCATTGGTCTCTCCTTGTCGGGGGTGTGGAGTGTGTCGGGGTCAGTTGTGGAGTTGTGGTCGGGTTGTCAGTGGGGCCGTACGGGCGGTGCCGGTGACGGCCGCGGGTCAGTCGCTCAGCCTCAGTCGGGTGGGTCGCCGGTGGAGGGGCTCGGACAGATGCAGCGGCCCGTCACCGGGTGTGAACCGGCCCGCGATGCGCGGCCCGGTCGCCCCGGTCAGGCTCGGCGCGGTGCCGTCGAGTCCGTGCCAGCTCAGCCATCCGAGAAGCGCCATGAGCAGCGCTTCCTTGCTGCCTTCGGGCAGGCCGAAGGCCTCATCCGTGCTAGTGAGGGTCACACCTTCACCCAGTTCCTCGTCGAGGCGGCGCATGAGTTCCGGATTCCTCGTCCCACCTCCCGAGGCGATGACGGTGGTGACATCGTGGTCTCGTGCCGCCTCGGCGATGGTGCGAGCGGTCAGCGCCGTGACCGTGGCGATCTGATCATGCTCGCCGAGGTGGGGGTGGGTTTCGAGGAATGAGTCGAGGTAGGCGGCGTGGAAGAGTTCCTTGCCCGTCGATTTCGGAGCCGGGCGGCCGTAGAAGGGTTCGGTCAGGAGCGCGGTGAGCAGGTCCTCGTCGACAGTGCCTGCCGCGGCGAGTGCGCCGTCACGGTCATAGCTCTGCCGGCCGTCGGTGATGCGGCGGGCGAGGATGTCGATGAGGGCGTTGGCCGGGCCTGTGTCGAAGGCTATGGGGGCCTCACCGGGAGCGATGACGGTGATGTTCGCGATTCCGCCGAGGTTGAGCACCGCGGTCGGAGTCTCGACGTCGGAGAGCAGAAGAGAATCGAGCAGGCCGACGAGTGGGGCGCCCTGCCCTCCGGCGGCGACATCGCGGGACCGAACATCGGAGAGCACAGGGACTCCGAGTCGTTCGGCGATGAAGGCCGGCTGCCCGAGCTGGAGGGTCGAGGTGGCGAGGCCGTCGGTGATGTCGTGACGAACCGTCTGTCCGTGGCTGACGACGAGGTCGGGTGAGAGGTCATGGTCGGTGCAGAGTTCCGACAGAGCCTCGGCGCAGAAACGGCCGAGGCGGGCGTCGACGCTGCTGACCAGGGACAGCGGAAGGTCTGCCGGTTCGAGGAGGCGGAGGATGTCGGCGGCGAGCTGGTCGTCGAACGGGGTTTCGCGTTCGGCGAGGATCCGCACGGTCAGGGTGGTGGGATCCGCGCCGACGAGGTCGGAGCCGACGGTGGGGTCGGGCATGAACTCGGCGATGACGAGGTCGAGGCCATCGGCGGAGGTTCCGGTCATGAGTCCGGCGATGATCATGGCTGCTCTCCTCCTGTGTGGGCGGGGACGGTCAGCTCGGTGCGGACCTTGTACCGGTCGCCGCGGTAGACGGAGCGGACGAATTCGAAGGGCCGGTCATCGGCGCCGCGGGAGATGCGTTCGAACAGCAGCGCAGGTGAGAGCTCTTCGACCCCGAGGTGCTGGGCTTCGCCAGCGTCGAGAAGGGTCGGTTCGATCGTCTGCATGCTGTGATTGAGGCTGATGCCGAAGTTGCGGCGCAGCAGCTCGTAGAAGGACTGGTTCTCGAGGTCATCGGCGCTCAGCCCCGGGACGAGGGCGGAGGGGACGTGGAGTTCCTCGAGGGCGATCGGTTCGTCATCAGCCAGGCGCAGGCGCAGGATCGCGATCACTTCGTCGTCTTCGGCGATGTGGAGGCGGCGGGCGATGTGCGCGCCCGCCTCGGCGGTGTCGAAGCTGAGGATATGGGACCCGGGCCGCATTCCGCGGGCGAGCATATCCTCGGTGAAGGAACTCGCGGCCAACGGCTGATCGAGCTTCGGCCCGAGGGCGAAGACGCCGGTGCCGTGACGCCTGCGCACCATGCCTTTGGCGACGAGTTCGTCGATGGCGCGGCGCAGGGTCATCCGCGAGATGCCGAGGGTCTCGGCGAGCTGTCGTTCCGGAGGGAACTGCTCACCGGCGGCCATGCCCTCGAGGCGGTCGAGGAGCTGGTCGCGGATGGCGTGGAATTTCGTCACGACACTATTGAGGCATAGGACACACCACTAAATCAAGACCAGTGGTCTATTTTGCGTCGCGGCATCCGCTCACTCAAGGCTTGGCGCGGATATGTCGTCGTCGACGACGCGATTTACGCGCCCCCGCTTGATCGACGCACGTTCAGCCCGAGGGATGCTTTTGGCGGCGGACGCACAGGGGGGTTCACGCGGGACCGGTGAGTCCCTAGCATGAAGCCATGACTGCATATACCGGACAGAATCTGCTCGCAGCACTCGACTCCGAAGGACTCGGCGACTGGCAGGGCCTGCCGGACTGCATCGGTGCCCGGTTCCTCACCGGCGATTTCGCGACCGGGCTCGATCTCGTCACCGAGATCGGCAACCTCGCCGAGGCGGCTGGCCACCATCCCGATGTGACCCTGACGTTCCCACACGTCGATATCAGACTGACCAGCCACGACACCGGTGCCGTGACCGAACGCGATCTCAACCTCGCCGGTCAGATCAGCGAGGCGGCCGCCTCGGCGGGAGTGAAGGCGGATCCGAGCGTCCCTGCGCTGCTCGAGCTCGGCCTCGACACCGCACATCAGGAAGCCATCGCCCCGTTCTGGGCGGCGCTCCTGACCGGGGACGCGAGCAACGTCTCCGGCCCCGACGTCATCGATCCCGCCGGTCAGATGCCGCTGCTGTGGTTCCAGGACTGCGAAGAGCACGAGGTTCCGCACCAGCGTCTGCACGTCGACGTCTCCGTGCCGGCGGCGGTCGCACCAGTTCGGATCAAGGCCGCGGTCGAGGCCGGAGGCACGATCGTCGACGAATCCCAAGCGCCGTCTTTCACCGTCCTCGCCGATGCTGACGGCAACCGCGCATGTGTGTGCACGCTGGCGGGACGGGACTGACCCTACCGCCGGCGGCCATCCGGACACTGCCGGATCGCGCCGCGGCGGCTCACTGGCTGCGTCCACGCATATTAGGCTGAGAGCACAGACATTCCGGCAACCCAGGAGGACGTGTGTACCAAGCCGCCGAGAACCGCTACGACTCGATGACCTTCCGCCCGGTCGGCCGGTCCGGGCTCGTCCTTCCCGCCCTGTCGCTGGGACTGTGGCACAACTTCGGCGATGACGTCGCCTTCCAGAACCAACGCGACATCGTCCGACGTGCCTTCGACATGGGCATCACACACTTCGACCTGGCGAACAACTACGGCCCTCCTCCGGGTTCGGCGGAGACGAACTTCGGCCGACTGCTGCGCGAGGATCTCCACCCTTACCGCGATGAGCTCATCATCTCGACGAAGGCCGGCTGGAACATGCACCCGGGCCCCTATGGAGGTCCCGGAGGCAGCCGCAAATACCTGCTGGCCAGCCTCGATGCATCTCTGCGCCGGTTGGGCCTCGACTATGTCGACATCTTCTACTCCCACCGCCCCGATGCATCGACGCCTCTCGAAGAGACCATCGGCGCACTCGATACCGCAGTGCGGTCGGGTCGTGCCCTCTACGCCGGCATCTCCTCCTACTCGGCTGCCGATACTGCCCGGGCTTCGCAGATCGCTCGCGACCTGGGCACTCCCCTGCTCATCCACCAGCCGTCGTACTCGATGATCAACCGCTGGATCGAAGACGACGGACTGCTCGCGACCACGGACGAGGAGGGACTCGGCGTCATCTGCTTCTCCCCGCTCGCCCAAGGCCTCCTCACGGATAAGTACCTCGGCGGAGTTCCTGACGATTCGCGCGCCGGCAAAGCGAAGCCGTCATTCAAGGACGGGTTCCTCAGCACAGACAACCTCTCCCGGATCAAGTCTCTGGACGACATCGCCGCCGCCCGTGGACAGTCCCTGGCACAGATGGCCCTGGCCTGGGCGCTGCGCGACGAACGAGTGTCCTCGCTGGTCATCGGGGCCAGCCGCGTCGAACAGCTCGAACACAATGTGGCAGCCCTCGACGCGGCACCCTTGGGTGACGATGAGCTGAAGGCGATCGACGAGTTCGCCGTCGATTCCGGCGTCGACATCTGGGGAGACGCCCGCCGCAGCACCGCCGAATGAGGTGCCGCCGCACTCAGCGGTGAAGTTCGACGGGGATCGAATACGGTGCGAGGAGCCCCCGCAGCTGATCGACGAACTGCGAGAAGCTCGCGGGGCTTGTGCGCATCGAAAGGTCGCCGCGGATGTCCGGTCCGCTGCGCCGATGGATGACGAATTCGTGGATGGTCCGCGATCTGCCGACCCGCGTGGCCGCCAGCTCATTGCCTGCGGTCTTGGCCATGGTCGTCGACCATTGGATCGGCCGGGGCCCGATGCGAGCGTGGATCGAGACCAGATCCGCGTAGGGCACCGAGCCCATTCCGACCACCGAGACTCCGTGCACATCGACGGTGAGCACCGGCTGCTGCGGTGCCTTCCGCAGGGATCGTACCCGACGGAGAATGACGACGGCGACAATCGTGAAAACGACTCCGCACACAGTGATTCCGCCGCCGATCCCCCACCTTGCGATGGCTTTGCTGCCAGAATCAGCCGTGGGGATCGCGTCGAAGATGAAGCCTCCGAACAGCAGGAAGCCGAGGCCGCAGAGCAGTGCCCATCCGCCGATGATCACGCAGACGATCCCGACGATCTGCGAATACCGTGACATCCTTCGCACGGCACGGGGATTCGCCGGCAGCACCCACCTGTCCCGGTCACGCACCAACATGCGCCCAGATCAGCGTGTCGACGCCTGCCTGCCCACTGACTCGGACCGGCTCGCTGCGACGGCATCGAGCAGCGCCCCCGTGCGATCGCGCCAGGCTGGCCGGAATGCGTAGACGCAGGCGAGCCGGATGAGGGTGGCCCGTTCGTAGACGTTCACCCTGACCGGGTCGGTCTCCGCCGCCGAGGCGGCTCTTGTGATCTCGTCGATGACCACGGCCGCCTCGGCGGGGGTCCACAGTCCCTGCATGGTGCGCCACCGGGCATGTGCGCGGAGGTTGCCGAGATCGAGTGCGCGTTCGCCCAGGCACGCCGTGTCGACGTCGAGCAGTCCCGGCCCGGCGATCGGATCCCACATGATCTGCTTGTCGTGCAGATCCCGGTGGATGAGCCCGATCGATCGTTCCCTCGCCGAGGCGGCCCCGTCGTCGAGTTCGGCCGTGACCTCTGCGATGAGTTCGTCCACACCGAAGAGCACCGTTTCCGTCTGGTTCAGAGTCTGCGTTTGTGTCTGGAGCCGTGTCTGCGCCTGGTGCGGAGTCTGCGCCTGCGCACTCTCCGCGGATTCGAGCATGGGGCGAGCGCGTTCACGCCAGGTATGGAGAACCTCGACCTCGGCGGCAGCATCATGGATCGGCATCGACGACGAGGACGCCGCCGGCGACAGGTGCGCCCCTGCCTGAGCCCAGGCGTCGAGGGATTCGGCCCAGGCGCGTGACCAATCCGCGCCGAGCTCGGCAGGCTCGTGGAGTTCGACCCCGGGCACCACACCGAGCACAACGGTCGAAGAATCGGACCGGAGGACCTGCGGGAGGGTAAAACCGGGAAGGAATCCAGCGGCCCTGCGCTGTCCTGCGAGGACGTCGGACGCCTTTCCGTCGCGGACACATTTGGCGAAGCTGCCGTCGGGCAGGCGGACGACGGCGCGCTTGCCCGGCCGGTGAGAGACCAGGCGGCCGCCGCTATCGAGCAGCCTGGCGAGTCCCGGCAGCTTCGGATCTCGATCCGCGGCGAGGACCTTCACGCCGTATGCATCGAGGTAGCCGACTCGGATCCCGTGGTCGGGAAGCGTCGCCTCCCAAGCGATTCGACCGTCTCCTGCGGGCCAGGCTCGGCGCACGGTCCAGTCCTGTCCGTCGATCGTGACGGCATCGGGAATGTACAGAGTCGGCGCCCCTGTCGCGACCCGCTGCATCTGGCCCAACATCGTCTCACCCTGCTTCCTACCGGTCTGCTTCACCGCCCCCAGATTCGTCGCGGTCATGATGCGACCTGCGTTGTCGGGACTTTCTCGTCCAGGGCGGTACGTGCGAGGTCGACGATCCTCTTGGTCTCGTCTCTCCAAGGCGCGGAGCAGCTGCGCCAGGGCTCGAGTGCGGCCACGAGCATCGCCCACGCCGTCCAGGCACCTGGGTCGACCACTTCGCCGCCCGCGGATCGGTAGCCGTCGAGGAACGGCCGTTCGAGTCCGTTCTGCACTGGGTCGACACGACAGGCAGCGATCCACCGGCCCAGGTCCACCCCGACCGGCCCATACCCGGTTCGGTCGAGGTCGATGATCCGACACTCGGAATTCGCCAGAAGCACCTGGTCAGGGCTGAGATCTCCGTGGATCTCCCGCAGTTCCCGACTCGGCCCGAGGCGGCGGCTCAACTCAGCCAACAGCTCGGCAAAGACCGTCTCTCGTTCCGGGAGCAGCCGGACCAGTGACCGACCGACGGTCTCGAGCTGGTCGAGCGGAGAGCCGATCGCACGTCCGTCCTCGCCTGCCACAGCGCTTCTGTGCAGTTCGGCGATGATCACGCCGACCTCCTCGGCGATGTTCGGATCCGGGCGATCGCGCAGGTCACCGGTCCCCCACCACGGCGAACGCGTGGCCGTGTCACGTCCGCCGACGAACTCGACCGGCAGACTCGGAAGGTCCGCCCGCTGCCACCGCTGCCCCGCCTCGACGAGGTGGAGCTGGGAATCGCCAGCGATCCGCACGATCTCCGGCAGCCCATCGATCGGGGTGTGCTTGAGCAGCAGCCGCCGGGCGGGGTTGTATCCGATGATCTCCAGATCCCCGCCGAGGTGGTCGAGCGTCCGCGCCACATGCTTCCCGATCCTCGGGTCGGCCAGGACTCCACCGCTGACTAGGACGGCACCGGTTGCACCGGCCGACCGTGGATCGGCCGCCTCGTGGACGGTCAGGTCCTGCCCGTGCCGGGCAGCTCGTCGCCGCGCATTGGCGAGTTTGTCCGGGCTCGTCATCACCGCAGTGAATCCCCAGTCCGCGAACTCGCCGAGGTGGCCGGGCTCGTCCCGCTGCCACGCGACGATGGCGCTCTGCCCCGGTTTGACGCGGATCCGGCGGGGCCGGACCGCAAAGCCGAGGCGGTGGGAGAGGCCCTCCGCCGATCGCAGCTCATCGATATAGGGCAGCATCGCGAATCTCGAGCCCGCGAGGTCGTTCACTGGATCGGTAATCGATGCGGTCATGATGAGGCTCCTGCATAGCGTGGTGAGCTGCCGACGGTGGGCGGCACTGTCGGGCGAGGCCCTGCACCCGCTGGCAGCACGGGTGGACGCGGGTCTGCTTCCGCCTGCAGCACGGTCGGAGCCGGCGTCGCCTCCACCGGTCGGCTCGGCACGCTGCCGGATTCGTCCGCCTGCGAGCGGATCCATCGGGCGAAGCGTGAGTCCGCGACCGCGGCCAGCTCGCTCGGTGCCCCGTCTTCGACGATCTGTCCGTCCTCGAGCCACACCACGCGGTCGAGTCCGCGGATCATCGCCACGTCGTGGCTGATGACGATGCTCGTGCGCCCCTGTGTCAACGCGGACACGGAGTCGGCCACCTCGGCGCGGGTCTGCGGGTCGAGGCCCGTCGTCGCTTCGTCGAAGACGACGACCGGGGCGTCGCGGACCAGCGCCCGGGCGATGGCCAGCCGCTGCCGTTGCCCTCCCGAGAGCGTGTCTCCGCGGTTGCCGAGTTCGGTGTCGTAGCCGTCGGGGAGGGAGCGGATGAACTCATCGGCTCGCGCCGCGCGGGCGGCGGCGACCACCTCGGCGTCGGTGGCGTCGAGCCGGCCGTAGCGGATGTTCTCGCGCACGCTCGCGGCGAAGAGCACGGACTCCTGGAGGAGGACGGACACGTTCTGCCGCAGGGAGGCGCGAGTGACGTTGTGGGTGTCGTAGCCGTCGAGGTAGATCGACCCGGAGTCCGGCTGCGACAGTCGCAGAAGGTAGCTCATCAGGGTCGACTTGCCGGCCCCGGATGCACCGAGGATGCCGACCTTCTGACCGGCCGGAATGAGCAGATCGAGTTCGTCGAACAGCGGCCGCCCGTGCCCGTCGGTCGAGGTGACCTGGTTGAAGACGACGTCACCGCAGACCGGACCCATGGTCACGGCATCGGGTGCGTCGGCGATCTCGACGGGTTCGTCGAGGAGGTCGGCGATCCGCTCCCCCGAGGCGGCCGCGCGGGCGATCCGGCCGGTGTACTTGGCCATGTCCCGCAGCGGTTTCATCGCGATCTTGAGGTAGAGGAGGAAGAGGACGAGGTCGCCCGGGGACATCGCCCCGCGCAGGACCTGCCACCCGCCGAAGGCGAGCACAAGGGCCTGCGAGATGCCGACGAGGACGTCGGTGGAGCGTTCGAGTCCGGCGGCCAGACGGCGTGCTCGCACCCCCGCCTTGAGGGCGCGTTCGTTGCCGTCGGCGAAGTCGCGGGCCACGGTCTTCTCGAGTCCGTAGGCCTGGACGACGCGGATGGCTCCGAGCGCCTCGGCGGCGGATCCGACCAGACGGCCCTCGCCCTTGCGGGTGGATCGGGAGGCCTTCGTGATCTTCGGGGTCGCCACCTTCGACAGCAGTCCGTACACCGCGGCGGTGGCGAGCACGATCGCGCTGAGAACCGGGTCGAGGACGACCATGACGACGAGGAGGACGGCGAGGGTGATGACATTGCCGACCAGCGGCAGGCCTGCGGTGACGGCGACCTCCTGCAGCCGCCCGATGTCACCGACGAGTCGCTGTGAGGTATCTCCGATCGACGCCTTCGAGTGGTAGCGCAGCGACAGGGACTGAACATGGTCGAACACGCGTGAGCGCAGCTGGGTGGCCACGCGGGCGCCGACGAGGGCGAAGCAGATCGTCGACGCGTAGTTCGCCGCGGCCCGTCCGCCGACGATGACGGCCAGTCCGATGGCCACGACCGCGAGCGTGGTGCCGACTCCGGCGTCGAGTCCGAACGTCGGTGCGATCTGGGCGCCCAGAGCCGCGGTGACGGCGTCCACGGCGATCTTGATCGGCCATGGTTCGAGGATGCGGAAGACGACGTCGGCCAGCAGGGCGGCCATTCCGCCGATGATCAGCCACGTGTGCCGGCGCAGGTGCGGGCGGATGATCCGCAGGGTCCGCCGCAGCGCCGACGCGGTCAGCTTCTTCCCCGTCATGAGATCACCGCCGGGGTTCTGGGTCTCGACCCGACCGGCGCGAGGATCTGTTGGCACCGGCGAGTCCAGGAATGGCTGGTCAAAGCCTCTTCCCGAGCGCGCTGCCCCATCGTCGCACGCAGTTCGGCATCGTCGATGAGTCTCTGCAGCGCGTCGGTGAGGTCCGCGGTGTCGGCCGGGTCGGTGAGGATCGCGGCCCCGGTGTCTGCGAGCACGCCGGGGATCGCGCCGACCGCCGATGCGACGACGGGCAGGCCCGCCGCCAGATATTCGTAGACCTTGAGCGGTGAGAAGTAGTTCTCGCCTGCTGGGTACGGGGCGACCGCGATGTCGAATTCGCGCAGAGCCTGAGGCACCGCTTCCGGCGCCAGCGCACCGTGGAAGCGCACTCGTCCTCCCAACCCGAGCCTGCGCACCTGGTTCTCGAGCGCCTCGGCTTCGGGGCCGTGGCCGACGATGTCGACGCGGAAGTCCCCGACCAGACCAGCGCAGGCGGCAAGGAGCCGATCCGTGCCGTGCCAGGGTTTGAGCGTGCCGACGAACCCGATCCGCACCGGACCGTGTTCCTGACGGATCCCATCGCCGAGGCGGTCGTGACCTTCCGCAGGGGTGATCCGTTCCGTGTTCACTCCGTTCGGGACGACGCTGACATCGTCGAGGCCGGGATAGTCTCGGCGGACCCAGTCCGCGACGAGTTCGCTCACGCATACGATGCGTTCGGCTCCGGCGAAGCTGGCCGCGGTGGCGCGGGCGGCATGTTCGGTATGGACGAGTCCGCGGTGGGTGCGCTGCTCGTCGAGCAGAGGCGCATTGACCTCCATGATCAGGGGCACGTCGAGGCGCTGACTGATCCGAGCCCCTGCGGTGGAGAACAGGGAATACCGTTCGTAGACGAGGTCGAAACCCTGCCCCGAGGCGGCCACCGTGTCCGTGACCATGTCGGCGAGCATATCGGACAGCCGCAGCAGGGCGATCTCACGCTGGGAGCGGTCGAGGCCGCACGGCACCTCGAGTCGGGTGACGTCGAGATCGGCGAGGTCGGCGGGCACGTCGTCATCGGTGCGAGTGCAGAAGACGCTGACCTCGTGACCGAGTGCTCGGAAGGTGCGCACGACCTCCTGGACATGGACGCTGGCCCCCTTCGTGCCGAAGACCCCGATGCCTGAGTCGAGCAGGACATAGGCGATTCTCATGACACTGACTCCATTTCACGAACGGACTCAAACTCGGTGGTCGCGGCCGTGGTCGGAGCGGCCGCGACCTCGCTCGCTGCGACCGCCGCACCGGCCCGATCGTCGAAGCGGTCGGCCGCACGATCGGCGGCCGCGGCCGCGAGACGTCCGAGCCGACCGGCCTGGACGGTCGAGTCGTGCAGGCGGCTCACGCGGTCACGGGCGGCATCGGTGACGGCACGGATTCCGGCGGGGCCCGTACGCAGGGCGGCGACCACCTCGGCGATGGTGGAGGCGATGTTCTGCTCATCGGTGCCGTCGACAAGCCACCCGGTGCGACCGTGGTCGATGACCTCGGGCACTGCGGTGACGGTGCCGGCGATGCAGGGAATTCCGGTGGCCATGCCCTCCAGCAGCACTGTGGGCAGGCCGTCGGCGTTGCCGTCGGAGCCGATGACGAATGGGGAGACGAGGATGTCGTGGTCGGTGAGCATGTCACGGACCTCTGCCTGGGTGAGCGCTCCGTGGAACGTCACGAGCTCATCGAGCCCGAGCGTGCGGGACTGCGCGCGCAGCTCCTCCTCCAAGGGGCCCGTGCCCACGAGATCGAGGCAGCAGCTCGTTCCCTCGTCCCGGAGGCCGGCGAGCGCGTCGAGGAGGTGGGTGAACCCCTTCTTCTCGACGAGGCGGCCGACAGCCAGCAGCGAGGGAACCTCGCCCGTTGCTCCCTGCCTGGGCCGGTACGGGAAGCGGTCGAGTTCGAGGCCGTTGCGCACGACGACGATCCGGTCGGCCAGCTCGGGCCCGAGCACCGTGGACAGGTAGCGGCGATTGAATTCGCTGATCGCGATCACATGGTCGGCGTCCGCGGTCTTGCGGGCGAGGTCGGTGAGCACGACATCCTCGTGGAAGATGTCCTTCGCATGCGTGGTGAAGGAGTACGGGATCCCCGTCAGCGCCGAGGCGGCCCGGGCCACCGTCGTCGCCACCGACGCGAAGTGCGCGTGCAGGTGCGTCACTTCGTGGTCGAGTGCCAACCGGGCGAGGGTGAGCGCTTGGATCACATCATCGTGGCTCAGTTCCATGAGCTCGCCGAGGTGGCCCGGCACTGCCGCGGCCACGCGCGGTTCCGCTGCGGCCTCGGCGAAGGTCCGCCAGAAGCTGCGGGCGCTCGAGGGCCGATCGATGTGGATGACCTCGGCGCGGACGCGGGCGAGTTCGGGGTGGAAGCGGGTGTCCGTGCTCGGGCGCAGGGAGAAGATCACGAGGTCTTCTCCGGCGGCTTCGCGGGCGAGGATCTCGGAGACGATGAAGGTCTCGGAGAACCGCGGGTACATCTTGAGTACATAGGCACGGCGGCCGGACTGTCGTGCCTGCGGTGTTGACGCCGCTGCCGGCGTCGAAATGGTGTGTGTCTGTTCAGACAGCATGGCTGGTCTCCTCCAAGGTGATGGGCAGACGGGCGGATGAGGCTGTGCCGCGAGGCGCGGTCGGTCGGTGCGCCGCTGTCGGTGCGGCTTCGGGGACAAAGGCCGGCGCCTCGGCGCGGGCATCGGCGATGAGTCCGGCCGCCAGGCGCGGCACGGTGGTCAGACCCGTGAGGTCGATATGGGAACGATCGGTGGGACGTCCGACTCGGTCGGCGAACCATTCGCTGAGCACCTCGGCGTCGAGGCTGTCGATCGTGTGGGCATCGACCGCGCCGGCAGCGGCGAGGGCGAATGCCCGTCTGGGCTGCTCGGCCCGGTGTCCCTTGCGTGGGACGACGAGTGCCGGAGTGTCGGTGGCCATCAGTTCGGCCAGAGTGTTGTACCCGCCCATGCACACGACCGCCTCGGCGGAGGCGACGAGTCCGGGGATGTCTTTGTGGTGGCGGATGACGGTGGTGGTCGCACCGGCGCGCGCACGCAGTCGGTCGAACTCCTCGGTGTCCATCTGCGGACCGGTGACGATGAGGTGACGGTGACCATCGGGCGGTTGTGCGTCGACGGCGATGGAGGCGAGGCTGCCGCCGTCGGATCCCCCGCCGAGGCAGGTGAGGACGAAACGCTGGGATCCGACCCCTGGAGACTCGGTCCCGGCCGACCCGACGCGCGCCGCCTCGACTCCCTCAGGAAGGGCACAGCCGTCGTCGGGACGGTCCTGGGACAGGTAGCCGGTGGTGACGGCCCTGGCCGCCAAGGTCGCGGGAACTTCGCCGGTGGACCGGGGATCGTAGACGTCCGGGTCACCGTAGATCCAGACTTCATCGAAGGCATCGGCCACGCGTGCAGGTCCTCCGACCTTCTCCCATTCGGCGTCGATGACCGACGGGGTGTCAAGGACTTCGCGCAGACCGAGGACCGTACGGCCGCCGTGGCCGCGGACCTGGTCGATGGCCGCGGCGAGTTCGCCGCCGATGCCGAACGGATGCCGGTCGACGATGAACAGCTCGGGTCTCTGCTGGTCGAGGATCGCGGAGACCGCCGCCGCCCGCAGCGCCCGCAGACCCTGCATCGAGGAGGCGAGCGCCCGTGGGACATAGCCGCCGGGTGCGGGAGTGACTCCGGGCAGGATGACCCAGTCCCAGCCATCGGGCAGGTCGAATCGCGCGGCCTCGGGGCTGCTGGCGATGAGCAGGCCGGAGACCTCTCGGCCGGTCAGTGCCGGCAGGTCCCGGGCGAGCGCGAAGGCCAGAGCCCGGTTGCGGCGGATGTGGCCCAGTCCCAGCGAGTCGTGGGAGAACAGTGCGACTCTCAATCGTCTTCTCATACATCTCAGCTTGTCGGCTGTGATTAAGATGAAATTAAGACGCGGATGAGAAAGATCTTAGGTTCAGTCCACGCGGTATCCGAAGCCGCGCACGGTGGTGACGAAATCAGAGCCGAGCTTCTTGCGCAGGTACCCGATATAGACGTCGACGACGTTCGATCCGGGGTCGAAGTCGAATCCCCACACATGGGAGAGCAGCTGTTCGCGTGAGAGGACGTTGCCGCGGTTGCGCAGCAGGATCTCGGCCAGCGACAGCTCCCGGGCCGAGAGTTCGACGAGACGGTCATCGACCCACACCTGCCGTTTGAGCAGGTCGATGCGCACATCATCGCGGATGAGCTCCGTGACCTCCTGCCCCTGCGGGCTCTCCTTGAGCCGCAGACGGACCCGAGCCAGCAGCTCCGCGAACCGGAAGGGTTTGATCATATAGTCGACCGCCCCGGACTCGAGGGCATAGATCGTGTCGTCCGGGTTGTCCCGGGCGGTGAGCACGAGCACGGGAAGTTCGGGCCGCCGCTCGCGCAGCTGGCCCAGCACGCTGAAGCCGTCGAGACCGGGCAGACCGATGTCGAGGATCACGAGCGTGAAGTCGCCCGTCAATGCCAGGTCTCGTCCGGTGAAGCCGTCGGCGGCGATCTGCGGGCTGAATCCGGCGGCGGTCAGGCCCTTCGAGATGAAGGCGGAGATCCGCTCTTCGTCCTCGATCACGAGAATGCTCTTCACTTGTGTCCTTTCGGCAGGATCATGCGGAACTGTGCACCGATGGAGGTCTGGTCGAGAACGACTCTGCCGCCATGCGCCTCGGCGATGGCGGAGATGATCGACAGCCCCAGCCCGAAGCCGGCCCCGTCGGTCGAGCCGCGGCAGAAGCGGTCGAAGATGTCCTCGGCGATCTCGTCGGGCACCCCTTGGCCTTCGTCACGGACCCAGATGTGCACGGATTCGGCGTCGTCGCGGGCACCGAACACGATCACCTGGCCGTCCTCGGTGTGCTCGACGGCATTGGCCGCCAGCTGCAGGAGCGCCTGCGTCAGGCGCTGTCGGTCCCCGTGGAAGCTCAGCGATTCGGGCACCTCGAGGCCCCATTCCCGGTCCCCGAGCCCCTTGGCCTTCGCCAGGGAGTCGGACACGACCCCGCTGAGGTCCACCTCGGCGAAGCGCACGAAGTCAGGGCGTCGGGCGCGGGCCAGCAGGAGCAGCTCTTCGACGAGGCGGCCCATCCGATCCGTCTCATCGAGCAGCATCGCCCGGGTCTCCTCGACGTCACCGACGTCCTCTGCATTCATCGTCTCGAGGTGACCGCCGAGGATGGTCAGCGGGGTGCGCAGCTCGTGCCCGACATCGTCAAGGAACCGCCGCTGCGCTTCGAAGGCGGCTTCGAGACGGTCGAGCATGTCGTTGAACGTGTGCCCGAGTTCGGCGATGTCGTCGTGGCCCTTCGTCTCCAGGCGGCTGCTGAGATCACCGCCGGAGATCGACTGCGCGGTCCGCCTCAGCTCGGTCACCGGAGACAGCAGCCTCCGCGCCAGGAGTGAGGAGAGACCCGCGATGAGCAGGGTGGCGGCGAGCGCGACGACGACGTAGATCTGCATGATCTGTCCGAGGTCGGCATGGCTGGCCGTGACGTTGTGGACGACGACGAAGGCTCCGACCCCATTCGTCGCGGCCGCTCCGCCCGCCACTTCGCTGATGCCCTCCGTGCGGTCTGTCGGGTCGGTGGGCGCGGCCTGGGTATCCGTGTTCGTGCCCGTTGCCGCCTCGGTGCCGGTGATGGGCAGGACGAAGCCTTCGTATTCGACGTCGCCGACGGTCAGGCGGATCTCCCCGCCTTTCTCCGCCGCCCCGGCCACGGCTTCCTCGAAGGCGCTCGAACTGCCGAGAAGGTCCTTCGGTTCACCCTGGTAGAGCACCCTGCCGTCAGTGAGGAAGGAGAAGAGCACCTCGTCTTCGTCCGGCCTGTTCTGGGCGAGGAAGTTGCTGAGGATCTCATCGACGGAGGTGAACGGTTTGCCTGTCTGCGGATCGATCCCGTTCTCGGAGAACGTTCGCATCTCGTCGATCTCTTGGGACATCGAGGCGGTGATTCGGCCGGAGACGTTGTTCGACTCCACGGTGTAGAGGATGAGGCCGACGATGGAGAGAGTGAGGACGGACAGCACGGCGACGGTGATGGTCAGGCGGTTCTGAACGGTCAGCCCGACGCGCCGTTCAGTCGTCATCGTCGTCGTCCCCGTCATCGCCGTCGTCCCCGTCATCGCCGTCGTCGCCGTCGTCGCCGTCGTCGTCCCCGCCGCCGGGGACTTCGCGAGGCGGGTTCGGCACCGGTTCGTAGGAGTGCTCGATCTCCTGCGGGTCCTTCGAGTCCGCATCTCCGGACTCGCTGCCCTCCGATGCGCGGCCGTCGGCGGCGCTGCTATCAGATGCGCTGCCGTTGGAGTCTGCCTCGACAGAGCTGTCGGCATCGGCTTCGGAATTCTTCGGCTCGGAGGTCTCCGTCGGTTCGGGGGTGACTTCCACCGGGCTGAGATCCGGCGGTTCTGATTGGGTGGTGTTGCGCACGATGAGCACGGTCAGCAGTGCGAGCATGACGACGAGACCGGCCACAACCCCGCCGAGGATCTTCGATCGTCCACCCATACCGTCCACATTGCCCAAGGCCCGCGGCAAAGTCGAGCCGGAGGCGATGAGAGTCTTCTTAAGTGGAGTGAACGGTTGCCTGTGATACCGTAAGCGCCGACCGCCACGACGACCCGCAGGAGCCCACCGATGAGCGACGATCGCGCGGACCGCGACGAGGCAGAGCCCGTATCTGCAGACTCCTCATCGACGACGTCCGACGCCACCGAGCCGGCCGCCGGCTCCGATGCCGCTGCTGGTCCCGAGGCGGAGGCCAAGGAGAATCCGTGGGCGGCGATCAAACCCTGGCAGGGCAAAGCTGCCGGCCTCGACAAGCTGCTGCTGTTCATCATCATCGGCGTCCCTCTCATCTACCTCGGCCTCATGCCGCTGCGACCGTGGATGCTCGTCAATGCCCCGGTCGTCCAGGAGTTCATCAACGGTGCGAAGACCTCGATCGTCGCGGCCGCCGCCTATGCCCGGGTCGGTGAGATCCCGCTGTGGCTGGTCATCGTCGCGGGCTTCGTCGGCATGGCCAAACTCGATTGGGCGTTCTGGCTGGCCGGGCGCCGCTGGGGCGACGGTGTGCTGAGGCTCTTCGCGCAGAACGAGCGCCAGCTCAAACGCATCAACCAGCTGAAGAAGATCCCGAACTGGGCACTGTTCCTCATGACGCTGATCTCGCGCTGCCCGGGAATCCCCGGCACGCTCGTCTACCTCGTCGTCGGGTGGACCCGGATGCGCCTGTCGCTGTTCCTCGTCGCCGACCTCCTCGGCTGCCTCATCTTCACTCTCATCTGGACGTTCCTGGGCTATCAGCTCGGCGAGGCCGCCGTCGACATCCTCGAGGTCATCGACAAATACGCACTGTGGCTGACCCTGGCCCTCATCGTCGGCATCTTCGCCATCAGCTTCTTCAAGGAATACCGCAAGCAGAAGAAAGCCGAAGCCGCCGGCGACACCTCCGAAGACTGACTGTGCGCGCCTGGCCGGAAGCCGGTCAGGCTCCGCGGGTCAGGCGCCTCGAATCAGGCTCGTCGTGTCAGGCGCCGAAGGACAGGAACGTCTCGCGCATGCGCTGCGGGTCCGCCTTCTGTCCGCTGAAGAGTTCGAACGCGTCGATGGCCTGATTGACCGCCATCCCCGATCCGTCGAGCGTGCGGCAGCCCTTCGCCCTGGCTTCGGCGAGCAGCTGCGTCTCGAGCGGGAAGTACACGACATCGGCCACCCAGGTCTCCGATCCGAATGCCGAGGTGTCGACCGGGGTTCCCGGGTACGCCTTCATCCCCACCGGGGTGGCGTTGACGATCCCCTGCGCCGAGGCGGCCGCCCCTCCCAGCTCATCGAGTCCGATCGCTCTCGCCCGGGTTCCGACCGAGGTCGCTGCGACGATGTCCGCGGCCAATCCGTCGGCACGCTGCACATCGGTGTCGGCGATGACGAGGTCGCCGATCCCGAGTTCGGCGAGGGCGAACCCGACCGCACGGCCGGCTCCACCCGCACCGATCTGCACGACCGCCTCGGTGGCGGCACCGTCCAATCCGGCACGGAATCCGGCGGCGAAACCGGTGACGTCGGTGTTGTACCCGGTCGTCCGGCCGGCACCGTCGATGACGACGGTGTTGACCGAATTGATGCGCGCGGCCACCGGATCGACCTCATCGAGGAGGCCGATGACCTGCTGTTTGAACGGGTGGGTGATGTTGAGTCCGTCGAAGCCGAGCCGGACCGCGCCGGCGAGCAGCTCCTCGAGTCCCACCTCCGCGAGGCGGGGTGTGCCGATGTCGATGGTGCGGTAGATCGTGGGGATGGAGTGCGCGGCGCCTTCGTTCTCGTGCATCCGCGGGGTGCGGGAGGCGGAGATGCCGTCGCCGATGAGGCCGAGGAGGAGGGATGAGGTCATAGTCTCGCTTTCGCGTTCGTGAGGTGGTCGACGAGGATCTCGATCGCGTGGACGTAGCCCATTGCGCCGGCTCCGGCGATGACGGCTGCGGCCACGGGTGAGAGGTACGAGTGGTGGCGCACGGCTTCCCGGGCATGCGGGTTGCTCAGGTGCACCTCGATGATCGGGTGGTCGTAGGATTTCAGCGCATCGTGCAGGGCCAGGGAGGTGTGCGTGTACGCTCCGGCGTTGATGATCGCGCCGACCGTGGAGTGCCGGGCGGCGTGGACGGCGTCGATGAGCCCGCCCTCATGGTTGCTCTGGATGCAGCGGACGCCGAGTCCCGCCTCGGCGGCGGTGTCGGCGCACATGGCCTCGATATCGGCCAAGGTGGTGCGGCCGTAGATCTCCGGTTCGCGTTCTCCGAGGAGGTTGAGGTTGGGGCCGTTGAGGACGAGGATCTCAGGCATGGTCACCTCGGGAACCGGGCGGCGATGGCTGCCGCGGTCTCAGTCAGTTGGGGGACGAATCCGATGAGCGCGTCGAGGCTGCGGCGGAAGACCGGTGCGGCGAGCGCGAGCGAGGCCAACAGCGTGCCGTCGAGGTCGAAGACAGGCACGGCCAGGGCGTTCATGCCGATGTCGTTCTCTTCGGACTGTCCCGCCCACCCATCGGTGCGGATCTGTTCGAGGCGCTTGAGCATCTTCTGTGGGTCGGTGATCGAGTTCGGGGTGCGGGCGGTCAGCTCGAGGGCACCGACCGTGGTGTCGGCGTGCGGATCGTGGGCGAGCAGAGCCTGACCGATCGCCGAGGTATGCAGCGGAGATTCGTCTCCCGGATCGGTGGTCGTGCGGAACTGCGGGCCGTCGACGGTGAGCACGGTCAGTGCCGCATTGCCGCGACGCACGGCGAGGATGCTCGATTCGCCGGTCGACGCCGTCAGTTCCTGCAACAGGCCCTTCGTCGCTCCGGACAGTCCCTGTCGGTGCGCCACCTTCTGTGCGAGACGGAAGACCTCCATCCCGAGGGAGTAGATCTTCGTGCGTGCGTCGAAGCTCGCATAGCCGGATTCGACGAGTCCGCCGAGGAGACGGTAGGCCGTCGAGAACGGGTAGCCGGTGGTCTCGGCGGCCTGAGCGGCGCTGACCCCCTCGGATGAGTCTCCGAGGAGTTCGAGCATCTCGAAGGTCTTCGTCACCGAGTTCGAGCCCTTGGGCGGCATGCTTCGCCTCCTTGCGTTGCTGTGTCGGTTCGGTGGTACTGGGCAGTGTGGGCATAGAAGTCATGTGTCCGGAAAGCAGACTTCCTGCGTTCCACGTTGACAGGCTATGTCATCTCAATCACACTGTAAACCACAATGTAACAATGATTGCCACACTATGGCAATAAAACGTCGGCCTGATGACCGCTCGACAGCGCTGAGGCCGCCGCCATGTCCCTGAGAGTGAGAGATGCGAGGAAGCATGAGCAACGCGATCGAGGAAGCTCGCCCCACGAAGAAGACACCGCTGCGCGCGGCCCTGTCGAGTTGGACGGGCTCTGCACTGGAGTACTACGACTTCGCGGTCTATGGAACCGCGGCGGCACTGGTGCTCAACACTCTGTTCTTCCCCGAGACCACCGCGCCGGGAATCGCCATTCTGCTGGCCATGGGCACAGTCGGTGTCGCCTATGTCGTGCGACCGCTGGGCGCGCTCATCATGGGGCCACTCGGTGACCGCTTCGGTCGCAAGTTCGTCCTCATGCTCACCTTGTTCATGATGGGCATCTCGACCTTCGTCGTCGGCTGCCTGCCGACCTATGATCAGGTCGGAATGCTCGCTCCTATCCTGCTCGTGCTCTGCCGCATCATCCAGGGCCTGTCGGCCTCGGGCGAACAGGCGAGCGCGATCTCCGTCTCCCTCGAGCATTCGGCCGAGGAGAAGCGGTCGTGGACGACGAGCTGGACGCTGCACGGCACCCAGTTCGGCACCCTGCTCGCCACGGCAGTCTTCATTCCCTTCACCGCCTTCCTGCCGGACGATGCACTGTTCAGCTGGGGTTGGCGCGTACCGTTCTGGCTCTCGGCGATCGTCGTGCTCACTGCCTGGCTCATCCGTCGCGGACTCGACGAGCCGCCGGCGTTCAAGGAGGCGCGCGCCGACAACCCGCCGCTCATGCAGGTCTTCCGGTGGCATAAGGCCGCGGTCGTCCGCGTGGCCGTATGCGCCATGGTCAACACCGTGAACATGGTCTTCACCGTCTGGTCACTGTCGTTCGCCACGTCGATCGTCGGACTCGAACGGTCGACCATGCTCCTCGTCTCGGTCATCGCCAATGGTGTCGCTCTGTTCGCGATTCCGGCTGCCGCACTGCTCTCCGACCGGTTCGGCCGGAAACCGGTCTTCATCACCGGCGCCGTCGGGTCGGGCCTCATGATGTTCCCGTACCTGGGCGCGGTCTCGGCCGGGAATTGGCTGCTCATCTTCCTCTTCGGCGCCATCATGTCCGGCTGCGCTTATTCGCTGGCCAATTCGATCTGGCCCTCGTTCTACGCCGAGATGTTCCCGACGACGGCACGAGTGACAGGATTGGCCTTGGGCACCCAGGTCGGATTCGCGGTCTCCGGTGGCTTGGCTCCGGTGCTCGCTTCCGCTGTCGCCGGTGCCGGAGGAGAGAATTGGGTATCGGTCGCCGCCTTCACCGCGGGTGTCTGCATCGTGGTCGGTCTTGTTGCACTGACGGCGAAGGAGACGAAGGGACTGAGCCTGGAAGAGATCGATGTCGTCCATGAGGAAAGGTCACGATGAGAACCTCGATTGCCACGGTGTGCCTGTCGGGCACGCTCGAAGAGAAGCTGCAGGCTGCCGCGACGGCAGGGTTCGATGGGGTCGAGATCTTCGAACAGGACCTCATCGTCTCCCCCAACTCCCCCGAGGCGACGGCGGCGCTGGCTGCCGGTCTCGGGCTGAGCCTTGACCTCTATCAGCCCTTCCGTGATTTCGAAGGCGTCGATGAGGAACAGTTCGCCGCCAGCCTGGCCCGGGCCGAGGCGAAGTTCCAGCTGATGAAGCGAATGGGCGTGAGCACGATCCTGCTTTGCTCGAACGTGGCCACCGCGACCATCGACGATGATGAGGTCGTCGTCGATCAGCTGCGCCGCCTCGGCGATCTGGCCGAGAAGTACGACGTGGACGTTGCCTACGAAGCTTTGGCCTGGGGCCGCTTCGTCTCCGAATACGATCGCGCCTGGGATCTCGTGAAAGCCGCCGACCATCCGCGCATCGGCACTTGCCTCGACAGCTTCCACATCCTCTCCCGCGGCACGGATCTGTCCCGTATCGCCGAGATTCCGGGCGAGAAGATCTTCTTCCTCCAGCTCGCCGACGCCCCGGCCCTATCGATGGACGTCCTCAGCTGGTCCCGCCACCACCGCGTGTTCCCCGGTGAAGGCGCCTGGGATCTCACGGACTTCCTCACTCGCGTCGCTCTGACCGGTTATGCCGGACCGGTGTCGCTTGAGGTCTTCAACGATTCCTTCCGTCAGGCCGACACCCAGCGCACCGCTCTCGACGGCCTGCGATCTCTGCGGTGGCTCGAAGCCGATGTGTCTGCCGCGCGCGCTGGAAGCGATCGGGTGCGGCTCGATCTGCATCCCCTGCCGCAGGTCTCGGAGCCTCGAGGCATCGACTACGTCGAGCTGAGCACCGATGATCTGGGCGCACTCACCCGGCAGATCCATCAGCTCGGTTTCCGATTCGTCGGCTTCCACCGCACGAAACCACATGTGCAGCTGTGGCGGCGCGGCCAGGCTCGAATCGTCGTCACCGAATCCACCGATTCAGCGATCGACCCCGCCGTTCCGGTTGCCGAATCTGCCAGTCCAGCAGCCGATTCCGCTGCGTCCGGGACTCATCTGCGAGGCATCGGCTTCGCAGTCGATGAAGCCGATGCCGCGATGGAACGCGCGCTTCTGCTTTCGGCCACCGAGGTCCCCCGCGAGCAGGCTCATGACGAAGAGGTGCTGCGCGGGGTCTACGCGCCCGACGGGTCGGAGGTCTTCTTCGGTGATGGAACCGGTGAGGATCCGCAGTGGACCGGCGAATTCGGCACCGTCCCTGACGACCGACAGTCGACGATCGACCACATCAACCTCGCGCAGCCTGCCCATCACTACGACGAAGCAGTGCTCTTCTATACCTCCCTGCTCGCGCTGAACGCACTGCCGTCCCAAGACGTACCGAGCCCATCCGGTCTTGTGCGCTCTCAAGTGATGTCGAGTGCGGACGGGGCGGTGAGGATGCCGCTCAACGTCTCCCCCGATCACAGCCCGAACGCACTGAGCCGAGGCGCCGGGTCACCCGGAGAGACTTACCCGGAGCATGTGGCCATCGCCTGCGATGACATCTTCACTGCGGCAATGACCGCGGTCGCGCGAGGCTTGAAGTTCCTGGCAGTGCCGCAGAACTACTATGAGGACCTGGCCGCACGCTTCGACCTCGCACCGGAGCTGCTGGACCGGCTGCGCGAGCACAATATCCTCTATGACCGTGACGACCGCGGCGAGTTCCTACATTTCTACACATCGACGATCGGCTCGGTGTTCTTCGAAATGGTCGAACGCCGCACCGGCTATCTCGGCTTCGGCGCCCCGAACGCGCCGGTGCGGCTGGCAGCCCAGTATCGGCGGAATTCGGAGAGCTGAGCCGCCGAGCCTGTCCTGAAGTCCCCACTCAGAATGGGGCGGGGCCCCGCTCATCGGGCACTGGCTGCGGCACCGGCATCAGCTCTGGAAGCGACCGCACCGACCCCAGATGGAATTCGGCTTCGCGCTCCCTTGCCAGCGCCTCCGACTCATCCTCATCATCGAACACATCTGCAGACCCGTCGACGGCTCCGGCGTCGGAAGGCTCGGACCATTCTGCCGCGTGTCGATGCAGAAACAGGTCTTCTTGTGTGCGTTTCGACAGGATCCGCCGGTGAGAGACCTGCCAGACGATCCGTTTGGCCACTCGATCGTCGACTCCGAGGAGGTCCGCGGCAGCCGCGATGGTCCCGAGCGCATATTCACTGTCGACCTCGCCGAAGTGCGGGGCCACTTCGGCGACATAGTTCACCACTCCCCTGTCGATCTCGAAGTGCGTTGACTCGGCGAGCACGAGCAGGTTCCGCCACGAGGTCCCCGAGCTCTGACTGGGCAGATCCCGCCAGCGGCGGGCCACCTCGTTGGCCCCGTGTCCGCTCGAGGGTTCGTCGCCGACGGCTGAGAGGAGGTCGTCGACGGTGTCGATGCCGTGATCGGCCATCAAGCGGGTGGCGCGATCGACTACCTCGGCTTTGAGCACCGCCCCGGAATGGGTGCTCGCGGGTTTGAGGTTGTGGATCTCTGACCGCGCCCAGATGTCTGCCCCGCCGGCAGCCGCGATCGAGTAGCGCAGGGACTTCGCCCCGTCGTCGCGGCGGTGGCGGGCGATGTATCTGTCGACGACGTTGTCGACCGCCTTCGGATGCGACCCTGTCGCAAAGATCGCATCGAGGATGCACAGCGCGAGGCTGCCCGGATAGCTGACCGTCAGCGGCTCTGCTCGCTCGTCGAGGAACTCTTCACAGCGCCAAGCCAATTCCCTGATGCTGCTGGTCGTGATCTCCATTGTTCTGACCTTCCGTCATGCATCGCACCCTGCGATGCGTCGCCCCGACTCCGCTGTCGGAGGCGTGAGAGAAACAGTATCCGCAGGCACTGACACAACTTGATCGGAGTCAAATCGAGCAGGCAGTTCTTTTGAAGTCATCAATGAAGACACCTATCAGACGAAATGCGGCATGCGTCCCGCCTCACCAGGGAATTCACTCGCATCATCAACGGACTCGCTGTCTTGGCACACCTGGTGGGCTCTGGCATGGTGGACTCATGAGCACAGAAGAGATCATCATCGATGGCCCCCTCGCACGCGCAACGCGGATCCTCTGCCAGGTATCGGTCAAGCATGTGGCAGACAGAGCCGAGATCGAGAAGGCGGAACTCAAGGACTACGAAAAGGGAAGAGCGGACATCACCGCCGAGCAGGAGCGTCGCCTCATCCTGGCCCTCGAGGAGTACGGCGCGCGGTTCATTCCCGACGGATCGGAGGGCGGTTACGGCGTCCGCCTGAAGTTCAGCCGCGCGAAGGTCCGCGCCATCGAACGCTGGGAGGACGAAGGCGGCACCCCCGGCGCCGATGACGTCTGAGCCCTCCGCAGAAGGATTCTGTGCGCCCAGGCATCTTCAGTGAAGATCCGGCGTTTGAACCATCAAAAAGGCTGTGGCCTCGAATCTGCATTGAGCAGATTCGAGGCCACAGTTGCATCCGTTGGCATCGAGGGACCACCTCGGCGCCGAAATGTCGCCGGCGTCGAGCGCCGGGAAACATCAGCGGGGAACGTCAGTTCTTGCCGATGAACTCGAGGTTGTCGACGACACGATTGGAGAAGCCCCACTCGTTGTCATACCAAGCCACGACCTTGACATGCTTGCCGTCAACTCGGGTCAGCGCCGAGTCGAAGATGGACGAAGCGGGCTGGCCGACGATGTCGGAGGAGACGACGGGCTCGGTCTCATAGTCGAGGACGCCCTTGAGCTCCCCCTCGGCGGCCTTCTTGTAGGCGTCGAGCACCTCGTCGCGGGTGACCTCGCGGGACACGGTCGTGTTGATCTCGACGATCGATCCGACCGGGACGGGCACGCGGATGGCATCGCCGGACAGCTTGCCGTCGAGCTGCGGGAGGACGAGGCCGATGGCCTTGGCCGCACCCGTCGACGTGGGGATCATGTTCTCGGCGGCGGCGCGGGCACGTCGGGGGTCCTTGTGCGGGCCGTCCTGGACCATCTGGTCACCGGTGTAGGCGTGGACAGTGGTCATGAAGCCCTGCTCGATTCCGGCGAGGTCGTCGAGGACCTTGGCCAGCGGGGCCAAGGCGTTCGTCGTGCAGGAGGCGTTGGAGATGACGGTGTGCTCGGGCTTGTACGCCTCATTGTTCACTCCGTAGGCGAGGGTGACGTCGGCACCCTTCGAGGGAGCGGAGACGAGGACCTTCTTCGCGCCGGCGGTGATGTGGGCGCTGGCCTTTTCGGCCTTGGTGAAGCGGCCGGTCGATTCGAGCGCGATGTCGATGCCGAGCTCACCCCAGGGCAGTTCGGCCGGATCCTTCTCGGCGAAGACCTTGATGGCCTTGCCGTCGATGACGAGGGAATCTTCGGTGGCCTCGACGTCATGGTTGAAGCGCCCGAGGGTGGTGTCGAACTTCAGCAGCCGAGCGAGATCGTCCACGGGACCCAGATCGTTGATGGCCACGACCTCGAGCTCGCTGCCGCGCTCGATCAGCGCGCGCAGGGTGCTGCGTCCGATGCGACCGAAACCATTGATGGCAATGCGAGTCAATGTCACTCCTTGTAGATGTTGAACACGGGATTCGTCTTGATATCTCCATCATGGGCGCTTTCCACGAACGAAAACAGTGGCCAGCCAGACAATCTACGCAAGGTTCTCGCCAGTTGTATTGCCAGATGCCGAAAGTTTCTCGCCAAGGCAGTTTTCGTGTGGTCCAGGGCACTGAAATCCGACAGAATGCGCCCGGTTCTCAGCGTGTGAATCGGCCTATGTTCGCCCCCGGGTTCGGCCTGTGTTCAGCCTTGGAAGGAGTGGCGATAGTCGTTCGGTGAGGTCGAGAGGATGCGCTGGAAGTGCATCCGCAGATTCGCCCCGGTTCCGAGTCCCACCTGGTCAGCGATCTGCTCGATGCCCAGGTCGGAGTTCTCCAAAAGCTCTCGGGCGACATCGACTCGGGCTCTGAGAACCCACTGCATGGGGGTGTAGCCGGTGTCTTCGACGAAGCGCCGGGAGAAGGTGCGTACGGAGACTCCGGCATTGGCGGCGAGGTCGCGCAGGGTGATCTTCTCCCCGATGTGCTGCAGCGCCCATTCGCGGGTGTCGGCGAAGTCTTCTCCGAGCGGGTCGGGCACGCTGCGCGGAACGTACTGTGCCTGGCCGGCGCTGCGGTAGGCGGCCGCGACCAGACGCCGGGCGACCTGGTTGGACAGGCCGACGCCGTGATCGCTGCGAATGAGATGAAGACACAGATCGATCGCCGAGGCGGCTCCGGCGGAGGTCAGCAGCTGGCCTTCGTCGATGAAGAGGACGTTCTCGTCGACCTTGATCGAGGGGAACCGTCGGGCGAGCTCCTTCGCCGTCGACCAGTGCGTGGTGGCTCGCCGTCCGACGAGCAGACCCGTGCGCGCGAGGACGAAGGTGCCGGTGGAGATCGCGGCGATCCGCGCGCCGCGTTCGAATGCCGAGAGCAGGGCCCCGATGACCGCGGCGGGCGGTTCGTCCGCCACCGCCGAGGTGGCACCCGGCAGGATGACCGTGTCTGCGATCTCCAGAGCTTCGAGACCCCGATCCACCGAATAGTCCAGCCCGTCCGATCCGGCCACTGTGCCTGCGGTGATCCCGCAGATCTCGACCTGATAGGGCCAGATTCCTGCAGGGACGGTCGCCGGTCGTGCACCGGGAACGGCGGAAGCCGCCTCGCCGCTCGGGTTCGGCTGGGAGCGCAGGGCCGCCTCGGTGCGGGTGCGGTCCGTGGCGGCGTTCGACTCGCGGCCGAAGACCTGGACGGGGACGCCGAGATCCATGGCAGACACCCCGTCCAATGCCAGCACGAGGACGCGGTGCGGGCGGGAACGGGGTGTCCTGCGCGGAAGGGTGCGGGGTTCGTCACTCATGATCGCCTCTCAGTCTAGGCAATCGGGACTCACCCCGGGTGGACTCAGTGCTCGTGGGCGCCGGTGAGTTTGAAGCCCAGACGACCGTGGGCGAAGGCTCCGCCGGCGCGGATCGCCGAGGCGGTCCATGCGGTCTCGGCCAGCTCGGTCTCTGTGGCGCCGGCCCTGACGGCGGCGTTCGAGTGCGAGTCGATGCAGTAGGCGCACTGGGTGGTCAGGCCGACGGCGTAGGCGATGAGTTCGCGGTACTTCAGCGGGATCTCACGGCCTTCTGCGGCGAAGACGGCGTCGTTGAATCCGCCGAATGCCTTGAGGATGTCGGGGGTCGTCTCTTTGTAGGCTTTGTCGTACTTCCCGTCGTTCTCGCGGTCGAAGAAGTCGGTCATCGCGGTGCCTCCTGTGATCGGTGTCATTCCGATCCTCACGCTACCGATCTCGCTTCACGACCGCACGGGTTTCGTCGGATGATCTCACCCCTTGTCTCCTGTGGGTGGGTCCGCCTCGATTTTCCGTGCTGGTTCGAGGTGGATCCTCCCGCAGGAGGACTCGAATGAGAACTCGAACCGCTCTGTCTCAGTAGAGCGTGTTCTGGCCGATGAGTGGGGCGGCCTGGCCCTCCGGCAGAGGTGGCGCCTGAGGCGCAGCTGCGCGAGGCACTGCTGCACTCTCCGGGGGAACGGGTGCTGCCGGGGTCGGATCTGCGGGAGCCGGCGACACGGGCGCGGCCTCCGCCGGAGCGGGCAGGGTGTCTGCGGGGACCGATTCGACAGATGTCGCGGCTGCCTGCACCGCTTCGGCTGGTGCTGCAGCAAGCGGACCGGCCTCGGTCGCCAAGGCTTCCGCACCCTCTGTTTCGGGAGTGCCGATGTTTGGGCCGGCGGGAGCAGCCGCAGTCGGGTCGGCATGAGCAGCGGTGGTCGGCGCTGCGGACGGGGCACTCGATGCATCGCCCCGAGGATCCGCCTCGGTGGGGGCAGGATCGGCGGGCGTCTGGCCGGTGGTCGGGACCGCCTCGGCGATGGCTTCGAACATGGCCAGGGTGCCGTGCTGGGCGGCGAGGCTCACCGGTTCGGGGTCGCTCGAGAGTTTGATGCCGACGGTCTGAGTGGCGCGGTCGATGTAGAGCATCTGTCCGTGGATGCCGATGCCGATGACGACGTTGCGGTCGGCCGAGGGCAGCCAGAACTGACTGCGGTACATGCCGCCCGGATAAGAGCGTCCCGAAGGGGATGCGGCGAAGATCTTTGCCGAGTCCTCGGCGCCGGTGAAGATGTCGTCGACCCATTCCGCCGAGAGCACCCGTTCGCCGTTTTCGGTGGTGCCGCCGCGAGCGATCATCTCACCGAAGCGGGCGAGGTCGCGCAGGGTGGCGCTGATGGCGCCGTCAGCGATCGATCCGCCCCACCGGTCCTGACAGACCTGGGCGGCGTGGGCGGCGCCGATCCGCGACCACACGTATTCGCTGGCGACGATGGAGAAGGGCTGGCCGGTGACCGCCTCGGCGATCCAGGCGAGCACGTCGGTCTCGCAGCTGCGGTAGACGAAGGCCGAGCCGTGCTCGCGGTCGGCGGTCAGCCCGGTGAGGAAGTTCTTGATCCCCTTCGCCGAGGTGGCCGATCGGGGCGCGAAATCGACCGCTTCGAACAGGGCTCGGATCTCGGAGCCCTTCTCGAGGTATTCCTCGGAGAACTTGATGCCCGAGCGCATGTCGAGCAGGTCGCGGATGGTCGCTCCCGCATAGCCGCTCTTCGCCAGGGCGGGCACATGCGTGGTGACGAGGTCGGTGGGGCGCAGCAGTCCGGCGTCGGCGAGGGCACCGATGACGGTGGCGACGATGGACTTGCTCACGGAGAAGAGCATGTGCTGGCGGGCGGGCTTCATCGGCCAGGCGTATTCCTCGGCCAGCGCCACTCCGTTGCGGGTGACGAGCCAGGCGTCGGTGTGGGTGTTGGCGAGGACGTCGCCGACGGTGGTCCAGTCCTCGTCGGCGGCCGGCCATTTCTCGCGGTCGATGGCCAAGGGCCGGAAGTCATTGTCTTCGGTGAGGAATTCGCGGACCGGCCCGATGCCGCGCGGGATGCCGCCGGTCGGGAAGATCTCCTGCATTCTGGTGAGCGCGAAGGCGAAGAACTCGGGCCACTTCCAGGTGTCGAGGTCGATGCTCTCGAGCACCGCTTCGGAAGGGTCGACGATGGCATCTTCACTGGCCGAGGTCAGCTCGCCGACGTGCGGCAGGGTGATATCCAGCGCCGAGGCGGCGTCGCCGTCTGCTTCGGACTGCGCGGTTCCGCGGTCCGGGGTAACCGGTGGCTGCTGGGAGTCCACGTACGAGGATTGGGTCGGGGCCGCCTCGGCGGCGGTGCCCTTGGATGCGCTGATGCCCTTGGTATTGCCGGACAGCGCACCGATGCGGCGGTTCGGTGGGGTCACCGGGCAGGGCGGAAACCTTTCATCTTCGCCTGCCATGTCACCTCCACTGTCTCGATCCGATCGGTTCCGTGCATGTGCGCGGTCGTCCCGATGCGCAGAGAACAGACTACCGGCAGGAGGTGAAACTCCGCAGTCGAAACGGGGTGATTCGGGCGGAATCACATGGTTCACTTGGATGCCCCGAACCCCTCACCAGGTGTGATGCCGAAGATCATTACCAATCAGTTATTCATCTGACAGTCGGTCTCGGCGCCGGTGCGGCACGCTCGGTTCCCGACCTACCGGGCTTCCACCCCCGGTCTGCCCCGTGGACCGACCTTCATTTGTCGACGACGGCCCACATCGTGCTCGTGTCCTCATTCGTTGCGATGACGAACCTCTGGCTCGAACTCAGGTCGGCGTAGTCCCCAGCCGGATGATCACTGACAGGCTTTCCGGTCTTCGCATCGAAGAACGTCGTCTTCTTGTTGTCGGTAACTACGACCAGCCCGACGTCCGGCAGCGCTCCCTGCCCACCCCAGCCTCCCGTTTGGCCTTCTTCGCGCATTCGGAGGCCGTCGGTCGTCCACACCGGCTTGCCGTCAGCAGCGTCCAAAGCGGCGATCCCACCATCGGCCGCAGGGACGACGACGAGCGTCTGATCGCCGTGGTCGACGGGTTCCCACCGCGGACCACCGAGACCGCCGATCCTCGCAACCGCGGCTTCCGGGGCGTCCGCGTACCAACCGTCGGCTGCTCCGTCAGATCCCTGGTATTTCACCGCCGAGGCGAACAGCTGAGTCTGTAAGCAGGCAGGATTCCCGTCGGCTGTGAAGCTCAGTTCGGTGCTGCACACGGCGTCGAAGGTGTCTTCCATGCTCACATCGACGGACTGGTCAGTGGCTGCCAGTGCGTCTGACTCGGAAGGCTTCACATCCGCGGGGACGGTCAGTTTCGCCGCCCGCGTCACGGCTGAGCTCATCGGGTCGTCGCCGTCCATCGACCCATACACGTACGTCAGGGTCTTCGGATCCGTGGTGGGATACACCGTGAAATAATCGGCGCCGGTGTCATCGATTTCGCGCGCCTCGGTGATGGGAACGGACACGTGCGAACCGTCCTCGAACGTCACCCTCGTGACCACCGATTCGCCCCCGTCCATCCACGACATGACCCCGGATTTCCGGTCGGGAGCGAGTTGAATGAGCTGCCCGCCGAAAGTCTCTCCGTCCGCATCGACCGACAGTGCTGGCCAGGCTTCCTTCCCGGTTTCCGGATCGATGGCGTAGACGACTGCGTCTCCTTCTGCTGACGTTTCGCAGTTCTCTTCGGGGTTCATCCAGGTGTTCTCGAGGAGGATGAGGTCCCCCTCGCCGAGGCGGTCTCCGCCGCTGGTCGATTGCGACCCGAAAGATTGGGCCGGGCGACAGGAACTGGCTGCGTCTGGGAGTTCGAAGGACCAGACCTTCTGCCCATCGGCCCACGAGTATGCCGTCGTCGTACCCGAGTAGTCGTGGACGATAACGTTCTCACCCGCCGAGTAGGCTTCAGTGGCGCTGTCGTCTTCATTGACGTTGGAGTCGATGCTCCACTTCTCGTCGCCCTTGGCATCGACGACTCGCAGCTTCTGACTCATCACGTCTCCGACGAGGGCCAGATCCGATCCGTTGTCGGTGATCACTGAAGCGTAGTAGTCGAGTTCGACGGGGTCGGCCAAGGTCGGGGTGGTCGTCGGCGACGGTGTCCCCTCGGACTTTTCGGCGCCGTCGTTGCTGCAACCGCTCAGTGCCACCAAACTGACAGCCATAACTGCCGCCCAGATCCGCTTCATGATGCGCTTCTCCTGCTCATACCCCGATTCATAGCTTGATCATAGGCGGCGGCATTCCCATTGGCACTTCGGGTGTGGTGAGTGGTGTGCTGGTCGTTCATCGATAAACGGGACAAGCGTCGAGAAACGCATGTGCACACCCGTGCGTCGACGCTCAGTGCGTTTTTCGGTGAAGGCAGGCCAACCTGCCTGCCTCTACACCAGCCCCTGGTCCTCCGCGACCCGGATGGCGCGGGCCCGTGAGTCCACTCCGAGCTTCGTGAACACGTTGACGAGGTGGCTCTTCACGGTCGCCTCGGTGACGAAGAGCTCCTGGGCGATCTGGGCGTTGGAGGCCCCGGTGGCCAGAAGTTTGACGACGTCGCGCTCTCTTCGGGTCAGCTTCGGACTCGGGTTGCGCATCGCGGCGAAGACCTTCGACGAGATCTCCGGGGGCATATAGGTCTCCCCCCTCGCCGCCTTCTCGATCGCCGTTGAGATGTCTCCCGGGTCGATGTCTTTGAGCAGGTACCCCGAGGCCCCGGCGTTGAGCGCGGCGACGATCTCCGAGTCGAGGTCGAAGGTGGTGAGGATGAGCACTGCCGGCGGGTTCGGCCGTGCCCGCAGCCGCTTCGTCACCTCGATTCCATCGATCCCCTCCCCCAGCCGGAGGTCGCACAGGACGACGTCGGGACCCAGTTCGTCGACGACGGAGAGCACCTCCTCTCCGCTTCCGGCTTCACCGATCACGGCGATGTGGTCCGGCGCGTCGATGACAGACTTCAACCCTGCGCGTACGACCGGGTGATCGTCGACGAGGACGACTCGAATGCTCATGCGTTCTCTCCTGTGTCGGTGCTCTCACGTGTGCCGTCACCCTCGCCGAGGCGGCCCGCCGTTTCCGTGCCCGGACCCTCGTCAGCGGTGCTGAGGCCCTCACCGCGGGTGTGCAGCTGGGATTGGCTGGGCAGAGTCGCGGAAATTGCGAAGCCGGATCCCTGACTCGATTCGATGACGAGCTCGCCGCCGAGTTCACGCATCCTGGATCCGATGAAGTCGAGGCCGAAGCCTGAATCCGGGTTCCGCTGTCGTTTCTCGGGGTCGGCCATGCCCACTCCGTCATCGACGATGTCCATCCTGATCGCCCCGTCGAGGTCCATGAGACTGACCATCACCCGGCCGGCCTGCGAGTGCTGGCGGACATTGGCCAGCGCCGACTGTGCAGTTCGCAGCAGTGCCACCTCCACCTCGGCGGACAGTGTCGGCAGTGTCTCGTCGACGTCGAGGCGACCGGCAATCGAACTGTCTTCCTCGAGGCGGGTGAGCAGACGACGGATCGCTGCGGTCAGAGCCCCGTCCTCGAGTTCGGCCGGGGCGAGCGCGGCGATGATGCGACGCACGTCCCGGGAACTCTGTGCGGCGAGATCCTCGACCTGGGCGAGCACCTGCCCGGCATGGCCATCGGTGGTGCGCTCCGCCTCGGCGTGGGCGATGAGCCGGATCGACGAGATCGACTGAGCGATCGTGTCATGGATATCGCGGGAGACGCGGGTGCGTTCTTGGATCTCGCCGGCATGCCGCTGGGTCAGAGCGAGCTCGTCCTGCAGATCGAGCAGATTCTGGTGGGCAAGTTCGAGGGAGCGCAGCAGCTCCTCACGACGGCGGCCTTCGCGCAGCAGTTCGATATAGCCGCGGGACAACCCGAGGGCGAAGACGGCACCGATGAGGGAGCCGATGATGCTCGGGGTCGGCACCTGTCCGTAGTGCGCGAGCGGAGCGACGACCGTCGCGATGTAGGTGAGCGCGGTGAAGACGATGGCGATGCGCAGGGAGAAGAGATGGCCGGCCAGCAGCCAGAGGAGGAAGGCGACCCAGATGAATTCAGCGGACACGAGCAGGGTGCACAGCCAGGCGACAGCGAGGACGATGAGCCACCATTTCGCCAGCACCAGTGCGCCCGAACGAGCCGCGCGCACGGCACCGAGGGCGTACCAGGCGAGGAACACCACGCTCACGGCGACGGTGGGCAGCAGCGGAGCGCCGCCGGAGACCGCCCGGAGGCCGGAGATGAGCATGAGGACGAGCGCGATGGCGTGCTGACCGAACTCCATCGTGCGTTCTGTCCATCTGCGTGCGCCCACGTTGCCTCCTTCCTGCTGGTCAGCCTCGGCGATGAAAGTGCCTAAGCGGTGATCCTGTGCTGTCATGATCTCCCTGCCAACTCAACCACATCCCGGACCCCGGTGGTGTGACATCTGCGCGACCAGGTGCAGAGGCCGAGGGGGTCCGGCACAGAGGCTGAAGCGGCCCGGGCGACGATCCGCATCATCGCCCGGGCTCACCCAGCGTGAGTGCTCAGTGCTTGCCGCGATGAGTTCCGGAACCGGAGTCCGCGAATTCCTTCTCAGCGAGCAGATGGGTGGAGTGTTCGTCACCGTCCGCCGTGCTGCCGTCCGACGCTCCACTGGGCACACCGGCTTCCGCGTTCTCATGGAAGTGGGTGATCGACTTATTCGGCCACCACATCCTGTCGCCCACGAGCCCGAAGATCGAGGGCACGATGACGGTGCGCACGATGATCGTGTCGACGAGCACTCCGACTCCGACGATGAGGCCGAGCTGGCCGAGGACCATCAGCGGTAGCATGCCCAGTGCCGCGAATACTCCGGCCAGGACGATTCCGGCGCTGGTGATGACGCCGCCGGTGTGGGCCACGGCTTCGATCATGCCCTGGCGTCCGCCGTGGAGGACGGACTCCTTCTTCGCACGGTGGGCGAGGAAGATCGAGTAATCGATGCCGAGCGCCACGAGGAAGAGGAACGCGAGGATCGGCACCTGCGCATCGAGCGCGGACTGACCGAAGATCGTCCGTGACAGGAAGGCCCCGAGTCCGATCGCCGCGGCCGAGGACACCACGTTGACGAGCAGCAGGGTGAACGCCGCGATGGGTGCGCGGAGGATGCCCAGCAGAATGATGAAGCTGATCGCCAGGACCAGCGGGACGATCGTGAAGAAGTCCGTCTGGTTGCCGTCGCGGGCGTCGAGTTCTGTGGCCGCAGCCCCGCCCACCTGGGCGTTCGCTCCGTCGATGGCGTGGACGTCACTGCGGATGTCCTCGACGAGGTCGAGTCCCTTCGCGCTGTCGGGTTCGTACTCGCCGGTGACCATGATCTTCGTGACGGAGGTGCCATCGACGTTCGTATCCTCGATCGCCGAGGCGCGGACGACGCCATTCATATCGCTGACCGAATCGACGACGTCATCGGCACGGTCGGTATCAGCCACGATCCAGATCGGCTGGGATTCGCCGGGCGGGAAGTGGTCGGCCAGGACGTCGAGCCCCTGCGCCGATTCGGACTGGGCCCGGAACTTCTCGGTCTGATCGAGACCGATCGACGATCCGATGAAACCGGTGGCCATGACACCGAGGATGACGATCCCGGCACCGAGGTGGAGCCCGGGTCTGCGGACCACGCGGGTGGCGATGGTCCGCCAGATCGAAGGCTTGGCCGCACCTGCAGGTGCGGTGGAACGGTCGGCGGCGGCCGCCTCGGCGGGGGTGAGCTCTTCGTCCTTGTTCTGCTCTGCGTCAGCGTCCTCGACCTTCGGAATGAAGGGCCAGAACATCTTCTTCCCGCAGATCGCGAGCACCGGGGGCAGGGCGAACAGGACGGCGGCGGCAGCGATGAGGAGGCCGACGGCGGCGGTGATGCCCAGGCCGCGGGTGCCGGGGATGATGGCGAAGACGAGGCTGAGCAAGGACAGGACGACGGTGAGGTTCGACGCGAGGATCGTCGTCGCAGTGTGCGTCCAAGCTTCGGCGAGCGCTGAGCGGTGGTCGACGAAGCGACGCAGCTCCTCGCGGTAGCGGGAGATGAACAGCAGCGCGTAGTTCGCGCCGGCGCCGAAGACGAGGACGCTGATGATTCCCGCATCGAACTGCAGGTCGAGCCAGTCGCCGACGGCCGCGGTCACGGTCGAGGCCAGCCCGTCGGCGGTGCCGATGACGATGAGCGGCAGCAGCCACAGGATCGGTGAGCGGTAGGTGATGATGAGTAGGAGGGCCACGATGACGATGGTGACGATGAGCAGCGTGAAGTCTGCGCCGTTGAACGCCGACGCGATGTCGGCGCCGATCGCGGGCCCGCCGGTGACCAGCAGGGACATGCCCGCGTCGGTGAGTCCTGAAGCGGTCGGGTCGTCGGTGATGGCGGTGCGCAGGTCATCGACGGTCTCGGCGGTGTCCGAGTTCGTCATGCCCACCGTGATGGGGACCATGAGCAGGGCTGCCTGCTTGTCGTCACTGAGGATCGGCCCGGTGACGGGGTCCATGGATTCGTCTCCGACGGAGTCGCCGAGCGAGGTGCCGAGTTCCTTGAGTTCGGCCTGATCGTCGGCGGAGAGTTCGGATCCGTCCTCGTTCGAGGCCACGACCATGACGGACTGCTTGTCCGCCTCGGGGAATTCGTCGAGGATCTTCTGCGCCTGTGTGGATTCGGAGTTCGCCGGTGCGGATTCGTTGGCCCGGTCTTCTCCTGCCCCGGACAGGAGTCCGAAGATCAGAGCGACGAGGACGACGATCCCGCCGAGGACGAGCCACGAACCGCGCTTCGAGGTCAGCGTATGTGCGGTTTTCGCCAGTGGTGAGTTCATGACTCCAGTCCATCAGCCCGCGGACCGGCGCACATCGCCGAAGAGTTCGGAATCGACCTCCAACTTTCGATGGAGAAAATCCTCTGACCTGGGGCGATGTCAGAGGCGAAGGGTTGAGAGTCAGCGACTCACACCAGGTCGGCTCCCGCCTTTTCGACCTCCGTGAGGGCTGCCTTGCTCGAGTCTTCACCGACCCCTGCGACGAGGTCCGTGAGCACGCGGACCTTCAGGCCCGCGCTCAGGGCGTCGAGAGTGGAGGCGCGCACGCAATGGTCGGTGGCGATCCCGACGACGTCCACCTCGGTGACGGTGAGATCGTCCAGAAGCTCGCCGAGGCGGCTCCCCGTTTCCGTGATCCCCTGGAAGGCCGAATAGTCGGGTTTGCCCTGGCCCTTGCGGACCTCATGCGTGATGAGAGCGGTGTCGAGGAGCGGGTCGAATGCCGCACCCGCGGTGTCTGCGACGCAGTGGACCGGCCAGCTGTCGACGAAGTCCGGGGCGTCGCTGAAGTGGCCGCCGTTGTCATTGTCGGCGTCGTGCCAGTCGCGGGAGGCGATGACGGCGTCGTAGTCACCGGCCTGGGTGGCGAGGTGGGCGCTGATGCCTTCGGCGACCGCGTCGCCGCCGGTCACGCCGAGCGCGCCGCCTTCGGTGAAATCGTTCTGGACATCGACGATGAGGAGTGCCTTGGCCATGGTTGAAGCATAGGCGTTTCTGCGCGGATTTCCAGGGGTCGTCGCAGGATTCTGTCGGTCGGGCGGACGAGCGCAGACTGTGGGCTCGTCGGCGGACATCGAAGCGGCAGGCACACCATCCGCGGCCTCCTGCCCGGAGGCATCACAGGCGGACGGGTGCGTCATGCCTCAGGCCTGCTTGAGGGCGCGCTTCTCCGCCTTCTTCGCAGCCTTCGCCGCGGCTTTGGCAGCTGCTTTGTCGATGGCCTTCTGATTCTCGCCGGCTCCGAGGAGGAGCAGCAGCCCGCCGAGAGTGGCGAGGTTCTTCGAGAACTGCGTCTGGTGGGCCTTCGCCTCTCCGCCTTCCATCTCCCAGAAGGAGTGTCCGGCGAGGGTGGTCGGGATGAGGGACCCGGCGAGTGCGAGTGCCGAGAGTCGCGGCTTGATTCCGAGCAGCAGGGTGGTGCCGGCGAGGATCTGGACGCCGCCGTTGATGCGCACGAGCAGCTCGTTGTCTTCGGGAAGTCCGGGCACATATTCGCGGATGGCGTCCAGGGTCGATTCGGCCATCGCCGCCTTGCCTGCCGGATCTGTGACGGCCGAGTAGCCGCCGCTGATGAAGATCGGTGCGGTGAACACGCGTCCGGCGGTCTGCAGCAGCGAAGGTCCGAAGGTCATATGAGGCTCCTGTGAGGGTTGGGATTCCGGTTGATCGGATTTTGAGCCTAGCCGACGCCGGGGCCGGGCCTCAAAATTCGAGGTCGGCCTGCACTCGCTTGGCTTTCTTGATTCCGAGCTCCGGCTGCTTCCGGAACTGCCCGGTGGCCATGAGCACCGCGATGACGATCGCGGAGACGATCCAGCCGGCGACACCGAGGAATGCGGTGAGAGCAGGATCCGGAGTCTGCGCCCCTGTGTCGAGGAACAGCGCGAGCAACATGCCTGCGGATCCGTTGAGTGCGGCGTGGGCGAACACGGCCGGCCAGACGGATCCGGTGCGCAGGCGCAACCAGCCGAAGAGGATGCCGACCATGATGCAGCCGCCGACCATGAAGCCCACTCCGGTGATGTCGGGGCGGCCGAAGTTGTAGCCGAGCAGGATGAGCGGTGCATGCCACAGACCCCAGACGATGCCGATGATGAGCAGTGCGGGCCAGGCGCCCAAGGGGCGCAGGCTGGTGAGCAGCCATCCGCGCCAGCCGAATTCCTCGCCGATCGTCACGCCGATGTTGGCCGCCGAGCCGACGACCATGAGCAGCAGATAGATGGCGATGGCGGCTGCCGTGGGAAGTGCGTTCGCCCCGGGAATCATGTCCAGCTGCGCCTTGAACCCGGACAGTCCGTCGAGGTCGAGAGTGAGCCATCCGAAAGCCGAGCTGACAAGGTAGCCGAGGACGACGAGCACCATGATCCCGAAGAAGGAGGCGATGGTCGTTCCGAGGACGCGCCCGAAGCTGCGTAGGGGCCAGAAGCCGAAGTAGCGGGGAGCGCTGGCCAGGACCTCTCCTCTGGCTCGGGCCCGTCGCCGCTGGACGATGGAGGCGATGATGCTGGCGATGAGCGGAGTGAACATCATGGCGCTGCCGCAGGTCAGGAGCAGGGCCGGGTCGCCGATCCCCTCTTCGGAGATCCACAGCGGCAGGCAGACCAGCCATGCGACGCCGAAGGCAATGACAGCGAAGACGCCGATCTCCAGCCACGGGGCCCGGGAGGGCACGACGGCGAGTGGTCGCCCTTTCGCGTCGACCTCCTCGGTGGGGGTGTGCGATCCATCCATCGCCGAGGCGGCAGGACCGGGCATGGAATCCGTCGTTCCGGGCGGGTGGGGTGGGACAGCGGGCTGAGGTGATGGCTCGGTCGGTCCGGTCGCCTCGGCGAATCCTGCCTGAGTGTGCGTCTGCGTGTTCACGGTTCCTCCTCGTTCCTGCACTGTGTCCACCGGTTCGACGGTGATCCGTGCCTGTGATTCCACGCTATGACGGGGCGTCGCCCGGCACCTCCGCCGCGAGGATGAAATCGCAGTCAGCCGTGAGGCGGGGAATCGGGGTTACGATGACGAACGGAAACGGAATCAACGACGATTCGAATGAAGGAACATCACCATGTCCGACCATCTCCCCGACGCCCATCACCCTTCGGGCGCCGACAATTCCCCCGGCCGCCGCGGCACCGGCGACCACCTCTCCGACTCCGACCACCTTGCTGTCCTCGGCTACGGTGACTCGTTCGAGCGGTCGATGAGTCCGTGGGCGAACTTCGCCCTCGGCTTCACCTACCTCTCCCCGCTCGTCGGCGTCTATTCCCTGCTGGCCGTGGCACTGTCCACGGGAGGCCCACCGTCGATCTGGTGGATCGTCATCGTCGCCTGCGGTCAGCTGCTCGTCGCCCTCGTCTTCGGCGAGGTCGTCTCCCAGTTCCCCATCGCCGGCGGCATCTACCCCTGGGCCCGACGCCTGTGGAGCAAGCGCTACGCGTGGATGGCCGCCTGGGTCTACATCTGCGCACTCATCGTCACGATCACCTCGGTGTCGGAGTTCGGTGCCGGATTCCTCGCGAGCCTGTTCGGGCTCGAGCTCAACCGCACCACCACTCTCGTTCTCGCTCTGGTTCTGCTCGTGCTTGCTCTGGCGATCAACTTCTCGGGCACGAAGTGGTTGGCCCGAATCGCCCGCATCGGGCTCTTCGCCGAGCTCATCGGAGTCATCGGCCTCGGCCTGTTCCTGCTCATCTTCGAACGCAAGCACAGCTTCTCAGTCTTCTTCGACACCATGGGCACCGCCGGCGACGGCAGCTATCTGCCCGTGTTCCTGGGTGCCGCCGTCGCCGGGCTCTTCCTCTTCTACGGCTTCGAAGCCTGCGGCGACGTCGCCGAGGAGGTTTCGAACCCGGCTCGCGGAATCCCGAAGGCCATGCTCATGACGATCTTCGTCGGCGCGATCTCGGCCCTGTTCTCCTTCGGCGGGTATGTGCTCGCGGCACCGAACCTCGATGAGATCGTCGCCGGCGAGGTCGCCGACCCGATTCCCGCGATCCTCGCCGGCAGCCTCGGCGATGTCGGTGCGAAGATCTTCCTGCTCGTTGCGATCCTCGCGTTCATCTCCTGCGTGCTCAGCCTGCAGGCCGCCGCGTCGAGGCTGATCTTCAGCTTCGCCCGCGACGGAATGATGCCCGGCCACCGGTGGCTGTCGAAGGTCACCGACGGGACGAAGATCCCACACAACGCTCTCATCGTCGCCTGCACGGCACCCGCTCTCATCTGCGTGCTCATCTGGTTCAACGACGGCATCCTCGTCGCCGTGACCTCGTTTGCGATCCTCGGCATCTACCTCGCCTTCCAGATGGTCGTCCTCGGCGCGCTGCGACAGCGGGTCAAGGGCTGGAAGCCGGCGGGACCGTGGTCGCTTGGCGGCTGGGGCATCGTCGTCAACATCGCGGCCCTTGCTTACGGAGTTTTCGCGATGATCCTGTTGTCGCTGCCCGGCGACTCCGGGTCGTTCTTCGCCGACTGGATCGTGATCATCGGTCTGGCCGTCGTGCTTGTCGCCGGATTCATCTACCTGTTCACGGCACGTCCGGATCGGAAGTCCGACGCTCCCGAAGGTGACGCCATCGCCGTCGCCGAGGCGATCCGCACCCACCGTGCGAAGCTGTAGGTGGCGCGGGGTCGGGCGTGGATCCTTCCGGCGAACGGGGTGAGGCGCGGCGGCCCCGGATCAGACCCCGAACTCTGGCGCGAAGACCAATGCCCCGGCAGACGCCTCGCCGGCCAACGGCATCGCCATGAGCGCTTCGTCGGGGACGTCGACGTGGAGGGTGATGCCGAATCCGGATGCCGGGGTGAACCCGAAGCGCGGGTAGTACTCGGGGTGGCCGAGGACGACGGCGAACGCCTCACCCCTGTGGGACGCCTCGGTCAGCAACGCCTCGATGACGGCGGTGCCGACGCCGGTGCGCTGATGCTCGGGCTGGACCGAACAGGGGGCGAGGCAGGCTCCGGGGACCTCACCGACGAAGCAGCGGGAGAGCATGGCGTGGGCGATGACCTCACCGTCGAGGACGCCGACGAACGAGAGTCCTTCGATCCCGTTGCCGGAAGCGCGGAGAGCGTCGACGATCTCCGCCTCGTCCACCTGGCTGAAGGCGGCCGCGGTCAATGCGTGGATGGCGTCGATGTCATCGGACGTCTCGGCGCGGATGGCGAACTGGGGCGCGGGAGGATTCGTCATCCGCACACGATAGCCATCATCGGGGCCGCCTCGGCGAGATTTACGGTAGGGACGGCCGCCGTCCCGTCCGCCCTGATCACATAAAAATACATTCCCATGCATAACAATTCGACAATCGCACCAAAGAGCCGTTACGCTGGTGCCATGTCGAAAGTACTGTCTTCGCTCCCAGTCGGTGAGCACGTTGGAATCGCCTTCTCCGGCGGACTGGACACCTCCTGCGCGGTCGCGTGGATGCGCCACAAGGGCGCCATCCCGTGCACGTACACGGCCGATATCGGCCAGTACGACGAACCGGATCTGGAATCGGTGACCGATCGCGCCAAAGAATACGGCGCCGAGATCGCCCGCTTCGTCGACGCCAAGCGTCTGCTCGTCGAGGAGGGCTTCGTCGCCCTGCAGTGCGGTGCGTTCAACGTCCGCTCCGGCGGCAAGACCTACTTCAACACCACTCCCCTCGGCCGTGCTGTCACCGGCACGATGCTGGTGCGCGCCATGAAGGAAGACGGCGTCGACATCTGGGGCGACGGCTCGACCTACAAGGGCAACGACATCGAGCGGTTCTACCGCTACGGACTCATGGCCAACCCGAAGCTGCGCATCTACAAGCCGTGGCTCGACTCGGAGTTCGTCGATGAGCTCGGCGGCCGGCAGGAGATGAGCGAATGGCTCGTCGAGCACGGCTACCCCTACCGCGACTCGGCCGAGAAGGCCTACTCCACGGATGCGAACATCTGGGGCGCCACCCACGAGGCGAAGACCCTGGAGTTCCTCGACGCCGGACTCGACATCGTCGAACCGATCATGGGCGTCGCCGCCTGGCGTGACGACGTCGAAGTCAAGTCCGAAGAGGTCTCCGTCCGCTTCGAGGCAGGCCGGCCAGTCGCCATCAACGGCGAAGTCTTCGATGATCCCGTTGCCCTGGTCTTCAAGGCCAACGAGATCGGCGGCCGCCACGGACTCGGCGTGTCCGACCAGATCGAGAACCGCATCATCGAGGCGAAGTCCCGCGGAATCTACGAAGCCCCGGGCATGGCGCTGCTGCACGTGACTTACGAACGCCTGCTCAACGCCATCCACAACGAGGACACCATCGCCCTCTACCACGAGGAGGGCCGCCGCCTCGGTCGCCGGATGTACGAGGGACGCTGGCTCGACCCGCAGTCGCTCATGCTCCGCGAATCCATGCAGCGGTGGGTCGCCTCGGCGATCACCGGCGAGGTCACCTTGCGCCTGCGCCGCGGCGACGACTACACGATCGTCAACACCGAGGGCCCGAACCTGTCCTACCACCCGGAGAAGCTGTCGATGGAGCGCGTGGGCGACTCCGCCTTCGGCCCCGAGGACCGCATCGGCCAGATGACCATGCGCAACCTCGACATCGCCGACTCGCGTGCCCGCCTCGAGCAGTACGCTGCCATGGGCATCGTGTCCGGCCCGACCTCTGAGCTCGTCGGCTCGCTGGAAGCCGGAGGCGCCGAGGAGATCGCGAACTCCAACGCCGAAGTGGACGAGGCCAGCGACCTCGCCAACCTCTCCTCGGCCTTCGACGCCGGCACGGACTGAGGTCCCGAACGGGCTGAGGCCCATCCGAGTCAGAGGCCCCCAGAACTTCCGGAGGTACCGCGCAGCATGAGACTCGCGGCCTCCGGTTGAGAACAGAGAACGGCCGGCGGGCGCACTCCCCGATCAATGCGATCGACGGAGTCCGCCTGCCGGCCGTTTCGCATTCACCGCGGACTGCCGCGTGCATCCTCGCGGTGCGCGGTCACCGTGACCCGCGGTGCACATAAGAGCTGTGCGCGGCCGTGGAATGATTCATTCCATGACTTCCGAATCCCGGATCGACGTCGGGACCCTCGCCGAGGCGGTCGACCGAGACCTGCGTGCCCGTGGCGGCAGCGAACGCGCCCAAAAGGAGAAGGCCTACCTCAAGAGCGAACTCATCCATTTCGGAGTGAGCGTCCCGGATACTCGAGCCGTCGTCCGTGCGGCCTTGCGCGGGACGAGGCTGAGCCACGACGAGGTCACCGAGCTGGTGCGGCTCCTCTGGGCCGCCCCGACAGATTCATCCGGGCCTGTCCATGAACGTCGCGCCGCGGCCACGATGGTGCTCATCCAATCGCAGGACCGCCTCGGCGCTGGGGATGCCGACCTCATCGAGAGCCTGCTTCGCGAGGCGAAGACCTGGGCTCTCGTCGATCCTCTGGCCGGGGATCTCGTCGGCCCGCTGAGCGAACAGGATCCCGGTTTCGATCCTGTTCTCGAACGCTGGGCGCACGATGACGACTTTTGGATTCGCCGCTCGGCACTGCTGGCGCACTTGGTTCCGCTGCGGCAGGGACGCGGGGACTTCGACCGGTTCTCTCGCTTCGCCGATGCGATGCTCGAGGAGAAAGAGTTCTTCATCCGCAAGGCCATCGGCTGGGTGCTGCGCGATACCTCGCGCAAACGCCCCGACCTCGTCTTCGACTGTATCCTCCCGCCTGCTCACCGTGCCTCCGGGGTGACACTTCGCGAGGCCGTCAAGCGCCTCTCGATCGAACAGCGTGAGGCCGTTCTCGCCGCCAGATGACCCGAGTCTCTGCTACCTGACCCCGCCTCGGCGGACCGGCGGGTGGCCGGGCATCTGGCGGTGCGCGTTCTCGGGGTTGCCCGTCAGCTCGACGACTCCGCGGTCGAGCGCAGCCTGAGCCAGTTGCGGATACCCCGCCGCCGAGGCGGCCCGTGCGATAACCTCGATCGCCGAGTTCGCGGACTGTCGGCCTGTTCCGGCGAACCAGATCCAGCGGCCGTCGATCGACCGTGGAATCGGGTCGAGCGCCAGCGTGAAACGCCTGCGCCCGCGCCTGGCACCATCAGCCGAACAGGCAACGAAGTGGACGCCGTTCTTCGTCCACCACGACGCCCGCAGAGTCGACTGCGCCAGCTGTCCCTGCAGTCCGACCTCTTTGAGATATCTGTTCGCGCCGGTAACCCCGGCAATGCTGCCGCGCGTGATCTGCTGGTAGGGGATGGCGTAGGGGCGAATGCCCGGAGCAATGGAGCCGACAAGGATCCCACGTTCACAGACGATGAGGCGCTCACCGGAGAGATAGAGAAGGATCAGACCGAACATCACCGCGAAGATGATGCCGGGAGCCACCGCCAGCACTGGCGTCTCCCCCGGGTTGATGAACGTCAGACCGGTGAAGATCACCCACCCGAGGACGAATGCCGTCACGGTCTTCGGCCCTGGGCGGTCGGCGAAGACCATGATGACCTCGCCGAACTCCTCACGATGACGACGGGCCTTCCTCATCACAGCACTCAACAGAACCCAACTTTCGGATCAATAGTCATGTTCAACCTGCCCTGCTCTCTGCTGGGCAGGCGAGCCATCCTGTACACACTTTTCGGCCTATAACCCTCATCAACCCCAGATCGGCCGACTCCAGGCATACGAAAAAGTCCCTCACCGGCAATCCTGCCTGGTGAGGGACTTTCCTTCGGTGCGCCACGAGGGATTCGAACCCCCAACCTTCTGATCCGTAGTCAGATGCTCTATCCGTTGAGCTAGTGGCGCATGTCGCTCGGACTCACGCCCTGCAACTCGAACAACTATACACACCCGTTTCGCCGAAGCTCAAATCGCATCCACGTGCGCTTCGCCACATTCGCACTCACGGTCAGAACCGCCTCGGCGAAAGGGGATGAAATCGCAGATTTCAGCCGACAATGATCGGTGAAAAAATCAGTCAATGCAATGAAACAACACGTCATACATTTGCTTCATTCACGCCAAACAGTGCTCGGCTGTGATCCAATGCACATCTTCGAGTGACCGAAACTCGCGTATTTCGCTTCCGCCCCCATCCTACGGTGGATGTGTACCAACCGCTCGACGGACGCCAGCCGCCGGACACCTAACCCCATTCTCGATTGACCAGGAGACCACTCATGACTGTCCTCGACCATGATGTCGTCGCTGACCAGCTGAAGAACGCACCGACCGAAAACAAGTCGGTGCTCTCGTTCGTCAGCCGGATCGCCGCCCTGACCACCCCGGACGACATCGTCTGGATCGATGGTTCCGAAGCACAGAAGAACGAGATCGCTGAGAAGCTCGTCGAGGCCGGCACCATCCAGCGTGTCAAAGGCACCAAGGACTCCTACTACGCGGCCTCCGACCCCGAGGACGTCGCCCGTGTCGAGGGCCGGACCTACATCTGCTCCGAGGACGAGAAGGATGCCGGTCCGCTCAACAACTGGGTGGCTCCCGCGGAGATGAAGGAGACCCTCAATCCGCTGTTCGAGGGCGCGATGCGCGGACGCACCATGTACGTCATCCCCTTCGTCATGGGCCACGCCGAGGCGGACCAGCCGATGTTCGGCATCGAGGTCACCGATTCGGCCTACGTCGTGCTCTCCATGCTCGTCATGGCTCGCTCGGGCAAGTACGCCCTCGATGCGATCGACGCACAGGACGCGAAGTTCGTCGAGTGCGTCCACTCGGTCGGCGCGCCGCTGGAAGAGGGACAGGAAGACGTCGCCTGGCCCTGCAACACCACCAAGTACATCACCCACTTCCCCGAAGAACGCGCCATCTGGTCGTACGGTTCCGGCTACGGCGGCAACGCGCTGCTGGGCAAGAAGTGCTACGCGCTGCGCATCGCCTCGGCGATCGCCCGCGACGAAGGCTGGCTGGCCGAGCACATGCTCATCCTCAAGCTGACGAGCCCGGAAGGCGTCGTCAAGTACGTCGCCGCGGCGTTCCCCTCTGCCTGCGGCAAGACCAACCTCGCCATGATCGAACCCACCATCCCCGGTTGGAAGGCCGAGACCCTCGGTGATGACATCGCGTGGATGCGCTTCGGCGAGGACGGCCAGCTCTACGCCGTCAACCCCGAGTTCGGTCTCTTCGGCGTCGCCCCGGGCACCGGTTACACGACGAACCCGACCGCGATGCGCGCCATCGAGGCCGGCGGCAACATCTTCACCAACGTCGCTCTGACCGACGACGGTGACGTGTGGTGGGAAGGCAAGACCGACGAGGCGCCTGCTCACCTCACCGACTGGAGGGGCAACGACTGGACTCCAGAGTCCGACACCCCCGCCGCTCACCCGAACTCGCGTTTCTGCACCCCGATCGCGAACGTGCCGACCCTGGCTCCCGAGTGGACCAACCCGAACGGTGTGCCGATCTCGGCCATTCTCTTCGGCGGTCGCCGCAAGACCACGATGCCTCTGGTCACCGAGACCAAGGACTGGACCCACGGCGTGTTCATGGGCTCGGTGCTCTCCTCGGAGACCACCGCTGCTGCCACCGGTGCCGTCGGCGTCGTCCGCCGCGATCCCATGGCGATGCGCCCGTTCATCGGCTACAACGTCGGTGACTACCTGCAGCACTGGATCAACATCGGCAACACCGAGGGTGCCCAGCTGCCGAAGATCTTCTACGTCAACTGGTTCCGCCGCGACGACGACAACTCGTTCCTGTGGCCCGGATTCTCCGAGAACTCCCGCGTTCTCAAGTGGGTCTTCGAGCGCGTCACCGGCACCGCCGATGCTCAGGAATCCCCGCTCGGCCTCACCCCGGTCGAAGGCGGCCTGGACACCGAGGGGCTCGACTTCACCGACGAGCAGCTGCGCAAGGCTCTCGCCATCAAGCCCGAAGAGTGGGAGACCGAACTCGGCCTCATCGAGGAATGGTACGCCGAGCTCGGCGATTCGGTTCCGGCCGAACTCCGCGCCGAGGTCGAGAACCTTCGCGAGCGCCTCGGCCTCGCCTGAGTAGTTCGGCTGAGTCTCGCTTGATTGAGCAGTTCCGCTGAGTTGCCGACGGCCTGAGTCGTCCGCTCATCGACAATCCCCCAACCGCCGCCGAGGTGGTTGGGGGATTGTCGTATTCCGTGACAGCTGGGAGGCCTGCACCCCTCACCTTTGGTGCCGACTGTCGCCGCTACTCCCAAGGCACGAACATAGGTACCTGTTCACCACGGAGCATCCCTCACCGCTGCTGTCGCTGAGCACCGGTGGAAGCAAAACGTCGTCGCAGCGTCACGTTGTGCCGTTGCAGTTGTATGCGCTGCAGCTAAGGGTGAGTGATGGCGCGCTAAAGGGTGGACGTGACGCTGCCGGTGAGTGATGGTCGCTCAAAGCGGCTGTCGACGGCAGGCAGTGGCCGACGGCAAGCGATCGCCGCCCGAGTCGTCAGGCGCCGTGGAGCGCCGGGACGATGAGGTAGACGCCGAGCAGCACGACTGCTCCGCAGATTCCGAAGACCGTCCAGTAGGCGACCGGCAGCCCTGCGTTGCTGCGGCCCTCGTCGACCCGGTCGAGATGTGTCGCGCGCATGCGCACGGCAACGGAGAACAGCGTGATGACGACGATGGCCGAGATCCATGTGGCGGCCGCAACGATGGCAAACGAACTCCACTCGATCATTTCGCGTCTCCCCTATCGCTCGCATCTGAACGGCCCGCATCGGCTCCGGTGTTCGAGGCACTCCCCGCATCGGCAGGCACGGCCTCGTTCTTCTTGGTGTCGCGGTGAGCACGGCGCTTCTCTTTCGCCGCCTGTTTCTCGGCCCAGGCTTCGTAGCGGGCTTCCCGCTTCTCCTGAGCGCGTTTGCGGTTGCGGTCCTTGCGCAGCTTGCGCTTGCGGCCGCGGATGTTGACGGCTTCGCCGACGGTGTCGAAGTTCGAGATGTCCGTCTCCTCGACCCGGCGGGAGCTGAGATAGATCCACAGCACCACGGTGACGGCGACGATCGTGTCGACGACGACGCCGACCGTTCCCAGGTGAGCGATTCCGGCGGCGACACCGCCGACGATCGCGGCGGCCGGAATCGTCAGCAGCCAGCCGGAGGCGATCCGTCCGGCCGTCGACCACTGGACGTCGGCGCCCTTGCGGCCAAGTCCCGAACCGAGCACGGAACCGGAGGCGACTTGCGTCGTCGACAGAGCGAAGCCGAGGTGCGAGGAGGCGAGGATGGCCGCCGCCGTCGAGGTCTCAGCCGACAGGCCCTGTGCGGGCTTGACCGTCGTCAGCTTCGTGCCGAGGGTGTCGATGATGCGCCAACCGCCGACGTAGGTGCCCAGCGCGATGGCCAGAGCACATGCGGTGATCACCCAGAGGTGCGGGCCGGTGCCGTGCTCCTGCAGGTTCGCGGAGACGAGGACGAGGGTGATGACGCCCATCGTCTTCTGTGCGTCGTTCGTACCGTGGGCGAGCGCCACCAGCGAGGACGAGAAGATCTGTCCGTACTTGAACGGCGCACGGCGAGCGGTCTTGCCCTCTTCGTTGCGGCGGGTGATCGCGTAGGCGATGCGAGTGCACAGATAGGCGCTGAAGCCGGCGATGAGCGGAGCCGCCAGGGCCGGGATGACGACCTTGGACAGGAACACTCCGTAGTCGACGGAGCTGAACCCGGCACCGACGATGGCCGCGCCGATGAGGCCGCCGAAGAGTGCGTGGGACGAGGACGACGGAAGGCCGAAGCGCCACGTCGCCATGTTCCAGATGATGGCGCCGATGAGGCCGGCGAGGATGAACGAGGGGCTGATCTGGACTCCCCCGCCGCCTTCTTTGATGATGCCGCCCGAAATGGTCTTGGCCACCTCGGTGGAGAGGAAGGCGCCGACGAGGTTGAGGATCGCAGCGAGCGTGACCGCGGCCTTCGGTTTGATGGCTCCGGTCGCGATCGGGGTGGCCATGGCATTGGCCGTATCGTGAAAGCCATTGGTGAAGTCGAAGAACAGTGCCAGTGCGATGACGAGCACGACGACGAAGATGATTTCCACTAATCGACCTTGGGTGTAGACACTATTCGGACCGTGGATGATGCAGCTGACGGCCAGCCATCACTATCCCGCAGAAGTCTACCCACAGATTCAACTGCTCTTCACCCGCAATTCGACCCTACTCCACCTCGTTCACCTTTTGTTCACTTTTGACGTGCGCAAACGGTCCCCGTCCGGGTGAGAGTGCAATTCCTCTCACTTTCCGAACGGCGCCCGTGTACAGCGATCCCTCGCCGAGGCGGCTCCCACGTCCCGTGCTCATCCGCGGAATCCGCGGCGCAGCCTCGCCGAGGCGGCGCCTCCTGCAAACGTGCCGAATCTACTCCGCGACGTACCGATCCGCGACTTCGAGTGCCCGGCCCAGGGCGGCGAGCCCGAACCTGACGTCCTCATCCGGGGTGTTGAGCGGCGGCACGACGTGGATTCGGTTGAAGTTCGCGAACGGCAGCACGCCTTCGGCCTTGAGCGCGGCGATGATCTCGTTCATCTCCGGGGAGCTGCCGCCGTAGGCCGCCAGCGGCTTTTTCGTCGTCCGATCCTTCACGAGTTCGACCGCCCAGAAGCAGCCCAGTCCGCGCACGTCCCCGACCGAGGGGTGACACTCAGCGATCTCCCGCAGGGCCGGACCGATGATGTCCTCGCCGAGGCGGTCCGCATTGGCGATCATCCCCTCGTCCTCCATCGCGGTGATCGTCGCGACCGCTGCCGCGCAGGCGAGCGGGTGTCCCGAGTAGGTCAGTCCGCCCGGGTAGGCCCGGTCGCGGAAGGTCTCGAAGATCGCCTCGGAGATGGCGACCCCGCCGAGCGGGACGTACCCGGAGTTCACACCCTTGGCGAAGGTGATGAGGTCCGGGGTGACGTCCCAGTGGTCGAGGGCGAACCAGCGACCGGTGCGACCGAATCCGGCCATCACCTCGTCGGCGATGAAGACGATCCCGTACTTCGCCGTCAGCTCGCGCACGCCGGCGAGGTAGCCGGCCGGCGGCGCGTAGATCCCTGCGGTGCCCGGCACGGTTTCCAGGATGAGGGCTGCGATGTTTCCGGGTCCTTCGAGGATGATCATGTCCTCGAGGTGGGCCAGTGCCCGCTGGGTCTCATCGGCCTCGGACGTCGAGTTGAAGTACGACCGATACGGGTAGGCGGGCATGAAGTGGACGATGCCTTCGGCGGAGTAGTCATTGGCGAATCTGCGTGGGTCGCCGGTGACATTGACGGCCAACTGCGTGCCGCCGTGGTAGCTGCGATAGGCCGAGAGCACCTTCGTTCGGCCGGTGTGCAGCCGGGCCATCCGGATCGCGTGCTCATTCGCGTCGGCGCCCCCGTTCGTGAAGAACACGTGGTCGAGGTCGCCCGGGGTGCGTTCGGCGATGAGTCGTGCCGCCTCGGAGCGGGCATCGTTGACGTGCTGCGGCGCGATCGTGCACAGCTTGCCGGCCTGCTCTTGGATGGCGGCAACGACGGCAGGGTGCTGGTGGCCGATATTCGTGTTGACCAGCTGCGATGACATGTCGAGCAGCTTTCGGCCCTCACCGTCCCAGACGTAGGGTCCGGCGGCGTCGACGATCGTCATCGGGTCGAACGGTCCCTGTGCCTGCCAGGAGTGGAAGACGTGGGCGCGATCGAGTTCGTGGGCGCGGCGCCCGGCCTCGATGAGGTCGGGGCCGATCCGATCGGCACCCGTGCGATCAGCGCCGAGGGGCGATTCGGTGAGCGGGGAATCCGCGGTGGTGGTCATGGCTGCTCCTTCGCCGAAGTGGTTCGTCGTAACGCCCGCCCCTGGTCGGGGCGGACGTCCGTGGTGGTCTGATCAGTCGTGGGTCGGGAAGCCGAGGTTGAGTCCGCCGTGGCTGGGATCGAGCCAGCGTGAGGTCACGACCTTGCCGCGGGTGAAGAAGTGGACTCCTTCGTCGCCGTAGGCGTGGGTGTCGCCGAACAGCGAGTTCTTCCACCCGCCGAAGGAGTATTAGCCCACGGGCACGGGGATCGGCACATTGATGCCGACCATGCCGACCTCGACTTCGTTCTCGTAGCGGCGGGCCGCTCCCCCGTCGTTGGTGAAGATCGCGGTGCCGTTGCCGTACGGGTTGGCGTTGATGAGGTCGAGGCCCTCGTCGTAGCCGGGGACGCGGACGACGCAGAGCACTGGTCCGAAGATCTCGTCCGTGTAGATCGACATGTCGGTGGTCACGTCGTCGAACAGCGTCGGGTTGAGGAAGAACCCGTCGGTCGGGGTGTTCTCTCGACCGTCGAGAACGACCGTCGCCCCCGCCTCGGCGCCGGCATCGATGTAGCCGGCGACCTTATCGCGGTGGGCCGCGGTGACGAGCGGTCCCATGTCCGGCTCGGTCGCCCCGTCGCCCACGCGCAGGGTCGTGGTGCGCTCGGCGATCTTCGCCACGAGCTCATCGGCGATGGAGTCGACGGCGACGACCACGGAGATCGCCATGCAGCGCTCACCGGCTGCCCCGTAGCCGGCGTTGACGGCGGCGTCGGCGGCGAGGTCGAGGTCCGCATCGGGCAGGACGAGCATGTGGTTCTTCGCTCCGCCGAGCGCCTGGACGCGTTTGCCGGCGGCCGTGCCGTTCTCGTAGACGTATTTTGCGATCGGGGTCGACCCGACGAAGGACACCGAGGCGACGTCGGGGCTCTCAAGGATCGTGTCGACGGCTTCCTTGTCGCCGTGGACGACGTTGAACACGCCGTCGGGCAGGCCCGCTTCCCTCCACAGCTCGGCGAGCCAGTTCGCGGCCGTCGGGTCCTTCTCGGAGGGCTTGAGCACGACGGTGTTTCCTGAGGCGATGGCCACGGGGAAGAACCACATCGGAACCATGGCCGGGAAGTTGAAGGGGGAGATGATCGCGGCGACGCCGAGCGGCTGGCGAAGAGAGTGGACGTCGAGGCTCGTCGAGGCGTTCGCAGTATGGCCACCCTTGAGGTGGCCGGCGATGCCGCACGCGAATTCGACGACTTCCTGCCCGCGGGCGACTTCGCCGAGGGCGTCCGAGAGGACCTTGCCGTGTTCGGCGGTGATGATCTTGGCGAGCTCCTGCTTGCGGGCATTGAGCAGCTCTCGGAAGGAGAAGAGGATGGACGTCCGCCGAGACAGCGAGGTGTCGCGCCAGGCGGGGAAGGCGACCGAGGCCGCGGCGATCGCCGATTCCACGGTCGTCTTCGAGCCCAGTGCCACCTGGCCGCTGACGACCCCGGTGGCGGGGTTCGTGATGTCGCCGAGGCGGGTGTCGGTGTCTGCGGTGACGGTCTGTCCGTTGATCCAATGGGTCAGCGTTGCCATGTGGTGTCCTTCTGCGTCGTCGGTACGTCGGTTGAGTCCATCCTCGGTCGGCACCGCCGATCCCAACAGTGTCAAAGTGTCAGAATGTTCCACTCCGGCTTTACACTGTGTCAATGGATACTGCGATGGATTCGGATGGGCCGTCTCTGAGCATCGCCGGTCTGCTCGAGTTCGAGGAGATCAGCGTCGCCGGCCCGCAGGTGATCGCCGGCGACGCACGTCTCGATCGGGCGATCCGCTGGGTCCACATCGCCGATTCCGAACACGTCGAACTGTTCCTCGAAGGCGGGGAGCTCGTGCTCACCACGGCCACGGCCTTTCGCCACCGCCCCGAGGCGATGTCCGAGTTCCTCGACCAGCTCGAGCGGGCGGCAGCGGCGGGCACGATCATCGAACTCGTCGACGAGGACTCGGCCTTCGACGAGGCGGCGAGCGCGATCGTGCGGGAGGCCGCCTCGGCGAGGGATCTGCCCGTCGTGGTGCTCCCGCACCGGGTCAAGTTCGTGAAGATCACGGAGTTCGCCCATCGACGTCTCCTCGCGCAGCAGATCTCGCAGCTCGAGCATGCTCGGGAGATCCACGAGACCTACACGCAGCTGAGCCTGTATCGGGCCGGAGCGCAGACGATCGTCGACCGCACGGCCGAGCTGCTGGGGACTCCGGTGATACTCGAGGACGTCGCCCACCGGGTGCTCGCTCATGCGGGGCGAGGGTCGGCGACGCTGGCACAGAAGTGGGCGGGCCTCGTCACCGGGGCGAGCACCGAGCCCGGGGTGGAGGCCGCGGCGGATTGGCGGCAGACGCCGGTCGGGATGCGGGCACGCCGGTGGGGGCGGCTCGTCGTGCCCCGGCCGGCCGAGTCGACGGCGGCCCTCGATCAGATCATCGAACGGGCCGGAGAGGCACTGACGCTGACCCGCATGGCCGATCGGGACGAACAGGATCTGCTGCTGCAGGCCCAAAGCGGGCTGATCCGCGAGATCACGGGCTCGGAGGGTCTCGACGAACGGTCGGCGCTGGAGCGCGCTCGTTCCCTGGGTTTCACTCCCGCCGACGGCGTCGAACTCACCCCGGTCGTCGTCCGCATCGACCGGGAGTCCGACACCGATCCGACTCGGGTGCAGCTGCAGGAGCGCGGCCTGACGCAGGAGATCGCCTCTGCCGCCTCGCGCCTCAATCTGTGTCTGCTCATGACGAGCCTGCAGTCGGGTGTTTTCGGGTTCGTTCTGGGGCCCGGTCGCGGCAGAAACCGACGATCGCAGCCGAGTCCGCGCGGTACTGCGGAGGCCGACGACCGCCTCAACCGCCTTCTCGCCGAGCTCGAGGGGCTTGCTGCGAGCTGGGTGGTCGGGGTCGGCCGAGGCAGCACTTCTCTGCTTCGCGCTGTCGCCGGTCTCGAAGCGGCTTCTCACGTCGCCGAGGTCGCGTCGACGCTCGATGTGCGTGAGCGTGCGTTCTACCGCTCCTCGGACGTGCGCATCCGCGGGCTGCTGTCTCTGCTGGCCGAGGACTCGCGGCTGCGCGCCTTCGCCGAGGGAGAGCTGGGGCCGCTGCTCGGCGAACCGACGCGCGATGACCGGCGGGGAGACGACGTTCTGCCGTCGACCGCGTACGCCGCAGACGACGGACTGCTCGACTTCCTCGAGCTCTATCTCTCCCATGGCGGCAACAAGTCCGCGATGGCGCGGGCCGGGCACCTGTCCCGACCCGCGCTCTACTCACGGATCAGTCGTTTGCAAGACCGCCTCGGCGTCTCACTCGACGATGCGGAGTCACGCACGGCACTGCACGTGGCGCTGCTGTGGTGGCGGATGTACGGCTGAGGACCGTACTCGACGGAGTCGACGACTCCCTCCATCGGGGTCGTATGCCGTCCGGGACAGAGCAGGCTTCGGTCGGTCGACAGCAATTCAGTCGAACAGGGAGCGAATCGTCTCGGTGATGGGGATTCCGCGTTCGGCCGCCTCGGCGCGATTGGCATAGCGACGATCACCGGGCTGACGATCCATGCCTGCGTCGCGGAGCATGTCGACGAATTCGCGGACGCGGCTCAGAAAGGCATCGTTGCCGCCGCGTTCGGGGTCGATGACGATGAAGAGCTGACCGGTCCGGAAGGTGTGGGCGCCCTCGGGAGCTTCGGCGTCGATCTCGTAGGTGAAGGCGCCGCCGGTCAGCCCTGCCGCGAGCGTTTCGATCATGAACGACAGCAGCGCACCCTTGTGCCCGCCGATGGGGCGGATGCCGCCGCCGTCGAGTATGGCGTTCGGATCCGTGGTGTCCGCGCCGGTCGAGTCGACCCCGGCCCCGACCGGAACGTCCTGACCTTCTGCCCGCAGCAGCTGCAGGTCCCCATGGGACATCGACGACGTGGAGAAGTCGAAGACGATCGGGTCCGCGCCAGCCACGGGCGTGGCGAAGCCGAACGGATTGGTACTGAAGACCGGACGGGTGGCTCCCTCGGGGACGACGGCGAGCTTACCGCTGGCAATCATCCCCATCGCCACCCGACCGTCGCGCGCAAAGGCCTCGAGGTCGGGCCACAGGGCGCTGAAGTGGTGGGTGTTGCGCAGGGCGATGACGGCTACACCGGTGTCGTCGAGCGCTTGGTCGATCGTCGGCCCCGCCTCGGCGAGTGCGGGTTGGGCGAAACCGTTGTGACCGTCGATGCGGATATAGGAAGAGCCGACGACGTCGATGCTCGTTTCTGCTGTCCCATCTGCCCAACCCCGGGTCAGCGAATCGAGGTATCCGGCCACGCGAAAGACTCCGTGGCTGAGAGTGCCGTCGCGCTCACAAGTGGCACAGTTGGTCGCCAGCACTTGCGCAACCGCCGAGGACGCTCCTGCGGCGGTGAGCTTGGCTTCGATCGCCGAGACAAGATCATCGAAAGAGATGCGGTCGGGTTCGTTCGTCATTGTGCGCTCCTCGTGTGCAGCGAATCGTGTCGGCTTCGACCATTGCCCTTGATCAGCAGACTATCGCTCGAACAGTCTTCGATCCTGCCCCGCCATATCCGCTTCTCAGTTGTCGACTCCTGGTTCCGCTGCGCTCGTACCGCCGCTCCAGATGTCGCCGACGGTGAAGCCGACCTGAAACGGATCATCGGCCTCGAGGACGAGCTGCTGGAATCCGGTGATTCATCCACGCCCGGTGATCGAGGGGATCACGGCCGGCAGTCCGCAGATCTCGGTCTCTTCCTTCACCACGGCAGTGAAGGTCGTCCCCATCATCGATTCGTGGACGAATCGCTGACCGACGCGCAGTTCGCCGCGGGCGTGCGTGGCCGCCACTCGACCACACGTACCGGTGCCGCACGGTGAGCGGTCGAAAGTCCCGGTCCACGAACCCGGATCGCCGAGGTCGACGTTGCCGTTGGGCAGAACGACCGCGTTGCGTCCGTCAGTGCCCTCTGTTCGGGCGGGTCCGTGGATCAGCGGCAGACCGATCGAATCGATTTCAGGGATGAGAGGATGCCTCACCTCGAAGGTCTCGTTCGCCGCCTGCCGCAGTACGCTGGCAGCCCTGATGATCTCCTTGGCATTGCCAGGATCAAGATCCACGCCGAGGTTGTCCGCCGCAGTCTGTACGTAGAACTGACCGCCGAAGACGATGTCGACGGGAATCGTCCCGTACCCCGGCACCTCGAGAGGCAGGTCGAGTCCGTGGACGAAAGCCGGGACATTGTCGAAGGTCACCGATTGCGCTCGGCCGGCCTCCACCTCGGCGCGGACCGTGACGACACCCGCGGCGGTGTCGACCCGCAGCTCGGTGACCGGTTCGCTGACGTCGACGGACCCCGTCTCGATCAGCGCCGTGACGGTACAGATGAGGTTCGATCCGGACATCGGCTTGAACCCGCCCTGCTCCATCACGATCATTCCGAAATCGCAGCTCGGATCCGTCGCAGGCACGACGATCGGCGAGCACAGGCCGGGATAGCCGCGGGGTTCGTGGAGGATGAGGTTCCGGAAGTCGTCGAGGTGCTCTTCGCAGTATCGGAGCTTTTCGGCCATCGTGGCACCTTTGACCCTCAGTCCCGAGCCGATGAGCACTCGGCCGGGTTCGCCGGCCGCGTGAACATCGACGGCCTGGATGAGCTGTCTGTTCTTCACGTTCCCTCGTCTCTGCTCGGGCGGGCCTCAGCCCACGACTTCGCTGCCGGCGACTTGCTGTGTGGTCATGAGCCCATCCTCGTCCGTTCGGGTCCGTGCGGCGTTGACGTAAATCGTTCAGAAACGATTCGGGGACACACGAGCGAGCTGCTCACCGGGCAGCGTCGAGCTTCCACCAGTCATGAGTCCGGATAGCAGCCGAGCAGATCCCGGTGCCAATGTCAGACCGAGCATCGAATGTCCGGAGTTGATGTAGGCGTTCTTCACGGAGTCCAGGCGCCCGATGACGGGAAGGCCGTCAGGAGTCATGGGGCGCGACCCAGCCCATGGAGCCAGTTCTCCCTGACCGTCGCCCCAATCACGGAATGCTTCCTGAGCCGCGCGGCGGATCGCACCGACGCGGACCTCGTTGACGTCGTCGTCCGTGCTGCCGAACTCCATCGTGCCCGCGAGCCTGAGCATGCCGTTCAGCGGAGTGAGGGCGACGCGAGCATCTTCGAGGGTCAGGGATGTGCGCAGCTGAATCGGAGCGGGTGAGTAGTCAATGCTGTAGCCCTTGCCCGAGTAGATCGGGATCTTCTGACCGAGTTGCCCGGCCAACACGCCGGACGGGACACCGGCCGAGATGACAAGTGCATCGGCCTTGATGACCTCCGCGTCGGAGGTGACAACTGCGGTCACAGCGTCGCCGGAGCGAACGAAGCGTCCGACCCGAGTGTCTTCTCGCACGACTACGCCGAGATCAGAGAGTTTCGCGAGGAGGCCCGCTGTCAGAGAATCGGGTTCGATCTGTCGGTCAGCCGAGAAGGACAGACCGTGGCGGATTCGATCGCTGAGAGCCGGTTCGGCCTCGCGGACTTCGTCATCATGCAGTCGCCGCGGCCGGTGGCCCGCGGCCTCGAAAGCGGGCAGGCTCGCACAGTGCTCGTCGAAGCGTTCCCGAGTCTCGAAAGCCAGCAGCACACCGCGGTCGTGCATCTCGAAGTCGATGCCTTGAGCCTGGTACTCATCGAAGAGATCGTTCGCATCCTCGCCGAGGCGCAGGTGGAGGTCGAGTCCGGCTTCGAAGTCACGTGCGTTGCAGTGCCTGGCCATCTGCAAAAGGAATTTGAGATAGCCGGGCGCAAGGGACGGCTTGATCGATAGTGGGCTGTCGGGCTTGAGCATCCATCGGATCCCCTGAAGCAGCACCCCTGGGGCAGGCACCGGGGTGCTCTCGGCGATAGCGATCTTTGCGGCATTTCCGTGGGAGGCACCCGCACCGCATCGGGCAGCCTCGATGACGGTGACGTCGTGTCCGCTCAGCGCTAGTTCGTAGGCGCTGGTCAGCCCGACCACGCCGCCTCCGATGATGACTGTCTTCAATCGGTTGCCCTCCGTTGGTCCCCGAACCGGCTGCTTCGCCGCCGGATCAGGGCCGACGTCACCGAAGTTGCCTCATGTATGACCATCTATTGAAAGAGACGCTATGCAGTGCTGTCAGGTTCGTCAATGGTCTCAGCCGCTCTTCCCGAACAGCCCAAGATCAGGCTCAGTCTTCGTAGCGGATTTCGACGCGACGGTTCTTCGCCCGGCCCTCGGGGTCGTCTTTGCCGTTCTTCTCATTCGACTCGACGGGCTCGGACTCGCCGAAGCCCTTTGCCGCCACGTCAAGGTCGGAGTTCTCCGAGGTGAGCACCTCGGCGACGGCCTTCGCCCGGTCTTCGGAGAGCTTCTTGTTGTAGTCGTCTGCGCCCTTGGAATCCGTATGCCCGCCGACCGTGATCTCGGAATCGGTCGGCAGATCCTTGACGAGCTCCTTGATCTTCTTCTTCGCCGTGTCGCTCAGTTCGGACGAGTCGAAGTCGAAGAGGATATCGGTGTCGAGCGTGACCACGGTATCGCCGCCACTGGCTTTCGTCGTTTCGACATCCTCGATGCCTTTGTCCAAATCATAGATTTCCGGTTCGAGTTCGACGATGCTGTTGTCGATCTGCGACTGGTCGGGACCGGTGAAGTCATCCGGCGTCGGGGCATTTCGGTTGGCGATGTCATGCGAAGTCACTGAGTCTGCGAACGCGAATGCGGGAGGGCCCGCGACGACAATGCCGGCAGCCAGAATCACCGCTGCAGGACCGACGGCTGCCGGCTTCACGAGATCTTCACTCCGGTGGCGAGGTTCATACCGTCGACGACCGAGACCTCGACCTCGTCGACATCCGGCGGCGGGGCCGCGAAGACGGCGAAGGCGTAGTGGGTCTGGCCGGGTTTGAACTTCGTCTGTTGGACATTCGTCTGCGCTCGCTGCGGGAACTTATCCAACACATTGTGCTTGCGCAGGTTCTGCGAGTCCACAAGGAACGGCGCCCAGCTCCCACCAAGATAGCCGTAGAGATCGTCGCCGTCGTCATCCTCGTCGGTCTTCTCCGAGTTCACGGTGAACGCGAACTGCGCCACGACAGTTTCGCCCTGACGTTTCAGAGGAAACAGCTCGACAGTCATCGTCGCTTTCTCGTCGCCGTCAACGGCGGCGGGAATCTCCTGGGAGGCGACAGGATCGGGGAGATCATTCGGGTCGAGGCCGGCCGCCTCGGCGGATCCGGATTCACCCTTCGAACCTGCGGCCTCACCGGACTCCTGCGCGGCACCTTGGGTTTCGGTGCCCTCGGCGTTCTGCTCCTCTGTGTCATCTCCGGACGAGCAAGCGGCTAAGGTCAGGGCAAGAGAAGCGGCGGCAGCGGACAAAGCTGTCCTGCGGATCAGGGGCATGGCGATGGGAGTTCTCCTCAGAAGTCGCCGGAGCGGCAGCTCTGCTGGTGAGCTCCGGTGGCGGTAGGACGCGGACCACAGTAACCCGGACAAGTGAACTTTCACTACATCAAACGTAATTCGAGACGAACAGAAACGCAGAACCCCTGCGACCTGATCCAGATCGCAGGGGTTCTGCCTAACGCGGAGCCGGTGGGATTTGAACCCGATTGAACGCCGAGCTCGGCGCGCGATCGGCGGATTCTCGGGGCTTGGCAACACCGGAGAGTGGTCTAGCCATTCCCAGTTGTGCCCAAATTGTGCCCACAGCGTGCCCACAGGCGACTCCCCCGGCTGAATAACGAACCTGCAACTAACCACGTAGTCTCACGCTCTAGCACCGCGGAAAGACCTATGATCCGATCATGCCCGCACCACACCACAGGAGAACACAATGGGATCAGCAATAGCGACGCTCATCATCTAGGCGCTGAGCCTAGTCATTCTCATCTTCGTCATCGGCGCCGGTGTCCGAGTCGGCATGCGATGGTCGCGCATCGACGAACGCAAAGAGCAGGAAGACCGCAATGAGCCCGCCTACCGCGACGGACAATCCGTCTTCGAATACAAGCCCAACAAGAAATTCGAATAGAGCTGGACTAGCCTGGCTTCCCCTCCCACCACACATCGTCCGGCAGCAACCACACCCCGATCGTCTGGACTCGACGGTCCTTAGACTCGACGAAGATCGCGCCATCGAACCCGAGTCGCGTCGCAGTCCCGTCGATCCACACTTCACCGTCACTCTCAAACACGGTCCGCGCACGCACCCTCAGCGGCGGCTGGTCCCGGAAGGAACCGCGGGCACCGGCGTCGTTGCGAATCTTCTGCCAGTACCGCCAGGTAGCAGTGCCATAGTCATCGAACATATGCTCTATTGTGTTCGGTGCTGTGAGGAATGGCTACCTGTTGATCTCGCCTACGTGACGGGCGATTGCTCGCAGTGTTGAATGCAGATGTCTCATCTCGGTCGCTCCATTCTTTCGAAGGGGTTCCGACCCCTGATCAGGCACGGGCCACAACCCGGAGTGGAAACACTTCACGTCCATTGTCTCGCTATATGTTTCTTCTCCGGCATTTGACTTATAGGTGATGCCTACCTCAGCTTCGTCCGGCATACCCATTGTTCCCTCAATAGGTTCACCATCACCGTCGTAGGCTTCCTCGAAGGCGTCTTCTCGCCCGACCTGCCAAATCGACCGCAACGAAACCCCCGGTCCGATCGTTCGTGGGGTATCGAACATTTCGCGAATGGACCTCGTAACCAGGTCGTCTCGATCCACCTTTGCATTGCACCACAGACGAACCCCTCGTGCTGCTGTCTTGCCCGAGTTCCGAATCAGCAGATCGAACGACGTTGGCCCAGCCAGTCCAGGGACAATCAAGGCATCTACGTATGGTCGATTAGCTTCGTGGGAGTCGTTCGCGGCCTGTCTGTTGGCGGTTATTGCGGCTTGGCTTGAAGCCTTGCTGGCTTTCATCGTTTCCACACCAACTGTGCCCGCCCACGCAGCCGTTGCCAGGAGCCCCATCGATGTGACGATATCGACGGCGGTGGCTATCGAGGCCATGTTCCAGCCGAAGATCACCATCGCTCCGGCGTTCACCGCTGAGATCCCGAACGCACCGATGCCGGTCCATAGGATGCGGGTAGGCCACAGAGAACCTTTTCCGATATCGGAAGGTTCGATTTCGTCCGTCAAGTCTTACGCCCTCTCTGCGCGCCACGACTTGCATGTCTCGTCGACCGCCACCGTGGGTAGTTTAGTCTCACTTCTCGTCTCCCTGTGCGGCGTCGAGCACCTTGACACTGAAGTTCCCATACTCGGTACGGAACCAGCTCAGTCCATTCGCTTCGATGATGTCGATCGCGGAAGGAAGCTTCAATCGTGCCTTCGCGTCCCACGCGGCGCCGATCTTGCGAACATGCACATCGAACTTCCGTCCCGCAGACTGTGAGAACACCGCGTAGGGAATGGTGAAGTTGTACACGGTGCGGCCGTCTGCGCGCTGCCAGCCGTCCGGTGTGCTGAACGCTTGAGCGAAGTAGTTGCTGGCCCGATCTTTGAGGATGAGGCGCAAGTTTTTGTTGTCGATCTTCTCCTCATCGGCGAACACAATAGCGAGTTGGACGGCGTCTTTCCCCGGAGTGATCGCGAGTGTTCGCACCCGCGCATAGTTCGGGCTCTCGAACGGCTTCGGGTCGTGGAACTTCACTGGCTCCTCAAGAGCTGCCTTCCACCTGGCATACGCGTGTTCTGAATCGAAATCCCGCGCCCGAACAACGGCAGCTTCGCGCATCCCCTCCTTGGTGGTTTCGTCGAGACTGAGGAACTCGTTGATCTGTTCGGCGAGCGCGTGGGGGTTGCCGTAGTCGACGATGTATCCGTTGACTCCGTGGGTGATGATGTCGCGGGGTCCGTATTTGGTGTCGTAGGCGATGGGGATGCAGCCGGCGGCCATTGATTCGATGACCGCTAAGGAGAGGCCTTCGGTGGTGCTGGTGAGGGTCGAGAATGAGGATCGGGCCAGGCGTTCGGGCACATTGGTCACTTGTCCGGCGAGAGAGACAGCGCCTTCGAGGTTGCGTTCGCTGATGAGTGTCGCGAGGGTGTCTCGTTCGGGGCCGGTTCCGCAGACTGTGAGGGTTGCCTGATGTCCTGTCTGCCGGACGTGGTGTAGTGCGAGGATTGCGTGGTCGACGCGTTTGAGTTTCGAGAGGTTCGCGACCACGGTACCGGCAGACTCGGAACGCGCTGTGTTGTCGAGGTTGGGGTAGGCGGAGTCTGGGACTGCGCTCGGTAGCAGTCGGATCTTCTTGACGCCGATACCGAGTGCTGCGATCGCGTCGATTTGCTGCTGGGACTGGACGGCCACGAGGTCGAAGCTTTCGAGGTTCCGCATTGTCTCGGCTCGTTGCGGCAAGTACTGGCCGTAGTTCCCGGCGGATGCGTCTTTGAGGTGGGTTCCGTGGACGAACAGGGCGAGTTTGAACCGGCGCGGTGTGATCTCGTGGATGAACTCGCCGATTCGTTTGTCGTCGACGATAACCAGGGAGGGTTCCGGCGTCACTACACGTTCGACCCACTGGTTATATAGATCCCGCGCTTGGTCCCATTCGATGAGCGGTGTCTCCGCATGATCGTGGAGGATGACACGGCGCCCTGTTGAAGCGTCGCACAAGTCGGTAACGAGGAGTGTCCCATCAGCCCGATAGTGGTGGCGCCGGATTACCTTGCCTGTGTCCTCAGCGCGGAACACTATGTGTGTGGGAGCCTGCTCTTCTCTCTGCCCGTCGACGGCAGGGACCGGCTCGACGACTTCGGTGCCGTCGAACGTCGCCAGCTCTTCATCTGACAAGCCCCGCAGGTCATGCCACAGATTGATCAACGCTACCTCGGGCCGGATGCGGCCCGTTTCGAGCAGCCGTTGCTTCGTCTCCGCCGGCTCCGTGTTCGGATCGAAGGTGAGGATCGTCATCGACTTCGCCCGGCCGTGGTCAAGGAAGCTATTGATCCGCTGCAAGGCCGAATTCGGCATGCCGCTCAACTTCGGCGGGATGCCCCACAGGGCGTTGTACACGTGCACTTCATCAGTGCGAGCATCCCTCGGATTGCGAGCCTCGGTAACCTCTGGATTGGGCGTATTCTCGCGGACTGCCCGTTTGATACGAGCCAGCGTCTTTTCTGCCAAACCCATCACACACTACCCCTCTGATTTGTCGCTCAAACAATCCATCCACATTATCCATAGTTGCCTTGTGGAAAGTGCACGACACGAGGATGAGATGAATACGCAACGAGGCCCCGCCCCCACTGCGGTAGTGGGGGCGGGGCCTTTGGGCGGCGAAGGTCAGTGCCGGGGCCGGTAACCCTCAGCCGGCGGAGTGTTGTCCACCTCCGCCGCGGCGAGCGCCTCGAGGTCTTCATCGACGGGGTTGTCGGCGTCGGGGAGTTCGTCGAGTGGGATGTCGTCGGTGTCGTCGGGTTCGATCTCTTCGGCGGTGTCGGTGTCGAACGGGGTCTTGTCGAAGTAGACGGGCCGGGACGGTTTGCCGAGTAGGGCGCCGGCGGCGGGGAACTTCTGTTCGAGGGCTCGTGCGGCGACGTAATAGACGATCGCGATGAGCGCACCGAGGACAGTGCCAATGAGCTCCTGTCCTTTGTCGGAGAGCTGGAAGCCGACAGTGGCGAGGGCGCTGGCGATTGCGCCGACGATGATGGGGACGACGGTGCGGATGATTGATGTGGCCATGGGTCAGCCTTTCAGGAACTTGGTCTGGATGCTGGTGATTTTCGCGGTCTTCGAGTCGGTCCACGCCTGAACGCGGAGCCGGTTCGAGCGGCCGTTTTTGCCTTTGCTGGTTTTGCCGATCTGGGTGTGGGAGATGTAGGTGCCTCCGCCGGAGCCGTGCTGCTCCTGTTTCGCGTAATACCCGTTGTTCTTCGTGGTCGTCCCCTTCTTATAGGAGGCGGTGATAAACCGGACTTGGATGGTCTCGTCAGGTTTCAGGCCGGTGACGGTGAGGTACACCTGGGCGAGGTAGGGGCTGCCGTCGCAGGTGAGGATCGACATGGATCCTTTGCCGATGTACAGCGACTTCCATTTGCCACGGGTGAGTGCTTGCAGGGCTTTGTAGATTTTGCCGCCTGAGTATTTGGTCATGCCGAGGATGCCTTCCTTTTTCGGTGCCGGTGCGGTGTCGCTTGAGGCGGCGCCGCCTTGTGCGAGTCGCACGATTTCGGGGATCTGGGAGATGCGGTTCTTGCCGGGGCAGACTTTCCCGGCGTACTTCGACCACTGGTAACGGGTGCCTCGCAGGGAGTTCGGGAGTTCGTTTCCCGGGACTCCCATGGCGTGATAGCCGATGCCGCGGTCGCGAACGGTCTTCATCTGCTGGATGGGGATGTCGTGGTTCGTGCAGGCCCAGACGATGATCTTCACGATCGCGGCGATCTGAGCTGCGTTCCAATAGGGCACGTTGTCGCCGGCAGTGTTCCAGCGGCCGAAGGAGCCGCCGTAGTCGGCGGTCTCGATGCTGATGACGTGGCCGGATCCGAGGTAGTTCGCGTCGGCGGTGTACTTGGTGTCGACCCACTGGTAGATCTCGCCGTGCTCGCCGACGCCGAAGTGTGATTCGGTGCCGACGGTGCCGTCCTTCTCGAACATGCTGTCGGTGCCGGCGAGACTGCCGACCATTGTGTGGAGGCACACGCCTTGGTAGGACTTCATCAGACCCTGTCGTGCCTGGTTCGCGAGGAGCTTGTTCACGGCTCCGGGCATAATGGCCATTACTGTCTCCTTGAATGAGGAGAACCCTTCACACGGAAGGGTTCTTGGGTTGATCGGGTGGTGGTGGGACGACGGGGAACTTCTCCTTGTCGTCCGGCGGTAGACGCTGGTAGGCGTGCCAGAGCCGTGGATAGAAACCGCGGTACCATTGCAGTTCCGATTTCAGCTCCCGGATTTCCTGCAGTCGGGCCTCGGCGATGCCTTTCCATTGGGCGACAGCCGAATCTTCCTTGATGACACGACCTTGGATGATGTCGTAGATGAACTTCCCGACTGCGCCGAGGAGGATTGCGACACCACCGCCGAGAAAGAATTTGATGAGTTCTGCATCCATCCCTACTCCGCATCTACGATCTCGTTAATTGCTCTCTCATCTCGGCCGAGCCGCCACCATCTCTCGAAAGCCCACAGTCCGAACCCGCAGTAGACGAGGGTGCCGCCACCCCGCGTCCATGTGATCGGGTCAGCGAACATGACCAGGGATTGGCCGGCGACGAGCATGGCTGCCGCGACGACGACGAAGAGCACGCCGAGGCGCTCGAGGTGGACGACGCGGGTGAACGTGCCAACCAGCGAGATGAAACCACCTGCGGCGAACACCCATCCCCACATGACCGCCGGAGCCGGGGTGTCGAAGAAGTTCGTGGTGGTGTTCGGCGGGGCGAGGACGTAGAAGGCCCCGGCGAGTGTGAACACTACTGATCCGATTGCGCGGAGTGCGCGTGATGTTCTGTCCATAGTCATCCCCTCATCCTGGCGGTCATGATGCGTCCGCCTGCCAGTAGATGCCAGTCCTGGTCGTGTTGTATCGGGTGAGCCAGATGAGACAGCCCTTGGTGGTGACTTCGCTGACTGAAACACCCTTGACCCACGGTCCGGGAACATTACTGTCGGGTGTCACTGTCATATGCGGAACCGTGTCGAACTCACGGGCGAACGTCACCTGCACGGACGTGGCCGTGTCGGCAGCAGTGGGCGTGATGTAAGCGTAGCCGCGTTCTTTCTGTCCGATGCGGCGCAGGGTTTCCCCGACGAGGTCGTCGCCGGCTGGTGGGTTGAACGCGTAGATCGGTGACTGTCGGTAGTAGGCGGACCCGATCGCCTTGCCGAACAGGAGCGAGGGGGTGCCGCCGGGGCCGCGCCACAGTGAGACTCCTTCGATCTCGTTATAGCCTTCCGGGAAAGTCCCGTCCGGCATTGCCGCGGTCCGGTCAACATCGATCAGTGTCTTCACTCCGGTGTCCCACCGGTATCGGGTGATCGTGTTCGGTGCGTCGAAACCTGCACCACCTCGAGCCACATACAGGTAATCGTCGATGGACACGTGCCCCTGGTAGGGGTTGACGCCGGTCTGGGAGTCGTCGGTGATCAGTGTTGCGATGGGCTGGTTACGTCCAGCCTTGTAATCGGAGAGTTTGCGGAGCACGAATCGTTCTCTCGTGGTGGAGACGAATACGCGTTCGCAGATCCTGTCGGAGGCCTGGTCGATGGCGAAGTCGACGAGAGTGTTGTCCGCGAAATCGGGGACTTCGGACACCAGCGGGTCATCCCGGAGGACAGTCGTGCCCGGCTGGTATTGGGCGCGCACCATACGGTTCGTGAACGAGCTGCCGGTGGTGTCGTAGGTCCAGCGGAACCACAGCCATACGTTCGGGCCGTCGTTCTCGATTGCCACCGTGGAGCCGTGGCCGCCTCCGGCGAAGATGCACTGGTCGAGCATCCGCCCGTCGGGCGCGCACCGGGTTATGTGCAGGTCAGTGGATGATCCGTTCGCCGGGCCTGCCTGCGCGGCATAGTAGTTCCCGGTCAGGGGGTCGCGGGTCGCTGATTGCAGAACCCTGTTCGACGGGGTGCGCAACGTGGTCACGTATCGGGGTGAGAGCTTCGTGATGTCGAACCCGAGCTTCGCATCCACTTCCGCTTTCGCCAGATCCGCCTTCACCCCTGAAACGGTTGCAATATCTTGTGCCTCCTGTGCTGCGGCGAGCGCGGCGGTGGATTTTGATAGTGCGGTGGATGCGGCGGCGAATGCTTCGCGGGCGGGTATGGCCCAGCGCATGCCGTAGCCGGCGTCGAGGTAGAGGATTTGGTATTGGTCGGAGGCTTGGAAGGCGACTCGTCCTGTTTCGTCGCCTGTGGTGCCGGAGACGACGACGCCGGCGAGGGGTGCGCCGTTGGTGTCGTAGAGTTCTGTGACCTGTTGGCCGCCGAGGGCTGACGTGTACACCTTGAGGGCGACGCCGCCGATGACGCTGCCGTTTGAGTCTGCGGTGACGTCGGCGGGGCTTCCACCGAAAACGTTCAATGCCATGGCTGTGCCCTTCGGTTAGTTGTTCCAGGTGGCGGAGAACCAGAAGTAGTCTCCGGTGCGGATTCGTCCGCTCGTGGTGGCGTCGTAGATGCGGACTGTGCCGTCGTTGCGCAGGGATGCGGCTCCGGAGGTGACGTTGGTTTTGTAGGTGCCGACGACGAGGAACTCGCCGACGGTTTCTGCGACCTGTGCGGGAACTATGCACACGTCGATGTCGGGGGTGATGTTTCCGGCGTCGGCTGAGGAGTCGGGTTTCGCGGTGATCATGTCCCCGGTGTAGAGGGCTTTGATTCTCACCTCGGTGGTGTACGTGTTGCGGATTGCGATCGTCGTGTCCGGTTCCCACCCGGTGAGGAAGGTGAACCCGGTGCGGTATTCCTGTCGTTCGTACACGGTCCACCAGTCCAGGGGGCCGGGGCCGGTCTTGACCCAGATCTTCTTCGATGGCCCGGATACGACCATGGTGGATTCTGGTGCGTCGGCGTATTTCTGGTCGCGGTCGGCTTCGTCGACGGCGGGCAGGACGAGGCGGGGGTCCATGGCCATGACGAGTCCCATCATGTCCGCTGCCGCGGCAGGGGCATCCGGGCCAGATGGGTACGGGACTTTCGCGAGTGGTGAGTTCGGCACGATGGAGCTCCTTAGCTCTTGAAGGTGATCTTGATTTGGCCGCAGCCGGCGGTGGCGATGAGATAGTTCGACTTCCCCGTCCCGGCCCCGATCCCGACACCCCGGGAGGCGCCGGAGGCGAGGCGTGCTGCTTGTGAGTCTGGGATGGTGATCCACTTGCTGTCGCCCATGCCGAGGCCGGGTCCGTCCCACCGGTTGGAGAGTTTTGGTGTCTTCGCCGGCGGGGAGGTTTCGTCGTGCAAGGCGAGCTTGGGTCGGACTTTCCCGGACACGCCGTGGTATTTCGAGGTGCGGGCTACCCGGATCTGCATCTTGTCCACGGTTTTCCCCTGGCAGGCGGATTCGATGCGGGTGCCGTAGGTCCAGATCGACGTGTACGGGTGCGGGTATGAGGGCCATGCGCCCTGAGCCACCCGAGATCCGTCTTTGCGGCCGCTGCGGTAACCGGCCTGCGAGGACGTGTCGAGAGAGACGGGTTTCGGTCTAGAGGCTTTCGGCGGATCTTCCGGGCCGGGTGCTGGTCCTTCCCCGGTCTGGACGTAGATTGCGCCGTCTTTGACCCACACAACCGAGGCCTGCGTGTAGCCCGACGGTGCTGGCGTGCCGAACGTCAGATCTACAGGGTCGGGGACTTCCACCTCGACGGGGCCACCGATCTTGTCCATGACTCGCCACCCGGCCGAGTGTTGGAGGACGAGGACCACGTCCCCCTCAGCGCGAGGGTTGTACGCCTGGTTCGCCGACACGTCGTTGATGATCGCTTCACCCCACCGCAGGTTCACTGTCCCCGACTCTTGGAGACTGTCGACGACCATGATTTGGTACGGGTTCATCTGCCGTTCGACTTCGGTGCGGACGAGAGCGGCGAGGTCGTTCTCTGCCTCACTCATCGAAGGTTCCTTCGCCGTAGTCGGCGTTGTCGCCTTCGATGGTGATGCGCCCACCGGCGGGCGAAGTGGTGGAGCGGGTTTGCATGGACATGGTTCCTCCGGTCAGGGGGAAGGTGATGGAGTCGATGATGTGGTTCTCCACGGTTTCGTCAGGCATGGTCACGGAGATGACGTCGTCGGGTTCGAGCGCGTAGTTCAACAGGGACGACACGGACACCTTCTGTTTCAGACCTAGGCGCGGTGCCAGGAGGCCGAGTGCGGTGGTTTGGCACTGTTGCAGGCTGGTGATGAGTTTCGACGTGTAGAACAGCGGCACCGCCCCGAACGGCCCCTTGTAATAGGTCGGCGAGACGGGGTCATCGTCGGAGGCGACGGATGGTCCGATGGGTGGTTGCCCGTTCTCGGACGCTCCGGAGGCGACGATCTGGTTGTACACCCCGTCGCGGGACAGTGTTTGTTGCGGTTCGACGAGGGCACCACCCGGGCCGGCGGCCAGTTCCCACACTGCAGGGTCCTCGAGTGTGGGGACGGGAGCTGCGACGAAAGATCCGCGGGAGTCGCAGAACACTCGACCGCCGAGGGACTTGGCAATGGAGGGGTCGCGGGAGCGGCCGTCGATGAGTCCCCACCGGTCTCGTTCTTCGACGAGCTGCGGAATGTTGGTGTCGCCGAGCCGCCAGGACATGCCGACCTCGGGGAGGACTTCTTTGATGAGTGTGGTGGCCCAGTATTGACCGGTGCCGATCGCGAGGGTGCGCGGTTGGTGGAACCGTTCGTCTTGCACCTGCGCTTCGAGGGAGAGCCCGTCCAACTGTGCGCGTCCGGGTCGGAGACCGGCCTGGGAGACTTCTTCGACACGGTACACACCCAACGGAACGGTCTCGATGGTGTGGCGGTCGTAGTGCATGCGCATGAACACGCGAATCCGGGCACCGTATGGGGAGAGTGCTCGGCGGCCTATGTCTGCGCCGGAGATGATGAGGCCGCGGGCGGTCCATCGGACTTGCGAGGTGGAGGCGGCGGTAATGGACCCGTCGTGAAGGGTCAGGTCATGCCACGTGTTTCCGCGGTCGGGTGACCATTGCACGACGGGTTCATACCGAGCCAGGGAAAGTGCTTCGAGCCACCGTTGGGAGACTGGGAACACGGGTGCCTCCTTTGAGTCAGATAGATTGAGGTATCACGCGGACTTCAACGACGGGAGAAAACCATGAGCTCGCAACAGCGTCGATTGCCAGGCAAGTACAAGCGCTTCGTTATCGAGGTCGAGATTGAGGCAGTCGATGCCGAGGCAACGGCCGCTTTCAACACGAGCATGGGTGAAGGGCTGAACGACCCAGACGACATGGACCTGTCGCAGGGTGAAGATGCTGAGCTCATGCGGGCTGTCGGTGGTGTGGTCAGCCGAGCTCTGGGTGAGCATGAGGAAGCCGCCGGTTTCCGGCCACTCGGTTCGTCAACGTTCGCTCGTTACGTCGACGATGAGGGCAACTATCTTCCGGTGACTCTTCCTGCCGCAGCTGGCCGGGGAGACGACGGGACCAGGATCGGCCGGTGACCTAGTCCCTCCGCTTATGGTTCGAGCAGCTTGTTGTATGACTCAACTGTGGCCGCGAGCTGGTCGTAGGTGGTCCAGTCGCGGGCCACAGTGTCGTACGACAGGCCGGGGATTCGTAGTGGGCTGTCGGTGGTGTCAGGACAGTCGATCTGGATGACATCCCACTGGTAGCGCCGCCAGGGCCACCCGTCCCAGTGGACGTGTTCGAGGTCGAGTTTCCCGCGGATGAAGTAGAAGTCCGGCAAGCCCGCGCAGGCGGGGAATTGTGCGAGGACTGGGCCTTCGTCCAACAGGGCCATGAGTTGTTCTTCGACGTCCTTCTCGCGCACGAGGGACCGCAACTGGGTGGTGAACCCTTCGAGCACATCCCAGGTCGCGGCGGGGCGGGGTGCGCCGGCGATGCTGGTTGTGTCGACGCGGCCGTCGTAGGACAGGTCTGGTGGTTCGACTTTCAGCAGCATGGCTTTGTCCGGGTCGGTCACGGGTTTCAACCACGCCCACCCATCAGACAGTGCAGGGATGACTGCGCCGACGTATTCGGACGGAGTGCCTTCGGTGCCGTCGAAGCGAATGGGCACGGCCCGCCACAGTGTGCCGCCACCGAGTGTGGCTTCGTGGTCGTAAGCGTGCGCGTACCCGCCGGGCGCCCAGGCCGGGTTGCCTGAGCGGACAACACTGCCGTCCTGCCGTTCAAACCGCACTTTCGCGACCGTCGAGCCATGGCCTGGTACGAACGGTGCCCCGGGAATGTACTCTTCCGAACCTCCCGATACTGCCCGATACCTCTTGTCGCCTGACGCCGCAGTCGCCCCATCGAAATAGGGGGACAGAGCACCGAGCTCGACCATCTCAGCGTCAAGATCGAGAGTGTCACCAGCCAGTATTGACGCTGAACGCAGGTACGTCTGGTGCCTGATCGTCGTCGCGTCACCGGTCGCAGTCATCGACAGATGGATGCGGGTCCACTGGTTAGCTGGGCAGAACGTCGCGGGGCCGGCTTGCGAGACCGGCCCGACGGCACCAGTGCTGCTGCGAAACTCGCCTTGCGCCTGCATCGTGAGGTCGCGAGAAGGACGGACATGGATTGAAGCAGTCCAAGTCTCGCCTGCCTTCACGTCGACGCTATGGTCGACATATCGGCCCTTCGCGCCGGTGAGGCTGCCAGTTGCTGAAAGGCGGAAGAACCACTGGCCGACTGCGCCCTGGCCCTGAGTGCGAGTACCGGTTCCTGGCCAGGAGTATGCAGACCAGCCGTTACCGTTGGATTCGAGCGAAGGGTTGCTGACGTGATTTCGCCGCAGAATGGTGTCCGGCACTGCCGGGGTGTCTGGGACCGAGTCATCGAAATCAGCCCGCAGAAGCACCCCAGCATGCGCCGGATCCACAATCGCCGTCAGCCGCCCATCCGGCGACACCACCGGGTCCACCTCCGGCGGCCAAGCAAACCCCGGATCAACAACAATCGGCATCAGTGAGCCCTCCCAGCACCAACAGCAATGCCGCTGACGGTCGTAGAAATATGTGCTTGCATCTGTTTCCCATCCACCACCAACGACACCGGCACACCATCCAGAGCCGAGGCGAGCGCCTCGGGTGAGATCTCAGTCGCCTGGGTGATGAGCTTGGCTGAGGCTTCGTCGAGGGCGATGGTCTGTTGCTGCTGTGGTCGGAGCAGTTGGTTTTCGATGTTGACGGATTGCTGGTGTGGGATGACCTGTTCGCCGCCGCCGAAGTTGACGTATTCCCAGCCGGCCTCGCCGACCTTGTGCACGCCCTTTCGTGCCGATTTGGTGCCGTTGACGTATCCGCCTCGGCGGTCGTAGGCCTTGGCCAGTGATCCGTACCGTGCGAGGGCGTAGGACATTGAGGCGACGATGTTGGACATCGGGTCCCAGATGTCCTTGTTGTAGGGTGCGCGGGCATAGGCGCGGAATGTGGGCGGGATGACCTGCATGAGGCCTCGTGAGGCCATGCCGGCGCGGGCGTTGGAGTCCCAGTTGTTGATCGCTCGCGGGTTGCCGCCGGATTCCTGGTTCATGCGGCGCAGGGTGCGGTTGACGTTGGAGAGCGGCTGGTTCATGAAGTTCAGCGCCGAGATGACCGTTGGCCGCCACCGCTCCACACCGGCACCACCGGTGTCGCCTTCACCCTCGGCGAAGGTCTTCGCGTACTCCTTGGCCTGCTTGACTGAGCCGGCGACGACCTTCTCCATGACACCGACGCCGAGCTGCCCGGTGAGGGTGTTCCCGTCGAGCTTCTCGGAGTACTTCGCGATGAGTTCCTTGCCCTTGCGGCGTGCGGCCTTCTCGAGTTCCTTGGCGATGTCGCCGGAGTAGGAGATGTCGCCGAGGATTCCTTCGTCCATGGCACCACCGCCGACGGCCTTGCCTCGGTTGTCGGCGTGGAGGTGGTCAAAGTGCCCGGCTGCTTTCCACAGGACGAATGCCCAGGGGAATGCGGCCTTGAACGCGGCCACGTTCGCATCGAAGAACCGAGTTTCGATGGGGTTCTGCCCGCCGGGACCGTAGTTCACATCGATCGCGTCGCCGTTGTAGTGGTGCGAGTTCGGGGAGTGCCGGCCGACGCGGCCCCAGTGTGGGTGTTCGCCGACGCGGGCGCCGCGCGCCTCCCACCACTTGCCGGCGGAGATGATGCCACCTCCGGCGTAGCCTTCGTCTCGGAACTGGTGCAACGGTTCACCGCGCAGCGCGGCCGCGTTGACCTTGTGGAGGCGTTCCCTTTCGTAGGGGTCACGCATGGCTTCGGAGACGTACACGCCTTCACCGGAGCGCATCGGGGTGAGCTGGTCGTCACCGGCCGAGTACGGGGTGAAGCCGGGGAGGATGCCGCCTCGAGCGAAACCGCCCTTGGGCTTCTTGACTCCGGTGAGCTTCACACCGACGGAGCCGAAGGACTTATTGATCTCCTTCGCGAACGAGTTCAGCACATCAGCAGTGCTGTCGAGGGAGTTGCCGACGTCGCCGGGAACCTTCTCCATCGTCTTGTCGATGCCGGAACGCAGCCCGGAGAAGTTGGCCTTGCCGCCCTTCTCAATGGCTCCGAACCCGGTGTCCGTGGTCTTGCCGAGGGTGGACAGCCGCCCGGAGGCGTCCTTGTCCATGTTGCCCATCGTCTTGTCGACCGAGGTGCGCATGTCGCCGACGGTCTTGCCGGTGTTCGTCTTGATCGACGACCACTCCGAAGACTGGGTGTCCTTCATCGACTTCAGATTCTTCGACTGGTCCGAGGCCATGGTCTCGAGGTTCTTCACCTGGTTCGAAACCATCCCCGACAAAGCGGTCGACTGAGTGGTGCCCATCGTCGACATCTGAGTCGCAAGATCCAAGCCCATTGCCGAGAGACCAGTGGTCATGGTGTCCTGCATACCCGTCATCGCGGCCAGAGTGTTCTCCTGCCGGGCCAGCAGAGACGCATCCGTGTCCGCAGTCATCTGCAGGTATGCGGCCTGTGTGAGGGCCTGCATCGACGTGAGCGCTTCCTCAGTCGTCGCGAGCGTGTCATCCCATGAACCACCAGCAGCGCCCATGTCACCGGCACCCGTGTCGAACGACCCCGACGAGGCGAGCGCCGAGGTGTCGTCGAGTGTGGTGAAGTCAGTGGCGGAGCTGGTGGTCGGTGCGGTGGCGTAGTCGGTGCTGATGGGGCCGAACGCGGTCACGGGTGGGACTGCGGCGAGGCCGAGCTTCGCGGCGGTGTCCTGGATGCGGGTGATGCCGTCGAGGAGGCTGTTGTCGAGTCCGTCGACGGTGTCGATTCCGCGGGCGTACATGACGGTGGAGGGTGAGTGGATGCCGAGCGCCTTCTTGAGGGCGTTCTCCATGCCCTTGGCGATCTTCGTGATCGTCTTCTCGACCGTCTTCTGCTGGGATTCGAGTCCCTTCACCAGTCCGGCGGCGGCGTTGACTCCACCTGAGTAGAAGCCTTCGGTGACGTAGGCGCCGGCCTGGTCGGAGTACTTCGCGATGTCCTTGTACGAGGCGTTGAGGGACTTCACGTCGGAGTCGCCGCCGGCGAGGAGCTCCTGAGCCAGGGTCAGGCCTTCGTCGATGGAGCCGGCCTGGGCGACTTCCTGCAGGATCGCACCTGAGTAGCCCTTCTTCGCGAGCTGCTTGAGCTTCGATGCGAAGTCCTTGACCTTCGCCGCAGCAGTCGACGCCGAGGTGCGGATGTGGCCGATACCGGAGGTCTGCTGGAAGTTCCCGTCACCAGTGGAGACGAGCTCGGAGCCGGACTGCAGTTCGAACGCTTTGCCCTGGATCGACGACGACACAGAGTTCTGGATCTGCTTGAGCTCGTCGAGCTTGTCCTGTGCCTTCTCGGTCTTCTTCTCGAGCCGGTCCAGCGTGCCGTACAGCGACTTGAGGGACTTCTCGTACTGGCGTGCCTGAATGCCGGCAGTGCGGCGAGCGCCCTTGGATAGGTCTGTGTTGTCGGCGAGGCCCTGCAGGCGGTCGACGGCGGAGTACGCGCCAGAGAGTCCACCGGTGACTTGTTCGCGGACGTCGCCTCGGCGGAGGTCGGTGCGCAGGTCGGTGCGGAGTTCGCCGACGCGGACGCGGCGTTCCCGTTCTTCCTTCGCCCGCTGCTTCGCGGCCTTGGCGGCTTCCTCTGCGGCCTTCGCTTCGGCCTTGACGGCTTTGAGGTTCTTCTTCGCCGAGGCGAGTGCATCTTCTGCGACTCGGACTCGTTTCGAGGCGGAGGCTTTCGCAGACTTCGACTGTGCGTCCTGCTTGGCGCGGCGTGCGTTGCGGAGGTCGTCGGAGGCGAGATCGACGCTGCGCTGGGCGGAGGCGATGCCGCCCTTGGCCATGCCGATTGCGAGGTTCGGCATGCGGCGGATTGCTTCGAAGAGGATCTTCTTCGATCGTGCAGACCCGTCGAGTGGGATCCAGGCTTCGTCGACGTCGTTGCGGTCGCCGGCGAATCGGATCTGTCCGGGTTTGACCATTTCGGCGACGTCCATGACTCCGCCGGCGGCCATGCCTTTGACGTCGATGCCGCCGTGGTAGCGTCCCATGGGGTTTCGGGAGTTGTTGCCCTTGCTGTCCTTCTTGCCGCCCTGGTCAGGCACCTTGGGGTCGAAGACCTTCTTGATGTTCTGGATCACCGTCATGGTGACGGTCGAGTGTTCCCGGAACCACTTCACGAACCCGTTGACGTCTTCCTTGGCTGGGTCTGTGTCGGCGTGGACCGACACGTTCGCCTTGTCGCCGTCGAGGTCCTGGACGGCTTCCTTCGTCTTCTTCGTCTTCTTCGTCGCCTTGTCGGCGTTCGTCTTGACGTCGGTCTTCGCGTCTTCGGGAACATTGAGGATCGAATCGGCGTAGAGCTCGGCTTCGTCCTTGCCCATGCCGAAGTTGCGGGCGGAACGAATGACAGCGGGACGGAGCTTGTCGTCGATCTTCTTCTGGGCTTCTTCCGCCGACCCCGAGGACTCGACAATACTAGCGGCCCAATCCCGAGCCGATGAGGTGAGCCCGTCCAGAGCGGCCTCGTTGTCGCGGCCCTTCTGAGTGGTGATGTCGAGAGTCTTACCGTTCTTCTTCAACGCCTCATCGGCGTCGTCGAGAGCTTGTTCGAACTCACGTGCTGCCGATCGTTCGTCGAGGACGGTGGAACCGAAGTTGCGGATTTCGTCCGCGAGGTCCTTGATCTTGTCCTCAGTGGTCTTCGCGTTGATGCCGAGTTCCTGCAGCTTCTCCGCGTTCTCCTCGGTGGCGCCTCCGGCTTCGAGCATCTCCGGGGTGATGTCGCCCATCGCTAACTTGAGGAGATTGGCCTCGTCCGTTGATTGCCCGGATGCCGAGGCCACATTGATCAGGTGGTCGCGGAATTCGGGGAACTTCGCGAACGTGTCCTCGAGCTCCACTCCGGCGGCCAGGCCCTCCTCAGCGATCGCACGGAACCCGGCTTGAGCAGTGTCAAGAGACCCTCCGGATGCCAACTGGGAAAGCGACTCGTCCGTCCTCTTGATCTGCTCGTTGACGACGTCAAGCTGTCCGGTGTTGGTGAAATCCAACCATGCTGTGAAGCTTCTGCCCTTGTCCGTGGCCTGTTCGAGTGCGTCGCCCCAGTCCTTGATGTCCTCGAACTTGTCACCGCTGACCAGCTTCGCCCAGGCCGTGTTCGCGTTGTCCCACAGGGCTGGGTCGAGGATGGTCTCTTTCGAACTCGTCCGAGTGCTGTCTGAAAGCTTCACCAGGGCGGCTGTGAGCTCGTCAGACGACGCAGCTGCTTCTTTGGCATCCTTGCCGAAGATCCGCGACACGATCTGTGCTCCGGCAATTGCTGCCGCGGCGACCCCAGCCGCTTTGCCTGCTGCCACAAGACCGCCGGAGAGTTTCGGGTGCTCCATGTTGAGGGTCTTGAACCCATCAACGATGTCGAACACCTTCGGCGCCAGCAATAGGAAACCGCCAGCAGCGACCGCGGCCGCACCACTGAGACCCGCAAGGCTGCCACCGAAGTCCTTCACAGGGGCGGGGAGATCGCTGACCCAGTTCGCGAAGTCGGCGACGCCGTCGGCGGCTTCGGCAACGGCGGGGAGAAACACGTCACCGAACGAGATCGCGGCGTCCTTGACTGCGTTTCCTGCGATGCGGACGCGGGACTCGGCGGTGTCGTAGCGTTTGTTCGCTTCCTCCATGAGGGCGATTCCACGCGCGTATTCCTCATTGCCGGTGGCGAGCGCGTCTTTGAGGACGTCGGATGCTCCGGACAGGCGCAGCAGTGCGTCGGATTCGCGGATGCCGGTGATGCCGAGGTCGGAGAGTGTCTTGTTGACGTTTTCGCCGGACGTTTGGGCCTTGCCGAGGCCTGCGACGAATTCGGTGAGAGCTCCTGCAGCGTCGTCGCCCCAGGCGGTGGAGAACTCCTGGGAGGACATGCCTGCGAGGCGTGCGAATTCTTCGACGCTGTCGCCGCCGTTGGCGACGGAGTTGCCGATCTTCTTCATCACCATGGAGATCGCGGTACCGCCGGCCTCGGCGTCGATGCCGACAGACGAGAGTGCGGTGGCGAGGCCGAGGACGTCACCCTCAGTGAGGCCTGCCTGTCGGCCGGCGCCGGCGATGCGCATGCCCATTTCCACGATTTCGCGTTCTGTGGTGGCGAAGTTGTTGCCGAGGCCGACGACGGATGCGCCGAGGCGGCCGATGTCCTTCTGGTTGGTTCCCATGATGTTGGAGAACCGGGCGAGGGAGGTGGCGGCCTCTTCGGCGGAGAGGTTCGTCGACTCGCCCATGTTGATCATGGTCTTCGTGAACGCGAGGACGTTGCCGGTCTTGATGCCAAGCTGGCCGGCGGCCTCGGCGACCGCGGCGATCTCGGTGGTCGAGGCGGGGAGCTCGTTTCGGGCGAGGCTGCGCAGACCGGATTCGAGCGCCGACATCTGCTTCTGTGTACCGTCGACGGTCTTCGTGACACCCGCCCAGTCGGACTCCCAGGACATGGCGGCCTTGCCAGCCATACCAAACCCGATGGACACGGCGGTGCCGAACCCGAGAGCGGCAGTGCCGAGAGCTGACCATGCCTGAGGGTGTGCCTTGGCTGAGGCTTCGAGCTTCGAGAGACCCACTCGCGCTTTGGAGACACCGTTGCGTTCGAGGTCCTGCATGGCACGTTGTGCCTGGCGGGAGCCTGAGACGACGCCGGTGGAGTCGAGAGTGAGTTTCCACGCTACGGAACGATCAGCCAAGGGGCACCTCCTCAGTGGTTACGACGGTCGGGGTTTGATGGATGCGGACCACACGAGCGCTTCCGGATGCTCGTACTCGTTGTCCTTCTGGAACTGCTTGAGCGCGGTCGTGGCATGGCACCTCGACGGTGGGTTCGCTACGAACCGGTTCGCGTTCTCCGCTGCTTGGCAGATCTCCTTCGGATACCCGCAGATCGGGCAGATACCCGCCCGGTACTCGGCGAGAGAGAGCATCCAGTTACGTTGCGCTTCGTCCCACTCGGGTTCGGCCTGGGACGAGACGAGCCGACCATCGTCGTCGTAGACGTAGGTGATGGTCGGCTCCCAGCCGTTGAAGCGTTTGACGCTGACGCCGAGGCGTTCAGCAGCTTCGACCTCGGCTCTTAGCTCCGGCTCACGGCGGAGGCGCTCTGTGAAAAAGGGACCGACGTGGCCCTCTGATTCAGGTTGAGCACCGCGGTGGAGAAGTCCGCGTACTGGGCGTCCGTGATCTCAGCGGACTCGGCTTCCCAGTCATCGCCGGTGAAGTCGATCTTCTCCTTGGAGTTCTTCCACCAAGCGGCGACGATCGACCTCGGGATGACCTCTTCACCGAACGTGTCCGTGTTGAAGCCGAGCGCCGCATCGACGTCGTTGTCCTCACGAGGCGGGTGCTTCGCAGTGATCTCGGCATACTCAGTGCGTTTGAGGGCCTGCAGCTTGATGCAGACGGTGGAGTCTTCCATCTGCTTCTCGATGTCCTGCACCTTCTTCGCCGCGGCGCGGATCTCCTTCGAGTACGGGTTGTTCATCCGGTCAGCCGCAGACTGGGTGCGATTGAGGTGGGCGAGCTCGTCACTGGCAGCCTGGTGCTCAGCGAGCAGACCGAGGTTGGTGACGAGTTCGACAACTGAGGTGGGGCGAGTGGTACCAAACTTCGACATGATTCTCTTCTCCTGTTTTCTCCTGTGATGGGTGGGGTGGAGCCTGGCCCCGCGTGGACAGGAGAATGAGCCACGCGGAGCCAGGGGTCGGGGATGCGTCAGGCAGCCAGAGCCACGTCGGTCTGCACGTCCGCGAAGATGAACTGCGGAATCGTGGACCGGGTGACCGAGTTCGCCTCAGGTGCCAGCACCTGCTTCTCACCAGCCGTGGCCGGGTAGATGGACACCTTCTGATCGGCCGCGAACGGTTCCTCGTAGGCGACGCCGATGCGCTCGACGAAGTAGCCGGAGGCTCCCTCGACGATCGTTTCGACGGCCTCGTTGGAGTCCGTGGCGTTCTCCGAGTTGGTGTTGTCGATGACGGTGATCGACAGGCCCGGAGTCTTCCGGCCGGGGCGACCGAACTCCTGGCGGGAGCACAGACGCGGATCCGGGATCGTCGCCTGCTCCTTCGTGGGGTTCCAGCCGTCACCAGTCAGGTAGCAGCTGATGTCGAGTGCACCAGCAGCTTCGAGCTCAGCGACGGTCGGAGCCTTCGTGTCCGCGATAGCCGGGACCCAGACGACCTTGAAGTTGCCGTCTGCCGGCGTCGATGGAATTTCAGCCATGACATGGCCTCACTTTCTTGAGTTGGCCCGAGCCGGCATCGACTCAGGGATTGCATGGGCCTCAGCGGTTGCCTTGGCCGGGGCGTCTTCCACCTCGGTGGTTTCAGACGGACCCTGCTCGACGGCGGGAGCCGGACGGGCAGGGACGTGATGTTTCGGCGGTCGCGGATTGCGAGCGCGCGGGTAACGGTCGGAGTTGACCAAGGTGAAGATCTTCCCGATCCGGGGATCGGTCTCGGGCACGTCGAACTGGTGGCCAGTCGATTTGTCCTTCACGCGGACGAAATAGGGCATGAGCGCCTCCGGGTATGCGAAAGGCCCCACCGATTGGTGAGGCCTTGTGGGTGTGGTCGGAATCAGGCTCTGGCGGCCGAGAGTTCCCACTCGACAACGGTGTAGACCGGGTGTCGGTTCGCCGAAGTCAGAGTGATCGAGTCGTCCTCGACGATGTCGCGGACGTTGAGGCGACGCAGCGGCGACACCGACCACCCGTCCGCGATCGGGCGAGCGCCTTCGAGGAGCGGGTCGAGTTTGTCGGCGACTACGCGCACCGAGGTGAACGTGATGCCAGCGATGGTGACGCTGATGCGGACGCGTTGGGCGTGGCGGGTGCCAGCGAGGGAACGCGAGAGGGTGTTCGGGATTTGAATGCGTGCGACTGTCCAGGGAAGCGCGTCCTCGACGTACTGGCCGTTCTCGTTCGGCTTCACAGCCTCGAACAGTGTTCCGGTGGGGAACAGCTGCTCTATTGCGTCAGAGAGGGCGAGGATGCTGCTCACAGTGCGTCTCCGAGCTTCTTCAAGTGCTCGTCGATGACGGTGAGTTCACGTTCGACTGGTTCGTCGAAGTCGAGAGATCCGCCGCCACCGTTCGCGCCGCCGAAGTAGGCGATGTTCGCGATCGGTCCTGGCTTGTTTGGGCGGCCGGGGCGACCGCCGGCGTAGGCGCGTTCCTTGTCGGGGCCGATCTCGATCTCGGTGGTGTCGCGGCGCCGGGTCGTTTCGTAGCTGATCGACTTGGCGACCTGGCCGAAGTGCTTTGATTTCCTGGCTTCGGTCTGCAGATTTTTCTTGATCTCGACAGCGCCTTTGGCCAGCACGGCTGATGCTTGCGAACGCACATCGTTGTCGAACTTGCTGATCGCGTCGAGGAGCTTCTGTGTTTCTGAGGTGTCCAACGGCATGGTGTTCCTCCTCAGTCAGCGATGTAGTCGACGAACACGCGGTAAGCAGTGGCGAACGTCTTGAACGGTGCCTCCTGCGTGATGCGGAATTTCCGACCCACGAGCAATGGGTCCAGGCGGGAGTCGGTGATCTCGACAAAGTCGCCCACGTTGATCCGGTACGCACCGACGGGCAGGTGAACAGACATGCGCTGGACCGTCAGAGCGGTCCCGGCAGTGTTCTTCTCCTGCTCGTATCCTTCGTAGGACTGCAGCTTGCACCGCCCGGTGTAGACGTCGACGTATGCCGGCACCACCTTCCCGGTCTCCCGGTCGGTAACCTCTCCGGCCACGCGGCGGATGATGCACTGGTCCTTCATCATCTGCTCGGCTCGGGCACGGCCGGCCAGCAACGCTCCGGCGTCCATCACCACACCCACCGCTCTGAGAAGCCAGGGGTGAGTGGCATCCGGATGGTGAACGCCTCGGACCCGGCTGAGCTGCCGGGCGCGAGTTCCTCCCACTCGTCTTCGGTCGGCTTCAAGTCCGCGCGCGCAGCTTCCGACCCGAGACCGTAGGAATAGTCGTCGATGCGTTCGTTTTGCTTACCGTCTGGGTTCTTGACCTTCCGGCCGACAATCTGTGCGACGATCTTCTTCACCAGTGCCGCATACACCGGATCCAAGGTCACACGTTCTGGAAGGTCTTCGATCCGAGACTGGATGGTGGCCTCCACGTCACTGATCCACGCGTTGACCTGGGCGACCTCTGCAGCGTCCGTGATCGGACGCCCGAGGCGAGTCTGCACGTCGTTGAGATTCGCGTAAGCCATACCATCCAGTCCCTTCGGTCAGTCGGCGACGAGGTCGCGCAGCTCGTTGCGGTCGAGACCGTCAAGCTCATCGGCGTCGAACCCGCTGGCGAGCGCGTATTTGTACCACGCCTGCTTCGAGGCGTTGCCTGCCGGCTTCACGGCTGGGGTGTCCTCTTCGGGGTCCTCGGTGTGCTCTTCGTCGCCGGAAGCCTCGCTGGTAGGAGTCTCCGGGGTGTCTACGTCGCCGTTGTCGGGTTCGTGCTCTTCGCCTGTCAGGTTGTAGCCGTGGCGGGCGAAGTAGGCGATCGCGATCGGGTCGTTGGTGTCGCCGGCACCGTCGTTGAACTGAACGCCCACGACGGTGCCGGAGAAATTCTTGACAGGAGTCGTGACTCGCATCAGGCGCCCTGGACCTTGAGGCCGCGGAGTACAGCTGCGGACTTGGTGGCCTTGAGCGCGACACCTGCGGGTCCGAGTTCGACCTCACCCTTCTTCACGGCGCCGGCTTCCTCGAAGTTCGGCATCCAGGTGCGAACCATCTGGGAGCCGACGGTGGTGACACCGTGGAATCCGTCGAGTCCGACGCGGTATGCGTACAGGGAGGTGGTGCCGTCGGCCTCGATCGGGATGATCGGGTCGGTGGAGCCGGGCTTCGCGCCCGGGTCTGCGAAGAGGATTCCGCCGTAGGTCTCACGGACGATGGGGCGGCCGTCGGCTCCGACGAGGTCGTCGACGGGGTTCTTCACGTACTCACCGGCTCGGCGGACTGCTGCGCGGAGGCGTGCCAGGGCGCGGCGGTTGCCGAGGATGATGGTGGGAGTCCCGTCGAGGAGACCAAGGAACTCGTCGATGAGGTCGAGTGCCTTGTGTTCGGCTCGCGGGTTGGTGTCGAAGTCCGTCCAGTCGGCGGTGCTGGTGAGTTCCGTGGACGATCCGGTGAGGGCCTTGTCGAGGCCGTCGAACCCGTTCTCGTCGGTGGCGGTGTCGCCGTTGATGACGAGGTCCTGGAACTTGGTGACCGCGGCCTTGATCTTCTGCTGCATGTTGAGCATGACAGCGTTGGATGCGGCCGGGCCGATGGAGGCGATGACCCGGTCAACCTGGAACGAACCACCGAGGACGGCGAGTTCGGTCGAGTGCTTCGAGGTCTCCACGTTGCCGGGAGTGTACTCAGTGTTGAGTGCACGAGTGGCAGCGTCGGCCTGGGTCTTGAGGCGGCGGTACCCATAGGTGAGGGTTGCTCCGCCACCGGCGGGGTTGACGGCGTCGTCGAAGATGAGGCTGTCGAGGATCGCGGATTCCTTGCGGAACTCGTCGATCACCGCAGGATCGTAGTCTTCGACCGCGTTGTTCTTCGCTTCAGCGAGAGAAACTGGCATGGCGGTGTCCTTTCAGTGGTCAGCTGTAATGCAGGTTCACTGCATCAGCGAGATTCTTGGGTTTGGGTTTGGTCGACCCGGAACCTTGTGACGGGTCGGGTTTCGGCGTGGCAGGAGCAGATGGGGCGAGGAGCTTCATCAGTTCGTCGGCATCGGCTTCGAGAGCTTCCTGCGTGTCACCGGTCAGCCTGGTTGCCGCAGACAGGGGCAGGCCCTTGGCAGCGGCGACTTCGTACTGCATGACGCGCAGAGCGTTCTTCGTGCTCGACTCCTCGAGCTCGGCGAGACGTTCCGCCTGCTTCTCCTCCGCTGACTTCGAGGCGTCCTCGTACTCTTTGTTCTTGGACCGAAGATCAGCGAGCTCTCGTTCGAGCTGCTTGCGAGCTTCGCGCTCGGACTGCAGCGCCTTCTTCCCGCCCTCACCGAGTTCCCCATCCTCAGCGGTCTCCTTCGGGGCAGACTGGCCGGCGGCCGGGGCCTGTCCCGCTGGGTCGTCGTTCTGTCCCTGATCGCCAGAGTCAGATCCCGGTGTCTCAGTGTCCGCGGGGGCGGCGAAGAACCGGATGAATGGATCGGTGGTGTACGGGTTGTAGGCAGTGAGCACACGAGAGTGCTTCATGGTTCCTCCTTGGTGGTGCCACGTCGCGTGGCAAACGCCCGTGTGCCTCGCGCAAACGGGGTGGTCTGTGATGGATTCGGTCAGCGGCCGAACGCGATTGCACCGGTGGGGATCTGCCCCTGCTCGGTGATGTAGCCGTACTGGCGTAACAACCTGCGGGTTGTGGCCTTGTCGCCGCCGGATCGGCGGATGATCTCGGGGACGGACAGACGGCGAGTACGGGTGCCGCGGCCGCCGGCCTCGGAACCCCACCGGAAGTAGCCTCGGCGGGTCGTGCCCTCCGACGTCCACATGCCCGAGCGGGTCATGCCCCGGCGAGCGTTGACGACCTGGAAGATGTCGCCGCCTTCCCGGATTGCTTCGGCCTCGTTCTTCCCGAAGTGCTTCGCCTGTTCGGCGGGAGTCAGGGACTCGAAATAGGCGTAGGGGTCAACAGTCAGATCCTCTGCGACAGACTCGGAGGCGGGTATTCCTCTGCAGTCGCACCGCGGATGCCGTTGAAAGCTGGCGTTCCACCGGTACCAGCGGCCCGCGAGGATCGCGCACCGGCTGCAGGACGGGGGCGTGAGCATCCGAACGAACCCAGTCGCAGACGATGAGGCCGTGGCGGCCGACTCGGCGGCACGTCCGGTGTCCGACAGCGCGGTGCTGGCGGCCATGGTCAGCCACCGACCGCCCTTCGCCAGAGCTGCAGGCGGTGCCATGCCCTCGGCGACCGCAGCCTTCGACACGATCGTTGACATGGACAGTGCTGTGCCGAGGTCCCGGCCGTCACCGTTCATACCGACGAACGCTTCAGGGACTACCTCGGCCGCGAGGTCCGGGTTCTGCCCGGTCTCATCAAGCACGGTGGGGATGAACTCGGCAGCCGCCTCGGCGAGCGACAGCTGCGAACGGTGCATCACCCGCAACACCTGCGGGCCGATCCTGGACCAGCCGGCATCGAAGTCGAGACCCACCCGAGACCACAGACGCTTCACCGAGGCGAGCGCTGCGGCATTCTCACGCGTGATCTGGCTCTTGTACTGGATCGCGGAGGATGGAAGGGTCATTCAGTTCCTCCTTCTCCTGGATCCGTTGGAAGTACGGGTCGGATTCCTGTGCGAGGAAGTACTGACGCTCGCGTGCCTTGCGTGCTTCGGACCAGCCGAGCTCGTCCCATGCGCCCTCGCGGGAAAGGATTGGGGTACCGCCGGAGAGCTTCTGGATGGAGTCGGAACGTTGTGCCATGGTCGGGGTGCCGGCGTCGTACCATTCGAGGCGGATGCGGCCGTTGCGAGGGAACTCTCCGGTTCGGAAACGCTCGCGCAGCGACATGGACCATCCCCAGGAGGCACCGAAGCTGACCTGCTTGCGTTCGGTGTTCTTCACCAGTCGGGCTTCGTCGGCGCGGATAGCGCCCTCGGCGGCAGGGTTCACGGTCTGCTGGCCCATGTATCGGACGGGCAGGCCGGTGATCGCTGCGGCGAGCGCCATGTAGTGGTTGACGGTGTCGTGGAAGTTCTTGAGGTCGGATGGTGAGAACTGGCCGACCTTGGCGTCCTTGTTGGCGTGTGCCCAGATGCCGGAGAAGTAGGACTCCCAGACGGGTATCGGGTCGCCGTTCTTGTCGACGAAGTCGCCCTTGGTCATGCCGAGGACGTACTTCTGGGGGACGGAGTGTGTTTCGGCGGCGATCTGCAGGTTCGTCAGGGAGCGAGCGATCGCGTCGGTGAGAGGCAGGACGTCGTGCATTTCGCTGGTGCCGAACCATGAGCCTGTGCGTTGCCGGTTGAGGAACATGACGACGGGGACGCGGCCGATGTTGTGGTCATCTCGGTCGGTGACGTTCCACCGGCTGCCGTTGTCTCGTGTGAGCCAGATGGTGGTATTCGGCAGGTACAGGGTGGCGGAGTCGGTTTTGCGTTCCGGGTCGATGTACTGGCGTAGGGCCGCGGTCATCTGCCGGCGGCGGTTGTCGATCTTCACCGACATGTGGCGCGGAGATTCGACGGTCATCAGCGGCTGGTCGGGGTCTTCCTCGTTGCTTCCGACGGTGACGAATGACCGGCCGAAGATCATGGCTTCTTTGTGTGCCTGCGGGGCTTGGGCGTCGAGGTCGTTGTACTCCCAGCCGACGCGGAGGTCCTCGTTTGCGATCTGGTCGTCGGGGAGCATGAGGGACTTCACGTCGAGGCGGCGTTCGACCTCGTCGACGGCGATTCTGGGGAGGTTGACGACCGTTTCGAAGCGGCGCAGTTCCGGGGGCACCGCGAGACCGATGTGCTCGAGTCTCTGCACGCCCTCGTAGTAGCGGTCCATCTTGATCATGACGGACCGGTGCTTCTCGTGTTCGTTGCGGAGTTCGGCGAACACGGCCTTCTCCTCATCCGAGAGGATCGTCGCTGTGGCAGGAGCAGCCATTGGTCACCTCCCTCGGGTGTGGTCAGCGGTATACGAACATGCGATTATCAATGTCATCCCAGCCGGCGGCGCGGGAATCGGCAGCGGCCTCGTGAGCGAGGATGTCGGCCATGAGGAGGTCGATCTTCTGGTGCTCGGACGGTTTTCCGAGAATGTACTTGTCACCAGGCTTGGCGACCTTCCTTGCGGCGAGCGCGTTGAGCTTCGTCTGCTCGCAGTCGTCGTGGGTGGTCAGCAGCTCGGTGGTGTCCTCGAGGAACCGGACGAGTGCGTCGAACATGCGGTTGATCTGGTTCGTCGGCCACAGGATGACGACGTCGTCGCCGTAGTTCGACGCCCACGAGTCGGCCTGTGTCTCCCAGTGGCGGGGGTCAACGTAGAAGCGGCTGACCTTGTACCTGGCCATGAGTTCGTCGACGGCTGAGGTGACTTCCGAGCGGGGGATGCGGCCACCCCACTCGTCGGGGTTCCAGTAGGTGGGGCGCCGGTCGGGCCCGTAGGTCGGGGTGAACCGGTGTCCGTCGATCGTTTCGGCACGGAGTGCGGACCAGTCGCCCGATCGGCTGCCGTCGAACGCGATCGCGATCTTCGCACCGTCGGGGACTGAGACCACTTCTTCGGTGGCGTCCCACAGGGCTTCGAGCATGTAGGAGCCGAGGCCTTGGACGAGTCGGTTGCCGTAGAAGCGTTCGGCTTGGGTGGGGTCTGTCTCGACCATTTCGTCCGCTTGTGGGTCCACTGCCGAGGTTGTGTCGACCCATGGGGAGTCGAAGTAGACGTAGTGGTGGATCTTCGCTCGGTCGCGTTTCTTCTTGTAGTCCAGCTCGACCGGGGGTTTCCGGTAGTAGCGGAAGATGTCGGTCTGGCGGGACTGGAAGCCGCGCTGCGCGGCGGAGTTCTCCATCGGGTCCCACGGGTTCGTCAGCTCGATCGTCCGGCCTTGCATGGCGAATACGCCGCGGCTGATCGTGTCCCAGGTGTCGAGCATCTTGTTCGTCTCGGTGTACAGGCCGGACTCGTCACCGATCGCTCCGGTGAGCGGTTGGCCGAGTTTCGACTTCGCCGCCGAGGACAGTGGCACGATCTTCCCGCGGTTCGGGAGGCGGATGAATCCCTCACGGACGAACACGAACTCCTGCAAAGGGCCGGATAGGATCATCGTCTGTAACGGTTCGTAGACGTTCAACGTCTGGGACTCAGCGAACGCCACCAGGCCTAGGAGTGCTTTGCTCCTCGGCCTGCCCTTCGCCTCACCAGGCTCATAGACGTATTCCCAGCCGCATCCACAACCGTGGTCCTCGCACCGGTACACGTCGCCGGCTGTCGCCCACCCGTCGAAAAGGGACGGTCCGACAGCCTCGAGGAGCAGGATGCCGGCGCCCCACGGGCTTTTCCCGACTTCTGGGGCCCTACGACGATGGAGCGACGGTAATGGAACGGTGCGATCAGCCTGCGCCGGTCGACGACCGCGGTGGGCTTGATCCGGTAGTGGTTGACGGTGCAGTACAGCTGCCAGCCGTTGAACGACAGAGCCTCGCCCTCGTACACGCCGCCTGGGACACGACAGTGAGCTTCGATCCAATCAGTGCCGAGGAACCCGAGAGTGTGCCTCGGGTCGAAGTCAATCTCAAGCGGTGTGGGCAGGAGCAGGTCAGGAGCCGGCACGAGCTGCCTTCAATCGGTCTCGCGCCGATGACGTCGGCTTGTCCTTGGTCTCGGCCGCGGCCTCGGCTCTCTTGTCGGCGACCTCGTCGTCGGCAATGTCCCATCCGAGCTCGCGCATTCCCGCATTCGTGAGACCGATCTGATCCCGGTAGCGGTGCAGCTGCGCGACGAGAGTGGCGTTCGCGTCTGGGGCCTTCTCGACGAGAGCCTTGAGCCGGCAGTACTCGGCGATGGACGGCCACAGCCACTGGTATCGCGGCGCTGACCAGGCCTTGCCCTGCGGGAGCGCCCACACCTCGCGCCAGATCTTCATCTCTCTGCGGCGCAGGGAGATCGTCGCCGAGTTGTCCGGCTTGACGGTGCGGACCTTGTCGATGACTTCGACGTAGGTGCGGACCATCTTCGGCAGCGGAAACTCAGGCGGATTGCCGGTGTACCCCTCGGCGGGGAGCTGCTTGAACACAAGCCCACGACGATCAGAGCGGCCAGACTTCGGATTCGTAGCTGGGCCGGAACGGTTTCGGGGTCCTCCACTGACCATTGTTCTACTCCATTTCTCGGCATCGCGCCGGGATGAGAAAGGCCCCGCGAATCGCTCACGAGGCATGAAATCGAAGGGTCGAACACTGACAGTCATCAGCGAGTCAGCACCGGTTCTGACCTGGGAATTTGGAAAGTTTTGAACCCGTTTTGGTTCTCTGAGGCCTCCCCAGCGGTACTTTATAAAGACAGGTTCGGTTGCACCCCCTGGGGGTCGGCAACCAGCAAGTCATCTTGCCGCCCAACCACCGGGCTGATGGCGGGCGGTCTCCTTCTTGTGACACGGTCCGCAGAGGCCGCGACCGTACTGCGGATCGTTCGGGTCGAGGCCTGCCGCCACGAGCTCACGGCGAGAACGCGGGAAGTGGTCGGCGTCCCTCGACGGCCGGCGCTTGCAGATAACGCAGATGCGATCGCGGGCGAGGACCTTGGCACGGAAGGTGACCTCATGCTCCCGGTCATATCCCCGCTGGCGGGACGTGCCGCGAGTACGGTCGGCGGTGCGCTCATGGGTCTGACACCGGGACTTGGTGCCCTCGAACAGGACCGGACAGCCGGCCACCGAGCAGAGCTTCTTCACTGACTGCCTCCGAACATGACAGAAGGCCTGACCGGAGAACCGCGTCAGACCTTCATCGCCACCTCTGGTGACTCTACGAGAATGTTACGTGACGAATGTCAAGCATGTCGAGAGGCGCGCGTCTTACGGCGTGTCATGCTCATCATCACTGAGCGCACATCACCGAGTCGATACAGACTCGAACCACGTTGATCCTGACCAACTGAACGCAATCGCACTCGACCACGAACGTCCTTCCTCGTTGCCCATTGCCTCGCCTGCTCATGGGTGATCTGCTCACCAGCCGCACGCAGTGTGTCGACCACACGAGACAGTGGTGCCTCGAACGCCTCGATACGCCGGAGCCCCTCACGCCTCCGTGCCCGCACATCCACCTGGGCCTGGCACCTCGGGCACACCGTCACGTCCTCCCCGATGATGGGCCACAGCTCCACACCGCAACCACCTGTCGGACACACGCCAGCGAACACACGCTCAGGTGGAATGTCGATCTGCTCCAACGCCTTGAGGCACTGCTCGAGCAGACGGTCATACCACTCCTCAGCCTGCGCATGCTTGACCACCCAGTCACGCAACGGATCCAGGCTGGCCACGAGCTGCGGCACCGACAGCATCCGATGCACTGGCCGCTCCTGCTCTGACACCCAAGCAGCGAGCATCGACCTGAGCACCTCGGTGATCCGATCAGCCACCTCGGCGGCACCAATGCGGAACACCATCGGCACAGCATCCGACGACCGGCGCTCACCCTGCGGTGTGGTGGCATCCTGCCTCAGCTTCGTCACCTCCAACTGCTGCACGATCGGAGCACACATGCGCACCAGGTCCGGCAATGAGGCAGACCGAACATCACGGGCATCCCACATCGTCAACGTCCTCTCAGTTCTCTCTCGATACGACCACTCACCCAATCGCGGGGCCGCCACACATCAACGTCCTCACCAACGAGCAACAGGCTGGACAACCACACCTTCTGCTCCGACGAGGTCACACCCTTCTCAGACTTCAACTCACGCCAGATCACACGCTTCTGCTTCGGGTGCACCAACACCAGATCGGGGAACCCCGGCGTCGACCGACGCGAGTCATAGTCATGGAAGCTCAACCAGCCCATCTGTTTCGCCAGGGCCAGGATCTGATCCTGCAGCTGTCTCTCCGACATCGCCTTAGCTTGAAGAGCCCGATAATCCTGCACCTTCACCGCTTCCTCCTCTTCCGCTTCTTCCTAGCAGGAGAGTTCACAAGGGCAACAGGTGGCGCCGACCGTCCAGACCCAGCCCTGCCCGTACCGTCACGTACCGAACCCTTACCGTCCCGACCCGACCCGGCATATCCAGATCCTGGATGCACACGACCTGCTGGAACCTGCTGGAACCTGCTTGGTGGCTCTGCGGGGTCACACTCCGACTGGTGGGTGTCGGGCGGTCCCTTCGGTCCAGAGCCGGTGTCTGCGGGGTCTGACTCCGCCTGGGTGGCGGATAGTCCCTCGGACCAGACTGTGTTCACCGCGGGGTCATCACACGACGGGTTGCCGTGCGGTCCCTCGGACCGGTGAACGTCTCCCGCGGGGTCACGCTCCGCCTGGGTGGCGGGCTGTCCCTCGGACCGGGATGCAGGGTTCTCAGGTGTCCTCTGTGCTGCTGTGCCGGCGTCACGGCCGGGCGGCACACGCCCGGCTCTCACGTCGGCTTCTGCCGTGTCGGGGAGGACGATGTTGTGGGTGGTCACGTACTCGTGGGTGCGCAACCACTCCAACGTCTTCGGTTTGAAGTAGGGCTTCTTCGGCGGGGGCATCATCTGCTTCTCACGATGAGCCCGCGGCGCATCGAGCAGGGCCGCGTTGCATCTGCCGCAGGCGACCACCATGTCTTTTGGTGACTGCACCTGCCTGTCCAGATGGTCGTACGTTCCTGCTTTCTGGCCGCGCCGGTCGCCTTGGAAGTTGACGACGAGTCCGCAGTAGCGGCACGCGTCACCGTCGCGGAGGCGCACGGGGATCGTGAGTGCAGGATTCGAGTTGTCGAGCTTGCGTTGACGTTCCCATTCGATCTCCTCTCTCGTTCGCATGTGGATGAAGGTGTCGTCCTCGATGAGCTTGTAGGCGCGTCGGCCTTCCCCGTCAGCCACCTCGGTGAGGTAGCCGGCGGCAATAGCGACACTGATCAGCTCAGCGGCCCGGGAATGGCCTGCCATCTGCACGGCGGTGCCGTGGCTGATGACGTAGTCGGTGAGATGGGCTGTGGACTGCAAGGCGCAGCGGAGGACGAACCCGAATGCCTCGTTGACCAGCCGGTCGTCGACCCTCTGGTCTTCGAGGACGCTGAGGACGACGGGGTGGTTAGCGGCGGTGTCGCCAGTCCTGAGCCAAGGCATCCGGGTTGTCTCCTGTGGTGGTGTTGATCAGTGGGTGGGTTCGAGGTGGCAAGTACAGCCACATGAGGCGAGCGCATCGGTGGTGTCGTCCCATGCTTGGCCGTCGCACTTGCGGCAGTTGCCGTCTCTGCAGTCTGGGCTGCGCGTGGTCACGGTTCCTCCCCGAGTAGTGCGTCAATGGCGGCGCGGGCGAACTTGCTGTATGACAGGCGTGCTTCACATTCGGGGGCATGGCACCATGCCTCGTGCTCCTCGACGGTCTCTTGCCGTTCGTCTTCATGCAGGAAGTCCGCTAGCCGCGCAACTGCCTCGTCGGTGCGCAGCTGGTCGCGCTGCCAGTTCGCGCCGCCTATGACTGCGACCTCCCACGTCTGGTCGCCGATCAGTTCCACTTCCCAGTCGGCCTCGGGCTTTGTGCCGTCGGCATGCTTCTTAGCCTTCTCGTCCCAGTTCATTGCTTCTCCCACTTCCCGACGGCACGTGTTTCCTTGCAGTCGAACACGCACGGGCATTCCTCCATGGTCAACCCAAACTCGTCGATGATTGCCTGGGCCATTGGCACGTAAATGCGCTGCACGCAGTTCGTTTGTCCACGCTCCGCGTCCATACCCTTTCCTCGGGCCATGGCAAGTGCTCCCCACATCGGCTCTCGCGGATATCGGTGGCAGTACAGTGCCGCCGCGATTCTGTCTCGCAGGTTGTCCAGGTCAGTCACAGCATGTCCTCTCGCCACTGCCCGAATCGGACATAGAAGCCGCCTTCGACTCCGTTCCATTGGGCGAGGACAGCGATCAGTCCGTCGCCTTCATCGCTCGTCTCGTGGACTTCTATGCCGTCGCCCCACTTGTGCAGATCTGAGGACAGTGCTTTCGCCAGGTCTTCCGGGTTTGGCTCGGTCCAGTCCACCTTCTCGATCTCGTCAGGATGATCTATGGTCACTGATCCTCTGACGCTCGATCCCTCGATGTAGCACTCATCGCACTCAGGTCCGGCGAACCAGTCCGGGTTCACGTCGTCTACCGTGAACACCTCGCCGGTCTTCTTGATGCGAGCCTTGTCGCCCGGTTTGATGTCACTCATCGCCAATGCCCCTTTCGCTTGCATGGTTTGCATGGTGCTGGACCGAAGTCATCCGCTTCCTGTAGTCGCTCCTGACCGACGAATGCCCCGCACCGTGAGCACCTGAACGGCAGGTTGTCCTGGGCGCTCATTGGTCGCTCCTGTGCTTGCCCTTTGCGTCGAACGGGCACTCTTCCTGGATGGTTACGCCCAGCATTATCCGGGCCATTTCCCGCGCCGCGTTCCAGGTCGCCTCGACTGTTTCGCCTTCGGCTTTGGTGCTCCAATCGCCAGCGGAGATTTCGATCTTCCAGCGACTGCCGCCGAGGATCTTCTGCCAAAACCAGTTCTTGCCCGACAGCCTCACGTCCACGTTGCTCATTTCTTGATCGCCTCCTGCTCGAATTTCGCCGCTCGGGCGCCGAGGACGCATGACACCATGTCCGGGCCCCATGCTCGTGATCCGTCCCTGGCAGACTTCTCGAAGATTGCTTGCGCCTCCCTCAATGCGGTTGCTCGAATGTCATTGACCAGCGATTCAAACTCCGCTTTCAGCTCTCGCCTCTGCTCGCGCAGGTCGTCTTCTGTCGCATCTTCGTATTCGATGAGTCCTGCGACGTATGCGTACTTCGCGGCGATGAGTTGCTTCTGATGCGGGGATAAGTCCCGGACCTTCTTCTCACTCATGGTCGTGGTCCTTTCACATAGGTTTCGTCGACCCAGACTCGGCCGCAGCAGTGGCAGTGCCATCCGACCGTCTCCGGGCTGCGCAGGTCCTCACCGATGACGATGGGGTCCTTGTGTTCGTGGAGGCACCGGACGTACACACTTGGTTCTCGGTCGCAGAGGCGTTTGTCCTCGATCGACTCGTGCGTGCAGTCCTCGTGCCCGGGTTGCATCACGGTTCCTTGCCCTCGGTCACCTCGGTGACGAACGGGGTGCGCAGTGCGCGGACGATGGTGTTCCGCTCGAATGGACTGTCAGCAACACCCGAAAAGACGACATGGCCGGGGCCAAAATCGACCTTGTCCGCTTCGATCGTCAGGACTTGCCCGGTGATCGTCGTGACCCTGTATGCAGTCACTTCTTGGCCTCCTTCACCTTGATGCGGGCGTAGACGATGAACGCGTCATCCTCATCGACGATGCGAGTCTGCACCGGCTTGTCAGTGACCGTGCGGAGAGTCGCCGTGTACGAATACGCCTTCGACTTCGTGCCACGCTTCGCGACACGGAACCACTCACCCGGGGACTCCTCGAGCACTTTCACCGCGCTGGCGGCAGCCACCCTGACCGTGCCGGCACGGCGCGGCATACGGACCGGGCGCGGAGTCTCCTTCACGACCTCGAACACGTCACCGTTCTTCGACGCCGGGGCCGGAGCCGCCATCACTGGTGTTGGCTTCGTCGCGTCCGCCTGGACATCGTTGATGCCACGTGAACGCATCAGTTCCTCCGCTGCACGGATCTTCGCGTCAGTCGCCCGATACTTGTAACCGGCCATGATCAGAGTCCTGTCGGAACGATCGGGCGGGCGTGCACACCGTCAGAGGAGGGGCCGGGGTCGCCGTCGTAACCGGCGACGTAGTGCTTGTGGTCAGACATGTCGTGCGGGTGCCAGCACACCTTGTCTCCGTACTTGATGTCTTCGACCCGGATCGGTTCGACAAGGTCGGCGCCGGCCTGTGCTGCGAGACGGGCCACGAACGCACGCCGCAGCTCCTCGGCCAAACGTCGGCCCGCCAGTTCCTTCTCGAGCTCAAACACCTGCCGCCGGTACACGCGGCGGAAACGCAACGCCATCACCACAGCGGTAGCCGAGACGAGGACAGTGAGAAGTGAGATTGCGAGGCTGAGACTCATTTGCGGGTCCTCCAAACCATGAGCCGGTCCCACACCGAGGCGGGAATGATGTTGTGGGTGATGACCCACACCCACAGGTGAGCAGGAAGGATGAGGAGCTTCTCAAGCAGAGACAGAATCACCGGTGGTCTCCTTCTTGCGTGTGTGCCGGCAGTCGGAGCAGCACCAGCCATGGCCGTTCTTCTGCCCAGCCGTGCAGGCCAGTGGTGTGGTTCCGCAGGTTTGGCAGGGGAATACGGGGTGGTCGCAGTACTTGTGGGAACAGTTCTTAAGCAGTGGCATCGGTCTTCTCCTTGTGCGTGCATTTCGGGCAGCATCCGTAGCCTCGATCTCGGGTGAGGGCCTTGCAGGCGACGGCAGTGCCACCGCAGGTGCAGAGTCCCCATTTGTCTCGGGTCGATACGACTTTCGGGATCGTCATGCCCAGGCCCTCTGTCGCCATGCGTCCGATCCCCACACCTTCGTGGCGAGGCGAGCGCTGTGCTCGGCTTCCTCGGCGAAGTGGGACTGTGGACACTTCTTCCGTTTCGTGGGGTGATCGTGTTTGTGGCATTGCCGTCGCCAGGCGTCGTATCTGGGGTCGTTGTCTGCTAGTTTCTGGGCGATGTCGGCTCGCATTGCGACGAACGACATGAGCATGCAGACGCCGTGCTCGGCCATGCGTGGGCCGCCGGGCAGGTATTGGTTGCCGTCTTCGTCGAACTGGACTCCGTGGCCGATTGTGAGGGCCTTGCGAGCCTCGACTTGGCGGCATCCGATGCATTCTTCTTCGCCGTACCACCAGTCAGTCGAGTGGTCCTCGTACCATTCGGACAGGCCGGTCGGCCACTTCAACATCACCCGGTCGGTCTGGCCGGACGCTGCGTCGATGACCTTCCGTTCCTTGTTGTCGGCGGGCTTGCGGATCATCTCGAAGATGTCGATCTGCCCTGGAGTGTTCGTCATGAGCCCATCGCCTCGAAGAGATCGAGCTGGGCGTCGTCCATCTTCTCGAGCGTTGACCACTTGAGGACTCGCTTCACGCCGCCGTGGCCGACCGTGTACTCGATTCCAGTTCTCACCACTTGCCACATGAGACACGGATTCTCATCACACCCCGGGCGAGCTCCGCCGGAACCAAGGCTCATTTCGCTGTGGACCTGAACGTCGTTGATTGCGCGACCGCGCCGATAGGACGCTGTGAAGATCTCAGCGAGCTGGCGGTCCGACAGTGTCGGCCCCTGGTAGTTGGAGTCGTGCGGGCACCTTGACTCGCTCATGAGGTCACCTCGTCGAATAGTTCGGGCTGCTGGGGCGGGTGGTTCGCGCCGTACTCAGCGCGCCACTCGTCGGCATGGCACGCCGGTGCCGGCGGGTAACCGGCGGCGCGGGGAATGTCGCCGGATAGGCAGCAGTGCCCGTCGTGACGTCCGACGATGCCCGGCTTGATGCAGATGCACGCATGGTTCAGCACGGCGCCTCCTGGAATTCGAGCGGGCTGACGTGGTTCGATCGCATCCACACTCGAGATGACAGTTCGATCGCGTCCTCGAACGACCACACCGAGGCGTAGTACTCGTACACCTTCGAGTGCCGGTTGACGACGTACAATTCCCAGAACCGACGCGAATGCGGGGCGCGCGTCCACTTCGGCTGTTCCTGGCGGATCTTCACCTGGTATCTCATGACCGGCTCCCGTCCTTGGCGGCGATGCCGATCCAGCCAATGACCCACAGCATGGTGAGGGCGGAGAGGCCGTTCGCGGTGAGAGTGATCGTGTACGAGTAGAAGTAGCCGGCCATGCCGATCACGATCATCGGCAAGTAGATGGAGAGCAGCCGGCGGAGGAAGTACACCTCACGCGGGAACCGGCGCACCTCGGCGCGCGTCTGTGCGCTCATGCCGCATCGCCGCCGTCGAACATGACCGGCTGAGTGAGTCCGAGCTTCGCGGCCAGGTCCTCGGAGTGGAACGAGAAGAGGTACATGGTCTGCCGCACCTGCCCGTTGTGATGCCTGGGCGCGTTGTGCTGGGGGCGCACCACGAACCACTCCTGGTAGCGGGTGCCCTGCCGGGGCCGCCACTCGAACTCGTCGACCATGTAGCCCTTCGACTTGTCCCACTTCTTGCCGATGCACCGACGCACTGCGATCTTCTTGTCCTTGAGCATCTGCCGAACCTTCGGCCCTGTGGTGCCCCAGTGAGACGCGAAGTACTCGATCGTGATGATGTCATCCATCTCAGCGATGAACCGCTCGTGGTAGCGGATCTTCGGAGCGTCGAGCTCAGCCTGCAGTTTCGCGGCTTCGAGCTCGCGCTCGGCGTCGAGGACCATCTGGGCGAGCTGTGCGCGAGACGGGAGCGCAGCCACGGTCGACTGCTCGCGCGTCTGCTTCTCAATCTCGATGAAGTACTCGCGGATCCGCTTGCCTTCCGGGGTGCGCTGGATCATGCCGAGTTCCTTCGCCATGTCGAACGTCACCGCGTGGTCGATGCTGGGGCGGCCGCCGAGGTTCTTTCCATTTTTGGAAGAAACCTCTCCGGTGAGCGTGATGTAGTCCTTGCCCTCGACGAAGCCGTACCCAACCATGCGGTCGAACCAGGTTGTGTAGTTCGAGCTCATGCCGAGGAACGCATGGAGGTCACGACCGCTGGCGACCTGCTGTCCTTCGTGGTCCCGGACCGGGATGAGTTCGGCGATTGCGCTGGTATTGTTGTCGGTAGACATTGGTTGATCACCTTCCTGGTGTCTCTAGCCCTCGCCCTGCACGGCGGGGGCTTCTTCATTTGCAATGGCTGCGAGCAGGCCCCGGGGCTTCCCCCTCCACCGGGACCCACCCGGCTCATGGGGTCGGCTTCTGCCGGATCTTCGACACGACCTCGTCCTCAGTGATGAGCCGGAGCGCCGCGATGTTCGCGTCTGCCTCGTCGTAGATGTTGAGGAGCGTGTCAGCGACGGGATCGATGTTGTCTGGGTCCATGTCGTAGGAGACCGGAGCGGCCATGACCTCGGCGGCGAGCGCTTTGACGCGGTGCTTCGTGGCGAGCTTCATGTTGAACAGTGCGTCGAGGCGCGACTGCTCCTGCTCGGTGGGGAACTCGGCGCTGGGCATCAGTCGCAGTCCTCGCCTGAGATGGAGTGCAGCACCGCAGAGACCGGCAGAGTCGGCTCGCTCCTGGTACGGGGCACTGGCCATGCCGCGGCTACGCGGAGGCGGACTTCCTCTTCGGCGGCGGCACCGGACTTGAGCAGTGCAGAACGCTCGACGCCGGTCATTTCGAAGACGGCGTTCGTGGTCTGCTCGAGCACCGCCTCGATCTCAGCGAGGCGAGACATGGGGAACCCGTTCTTCTGAGCGCCCCGGTACTGGCGGAGGACAGTGGCGAGTCGTTCGGCTACACCGACCGCGTCGGTGATCGTTGCCTGCCGGCGGACGTTGATCGGGGTGGGGTGGGATGCGGGTGTGGTCATCGTTGATCACTTCCTGACTCGGTGGATGGTTTGGGGTGCGGCCGCCGAGACGGAGCGGCCGCACCAGTGGCATCTGACTTCTCGACCGGGGAACGGTGGCGCCCGGGAGTTTCGTCAGTGCCGTCCCCTACGATGTCCCCAACGACAGAAGTAGCCTCTTCCGTCGTTGCTATAGGCGCACAAGCACAATGTGCGCCGTGACTCATAGGGGAGTTCTCATGGGTAAATTCAGTTATGGGACTGGTGACGGTGCGTTCACCATCGGACTCGATGACCGGTTCCTGCAGCTTCTCGAAAGGGTTCTGGCTGAGGCGTACACGCTCCGCGAACCTTTCCGGATCCGTTTCGACAACCAGGTCGATCACCATTCCCTGTTCGTGACGGACGGGGTGCCGGTCCAGATTGAACACTCGGTGGAAGACGCAAGCGAGCCGACGACCGATGAGCGGAAGATTCTCGACGCGATGCGCCGCGACCTCGCCAAACATCGGCTGATCACCGTTACCGGCGAGCGCCCCCGGATGGTCGTGTATACCGGGTCGAGCACCGGAATCTGAGCCGCTGTCGAGGAATGGCTCAAAGTTGCCCTCGGTTTCTGGTCGAGCGGTCGCATGCTCGATTCGGGTAGCCATTAAGTTGCCCTCACATTCTTCGCGGGGTGAAACCGCCCGCCATGGTTTGATGTGGTTATGTCTGAATCTGCGCTCATAGGTGTTCTGCAAGTGCTCGCAACACTGTTGGTGTTCATCGCAGTGGAGTCGCGTCTGGCTCCGTTGCCATATGGGACATTCGACCGGCGCTGGACCGTGTTCGCGCTAGAGCTATTGGGAATGTGCCTCATATTGCTGTCGCTTGGTGTAGGAGCCGCGGAGCTCTTCATCCCCGGCGATGAAACGAATATGGTGTCAGTGGTCGTCATCGCGGTGGGCTTTGCATCCGGGTTGGTGTTGAGCTTTTTTTCGATCCGTCGGATTGTCTATGCGCGAATTCTCAAGGCCCTCGATGACCCTCGCTGAACAAGTCCGGCCCTGATCTGCAGCGGCGTGGTCGGTCATGCTGATTCACTCTCTTCGAGCCACGCGTCGAGAGCTTCGAGCCGGTACCCGATGCACTTCTGCGTCGCACCGTTACGCGACTTGATCCACTTCGGTGAACGCCCTCCCCCGTCGCCGCGGTCGAGGTATCGCCACGACGCGAGGGTGTTGGCTGGTACTCCGATGTACTCGGCAGCCTCGGCGGGTTTGAGGACGCGCTTCATCACGGTCGAGTCAGTCATGGGTGCGTTGCCTTGTAGCGGGCGAGCGCGTCGCCGGAGACTTCGAACGGGTACGGGTCGCGGCCGTTGTCGCGTTCGGCCTGACGGTTGAGCATCTTTGCGTCGAGGTCGTGCATGACCGCGAAGTCTCGGTACGTGTCGCCGCGGTATTCCGCGAGCTCCGTGGTGCTAGTCATCACGCGACTTCCTTCTTCGAGTGTCCCGATGTCTGATCCGATTGACCCGCTGATTTGCCCACTCGGGTCAAAAAAAGATCCTCTACCCCGACCTGCAGAAAATGCGCGATGCGCAGTGCCGGGGTTGTCTCAAGCGTCTTCGCCTCGCCCTTGATGAGTCGAGCCACGTAGCTGTGTGATTTCCAGCCGGCAGCTCTTGCGAGCTCGCGCTGGGAAACGCCCTGGACGATCATGAGTCGAGCCAGCTTCTTGCGGTCTCGAAGCTCCATCCAGATCCCTCCTAGTTGGTAGACCTTTGCTGTAGCCATAACTGTACCTCTCATCGGGTCGAGTGTCCAGTGCGCAAGTCCCAATTTCCCGCGCCCCGCGTGCTCTCGCCCGTCGTGTCCCCGAAACATCTAGACTTTCTGGTGTCCACTCGAATTGCCCAGCCGGTGACCGGGCGTGTTGCCGACCGTCATAAGCCCTAGAAAGATGTGATCCGTGAGCACTGAACTGACCCCGCTCGGCCGACTCATCGCCGGAGCACAGCAGGACCGTCAATGGTCCAACCGCGCCCTTGAGCGACGTGCCGGCGAGCTCGGTTTTGACGGTCTCACGAAGACAACTATCGGCAATTTGAAAACGAAGTCCCCGCAGCAGATCAGCACGGCTACACTCAAGAACCTCGCGATCCTCATCCAGGTTCCAGAGCGCGTCGTAGTCGAAGCAGCGATCCGATCAACGAACCTCGAGTACCCCGAACGCAACACCACCGGGGCCGCCGAGGCGATCGAGAACGACGTGGAGATCTCAGCCAGGGACAAGCGCATTCTTCTTGCCGCGATCACAGCGATGAAGGAAGCAGGTGATGGCGATGGAAAAGCCGCCCCACATACAGACGCCGGCGGGACGCCGGTCACAGGAGAAGACGACGGGCTCGGCGCGTTCGGAGGCCGAGCCCGCGGAGACCTCGACCACGAATCCATTAACGACGGCAGCGGGGACAACGTGCGCCCTATCAAGTCAGATGGAATCGACACTCGCTCCCCAACTACGGGTAGCAAGCAGTCTCGACGGCGCGCTTCGGACGGAAAGTTCGAATCGATCAGAACCACACAGTCAAAAGCGGATGAGGCGTCGATCGACGAGATCATGAAACATGCTGCCTACGAGCCGGGCAATCTCAATGACTCCGGTGATGACGAATGAGGTGGCGGCAACTCGGCAAATCCCTGTTGGAAAGTCGCCTACTCGTCGCTGGCAATACAGTTTGCTCCGGCGTATCAATGGGACTGATGTATGTCAACAGCCTGGCGAAGGCGCCTCCGATTCTCCAGTTCTTCGTGAGTTCGACATGGGTAGTTGTCGCACTTATTGTGCTGGGCCTGAGTGCAGTCTTTTCCCTGACTTCAAACCTCCTTCAGAAGTGGCAACTCCGGCGGGCGTCCCAGCGTGCTCGCAAACATTTCGCCGAGCACCTAATGCCAGCCATTAAAGCGATCGAGGACGTGACAGGATCTCAATCCAAGGAACACGCCCGTAGCCTGAAAGACCGCACCATTGACTTTCTCAAAGACACCATCGACGCCGAAGCTACGCGTGCGTGCTTCTATGATCTCGACTTCATTGAGGGAGAATCCGCAGACGAAGATTCAGACACCAGCGACTCACTTGATGCAGAGCCCAGGCGCGTTCTAACTTGGGACGGCCAGTACAGAGGCAGAACAGATGCGCCCAAGCATAAGCAGTACGTCGAGGATGACGATGACCCAGTGTCCAAGGCCAATTTCGAGGCCCTGGATTCTGGTGAACCTCGACTAGTCTCGAACACGCGAAAGAGTGATCCCGCCGTTGAACGCAATGATAATTATGAGACGTTCTTGAATACTCCTGTCGCTAGCGATGGACAGCCAATCGGCTTATTGACCATCGATGCTTCTCGGCGGGGCACTATCAATCCAGACGATGTTGCAGTAGCTCGTGTCGGTTCTCTGATCTTAGGTATCGCGATAACCCGCCTGAAACGGAAGAACACGAGGGAACGCGGGCCGCACAGGACACGCTAACCCACATGCACTTTTACAAAGTAGCCCTAGGAAATGACCGCAATCATTGTAGACTCAGCGGAACAGGAGGACGCCATGGCTGATGTAAGAGACGTCGCCCAATACATCGTGGAACTCTCAGGACGTCGCATTCCGACAATGAAGCTGCAAAAGCTTCTTTATTTCACCCAGGGATGGAACCTGGCCTGGGAAGAAGACGCCCTCTTCCACTCGGAGTTTGAAGCCTGGAAGTACGGCCCGGTCGCAACCGCCATCTATCCACTCCACCGACGCCAAGCAACCTACGATCTGGACACTGACGGCGACATTGGAGACTCATCTCGCCTCACGAAACGCGAGCGCCTGAACATAGAAGACGTCTTCGATTTCTATGACCCCTTCAACGGGTTCGAGCTGGCCGAAATGACCCATGAACACGACAGCTGGATCAATGCATACGAAAGCGTTGACCCGCCGTATCGTGGCCACCAAGTAATGTCCCGTAGAGCCATTGAAGATACATTCAAAGCTCTCGACGACGACCAGGTACCGTCCCCCTAGCCATTAGGTGATGAGACCGAGTCGACTAGCGGTTCGATTCGAACTAATGTCCTAATGCATGAGCGTGTTTCCACACCCGTGGAAGGCGTTGCGCGAGCTCGACACTGTTGCCGTCTCGTGGCGAGATGACCTTCCCCCTCCCGTCCATGCTGTCACCAACGGCCGGAACATCATCTGGATGGCCAAGAACCTGCTGCAGGTCGAACGACGGTGCGCCCTGCAGCACGAACTGATCCACCTCGAGTACGGCGACACTTGCCGCCAGGACGCTCGAATCGAGGCGCAGGTGCGACAGATCACCGCAGAGCGACTGATCCCCGCCCATTGGCTTTTTCGGGCGTGGAAGGCAGCGCTGAGCGTCGAGGAGTGGGCCGAGAGCCTATGGGTGACGCCAGCAGTCCTCTACGACCGGCTCGACAACCTCTCCCCCGACGAACGACACACAGCAGAACAACTCAAGGCGAGCGCCAGGGAGCGCGGCGCCGACTAACCGCATCCTCGTGGTGCATGGAAGGGCTGACCATGGCGCAGGTGATTGCGTATGAGACGTCTGGTGGGCGTCGGTACATGGTGCGGTATCGGAAGCCGGACGGGAAGCAGACGAAGAAGCGCGGGTTCACGACGAAGCGCGAAGCCGGCGACTTCGCGTCGACTGTTGAGGTGTCGAAGCTGCAGGGCACGTTCATTCCCGAGGCTCTGGGCCGGGCGAAGGTCGGGGATCTGGGTCTCGCGTGGATTCGCCGGCAGTCGGACTGGAAAGAGTCGTACGACTACACGATGCGGTCGACGTGGTGGACGCACGTGGAGCCGCGGTGGGGGCAGACTGCGATCGCGGATGTGAACCGTGTCGATGTTGAGGACTGGGTGTCGGGTATGGGTCGGTCGCGGTCGGTGGCTTCGCGGTGCGTGACGATCCTCAACGGGATCCTCGATGACGCGGTGGCGAAGCGGCTGATTGTGGCGAACAACGTCGGGAAGGTGGCTCTGCCGAGGAAGGATCAGAAGCCGCGCCTGTACTTGTCTCACGAGCAGGTGGCGGCGTTCGCGGGCGCCGCGGGTGATCTGGGTGTGATCGTGAACGTCCTCGCCTACACCGGTCTACGGTGGGGTGAGCTCGCCGGCCTGCACGGTCCCGACATTGATCCGGTCGGTCGGAGGATCTCGGTGAACCGGAACGCTGTGCAGGTGGGGTCTCGCGTTGTGTTGGGGACGCCGAAGACGCACGAGCTGCGGAATGTGCCACTGCCGAAGTTCCTCGCCGATGAGCTCAAAGGCATCAAGTGGCCGGGGATCGCGTTCCCCGATGCGAAGGGCAACTATCGTCGGTCGCCGCGTGCGTCGACGTCGAAGCGGTCGTGGTGGCGGACGGCAGTGCTCGAGGCCGGCATCCCCGAGGTGACTCCGCACGATCTGCGGCACACGGCGGCGTCGTTGGCTGTGCAGTCCGGGGCGCACGTGAAGGCGGTGCAGCGGATGCTCGGGCACAAGTCGGCGGCGATGACGCTGGATGTGTACAGCGATCTGTTCGACTCGGATCTCGACCTCGTGGCCGATGCTATGGAGGCGGCACGATTGTCCGCGTTGAAGTAGATTGTGCCCAAAATGTGCCCAACGGGCACAATCCGGGAATGAGGAAACCCCCGCGTTCCGCTTGTTCTAGCGGTACGCGGGGGCTACCCGTTCTGCGGAGCCGGTGGGATTTGAACCCACGGTCCCCCTATTGGAGGACTTCACCTTAGCAGGGTGACGCTTTCGGCCGCTCAGCCACGACTCCATCCGCAATGCTGCGATCTGCTTCGGCGAAATGCATACCGACAGACCCTCCAGCACTACGGGATACAGCCTAAGGGAAAGGAGCCATCCAGGGCAAAGCGCAACCGTGGAGAGTGGGCTTCGTCATAGTCGAGTCGACCCATGACGGGCACGAATCCGGGCCGAACGTCCCCTTTGTACCGCTCCCCCACACCGGAATTCCAGCATTCATCAATGTCCAGGCGTAAAATCGGCATGATGTGCTTTGCGGTCTGGTCTCAGATCTTCGCAGGAACACCGGTCGGAGAACCGAATGCCGCGGTGTGCCCTGCGCCGGAAATGAGAACGGCGAGCGGGCCGTACTGCACGAGTAGACAGTTTTTGAGGAGTAGACAACTTGCCGGAGTTTCCCCCTGACAAGCGCAGACCGCATGGGAGCGACCCCGATTCCCAGACAACAGGTCGTCGGCTCCGGGCCTCCGCTCGCCCCCGGTTCCGCGGCGACACCGTCGCCAGTGAAAGCGACTCGACACCGCAGTCGAACTCACCGCAGTCGAATTCGCCGCAGCAGAACTCACGGCCCTCGCAGCCTCAAGGCTTCGGCTCCCAGCGTCGAGACTCGCAGCAGCTGCCGACCTCGGCGGTGAACCCTCGCCGGTCCCGCACGAACTCCGACCAGAACTCCGAGCGGTCCTCTGATCCACGATCCGACTACTCGTTCCGCTCGCGCTCTCGCACATCCGCCGACCCGTCGGATAACCGACTCGGCGACAGCCCCCGCGGAAACGGATCGTCGGCCAGGTCTCCGCACGCCCCGCCGCCACGCCCGGTAGCTCCGCGCACTCGCCGCGAAGCCCGGATGCTGCGCGCTGCGGCCGCCAGCGGAGCCTCAGCGGCCGGAGTCGCCGCGGCAGCAAGCTCGAACACACAGGACAACCCAGTCGTCGGCCCCCGGCACGGATCTGCCCACGATGCGCCGCGCACATTCGCACGGGACGAATCGGCCGCCTCGGCGAGGGATTCCCGCATCTCCGACCGCCACGACCCCGACTATCGTGACTCCAACCATGCGGACGACGACGTCGACGGAGATTCCGCTCCGACTACTCGCCGCGATGCCCGCGAACGGCACTCGGCCGAATCCCGCGGCCGGGGCCGGAAGAAGACCTCCGGCGCACGGGCAGCACGAGGCGCCGCGGCCGCAGCAGCTGTCGGCGCAGGAAGCGCGGCGGCCGCCGGCAAGTCGTCTGCCGCGAGAGCATCTCGCAAAGCTGACTCTGCCGACGACGAGAGTTCGACCGGTCACGAACCGGGACGGTCCCGCCGTCATTCCTCCCGCCTCGGCGAGTCGTTCCCCAGCCTCGTCGGCTGGACTTCGCTGAGCACCCTTCTGCCCGGAGTCGGACTGCTGCGCACACGCTTCCGGCCCGCCGGACTCATCGTGTTCGGTCTCTTCGTCCTCATTCTGCTCGTCGGGCTCATCTACCTGCTGGTCAAGGGACCGGTGCGCGCGGTTGCCACGATCGTCGCCAGCCAGTCTCTGCTGAACTTCCTCGCCATCGCCGCCGTGCTCGTGGCCGTGATCTGGATCCTCGTGATGGTCGTGTCCCACCTCGGGCTGCGCCGCGGGCACCGATACCGGCCCTGGCAGAACAAGATGGCCGGCGTCCTCGTCGTCTCGCTGGCGCTCATCATCGGCATCCCGCTGGGCGTCGGATCGGTCTTCGCCCGCGTGCAGTCCGACACGGTGGCCAGCCTCTTCGGCGACAGCACCGGCAAGGCCCACAGCGCCGAGGAACTCTGGGCCGACAAGCCCTATATCAACGTCTTCCTCATGGGCCGCGACAACGGCGACGACCGGGAAGGCACTCGCCCGGACACAATGCTCGTGGCCTCCATCGACACGAAGACCGGCAACGCCGCGCTCATCTCCGTCCCCCGCAATCTCGCGTTCCCGGTCTTCCCCGAAGGCAGCGAACTCGAAAAGGCCTGGCCCGACGGATTCCGCCCCTCCGGCGACCCTTCGCAGGACCTCATCAATGCCGTGTGGCAGTGGGGCGAACAGAACCCCGACCAGATCGGCAACCGGCACGGACTCGAACCGGGAATGTGGACGACGATGCAGGCAGTCGAAGGCTCATTGGGGCTCAAACTCGACTATTGGGCCGCGGTCGACATGGCCGGATTCGAAGACGTCGTGGACGCCATCGGCGGAGTCAAGATCGACGTCGAACGCCCGATCCCGATGGGCGGCGGAACGTCGCTGTCGGGCGTGAAGAACGAGGTCTACGGTTGGGTCGATCCCGGCCCGCAGACGCTCAAGGGCAAGGACGCACTGTGGTACGTCCGCTCTCGTGAAGGCAGCGACAACTACGATCGCATGTGCCGTCAGCAGCGCATGCTCAAGACCACGCTCGAACAGGTCGACCCGCAGGAGATCGCCACGGCCTATCCGAAGCTCGCGAACTCGGCGACGCGGAACATCGCCACCTCGATCCCGCAGAACGAGATCCCGGCCTTCATCGAGCTCGCTCTCATGATGCAGAAGGGCGACGTCACCACGGTCCAGATCAACAACGACGTCACTCCCACCTACGATCCCGACTTCGACGTCCTCCACAAGTGGATCCTCGGCGAGGTCAAGGGCGCATCCGACGGCGAGGAGACCCCGAAGCCGACGAACGACGGCAGCAAGTCCCAGGAATCCGAGGACAGCGCGGAGTCGACCGCGGACAGCACAGAAGACACCGCCACCGAGGAACCGGCCGATTCCGCGGACGGATCCACCGATGAAGCCGGCGCCGAGGCGGACGCCACCGAAGCGACAACGCCGGGTGAGCCCAACGCCGAAGGCAAGTGCTACCCGAAGGGCTTCAAGCCCGGTGACGACTTCCCCGGCTACCCCGGACCCGACGGCGGAACCGGCGAGCAGGGGTGAGCCAGGCTCCACAGACTCCTGTCCCCGCGGTCGCGATCATCGGTGTCGGACCGCGGGGTCTCACCGTTCTGGAGAGGCTCGTGGCGCTGGCGGCGAAGCGCTTCGCCGGCGCTGCCGAGACTGCGCTGACCATCCACCTCATCGACCCGTACCCGCCCGGTGCGGGAATCGTGTGGCGCACCGACCAACCCGAGTCGCTGCTGATGAACACCACCATCGCCGAGCAGACCGTCTTCCCGGACTCCAGCTGCACATTCCTCGGTCCTGACGACGTGCCGACCGGCCCGTCCATGGCCGAGTGGTACGTCGCCGACGGCGGCACCGAGCCTCTCGACTCGACCTTCCCGAGCCGCAGCCTCTACGGCCGTTACCTCCGCGATGCGTATCGTCGCATCCGCGCGGGCGCACCGGACTTCATCGAGATCGTCGAGCACCCGACGAAGGCAGAATCCGTCATCGACCTGCCCACCATGGACCTCCCCCAGCCGGTTCCTGAGGGATCGCGGGCCACAGTTCCCGAGCAGCTCGTGCGTTGCCAGAACGGCACGACGATCGTCGCCAGCGCAGTCGTGCTCGCCGTCGGCCACATTCCCAGCGCCCAGCCCGAGGAGCGCGCCCGCCTGGCCGCGTTCGCCGAGCGCAACGGCGGGCTCTACCTGCCGCAGGGTCTGCCCGCAGAAACCCCCGTCGCCGAGGTGGCCCCCGGTGAGCGGGTCATCGTCCGTGGAATGGGGCTCAACTACTTCGACCTGCAGACCCTGTTCACTCATGAGCGCGGTGGCCGCTTTGTCCCCGAGACCGGCGGCCAGCTGAGCTATATGCCCAGCGGTGACGAACCGCGGCTGACGCTGGGTTCGCGGCGCGGAATCCCGTACCGCAGCAAACCGATCTGTCACGAGCATCCGCGCAGGGACTGGCCGCTGCGGTTCTTCACGAAGGACAACATCGCGCTCCTCGCCGGCCTCGACGACCTCGACGGGGAGCGCAAGGCCGGTGCCCGGTTCAATGATCAGGTGTGGCCGCTCATCCTCGCAGACCTGCGCCTGGCGTACTATCACACGCTCTCCCAGGTCCGCCCCGAAGCGTTCGCCGATGATCCCGGTCAGCTGCGCGAGGCCATCAGCGAGGCGGTCTCGCGCCACCTGACCCGGCGCACCTGGCAGGAGACCCACCCGCAGTCGGCGGGCGACGTCGCTACGGCCGGGGCTCGTACTGCCGCGACTGCTCGTGCCGAGGCCAGTGGGGCGGCGACCGCTCGTGCCGAGGCCAGTGCCACGACCACCGAGGAGGCTGCCCGCCAAGGCCGCGTCACCCGCGAGGCTTTCGCCTGGTCGGAGGTCGAAGAGGCGCTCGTGCCCGATCCCGCCGATCGCATGTCTCTGCACACTCTGCTCAACCCGCTCGAAGGCGAGCTCTTCACCAGCCGTGAACCCGGCGAGCAGGGTTCCCTGCACGAGTGGATGCTCGACTTCCTGCGCACCGACCTGCGCAGCTCCCTGGCGGGTCCCACCGGCAGCCCGGAGAAGGCACTCTTCACCGTGCTGTGGCAGTCACGGCTGCTGCTCAAGGAGCTCATCGTCGCCGGTCACATCGACCGGGTGAGCATCGACATGGAGATCCTCGGCTGGTTCGAGGGCTTCGTCTCGGGCATCTGCGATGGGCCTCCCCCGCAGCGGATCGCCGAACTCATCGCCCTCGCCGAGGCGGGAATCGTGTCCTTCATCGGCCCCGATATGCGCATCGAAGAGAACCAGGCCGCACTCGACGCGACTGCGGCAGACGCCGGCACAGTGTCCGCGGCGAAAGCGTATGCGACCGGTGCGGAAGAGGTGTCCGGGGCGAATGCGGATGCGCCCGTCAACGGGGCTCAGGCACCGCGACCGGAGATCTTCACGGTCACCTCGGCGCAGGCCGCCGGCGAGATCACGGGCAGTGTCGTCATCGATGCCGCATCCCCGACGAACTCCGTCTCGCGGGCAGCGGACGTTCTGCTGTACGGGATGTTAGAGCGAGGTCAGCTCACTGCGGCCCGTCTGACCTTGGACGACGGTCGGGAGAAGTTCCTCAACGGACTCGCACTCACGCCTCGGCCCTATCGCACGATCGATGTCGAGGGCAACGTCCACCCGCGCCGATTCGCGCTGTCGATCCAGTTGTCGTCGAAGCAGTGGGGTCTGGCAATCGCCGCGAATCCGGGCACCGATGCGGCCACGCTCAACGACTCGCACGCCGCCGCCGAGGCGATCCTCGACCTCCTCTGAAGCCCGCAGGCTCTTGCCCGGCGCCAGTCGCCCAGCACCGAACGCGAACTACCCCGTTTAAGGTGAACAGCCCTGTTTCAAACAAGAGCTATTCACCTCAAACTGTGCTGTTCGCAGACTCGCCCCGCGCCTCGGGGGCGCAATAGGTACACCTTCCTCTGAACTGCTCACCGAGGAAAGTGTCCCGTCCAGAGAAGACGAGACCAAAACAGCCTTCCTCAGCCCACTGACGCTAACAGCACGGTTTAAGGCGATTAGCCCCTGTTCAAACAGGTGCTGTTCGCCTTAAACTATGCTGTTCGCAGACGTGCCACGGTGCGACGCCCCAGGGCCGTCCTAGACGGCGCCCCGGAGCACCGCCCCGACGCTTACGCCATTTCGAGGGCGGCTTCGGGCTTCGTGGTCCGTGCCCGCACGATGGCCAGCAGCGACATCACGATGCCGATGACCGCCCAGGCCAGCAGCCCTCCGTAGGCGGCGGCCTGCCCGGTGGTGCCCGCGGCGATCGCTGCGAAGCCGTTCATCGACGGAGTCAGCGGCAGGATCGGCGCCACGAAGTCGAAGAACTGCGGCACCGCTCCGATCGTCCGACCCGCCACGGCCAGCACGACGGCGATGACCGAGAGGAACCTGCCCACTCCCCCGAACCACGCCACGAGGGCGAAGTTCAAGATCATGAACACGATCGCTGAGACGAACGTGAGCACCGCGATGTCGAAGCCTTGGATCGCGTCGATGTCCATCACGGTGACCGCGAGGATCGAGAGCACAAGCGCCTGCAGCACGCCGACGACGAGGCCGGGCAGCAGTCCGCGCGCCCAGACGGCGAACGAGGACTTCGTCGAGAGCAGAGCCCACGCCGGGATCGGCTTGAGCACCGTGTAGGTGACGAGTCCGCCGATCCACAGTGCGAGTATGATCAGCAGCGCGATCGTCGATCCCGCCAGCACATCCGTGACATTGTCCGTGTCAGGGGATTCGATATTCGCCGAGGCGACCTTGGCCAGGCGGTCACGCTCCGGAGTCGTGTAGGACGGCACTTCGTCCGCGCCGTCCTGGACACCGTCGGCGAACTTGCTCACGCCCTTCGCGTACTTGCCTGTGCCCTCATCGAGCTTGTCCAGGCCGGCCGCCAGTTCGGAGGTGCCGGTCGCGGCTTCGGAGACACCGTCGGTGTACTTGCCGACACCGATGCTGTATTCGTCCAGTCCATCACTGAGCTGCCCGGCACCGTCGGAGAGTTCGGAGGAGCCGTCTGCGACCTTGCCGATACCCTTGGACAGGGCCGGCATACCGTCGGCGAGCTGCTGGTTGCCGTCGGCGACTCCGGCGGCTCCGTCGCGCAGTCCCTTCGAGGCCTCGAGCAGCTTCGGAGCATTCTTCGAGATGTCCTCCATGCCCGTCATCAGGTCACCGAGGCCGTCTTCGAGTCCCTTGACGAACTTGGTCACACCGTCGGAAAGCTGCGATGCGCCCTTGGCGAGTTCATCGGAACCGCCGAGGAGGGACTTTCCGGTGTTCGGGTCCTTCTCGTCGAGCCCGTCGGCAGCCTGATTCAGACCGCCCGAGGTGCCGTTGAGCAGTCCCTGAGCGTAGGCCTGTTCAATACCCTTGCAGACCTCGTCCGGAGTGCCGGTCGGGCACATCTCGGCCCGTGCCTGCTCCGCCTCGGCGGCGGTCATGATGCCGGCAGCCACGAGCGCGTCGAGATCCGGCTTCGTCCCGGCCAGCTGATCGGCCTTGTCGGCGCCGTCTTTCAGTCCGTCCTGATACTGGTGCAGTCCATCGGAGAGACCGGACGCACCTGTGGACACGCCCTCGGCGCCCTTCTCGAGCTCCTTGCCTCCCTTCGTGATGTCACCGAGGCCGCCTTCACCCGAGTCACCGGATCCGGCGAAGCCCTTGATGATCTCGTCGATGGACTTCGTGTACTCGTTCACACCGTCGGAGAGCTCACCGGAACCGTCGGCCAACTTCTGCGTGCTCTCGGGCAGCTTCGATGTCTGCTTGTCGAGTTCGTTCAGGCCGCCGGACATCTGCGAGGCGCCCTTGGACAGTTCGCCGGCACCCTTCGACAGCTCCGTGGCTCCGGACTTGAGCTCACCGCCATTGTCGCCGAGCTGCTTCATGCCCTTCGACAGTTCGCCGGCGCCCTCAGCCGACTGGCTGGTGCCTTCCTTGAGGCCTTCGGCGCCCTTGTCGAGCTCCCCGGCAGCGTCGCCGAGGTCCTTCATCTGCTCGCCCATCTTGTTGAAGCCGACGTAGATGTTGTCGAGGTAGGTCTCGGTCATCTGTGTGTTGAAGGTCGTCCGAGCCACCTCGGCGACCGATCGGGAGATCTGCGTATCCAGCGCGGGCGCGGTCCCGGACACGTCGACGTCGAGCTGCGTCTGCGTCGCCGACTTCGCATCGTCGACCGAGGTCACAGCGCGGGAGAAGCCTTCGGGGATCGTCAGCTTCGCGGCGTACCTGCCGTCGGACAGCCCGTTCTGCGCATCCTCCTCGTCGGTGATGACCCAGTGGATGTTGCTCTCGTCTTCGCCGACCAGACCGCTGGTCAGCTGTCGCCCGATCGGCACGGTCTTGCCGTCGACCTTCGCTCCGTCGTCGTTGTTGACGATGGCGGCTTCGATGGTCTCGAGACGGTCGCCGCTCTTCCACGTGGCGAGGATGAATCCGGCCGCCACGATGATCGGGATGAGGACCAGCCCGAGGAGGGAGAGCCAATTCACCGGCTTCTTCGAGTTCGCACGTTCGAGTCTCACGACTGCACACCTTCCATGTTGGTGCTGTCGACGGCGTGGGTGTGTTCGCCGTCTGATTCGCTGTCGGTTCCGCCTCGCTCATCGGGTCGAGCCTCGTCGAGGTCGAGGTGGAAGTAGTTCGTTTCGGGGCTGAAGATCCCGGTCACATCCGCGTCGGGCATGCCGAGGATGACCGTCGTGCCGTCGGCGACGAGCTGCGGCAGGAGGTCGCGCAGGTCCCGTGCCGGTCCGGCCGAGTCCCGTGCTCCTGTCGCGAGCTTCTCCGCTCCGTCGATGACGAGCAGGTCCGGCGCCGAGGCGGCCATCCGAGAGATGTCACGTGGACTGATCGCCTGGTCGGCTTCACTCCGACTGAGGTCGAGATAGGGAACCTGGCGACGGACCCGTCCGGCGTGCTCGGGCAGGACCTGCTGGCCGATCTTCATCTCACCAGCCGTGAGTCCGACACGACCGGAGACGGCCAGCAGGAGGGCCCGACGGGCGGCACCGCTGGCGACGAGGATCTGGCCGGGCAGAAGGGAGATGTCGACGCGGGCGAAGCCGCGGTCGCCGGAGTACACGCCGATGCCGCGACCGTAGACGCGGTAGTCGGAGTTCGGTTCCGGCCAGTCGCGCAGGGCCACCTCGTGGGCGAGGCCCTCGCCTTCGACGTCGAGTCGCGGCAGGATCCTGTCGAGCCTCTTCGGCAGCCACCAGGCCTTGTCGCCGAGCAGCTGCATGATCGCCGGCACCAGCGACATGCGCACGAGGAAGGCGTCGACGAAGATGCCCGACGCCAGGGCGAGCGCGATCGATTTGATGATCGGTTCGCCGGCGGGCACGAAGGCCGCGAAGACGGAGAACATGATGATCGCCGCGGCCGAGACGACGCGGGCCGATGAGGCGAAGCCGGCTCTGATGGCCTCCTTGGCCGAGGCCCCGTGGACATAGGCTTCGCGCATGCCGGAGACAAGGAACACCTCGTAGTCCATGGCCAGGCCGAAGAGGATGCCCATGACGATGATCGGCAGGAAGCTGATGACCGGTCCCGTCCCGTCGATGCCCAAGGGCGCGGCGAAGAGTCCTTCGTGGAAGACGAGGACGACCGTGCCGAAGGAGGCGAATACGGACAGGAGGAAGCCGCCGGTGGCCTTGATCGGCACCGCGACGGATCGGAAGACCATCATGAGCAGGATGATGGAGAGTCCGACGACGAAGATGCCGAAGGGCAGCAGAGCCTTGCCGAGCTGGTCGGAGACGTCGATCTGGATCGCAGTGGCACCGGTGACGGCGGTGTCGAAGTCGAAGTCGTCCTCGATCTCCGTGCTCAGGTCCCGCAGCCGGTCAACCGTGTCGAGGGTCGCCGGGTCGTCGGAGGCGGTGGTCGGAATGATCTGGAAGAGCCCGACGGTGGCATCCCGGTTCGGGGTGGCCATGATGACCTGTTCGACGCCGTCGACCGTCTCGATGCGCTCCTCGATCTCCTCGACGTCACCGAGCGGATCATCGCTGGTCACGATCTGGCTGGTCATGACCAGAGGCCCGTTGTAGCCGGGTCCGAAGTGTTCGTCGATGAGGTCGTAGGTCGCCCGCGCCGGGGTGCCCTGCTCCTGGTCACCCGCGGTGGGCAGGGACAGCTGGAGCTGAGCGGCGGGGATCGCGAAGAGCGCGAGTCCGCCGACGATGACGACGATGGTCAGAAGCGGGATCTTCGTGACGACCTTCAGCCATCCGGCGAAGAACTTGTTCATGATCGTCGGCGGGCACGGATCGCCGCCCTCGGCGCGCGCCTCGTCGGCGATCTTCTCCCGCAGTGCCGGGTCGGTCACCTCGGCGGGGGTGGATGCGGAGCTCTCAACCGCCTCGGTGGAGGTCGATGATCCCGTCGCCGAGGCGGCCGTGCCCGCCGTCGCCCGCTGAGCGGCCGCGGCGTAGGCCTTCCGGTAGCGCTTCGTCGGCTTCGGGGTGATCTTGGACTTCACGAGTCCCAGCAGGGCGGGGACCATCGTCAGGGAGATCAGCACGGCCACGGCGACGGAGCCGGAGGCGCCGATCCCCATGATCGTGAGGAAGGGGATTCCGGCCAGGGAGAGCCCCAACAGGGCGATCATCACGGTCATGCCCGCGAACACGACGGCGGATCCGGCGGTCGCGACGGCGCGTCCGGTCGCCTCGATGGGGTCGTGGCCTTCGGCGAGGAGGTCGCGGGCGCGGGAGACGATGAAGAGCGCATAGTCGATGCCCACGGCGAGGCCGAGCATGAGCGCGAGCATGATCGACGAGGAGTTGATCGTCGCGAATGCGGTGCCGCCGACGATGAGCAGCACGGAGATGCCGACGCCGATGAGCGCGGTGATCAGCGGCATGCCCGCAGCGCGGAAGGACCCGAGGGTGAGCAGGAGGACGATGAAGGCGATGACGACGCCGATGCCTTCGACCCAGGAGATCTCGACACCGGTGATCTGGAAGAGTTCACCGCCGCCTTCGACCTCCGCTCCGGGCAGGGCATCGCGCAGCGGGTCGAGGGCCTCGATGAGGTTGTCGCCGGCGTCCTCTCCGACGTCCTGCTGAGTCCCGTCGTACTGGACGGAGATCATGGCCGCCGTCTCGTCCTTGCTGATGGCGCCTTCGACGAGGTCGGAGTACGGGGAGGTCACCGTGTCGACATGCGGAAGATCCTCGATGCGTTCGATCTCATCTTCGATCGCGTCCTTGTACTTCTCGTCCTCGACCGAATCGCCGTCGTCGGCGACGACGATCACCGAGGCGGAGACACCCGCGGCTTCGGGGAACGTCGACTTCATCGAGTCGAGAGCGGTCTGCGCCTCCGAGCCCGGGAGCGTGAAGTCGTTGTCGAAGTCCTTGGCGAAGGCGGCGACTCCGGCACCGACGAGGACGAAGATCAGCAGCCACGCGGCGATGAATCGCCACGGGGTCCGATACGCACGACGGCCCAGGGCGTAGAGGAAAGTTGACACGAAAACCTCGATACAAAAGTGTATTGGATACAGTATTGTATTGTTGTGCACTGCCCACCATCCATGCAAATGGATCCCAGGATTCGTGCAGATTCTCATAGGATGCTCAGCCGCCGACAGGACCACCGCCGCGAAATGACGATGAACACAGACGAACTCAGCCCACGCAGACGCCAGACCCGATCCACCCTCGTTCAGGCCGGCACCTCGGTCTTCGCCGTCCGCGGCATCGACGGCGCCTCGATCGAGGAGATCTGCGAGGCCGGAGGCCTGACCCCCGGGGCGTTCTATTCGAACTTCTCCAGCCGTGACGATCTGGTGCTCGCAATCATCGAGATGCGCATCTCGGAGAATCTCGATCGCCTCGACGACACGATCCAGCGGTGGTCTGAGCAGCTCATGGCCACTGCCGAGGTGCCGGAGATCAAGGCGCTGATGACACAATTCATCGACGATGTCTTCAATGAGAAGAAGCAGACCGTCGCCGAGACGATCACCGAGCAGGAGATCGAGCTCTACTGCCTGCGGGTGCCGCACCTCCACGCCCGCTATGTCGAGCTCAACGCCACTCAGCTGGACCGGCTGGCCGCCCTGGTGGCCACGGCCCTCGATGTGGCCGGGGCGACGACGAAGCAGCCGATCGGCGATTTCCTCACGGTCATCATCTCCGTGTTCAACCGGATCGCGCTGACTGCAGCGGCGGGGAAGAAGATGGACGACCACGTCGCCATCGATCCGACCCTCATCGTCGAGGCCCTCATGCACCTCATCGACTTCTGCCCCGACAGCGATGGCTGAACGAGTCTGCCCCTATCACGAGGCCTGAACGCGCTCGACGAATCGGTTCGAGGCACTAAGGTGGTGCCCGTGAACGAACTCCAGCGCGAATTCTCTGCTTTCATCAACAATATGGACGTCCGCCTCGGCGCGTTCGTCCTCGCCGACCTCCCCGAGACCTTCGAGAAGGAGGACGGGGAGACCGTGAAGTTCCCGAAGGACTTCGGGCCGAAATCACTGCCGATGCTCGAACTCTTCGTGCTCTCGAAGTTCCCGAACACCGAGGAGATCCTCAAACCGGAGCACCGCCGCTTCTTCGAAGGACTCATCCGCTACCTCGGCGAAACCTATCTGCGTGCGATCGGCGGGGCCTGGGACCACGACGAGTCGACGGGCAACGGGATGCCGTTCATCCGTCCCGACAATGCCGACGGTCCGGCCGCCGGTGAGCCGATCCCGCTGGTGGGCATCGTGCTCGCCGCCGTCGATCAGCGCAGTGCCGAGGTGTTCACCGCAGTGCTTGAGAAAGCCAGGGAGCTCCTCGGCGGGGACGGGCAGCCCAGGCGCAAGTGCACGGGACTCTCGCTCGGCGCGCTCAATGCCGAGAATTCCAGCGAAGAAGAAGTCGAATTCCTCTCCCGCTTCATCGGCACCGTTGAACCGGGCATCGCCGCCTGGACCCAAGAGCAGGCCGATCCGAGCTCATGGGGCTTCGACCGGGAGAGCCTCGCCCGCCTGGGCAAGCAGGTCGCAGTCCGCTATGACGGCCCCGACGACATGATCGCCGAGGACGAGACTCCCTTCACCGCCGGCGCCATGCGATTCATCGGCGAGACGGTGCGCCGCATCGCCTTCGGCCAGTGGCGCTACGGCGCCGGGCTCGAAGCCGATGATCCGCGCAGCAAGCAGCCGTTCATCCGCTTCGTCATCGGCGAGCAGAACCTCGACCTCGTGCCCTGGCGACTCATTCAGGCCGCACTGGAGGACGACGATGCGATCGCCTCCGCCCTCGATGCAGTCATCGAGATGCGTGAGCAGGAAGCCGCCGAGGCGGCCGAGAGCTCCGACTGACCCGACGCGTGGGACCGCCGCGGATTCAGAGTTGGAAGCTTCAGAGTTGGAAGCGGCGGTTTCCGTTCAAGCCTTCGGCCGGCGAGCCGGGAGCGAGGTCGATCTGTTTGCGCGCCGGATCGATGCGCACGCTCACCAGGGTCGCCGAACGATTCCCGTACGCGGCGTCGGGCGCCGGAGTGCAGCACACGGGTGCTTCTCCCGGCCCCGTCGTCAGCAGCTTCGTGAGATCCCCGATCGTCACGGGCGCGTTTCTCTCGCCGTCCGATGCGACTGCGCGTTCGGCTTCGAAGCGCACGACCGCCTCGGCGAGGTGACGATAACGCTCCTGCGAGGTCGAATCGGGGCGCAGTTCGAGCGCCCCGTCGAGCAGATCCGGGTGCAGGAAGTGGTTCGTGTGGAGGAGGAACCCGGACGTCCCCGTCTCCCCGCCGGCCGGGCACGTTGCCCGTGCCCGACGTTCGCGCTTGAGGGCACCGGCGATCTCCACCTGGACGGCCGCCTCGGCGGTGATGACGGTGATGATCGACGACGATGATGTCGGGGCCGAGCCGATGATCTCGAGCGCCTCGGCGAGGGTGCTGGCTTCGGCCAGGATTCGGGCGAGGATCATGTGGATGGGCACTCCCCCGGCCTCGTCACCGGCGTGCTTGAGGATGTTGAGCAGCACCCCGACGCCCGCCTCGTTGAGACCGATCTTGCCGAGCATTCCGAACTCGGCGATGCCCACGTGCCGGTGCTGCCCGGGCACGGAACCGACATCATTGAAGTGCCACAGGGTGGAGAAGTCCGCCGCCCAGTCCCAGTTCTGCGCAGCCACGGAGGCCCCCGGGCTGGTGTGGCTCACTGTCGAACATTCGGTCGGTGCGGTCGCCGCCTGAGTCATGATCTCGGTCCGGGCGACGATCTCCATGAGAACGGTGACGTCGATGCCGGCACCGGCGGCCACGGCTTCGACCTCCTCAGCCCCGGTCGGCCACCATTCCTGCAGCCGCTGCCAACTCGACGCTGCCGCGGACTCCACAGCCGCCTCGGTGATGGACAGGTGCGAGAAATAGCGCCGATACGCGTCCAGGGTCGAAGCGATTCCCGTGCGGAGTTCCTCGCCGCGACGATGACCACGCTCGTGGTGGTCGCTCGCACGGACGGCGAAGGTCGTGGGCCGCACCTCGGCGGCGGGGACGAATTCGGTGCTCATGGTGACTCCTTCTTCCGCCGGCGGCGGCTCAGTCCTTGCCGACGAGCGAGCCGACGCCGATGTCGATACCGAGATAATGCATGTGCGCGGCGGTTTCGGCAAGGGCGGCGAAGAGGTTGAAGTTGTGCAGACTCTCGAAGCCGCGGGACCAGTGCAGGCCCGCCGCGATCGAGTAGACGCTGTGGTCGTCGGTGGCCTCCATGCGGGCGCGGATCTCGCCGAGGCGCTCGTGATGGTGTTCGACGAGTTCGACCTTGCGATCATGGAGTCCGGTGAAGCGGAAGCCGTGGGCCGGCAGCACCGCCACATCCTCGTCGAGCTGTCCGATCTTCTCCAGCGAGCGCAGGTAGTCGCCAAGGCTGTGCGTGATCGCCCCGGAGTCGAGGCCGATGTTCGGGGTGATCGTCGGCAGCACATGGTCGCCGGAGAAGAACAGCTTGTCCTCGTCGCGGACGAATGCCGAGTGTCCGTAGGTGTGTCCTGGTGTCCACAGAGCCGTCACTCGACCCTCGTCGAGCGGGAGTTCGGTGCCGTCGTCGAGGACGTGGATGTTCTCGGGCAGCTGGCTCATCGCCTGTCGGTACAGGTTCATCGAGTCGCCCTTCGCCCCGCCCTTGCTCGATCCGACTTGGAGGCTTTCGACTTCGGCCCAGCGGTCCTCGGGGACTCCGTAGGCACGTGCGATGTTGAGGTTGGGGTCGACTCCGGTGCCGAGGTCGACGGCGTTGGTGTAGAAGCGTTTGATCGAGCGCAGATCCTCGCCGTGCATGGCGACCCAGGCGTCGGGGTTCTTCGCGAGCAGAGCGGGCACGAGCCCGATATGGTCGCGGTGATAGTGGGTGATCGCGATTCCGTGGATATCGGCGACCGTGAAGCCGAGGTCGTTAAGCGCCGAGGTGAGCGCCAGGTACTGGTCCTTGCCGTCCCAGCCCGGGTCGATGAGGACGACGCCGGAGCCGTCGACGAGGGTATAGCAGTAGGTGTAGACGAGAGGGTTGTTGGGGATCGGGACTGGGAGAGCCCAGACACCTTCGGCGACCTGTTCGACCGGCGGCAGGACTCGATCCTTCCATGCCGCCGACTGCTGGGAACTGAGCGTTTCGATCGCCATTCTGCTCTCACACCTCTCGTGGGGCCACATTGTCCGTTGACTGCAATCTACTCTGTTTCGCGTCGGCGCTGACGGTTCGTTCGATAACCGGGCACGGCACCACCCGACCTGACTACCGATATCGTTGCCGATATTGACGGTATTCATCGGAAAGGTCACGATTTCACACTGATACCCGTCCCGATCCTCGGCGATGGTTTCGTTTTCAGTACCTTGGGCGTTAAGATCATGACGCACATCACTTCCGGGCCGGTCATCGATGGCGACGTCGACGGCCCGGCGGGCGGCAAGACTCATTGGGGAGGATTGATATGGCTGCCTCTGGCTCACTGAAGCGCAACCTCGGACTGTGGTCCATCGTCGGACTCGGACTCGGCTATATGACGCCGACGGTCGTCTTCGACACATTCGGAATCGTCTCCGAACAGACGAACGGAGCAGTTCCGGCGGCGTACCTCGTGGCTCTCATCGTCATGATCTTCACGGCCTTCAGCTACGGCAAGATGGTCAGGGTCTTCCCGACCGCGGGGTCGGCCTACACCTATACGCGGGAGACGATGTCACCGGGGCTCGGCTTCCTCGTCGGGTGGACCTCCCTCCTGGACTATCTGCTGCTGCCGATGGTCAACTGCCTCATCATTCGGCTCTACATGGAGTCGATGGTCCCCGATGCGCCCCCGTGGGTGTGGGTCATCGTCTATACGATCGTCATGACCGGCATCGTCCTGTCCTCGATGCGGGGAACGGCGAACATCAACGGCATCCTCCTCGTCTTCGCGGTTGTGCTCGTCGCCACGTTCTGCGTGCTCGCCGTCATGCAGCTCAACGCCGGCGAAGGGGCCGGAGTCGTCTTCAGTCCGGAGCCGTTCATCCATGAGGGCGTCCACCTCGGCGCGGTTCTCACCGGTGCGACCGTCGTGTGCTTCTCGTTCATCGGCTTCGATGCGGTGACGATGTACACGAACGAGGCGAAGCACGTCAGCCTCATGCCGAAGGCGATCATGCTCACCGTTCTCGCCGGCGGTCTCATCTTCCTCGTCGCCGGCTATTTCGCGCAGCTGCTCTTCCCCGACAATTCGCAGTTCACCATCGTCGACGATCCGCTGCCGGAGATCGGCATGATCACCGGCGGCCACGTGTTCCAGCTGTTCTTCGTGGCTGCGGCATTCGCTGCGACCGCCGCCTCGGGGCTGGCTTCGCATGCGTCGGTGTCGCGGATGATGCTCGTAATGGGCCGCAACGGGGTGCTGCCGCGCAAGGCCTTCGGCTACATCAACCCGAAGACGCACACTCCGGTGTTCAATATCGTGCTCGTCGGTGCGGTGTGCCTGCTGGCGATGTCATTCAGCCTTGAGCTCATCTCGGCGCTCATCAACTTCGGTGCGCTCATCGCCTTCACCTTCGTCAACCTCACGGTCATTGCGCACTACGCCTTCCGGACCAAGCAGGTCAAGGACTTCAAGTCGGCGTTCAGCTACGTCGTGATGCCGGCCGTCGGCGCGATCCTCACAGGAGTCCTGTGGGTCAGCCTGCACGGGACCGCGCTCATCGGCGGACTCGTGTGGCTGGCGATCGGCATCATCTACCTGGCCGTGCTGACCCGCGGCTTCCGCCGGTCGGTGCGCAGCTTCGACGACCCCGAGGCTGACGCCGAGATGTCCGAGCCGGAGATGCCTGAGGCAGGCGAGGGTGCTGGGACGCCCGAGGCTCCTCGGACTCCGGGCCCGGAAGCGCCAGTGCGGGATTGAGACTGCGCGACTCGGTCTGAGGCAACGGCTCCACTCGGGCCGTCGTGCAAGCGCTGCATCGCGAGAATCCCGTCGTTCAAGGCGAAGCGCGGTTATCGGTAGGTCTGCCTGGCGAAAAGCGCGCTCAGCCTTGAACGGGCGTAAGCAGAGGCTTTGCCGCGAATGCTGACACGTCGTGCCGAGCGCACGAGAAAACCCCCGAACTCTTCGCTGCCGGCGATGAGTTCGGGGGCTTCACTGTTGAGCGGAAGCGGTGGGATTCGAACCCACGGTGCGGGGTTGCCGCACAACGGTTTTCAAGACCGTCTCCTTCGGCCGCTCGGACACGCTTCCCTTGGTTCGTCCACGCCTATGTCAGAGATGGAACGAACCCGGCCTGCTCGACACGAGGTCGAGCTACCATAGTTTCTCACAACCGCAACAGCATCTGCCAATTGGCCGCTCGGGACTTGGCGGGCGCGGCGACGCGACTCGCGATTGGTGCCGATGTCGTCCACCCTTCAGCGCGGCGCAAGCCGTTCAGCGGACGCAGTCAGTCCTTCTTGTGCTTCTTCATGCGGTTCCGCTTGCGTTCGGTCCCCAGGAGTTCGTCGAAGACGGAACCTTCCGCTGATTTCGAATCCTTGCCGGACTTGTCCGGCGATTCGTCAGGCCGTGCCGCGGCATCATCGCGCCCCTTGTTCGGCCGATCGGCGATCTGTTCGCCGAATGTACCGCGGTCATTGCCGGAATTCTGCGAGCGCTCGCTCCACGTATGCCCGAGCTTCGGTGCTTCCTTCGGCTCAGCCGGCTGCGGTTCGTGCCCGGTGCTGTCCGAGTCCTCCGAGGTAGCACCGCGAGCCGCGAAAGAGGCTGGCACCCGTCGGACCGGAGCTTCCGGCTCTTCCTCTTCGACGAACTCTTCGTCGTCGGCAGCTTGGGCTGGAGCCCGAGCCGTTTCGGGCTCGTCGTCCTGAGGCGGAACCACGGTTGAGTCCTCGACGTCGTCGATGTCGGGATCCGCGACCGCGTCGACGGTGTTCTCCGCGGTATCGGCGACCTCGACCTCATCGGCTTCGGGGGCAGCGGCTTCGGATTCGTCGGTCTCGGAGTCACCGGAGGCGGACTCCACCGCAGGAGCGGCGTCCGCCGCGCGCACTGTTCCGGGCGCTCCAGCCGCTTCGGGCTCTGCCGAGACAGCTTCATCTGCTCCGCTTGGTTCTGCAGGCTCTTCAACAGCTGGTCCCTTGGAACCCGCCTCTTCAGCGTCCGAGTCTTCGTTCGCCGAGGCTTCGGAGGCCTCGGAGTCAGAGTTCGCGATCGCAGCTGCGACGGCGCCGGAGGTTCCGCGGGGTGCGGCAGCGACCGATTCCGAATCGGCGGCAGTCGCTTCGTCGGCAACGGGCGCCACGGCGAACGAGTCGCTCGACCCGGCATCCACGTCCGAGCCCGCCGCATCGGCAACACCAGCTGCACCAGCCACACCGGCAGCATCGCCGGATGCGGGCGATCCCTCGGACGCTTCAGACCCAGCCTCGCTGGATTCGGCCCAGCTGGGACGGGGCTCGGCGGCCTCCTCGGTGCGGGACGGCTTGCCCTTGAGGACGAGGGTGAGCGTGGCCAGCGGAACGGACAGCCAGTTCGGGCGGTTGCGCAGCTCGGCGACGACCTCAACAAGGAGTCGGTCGACGAGCGCCGCACGCAGAACGGGATCGCTCAGCCCGATGCTGTCACCGCGAGCCCGCGAATATCCGGACAGCAGCGAGTTCTGCACCTGCGAAGCCCACAGGTATTCAGGCGAATCGAAGATCGCACGCAGCGCCCCCGGATCATTGCCGAAGCCGCTGACGACCAGCGAGCCGTCCTCGGAGTCCAGGGCATCGGTGCGCTGCAGACGAGCGAAGCCGGCGGCGTAGTCGATGCTGCGCAGCAGGGCCACGAGGTCGAAAGCCGCGGGCTTGGGATCCGAGTTCGTCGAGTCCGTGAACTTCACGACCGAATAGCCATCGGTCGACGAGCTGACCACATGGTCCAACGTCAGCTCGCCGTGGATCTTCTGCAGGGTGCCGATGGTCTGGAGTCCCTGCAGTCGAGCACGGTGACCGCGCAGCTCCGGAACCAGCGAATCCAAGGCAAGAGGTGCCCGACCCAGCGCCCAGTCGATGCGCTCGACCCACTTCTGCACGAGCTGCTTGGTCGGTTCGCCGGCACCTTCGACGACACCGAACTCGGCGGCCATGTCAGTGTGCAGCTCACCGATGCGCCGCCCCATCTCGGCGGCGTGGGCGTTGTAGGCACCGATCGAACCGGAGTCGACAGCGCACACCGTGTTCACGGCCTCCCGCCAGGCGGGCTCGGCGTCGACATCGACGTGGGAGAGCAGCGCCATGGGCGCCTCCATCTCCTGGACCTCGAACATGTCGTACCAGCGACCCGAACCCCAGCCGATGACCTCGGGCACGCTGCGCGACCCCGCCTCGGTGAGGAGGACGGGGATCGTCAGCGATGACGGCATTCCGTTCTCGAGAACGCGGAAGAACGAGAGCTCCATCGGCTCATATTCGTCGTGGATGATCACCGTCGACTTGTGCTGCCCGGAGTCCGAGACCTCGATCGGGCGGATCTCCACGGGCATGACGTCCTCCGCCCCCACCGTGAGGTCACCGATCGATGGCTTCGGCGGGACCGCCTCGGCGGCGGTGTTCGTCGATCCATTCGCCGAGGCGGCATCGCCGTTCGCAGTCACCGGGAACGGCATCGGCGCACGGTCCCGGGCGTCGGTCTTCTCCTGGCTGTGGCGCAGGGATTCGGTGGACAGCTGGCCGCCGTCGAAGATCTTGCGCTTCGTGATCGCATCGGCCATGAGGTTGACGAAGACGGGGTCGGCGGCGCCGTCGTAGACGTAGACGGTACCGAGCGCGAGGTCGTCGACGCGGCCGATGAGGGCGTGGCGGAGGTGCATGTCCTCGGCACCACGCAGGGTCAGGGGGATGTTGAGGCGACGCAGGGTGGGCCCGTCGCCGACGGAGATGACGGTCACGAGACCGGCGAAGCCGCCGAGCTCCTCGGCGGTGTAAGTGAACGCGCGGGCCACCGACATGGGGGTGATGTCGGGGTCGGTCCCGAAATCTGCTGCGTGCTTGGGGAACCACGGCTGTCGAGGTATCCAGCTGGCTAACAGTTGTTCGAGCTCACTGCTGATGGCCATGACGTCTCCTAGAAGGGATTACGGGCATCCTCCATCCAATCATGATATGGGGTATTCGCGGTTCAGGGCGCACCCGAAACCCCGAAGTCGGGAGCCGAATCACGGTGTTCCGGCGGGTGCGCAGCGTCCTCATGTCGATACGAGTTGCCAAATAGCAAGACAAAGGGAGCACAATAGTCTGGTGGTTGAAACAGACATGACTCCCCAGAAGCTCACACTCGCCGGCGAGGTCGAGGCGGCTGCGCTGCGAATTTCCGATTCCGTCATCCTGTCGCCACTTCAGATCTGCGAGCGGTTGACGACCGCAACCGGTTCCACGGTCTACCTCAAGCGCGAGGACCTGCAGATGGTGCGATCCTACAAGATCCGCGGAGCCTTCAACTTCATGCTCCAGCTCGATGCCGACGAACGCGCCCGCGGTGTCGTCTGCGCCTCGGCGGGCAACCACGCCCAGGGCTTCGCTCGCGCCTGCAAGGAACTGGGCATCCAGGGCACTATCTTCGTGCCGAAGACGACGCCGAAGCAGAAGATCGACCGCGTCCGCCACTTCGGCGGGGAGCAGGTGACGATCGAGATCGCCGGCTCCACCTACGACGACGCCTCGGCGCTGGCCTACCGGTTCGCCGAACGCAATGAAGCCCTCCTGGTTTCAGCCTTCGACGATATGCGCACGATCGCCGGTCAGGGCACCGTGGCAGCCGAGATCCACGCTCAACTCGAGACCGACCCGGACTACATCATCGTGCCCGTCGGCGGCGGCGGAGTGCTCGCCGGAGTCGCGGCCTATGTGGCCGAACGGATGCCGAACACGAAGGTCATCGGAGCCGAACCCGCCGGAGCCGCCTCGATGATCGCCGCCCTCAAGGCCGGCCACCCCGTGACCTTGGAGAACATCGACCGCTTCGCCGACGGCACCGCCGTGCGCCGGGCCGGCAACATCACCTACGACGTCATCGCCGAACTCGGCCTCGACATCCGCCCTGTCGCCGAAGGTGCGGTGGCCACCGAGATGCTGGATATGTACCAGGTCGACGGAATCATCGCCGAGCCCTCCGGGGCGCTGGCCTCGGCTGGGATCGGCGGACCGGACTCGGACAAGCCGATCACGATCGAACCCGGATCGACCGTCGTGTGCCTGGTCTCCGGCGGCAACAATGACATCTCCCGCTACCCGGAGATCCTCGAACGCTCGCTCGTCCACGAGGGACTCAAGCACTACTTCATCGTCGACTTCCCGCAGGAGCCCGGCGCCCTGCGCCGGTTCCTCAACGAGGTGCTCGGGCCCGAGGACGATATCGCGATGTTCGAGTACGTCAAACGCTCCGACCGGGAGACCGGACCGGCGTTCGTCGGCATCCAGCTCGGCTATGCCGAAGACCTGCCGAATCTGCTCGAGCGGATGGAAGCCTCATCGATCGAGGTCGAGCGCGTGCACCAGAACTCGCCGATGTTCCGTCTCTTCGCCTGAGGTTGGGTTGCGCAACTTGGCGGCTCGCCGCTGCTGAGTGGCGGATGATCGCCTGAGGAGCGGAAGCCCCTGCCCTCATGCCCACCCAGCTACTAGAGTGGTCGCATGCGCGCTATCACGATCTCCTCCCCCGGTGACCCCGAGGTCCTGCAGGTCACCGACGAACCGACCCCCGAGCTCGCCGCAGATGAGGTCCTCGTCCGCGTCCATGCCGCCGGAGTCAACCGGGCCGACCTGCTGCAGCGTCGCGGATTCTACGATCCCCCGCCCGGGGCCACCCTGATTCCCGGTCTCGAAGTCTCTGGCACGATCGAGAAGCTCGGCGCCGACGTCACCGGCTGGTCCGTCGGCGACCGGGTGGCGGCTCTGCTCTCCGGCGGCGGCTATGCCGAATCCGTACCCGTTCCCGCAGGTCAGCTGCTTCCCGTCCCCGATGACTTCGACCTCACCGAGGCGGCCGCCCTCCCCGAGGTGCTGTCGACCGTATGGTCGAACATCGTCGGCCGCGGACTGGTGAAGGCCGGCGAATGGCTGCTGGTCCACGGTGGCGGGTCCGGCATCGGCACGGCCGCCATCCAGGTTGCGCGCCGCCTCGGCGTGAAGATCGTCGTGACCGTCGGCTCCGAACGGAAAGCCGAATTCTGCCGTGAACTCGGCGCCGATGCCGTCATCAACTATCGCGAAGAGGACTTCGTCGAACGCGTCCGCGAAATCTGCACCCACGACGACGGGTCGACCGGCGCCGATGTCATCCTCGACATCATCGGCGCGAAGTACCTCGAGCGCAATATCAAGGCGCTGAGCACCGACGGCCGTCTCATCATCATCGGTATGCAGGGCGGAACGAAGACCGAGATCAACCTCGGTTGGCTCATGCAGCCGCGCAAGTCCGTATCCGCCACGACCCTGCGGGCGCGGCCGAAGGAACAGAAGATCGCCATAGTCGCCGAGGTAGCCGAGCAGCTGTGGCCGGCCGTGATCTCGGGAGACATCCGCCCCATCATCCACGAAACCATGCCGTTGACTGAGGCCGTCCGTGCCCATCAGACGCTCGAGGACGGGGCGAACATCGGCAAGGTTCTGCTCATCGTCGATGAGGAAGGTGCACAGCCATGACCGAGAACCCCGGCACGGGAGACGGTGTCGAGAACGACGCGACTCCGCCCACCGGCGCAGAGTCGCCGGCCAGTGAATCTGCTCGGGCCGACGGCTTGGCGCGGGCTCAGCAGGATCAGGCGGATGTCTCCTCACCGGCGAAGGTGATGCGCATCGGCACCATGGTCAAGCAGCTGCTCGAGGAGGTCCGCGGCACCGAGCTCGATGAGAAGGGACGCGAACGTCTCGCCGAGATCCACCGCCGCTCCATCGACGAACTCGAAGAAGGACTGTCGAAGGACCTCATCGAAGAGCTCGAACGCCTCGACCTGCCCTTCGATTCGACCGACGGTCCGCCGACGACTTCGGAGCTGCGGATCGCACAGGCTCAGCTCGTCGGCTGGCTCGAAGGTCTCTTCCACGGCATCCAGACGGCGATCATGGCACAGCAGGCTATGGCCCAGCAGATGGGCGGTCGCGGCCAGCTGCCTCCGGGAATGGTTCCACCCGGGATGACACCGGCGGAGGGACAACCCGATGAGAAGGAGTCGGACCGCGACGATCGCGGCACCGGCAACTATCTGTGAAGCGCTTCTTCTCCGGCTTGCGCAAGAAGGCGACGAAGACCGCGGTCAAGGACGATGACCGGTTCGGCACCGGTCTGTGGCGGCACAACCGCGACCGCTTCATCCGCGCCGTCGACCGGTACTACACCACTGCGGTGGCCCTCCACGAGGCACGGGACTCCAACGGCAGCGCCACGTCGGGAACCGCCTCGGCGAACGCGGACGACACATCCGACGGCAAGGCCACGGCCGCCTCGGCGAAGGATCCCGTCGACGTCATCGTCGACGGCACCCACCGGCCCAACGCACTCGTCGATGTCGTCGACGAGCTGACCGCGACCCTCCATGCCCGCTTTCCCGTCACCGGTCAGGTGGTGCCCGGGCCCGCGCGGCAGGCCGTCGGCGATGCACCGGAGCTGCTGACGAAGGCGTCGTCGAAGGTCGGTGAGGCGGTGCTTGCGGCATCGATGGCACGGTCGGAGGTGCCGACGGGACGGTCGATCGACTCGAGCGCCGAGGCCACGGTTCGGTTCATCTCGGACGCCGAGGAGCTGCTGGGGCGGGCGCGGGAGATTCTCGCTAAGGTAGAGGCACCATGAGACCTCCGATCAGCCCCGACATCCTGCCGCCCGATGATTTCGACCTCGGCCTCGTCGCCAGCGATATCGACGGCACTCTGCTGCTGAACTGGAAGCCGATCTCGACGGCCACGATCGATGCGATCCATCGTTGCCAGGATGCGGAGATCCCCTTCGTCCTCGTCACCGGGCGGCCCATGCGGTGGCTGGCGCCGATCGCCGAGCAGATCCCGGACCTCGGTCGCGTCGTGTGCCTCAACGGGGCGGTCGTCTATGACATCGCCTCGCAGTCCGTCGTCGATGCCCACAGCATCGACTCTCAGTCGCTGGCGGAGATCACCGCGGCGGTCCGCGTCGACCATCCCGAGGCCCGGTTCGCCTACGAGACGCTCAACGGCGGTTTCATCGACCGGGAGTTCGTCACCGCCCGACCGCGTGAGGCCCGGATCATCGACGATGTCTCCGAACTCGCCGGCGAAGACGTCGTCAAGGTGCTCGTGCGTCTTGAGACGAGCGACTCGCAGGCGATGCACGACCTCATCGATCCGCTCGTCGACGGCACCTGCCATGCTTCGTTCTCCGAACCAGACAACGGGCTCGTCGAACTCGCACCGTTCGGGATCACGAAGGCGAAGACGCTGGAGGGCTTGTGCGACCACCTCGGCGTGGCGCGGTCGCAGGTGATGGCGTTCGGAGATATGCCCAACGACATCGAGATGCTGTCCTGGGCCGGGCACGGAGTCGCGATGGGCAATGCGCTCGGGTCGGTCAAGGCCATCGCCGCCGCCGTGACCGAGGCCGTCGACGACGATGGAGTCGCCCGCTACCTCGAAGCCGTCTTAGACACCCGCCCCAACTGACCCCTATTGCTACCTGACGGCGGCCCAGCTACCTCGCGCGAGGTTGCTGGGCCGCCGTCAGGTAGTAATTAGGGGCGGGTGTTGGTGGTGCCCTCTGCTTCTAGGAGAGTCGTGTCGAGGTCGAAGTAGTCGACCAGAGCCACGGCGAGGCCGTCGTCGTCGATCGAGTCGGTGACCACGCTCGCGTGCACCTTGAGCTCGTCCTTCGACTGGCCCATGACGATTCCGTGCTCGACCCATTCGATCATCTCGATGTCGTTGAGTCCGTCGCCGGCGCCCACGGTGTGCGCATGTTCGACTCCGAGTTCCTCAGCCACGAGCTCCAGGCCGCTGGCCTTCGAGACCCCGTCCGGAGCGATGTCGAGCCAGTTGCTCCAGCCCACCGAATAGCTGACCTCATGGAGTCCGAGCGAGTCCACGGCGGCCGCGAACTCCTCAGCGGTGCCGTTGACCTCACGCATGACGATGCGGGTGGCCTGCTTCGTCAGCAGCTCTTCGAAATCCACGATGTCGAGCGTGTCTGATTCGGCGAGTTCGCCGACCGGGAACGCCCCGGACGCCCACCGGTGCAGGTCCGGATCCTCGACGAGGAACAGCGCCGTCGGCAGCGCCGCGTGCATCTGCTCGAGCGCATCCTTCGGGTCGAAGGACACCACATGGTGCATCTCCCACCCCAACGGCAGCTCCGGGTCGAGGCGGACGACGACGGACCCGTTCGAGCACACGACGAATCCGTGCTTGAGATCGAGCGCGTGGACGACCTCGAGCGCGCCAGGCAGGGCACGGCCGGTGGAGATCACAAGGTGGTGGCCCTCCTCGGCGAGCCGATCGAGCACCTGCTTCACCGACTCCGACAGGGATCCGTCGTATCCGACGATCGTGCCGTCGACATCGAGTGCGATGAGGTGCGGGGTCAATGTGTCTCCCAACGTATGCGTGATTTCTCTTGTCGTCGTTCCTACCGGCGCCGAGGCGACCGAACCCAACCGAGAAACGCCGGGTTCCGCCGAACGGTCAGTCCCCCGCGTCCCGGCACAGCCTCAGTAACGCGGTCCTTCCGGACCCTGTGCGGTCATCCCGCCGAGGTAGGGCCGCAGTGCCTCGGGCACCGTGACCGAGCCGTCCGCCTGCTGATGGTTCTCGAGGATCGGCACGAGCCAGCGGGTGTTGGCCATGGTTCCGTTGAGGGTGGCCACCGGCCGGGTCGATCCGTCGCGGCGTTCGCGGATCTGCAGGCGGCGGGCCTGGAAGGTCGTGCAGTTCGACGTCGAGGTCAGCTCGCGGTACGTGCCCTGGGTCGGCACCCAGGCTTCGCAGTCGAACTTGCGGGCGGCGGAATCGCCGAGGTCGCCGGCGGCGGTATCGATGACCCGGTAGGGCAGCTCGCACAGGCCGAGCATCTTCTCCTGCAGCGACAGCATCCGCTCGTGTTCGGCTTCGGCGTCCTCGACCGGAACGTAGGCGAACATCTCGACCTTCTGGAACTGGTGGACGCGGATGATTCCGCGGGTGTCCTTGCCGTAGGAGCCGGCCTCGCGGCGGTAGCAGGAGGAGATTCCGGCATAGCGCAGCGGTCCGTCGGTCAGGTCGATGATCTCGTCCATGTGGTATCCGGCCAGGGGCACCTCGGAGGTGCCGACAAGGAACAGGTCATCGGCTTCGAGACGGTAGACCTCATCGGCATGCTCACCGAGGAACCCGGTGCCGCGCATGACCTCGGGGCGGACGAGCGTCGGGGTGATGGTCGGGTTGAACCCGGCCTCCTCGGCGACGTCGCGGGCGAGGTTGAGCAGAGCCATTTCGAGCTTCGCACCGAAACCGGTGAGGTAGTGGAAGCGCGAACCGGAGACCTTTGTGCCGCGGGTGGTGTCGATGGCCTTGAGTTTCTCACCGATCTCGAGGTGATCGAGCGGTTCGAAGCCGTCCGGGGTGAAGTCGCGGGGCTCGCCCACGGTCTTGAGCGTCACGAAGTTCTCTTCGCCGCCGGCAGGGATGCCGTCGATGATGAGGTTCGGGACCTTCGATACGAGCTGGTCGAAGGCGAAGGTGGCTTCTTCGGACTCCGCCGACAGCGACTTCACGGCCTCGGACTTCGCCTTGCCTTCAGCGATGAGTGCCGGCTTGTCCTCCTTCGGCGCTTTTGCGATCTGGGAGGAGAAGGACTTCTGATCCGCACGTGCGTCTTCGAAGGCGGTGATGGCCGCACGACGAGCGGAATCGGCAGCGATGACATCGTCGATGAGCTCGACGGATGCCCCGCGAGCCTCCTGCGATGCCTTGAACAGGGCCGGGTTGTCTCTGAGAAGCGCTAGATCGATCACCCTCTCAGCTTAACGGGCCGGGCCTGTTTTCGATATTCGGCACTCAGCCTGCACACGACTTCGGCACTGTACATTTGGGCCATGATCATCGAGTTGGATCCCCTGATGACCTGGGTCATCGTCATCGGCGCTCTCGCGGTGCTCGTGGCCGCGTTCCTCATCGGCCGCCGCACCGGCGTTCGTCGCGCACTCAACACGATGCGACGCTCCGCCCACCCGGCGAACCTCTCCGACGAGGTGGTCGATGACGCCGCCCGGTACCGTGCCGCGCTCATCGTCAACCCGACGAAGACCGATGTCCACAACCTGGCCTCCACCGCCGAGGCGATCTGCCGTTTCGAGGGATGGAGCCGTCCGCTCGTGCTCGAGACCACCGTCGACGATCCGGGCGCGGGAGCTGCCGTCCGCGCCCTCGACGAGGGGGTCGACGTCGTCATCGCCGCCGGTGGTGATGGGACCATCCGCGCTGTCGCCTCGGCGCTGGCGGGAACATCGACCCCGATGGGGATCGTGCCGCTGGGAACGGGGAACCTGCTCGCCCGCAACATCGACCTCGTCCTCGACAAGACGGAGTGGGCGCTGCGGATCGCACTGTGGGGGCGCAACCGCGAGATCGACGTGGGGAAGGCGAAGACCGACCCGGACGGCGACACCCACGTCTTCACCGTGATGACCGGACTCGGCTTCGACGCCGCGGTCATGGCCGACACCAGCGACGATCTCAAGGCCCGCCTCGGATGGCTCGCCTATGTCGAAGCGGGATCACGGAAGCTCACCGGCAAACCCAGTCATGTGAAGGTCACGTTCGACGACGAATATCGGATCTCGGCGCGGGTGCGTTCGGTCCTCGGCGGCAATTGCGGGAAGCTGCAGGGCGGCATCCAACTGCTGCCGCAGGCGGTCATCGACGACGGCATGCTCGACGTGCTCATCGTCAGCCCGAAGAACCTCGGTCAGTGGCTCGGCGTGCTTGCATCGATCGCCGGCCGTCGGGCCTCGCGCGGGCTGCACACGAACATCCGGAAGTGCCGCAAGGTCGTCATCGAAGCCGGTGACGACGTTGATATTCAGCTCGACGGGGATCCGCTGGGACAGTCGTCGTACCTCGAAATGGAGGTCGACGCCTCGGCCCTGACCGTCCGTGTGCCCACCGTCGAACAGCGCAAGCAGATCCGCGCCGAGGCGTGGCCGGTCTAGAGGTCGGATCCGCTGGATCGGCGCGGCCGACGGCCCCCTTCGCCGAGGCGGCCCTTGCAGTCATTCTTTTACCGATGAGTAGGTCACGAAAGGGTTAAAGGAATTCACCTAAATGTTACCGCATCTAAATCTGAACAAAACGTACAGAAATAGTTTGGAAAACCCTTAGAACCTAGGATGAGTGCCGTATCACACCCCTCGCCACAGAGATTGAAGGCACACCAATGAAGAAGATCATCCTCGCGCCGGCAGTCGCGCTCGCGTTCACCGGGCTTGTCGCGAGCCCGGTCGCCGCCGCGGAATCGACGTCCGCCCAGTCGGCCTCCACGCAGACTGCCGAGCAGAAGAAGGCCGACGCCGAAAAGGCCGAAGCCAAGAAGAAGGAAGAGGCCAAGAAGGCCGCTGCTGAGAAGGCTGAAGCCGAGAAGAAGGCAGCGGCAGAGAAGGCAGCAGCCGAAAAGAAGGCCAAGGAAAAGGCCGAGGCTGCCAAGAAGGCCGCCGAGAAGAAGGCCGCCGAGGACAAGGCAGACAAGAAGGACGAGGCAAAGAAGCCTCCGAAGAAGGTCGACCCGAAGCCCGCTCCTGCCCCCAAGGACGAGGACAAGGACGACAAGGACGAAGACAAGTCCGAGGACAAGACCAACCCGATCAACGCCTCGGTGCAGGTGACCTCCGGTGAGGTCACTGCCGAGGAGCTTCACGAGGATGGCGTGACTGTCAAGGTCTCCGGTCTCGAGGAGGGCGACAAGGTCGCCGCCAAGTCCGGCCTCACCGGCCCCGCGGTCACTGCTCAGGGCTCGACCGCGACGATGAAGCTGCGTTCCTCCTCGGAGGTCACGCAGGAATCAGTCGCTTTCGCCCTCCAGGTGCAGCGGACCGGCACCACTGCCAAGACTGTCGCAGGAGCCGCCGAGGTCGACGTACAAGCAGTCGACCCCACGGTCTCGCTCAACACTGACGAGATCTCGGAAAGCGATTTCGACGAGAACGGAATCAAGGTCACCGGCGAGGGCTTCACCCCCGGCGGCACGGTCAACGTCGTCGGCGGCAACGAAACATCGCCGTTCGCGACCCAGGAAGTCGAAGCCAATTCGGACGGAGAGATCTCCGCAACCCTGAAGTTCGAGGGCGACGATGCGCTTCCAGCCGGCGACTACACCGTCTGGGGCGTCGACCAGGAGTCCAAGACCAACTCCCCGGCCCAGGACTTCACCATCACTGAAGACGATGCTGTCGATGCGATCGACGTCTCGCTCAAGGTAGATCCCAAGGAGATCACCGCCGAGGATCTCGCCAACAAGGACAAGGGCGTCAAGGTCACTGTCACCGGCGTGAAGAAGGGTGACAAGATCACCGATTCCCTCACCGGTGAGACTGAGACAGCAGAGGCCGACGGCGATTACGAGCTCCACCTCTGGTACGAGGGCGACCCCGCGAACCTCGAGGTCGGCAAGGTCCCGTTCACCGTCACCATCGACCGTGAAGGCACCGAGTCGGAAACCCTCAACGGAGACATCAACGTTGTCGCCGAAGACGGTGAGGACGACGGAAACGACGACGCAGACAACGGCAACGATGGCAGTGACGACGGCAATGACGACGGCGAAACCGAAGCTCCCGCCGAGGCGGCCTTCACGGTTTCCCCGAAGACGATCGAAGCCGCGGACTTCGCCAATGACAAGAAGGGCGTCACCCTCGCCGTCGAGAACTGCGAACCCGGCGCGGATGTCCACTTCGAAGTCAACCCGAAGGGCATCAACGTCACCGCATACGAGAACACCGTCACGGCTGACGACGAAGGCAATGCCTCCGTCAACGTCTTCGGCACCTCATCGGATGTCTCGGCCTACGTCGGCGCTTACACCGCGACAGCAACCTGCGGCGATGACACCATGAAGGACTCCTTCACGGTCACCGAAGGCGCAAACGGCGGCGGATCGGGCGGCGGCGACAACGGCAATGCCGGAAACGGCGGCGGAGACGACGGCAGCCAGCTGCCTCGCACCGGTGCCGACCTCGGCGGACTGACGACGGGAGCCCTGCTCCTCCTCGTCGGTGGTGCCGCGATCGCACTGACCGGCCGCAAGAACAAGTTCGGACAGACTCCGACGAGCTTCTGATCCGAGGCAGGCAGTCAGCCTGCATCGAGAAGGAGGGGCGGCCCAGCACACGCTGGGCCGCCCCTCCTTCTGTTCTTCAGCCGGTGACGAATCGACGATTCAGGGTGAATGGAGAATGAACTCTGCGACAGGGGTGAAGCCAGTGCTGAACAAAATGACCACAACTATGTGTGTGGTGAATGTTGCATTACTGTTACATTCGTAATACTTCACACCCAGCTGTAATTTTCTAAGGAAATACATGAAGAAGCTCGCCCTCGCCCCCGCGGTGGCCATCGCCATCACCGGCCTGGCCGCATCCCCAGTCATCGCTGCTCCGGAAGCTCCGGCCTCGACAACTCAGCAGCCCGCCGCGACTCCCGCTCAGCTCCAGAAGGGCGCTGCACAGGGAGTTAAGGCGCAGGCCGGTGAAATCGGAGTGTCTGCTGACAGCGTCACCGTTGACGAGTTCGCAGAGAACGGCGTCGGCATCGGCGGTGCTGGACTCGAAGCAGACACCGAATACAAGCTGACCGTTGAGCCAGCGAGCGGGCAGAACGTCAATGTTTACGAAACCTCTGTCACAACTGATGCAGAGGGCGCTTTCGATCACGCCGTCGCAGGCGTCGGCGAAGCAAACCCAGCATTCGTCGGTGACTACAAGGTCACAGTTACAAACGATTCTGACGAGAACGCCCCGTACAGCACGAGCTTCAAGGTCACTGAGGGCGAGGCAGACGAGCCCGAGGCTCCCGAGGTCGATCCGAAGGTCTCACTCAACACCGACGAGATCTCGGAAAGCGACTTCGACAAGAACGGCATCAAGGTCACCGGCGAGGGCTTCACCCCCGGCGGCACGGTCAATGTCGTCGGCGGCAACGAGACGTCGCCCTTCGCAACCAAGGAAGTCGAAGCCGACGAAGAAGGAAAGATCTCCGCAACCCTGAAGTTCGAGGGCGACGAAGCACTTCCGGCCGGCGACTACGCCGTCTGGGGCGTCGACCAGGAGTCCAAGACCAACTCCCCCGCCCAGGACTTCACCGTCACCGAAGACGAGACCGAAGAGCCCACCACTCCTGCCGAAGAGGCCAAGCTGACCGTCTCCCCCGAGTCGATCACTCCGGCTGACTTCGTCAAGGAAGACAAGGGCGTCACCCTCGCCGTCGAGAACTGCGAGCCCGGTGAAGACGTCCGCTTCCTCGTCACCCCCAAGGGCGAGTCGAGCGTCACCGCCTTCGACAAGACCGTCCAGGCTGACGACGAAGGCAAGGCCAACGTCAACGTCTACGGCACCAGCGCCTCCAACGCCTCGGCCTACGTCGGCGATTACGACGTCACCGTTACCTGTGGCGATGACGAGCTGACCGGTGACTTCTCTGTCGAGGAAGATGCGAACGCCGGTGGCGGCGACGGCGATGAAGACGGCAACGGCGGAAACGACGATGGCGACAACGGAGATGCCGGCAACGGCGGCGACCTGCCTCGCACCGGTACCGAGCTGACCGGCCTCGTCGGCGGCGCCGGCCTCCTCCTCATCGGTGGAGTCGCAGTCGCCCTGACCATGCGCCGCAAGAAGGTCGCCCAGGATCCCGCAGAGATCTGAGAGCGAATCAAGTGAGATCGTGCCAACTCGATTGAGCTGGGCCTGAGACGAAGGGCGCGAACCCAACCGGGTTCGCGCCCTTCTTCGTCTATCTGCAGCGAAGCAGAAGACGGCTCATTCCATGCGGTCGTACCTCGAGCGCAGGGCGAGGAAGACTCCGTAAAGGACCAGGCCGAGGCCCACGGCCAACAGCAGATACGGCCCGAACGGCTGATCTCGCATACCTTTGAGCGCTCCGTCGATGCCGGTGAATTCCTCCGGATCACCGGTCGCAGCGGACACCACGATGAGGATGCCCACCGACAGCAGCGTAACGCCCTTGCCCAGGTAGCCGACGACACCGGTGAATCCGATGAGGAAGCGGGTGATCGCGCTGCGCGGTCGACGCAGCTCCTCTTTCCACTTCCGTCGCAGACCATTGATACAGAACACGATTCCGATGATCGCAATCACGACGCCGACAGCCATGAGGATGTACAGTCCGCCCGGCGCCTTCGCCACACTTGTCGAGGCTTGAGAGCTCGACTGCCCCGAGTCGGCTCCCCCGCCGAAGACGAATTGGGAGAAGGTCGCGGCAACCACCACATAGGCGATGGCGGAACCGACCATGGTGAAGAAGTCGATCCACTGCTTCCGCCCCTGCTTCTTCTGCGGGTCCGTGGTCCCGGCATCACGCAGCGAAGCTGAGCCGAAGAACGCATTGACCAGACACCACAGCGCCATCAGTGCACAGCCGAGGAAGCAGACGACGATCAGCACCATGCCGAAGGGCTGCGACGCGATCTGCCCGACCGCTCCGGCCTGATCGGCTTCTCCGCCGCCCTGCCCCAATCCGACCGTCATCGCAGTTGCGCCGAGGATCGCGTGGACCAATCCGTTGGCGATGAACCCCGCACGGGCCACCCGCTCGAACCAGCGGCTGTCCGCGGCCTCCTGAGCCGCCGAATCGGCGCTGTCGGCGACCTGTCGAACCTTCTCTTTCTCGTTCACAGAGTCAGTGTCGCACAACACGTGTACTTTTCTGCGCCGCAATGAACTGGATTCGTCGAGCAACGCGAAAAGGCGGGGTGCGCACCGAAAGTTCGGTTCGCACTCCGCCTCGGCGCTGTTCTCAGCGTCCCAGTCGGGCCTCGTCAGGATCAGCTGCGGCGGTACCGGTTGTACAGCACCAGGGCTCCCGGTTCAGGGCGACCCTGTGGGCGTCGTCCCCTTGAGATCGAGACGACGTCTCCGCCCACGGTGCCGGCCGCGAAGACGCGCGCATCGCGTTCCTGTGCCGACCTGCGTGCCCGAACTTCGTCCTCGAGTTCTTCATTGCGGCTCCTGAGCGCATCGACCTGATTCTGCAGGTCGATGATCTTCTTGATCCCGACGAGGTTGACTCCCTCGTCCTGCGACAGCTGCTGGATCAGTCGCAGCTTGGCGATGTCCTTCCCGGAATAACGCCGGCCCCGGCCCGCAGTGCGTTCCGGAGAGACGAGACCCAGTCGGTCATACTGCCGCAGCGTCTGCGGGTGCATACCCGCCAGATCCGCGGCCACCGAGATGACATACACCGCCGCACTCGATGAAATGTGCATTGTGATTCACCACCTCAACTGGCCTTGGCTTTGTCCACCAAGCCGGCGCGTGGATCCTCACCTTCAGTGGCGGCCTTGAACGACTCGACCGCTTGCTTGGCTTCCTTGGACAGGTTCTTCGGCACCACGATCTCGACTGTCGCCAGCAGATCGCCGGTGCCCTTCTTCGTCTTCACACCTTTGCCCCGCACGCGCAGGGTCCGTCCCGACGGTGTACCCGGTGCGACCTTGACCTTGACGGGCATTCCACCCAGAGTCGGCACCTTGACCTCGGCGCCGAGGGCCGCCTCGTCGAAACTGATCGGCAGATCCATCCGCAGGTTGTCACCATCGCGGGTGAAGACCGGGTGCGGGCTCACGTGCACGGTGAGGATGACGTCACCGGGCTCGCCGCCGTTGGGGCTGGCCTTGCCCTTGCCGGCCAGGCGGATCTTCTGCCCGTCCTTGACCCCGATCGGCGTCCGCACGGTCAGCGGCTTCCCACCCGGCATGTTCAGTTTCACCGAGGCACCGTTGATCGCTTCGGTGAACGACAGCGTCGTACTCGACTTGATGTCGCCGCCCTTGACCGGAGGCTGGTAGCCGCCGTAACCGCCACCGCCGAACCCTCCGCCGAATCCGCCGAGCAGATCCGCCAGGTCCGGGGGAACGTCTCCCCCACCGCCGTAGGTCGTGCGGGTCCTGGTGCGTCCGCCGCCTCCGAAGAGGTCGGAGAACACATCGTCGAATCCGCCGCCGGCAGCCCCGCCGGGTCCACCGGAACCGGCGCTGAACCTGGCACCGCCGCCCATGGCGCGGACCTGATCGTACTGGGCCCGGGATTCCTTGTCGGAGAGCACCTGGTGGGCCTGGCCGATCTCCTTGAACTTCTCTTCGGCCTTCTCATCACCGGGGTTGGCGTCCGGGTGATACTTGCGCGCGAGCTTGCGATAAGCCTTCTTGATCTCGGTGTCGGAAGCATCCTTGGAGACGCCGAGGGTTTTGTAGAAGTCCTTATCGAACCAATCATTCTGAGGTCCGGTATTCACCTGGCACCTCCTTTCCTTCCAATCAATCCTGTCATCACGGTATTCACTTTTCCTCTCACAATCCGCAGCCCCGGGGCACTGCCCCGAAGATCCGGACCGCCGCCGAGGCGGTTCCCCGGCCCCGTACGTCGGTGAACCGGCGTAAGGGGCGGGCGGCCGCCTCGGCGATCATGGTCGTCGCTCAGTCCTCCGGCTGCTGGACACCGACACGGGCGGCGCGGATGATGCGCTCCCCGATCCGGTAGCCCGGCTGCATGACCAGGAAGAGCGTCGGATTCTCGACCTCATCCGAAGGCTGCTGCATGAGCGCCTCGTGGATGTTCGGGTCGAACTCGTCGCCGACCTCTCCGTACTGTTCGACGCCGATCTTGTTCAGCGATTCGACGAGCTTGTTCACGTGGGTCTCGAAGGGCCCGCTGACATCGCCGTTGTCGCGAGCGAGCTTGACCTCGTCGAGCACGGGGATCAGGGCCTCGACGACCTTGATCGTGCCGCCGAGCGCCGCACGCTCACGTTCGCGGTCGGCGCGCATCCGATACGCCGCATATTCGGCGTTGATGCGCTTGAGGTCGGCCAGGTACCCCGCTGCCTCCGAGCCCGGTTCGGGCTCGGCTTCCGGCTCGATGTCCTCGAGACCCGAGGCATCGGACGGGATGTCCACCCCGAGGTCGCTGGCATCGGCCGCGGCAGCCTGTTCGGCATTCGCGTCCGCGCTCGGCTCCTCGCCGGCCCCGGCCGAGGCCGACTGGGCGTCGGCCTCGGGACGGACCTCACCGCTGTTCGGATCGACCCGGCGCTTGTCGCTGAAGGTGAAGCCTGGCTCCTCGGACGACTTGTCGTTGCCCTCGGCAGTCATTACTTCTTCTCCTCATCCTCATCGTCGACAACTTCGGCGTCGACGACATCGTCGTCTGCGCCTGCATCGGCGGCACCTTCACCGGCAGCTTCGGCGCCTTCGGCACCGCCCTGCTGGCTGTAGATGGCTTCGCCGATCTTCTGCTGGTTCTCCACGAGTTTGTCGTAGGCGCTCTTCACGGCGTCGTCGTCTTCACCCTTGAGGGCTTCCTTGACGGCGTCGACATCGCCCTGCATCTCGGTCTTGAGCTCTTCAGGCAGCTTGTCGGCATTGTCGGTCAGCAGCTTCTCGGTCTGGTAGGCGAGGTTCTCCGCATTGTTGCGGACGTCAGCAGCCTCACGGCGCTTCTTGTCCTCTTCTGCGTGCTCCTCGGCCTCGCGGACCATGCGGTCGATGTCTTCCTTCGGCAGCGCGGAACCGCCGGTGATCGTCATCGACTGCTCGGTGCCGGTGCCCTTGTCGGTGGCAGACACATGGACGATGCCGTTGGCGTCGATGTCGAAGGCGACCTCGATCTGCGGCACACCGCGCGGAGCCGGAGCGATACCGGTCAGCTCGAAGGTGCCGAGGTTCTTGTTGTCGCGAGTGAACTCCCGCTCACCCTGGAAGACCTGGATCGACACGGAGGGCTGGTTGTCCTCTGCGGTGGTGAAGGTCTCCGAACGCTTGGTCGGGATCGGGGTGTTGCGCTCGATGAGCTTCGTCATCACGCCGCCCTTGGTCTCGAGTCCGAGCGAGAGCGGGGTGACGTCGATGAGCAGAACGTCCTTGCGCTCACCCACGAGGACACCGGCCTGCACGGCGGCGCCGATCGCGACGACCTCATCGGGGTTGACACCCTTGTTGGGCTCCTTGCCTCCGGTGAGTTCGGTGACGACCTGGGTCACGCTGGGCATGCGGGTCGATCCGCCGACGAGGACGACGTGGTCGATGTCCTTAACGGATACGCCAGCATCCTTCATCACAGCGTGGAACGGAGCCTTGGTGCGCTCGAGGAGATCCTTGGTCAGGTCCTCGAACTTCGCCCGGGTGAGGGTCTCATCCAGGTGGATGGGTCCGTTCTCACTCATCGACAGGTACTGCAGCGAGATGTTCGTGCTGGTAGCCGAGGACAGTTCCTTCTTGGCCTGCTCTGCGGCTTCCTTGAGGCGCTGCAGAGCGGTGGCATCCTTGGTCAGGTCCACGCCGTAGTTGTTCTTGACCTGCTCGACCAGCCAGTCGACGATGCGCTGATCCCAGTCGTCACCGCCGAGGCGGTTGTCACCGGAGGTCGCACGGACCTGAATGGTGGAGAAGTCGTCTTCGTCCTTGCCGACTTCCAGCAGGGAGACGTCGAAGGTACCGCCACCGAGGTCGAAGACGAGGATGAGCTCGTCTTCTTTGCCGCGCTCGAGGCCGTAGGCAAGAGCGGCAGCAGTAGGTTCGTTGATGATGCGCGAGACGTTGAGGCCGGCGATCTCACCGGCGTCCTTGGTTGCCTGGCGCTCAGCATCGTTGAAGTATGCGGGAACGGTGATCACCGCGTCGGTGACCTTCTCCTGCAGGTACTCTTCGGCGTCGTGCTTGAGCTTCTGGAGGATGCGGGCCGAAACCTCGGGAGCCGTCATCTTCTTGCCGCCGAGTTCGGTGGACCAGTCGGTGCCCATGTGGCGCTTGACCGATGCGACGGTGTTCTTGATGTTCGTGACGGCCTGGCGCTTGGCGATCTCGCCGACGAGTGAGTCGCCGTTCTTGTTGACTGCGACGACGGACGGGGTCGTGCGACCGCCTTCGGCGTTCGCGATGACCTTCGGCTCGCCGCCTTCGAGGACTGCAACGACGGAGTTCGTGGTTCCGAGGTCGATTCCAACTGCACGTGCCATAGTTTTCTCTCCTTACAGATCGTGAGTTCCTGCGACTCGAATGTGTGCGATCGGGCGGCTCCGGTTCTTGAGTCAGAACCACTCGACCGCACACATTGAGCCAACCGGACTCAAGTATTCTCTTCGAGGTTCCGACCGTCAAGTCGACCTCATCAAAGTTGCGTACACTAGGCTCAACTTTGGTGAGGCCGACTTTATTCCGGCGGGAGAGAAATTCTTTTCAGACGGCTGCTGTAGGTTCTCGCTTGAGTTGCCACTTTCTCACTTTCTTGGCCATGGCGTGTCAAATTCCTTACGCACCCGTCAACCGAGGACCATAAGGATATGGCCGTTCGCAACGCAGCGTTCCGATACTGCACCTTGAAGAAGTCGCCACGACGTGAGCACGTGCTCGCGCAGATCTCGTCGTCCAGGGCCACCCCGCACGAATTCCACCGACTTATCGCGAACAGAAGAACTACCCGGGACTATTCTGGTTCTCGACGAACCGCCGACAACTGATTGACGAAAGTATTCTCGAGCTGGATCGACTCTGGTTAGCCGACTTCGACACATCAGTGAATGTAATCTGCACACAACCGTTCCAACTCGCTGAACAATCAGACAATGCGCAGCGAACCCACGGCTCCGATATCTTGCTGACTCACGCCGATCAACGCGTCACTCTCGTCGACGTCAAGCCAAAGCATCTACTTGACGAACCGTCGGTGCGAAAGCAGGTTGAATGGACCAGAGTCCTCTGTGAAGAGAAGGGTTAGCATTACGAGATCTTCTCGGGCGGAGATTCCACAGTACTGAGAAACATCAAGATGACGTCCCTCGGTCGGCGACTAGAACGATTGCTGCCTGGTGTCGTATCGAAAGCCCGCGAGAAGCTGCGTGACCATCCACTTTCCCTGAGCGACATCTTGAACAGCCGGCCACGAAACCTCAACAAGGACGACTGGTATGTCGCTGTCCTTTGCCTAGTCTGGCGCTGCCGGAGTTCCCTCATCTGGTCTGGCGCTGCCGGAATCGATATGGATCGACGATTGAGCACAGAGTCGGTTCTTCAACCTTCGGAACAGGAACAGGTATGAGCACGACAGTTCTAGATGTCTCTGTCGGATCCCGACTCTGGTACCAAGGAACAGCATGGACAGTCGTTGAGCTTAATGGTTTTGCGGTGATACTGCGTTCTGCGGATCAGTCCAAAAGGGCCCGTGCTCCGGCGCTAGCCGCCGCGGACACCGGCGACGAAAGCAGAATGGATGAAAGCCGCTCCGAGTTGATCAAACCCTACAGGCAATACATCTACGTATGATTGGCGCGATCACCGTCTCCCGAGGCTTTCGAGCCTGCGGCGACGCTCACGTTCAGTTCGGTTGTAACATTGCTGAGATTCCGCACGCAGGCACCCACCGCTAACCTTGCATTATGTCGAATCATCCTAGGAATCCAGTACCGTTCCCGTACGAACGCGATCGCGTCGCGGTGGAGCCGAGCCTCGTTTCAACTGGAGACCTCCCTGCGCCGGCCATCGTCGAGAAGATGATGGAGAAGACCCACTCGATGTACGCAGGCCTCGAGGAGGGAAACGTTGCAAGTTACATTCCGAAGCTCGCAGAGGCAGACCCTCGATGGTTCGGCCTCACTTTGGCGTCAACAAATGGCAGCACCTTCAGCGCCGGTGATTCGAGACAAGAGTTCTCCATCCAGTCGATCGCAAAGGCGTTCGTCTATGCGCTCGTGTGCGACTCAGTCGGCCACGATGAGGCCCGTGAGCGGATCGGTGTAAATAACACGGGTCTGCCATTCAACTCCGTCATGGCGATCGAGCTGAATGCGGGCCATACCATGAACCCTATGGTCAATGCCGGGGCTTTGGCGACAACGTCGCTCGTGCCGGGGGAATCATGGGACCAGAAGTGGGAATTCATCCATGCGGGACTGTCCGCCTTCGCTGGGCGTGACCTGGTACTTGATGACGATGTGTATCAGTCGGAAATGGAGACGAATCTGCGCAACCTGAGCATCGCTCGACTGTTGCAGAGCTACGGCCACATCGCCGTGGACCCAGCCTGTGTCACTGAGCTGTACACGCGTCAGTGCTCACTTCGCGTAACGACCGAAGATCTTGCGATCATGGGAGCTACGCTGGCGAACGGTGGCGCCCATCCGGTGACCGGAGCATCAGTAGTCAGTCCCGCTGTCAGCCAAGACGTCCTCTCGGTGATGGCAACCACCGGAATGTACGAAGCGAGTGGGGACTGGCTCTACGAAATCGGCATGCCAGGAAAGAGCGGGGTCGCCGGCGGCATCGTCACAGTCGCACCGGGCAAAGGAAGCCTTGCCATATTCTCTCCGCCCCTCGACGCGGCCGGGAACAGTGTGCGCGGAATACACGCGACTGCCCATCTCTCCCGAAAGCTTGGTCTCAACCTCTTTTCCTCGACACCGCGATAGCGAGGCTGAACAAGGAGAGCCAGCGACGCCCTTGTCATCAGCGAACTCTCACGGCTGCTGACCAGGGCGCAGCCGACAGGAGGCATGTACGAGGTGGTGTCAAATGACACGACTACACAAGCACGAACATTCAGGAAACGATAGTTTCCGCTTCGGAAACGGGATGATGAGAGTCAGCATAGAGGCGAATTCTTCGCCGTCACTGCGAAGTCCCTCGGAGAATCACTCGCCGAGGTGGTCCTCCAGATCGTCGAGGATCTGACCGGCCCCGGTCGGACCGAGTCCGAGGAACCAGACATCGTCATTGACGCGGACGGCTTTGCCGTCCTTGACCGCGTCGAGGCCCTTCCATTGGCTCGATTCGAGTGCCTTCTTCTCCACAGTCGCCTCCGGATCGCCATAGCTGGTGTAGAAGACGTAGTCGCCGGCGGCCTGGTCGAGGTTCTCCGGGGAGATCTCGACGGCGAGTTCGTCGACGTCCTGATTCTTCGGGCGCTTGAACCCGGCATCGTGGAGGATGACGCCGATGAGCGACTGGTTCGCATACAGGCGCAGGCGCTCGGGCATGAAACGCACGAGCGAGATCGTCGGATCGCCGTCGACGGAGTCCTTGAGCTCACCAGCTTCGCGAGCGTACTCCTCAAGTTCCTTCGTCGCCTCGTCTTCCATTCCCATCGCCTCACCGACGAGGCGGAAGTTCTCCTTCCACGGGAAACCGGGACGGATGGAGAACACCGTCGGGGCAATCGAGTCGAGTTCGTCATAGAGCTTGTCGGCGCGCAGCTGGCTGCCGAGAATGAGGTCAGGCTCGAGCGAGGCGATCTTCTCGAGATCGAGCTCCTGAATGGTGCCGACCGTCTCGACTCCCTCGACCTGGTCCTCGAGATAGCTCGGGACCGCACTGGCACCCTCGGTCGTCACCATGCCAACAGGCTTGATGCCCAGCGACAGGACGTCATCGAGCTCACCGGTATCGAGGACGACGACGCGTTCGGGCTTCCTCTCGATCTCCGTGGTGCCATTGGCATGCTTGACCGTTCGCGGGAAGACCCCTGCCTCGTCATCGCTGCCGAGTTTCGCAGTCTCCTCATCAGCAGTGCCGAAGGCCTCGCCTCCAGTCGCAACATCTTTATTGCCGGCATTCCCGTCGGCACCCTTATCGTCCTCGGCGGCACAGCCGGCAGCGAGTAGGGCGATGGTCATTGCGGAGGCCGCCACGGCGACCGCCCGATTCTTCAGCGTCGATTTCACGAAGATGAGCCTACCCTAAGTGCACACTTCGCCGGCACAGCGCTCCGCTGAATCGCACCACGAATGCAGTTTCCCGGGCCTACTTAGGTTAGGCTCATCTTCGCAAGCGAACATTCTCGAAAGGTCCCCTATGTCCCGACGATCAAGGCTTCTTCACGCAGTGGAGCGACGTCGCGAAGGAGAAGGACGTCAAGGCCCTCTACCAGGGCGACCTCGATGTCGAGGCCGTACTCGCCGAGGAACCTGACCTCATCGTGGTCTCGAAGACCGGCCAGGACTCAGCGAACGCCATCTACGATGAGCTCAGCGATATCGCTCCGACCGTGGTCATCGACTACGGCGACAAGGACTGGCAGAAGGTCACCACCAAGCTCGGTGATAACATCGGCCACGAGGATGAGGCGAAGAAGGTCAACGACGAGTTCGATACACGGGCTCAGGAAGTCAGGGATTCGATCGATGCTCCCGCACAGCCGGTCACCGGGATGGTCTTCAATGAGAAGGCCAAGGGCGGAGGATCAGGCGCCAGCGCGAATATCTGGCCGCCGGAATCCGCGCAGGCCAAGCTGCTCGAAGAGGTCGGCTTCGACCTCGCCGAGGTGCCCGAAGGCACGGCAGGTCAGGTCGAGACGGGCAAGCGCGCCGACATCGTCGAAGTCACCGGTGAGAACCTGTCGAAGGCCGTCACGGGCGAATCGGTGTTCCTGTTCAACGCAAATGAGAAGACCGCCGAGTCGTATAAGAAGAATTCCTTGGTTGAGAGCACTCCTGCGGTGAAGAACGATGCAGTCTTCGCGATGGGCCTCGACTCCTTCCGCCTCGATTACTACTCCGCCACGAATGTCCTCGACCGCATCGAGGACGAATTCGGCAAGTGATCACCTGAACCCGAAACGGACGGCCGGCAACGACGATACCTCTCGCTGCCGGCCGTCCGTTCTCTGCCTATGGAGCCATCTGGGCGACCCCGGCGGGGCCGCCTCGGTGATCGGATCGACCTCCGCAGGGCCGCCTCGGCGAATCAGCCCCTGGCCGGGCGGGAGCCGATGATCTCCGCGCGATCGTCACGGTTGAACTGACGCAGCTGGGTCACATGCGTCGGGTTCAGCTCGGAGACGTCGGCGACCTGGAGCAGGCGCATGGTCCGCTCGACCTGCTCGCCGAGGATCTCGATCGTCCGATCCACACCTTCCCGACCGCCGGCCATGAGACCGAAGAGGTAGGCACGGCCGATGAGCGTGAAGTCCGCGCCGAGTGCCAGCGAGGCGACGATGTCGGCGCCGTTGCGGATTCCGGTGTCGATGATGATCTCCACGTCCTTGCCGATCTCACGAGCCACCTCGGGGAGGAGTTCGAAGGGGACGGGGGCACGGTCGAGCTGACGTCCGCCGTGGTTGGACAGGACGATCGAATCGACACCGAGGTCGGCGAGCTTTTTCGCATCCTCGAGCGTCTGCACGCCCTTGACGGAGAACTTGCCGGGCCACATTGCGCGGATTTCGGCGAGGTCGTCGAAGTTGATGGAGGGATCCATTGCCGAGTCGAGGAGCTCGCCGACGGTGCCGCCAGTCTCGGACAGGGAGGCGAACTCGAGCTTCGGAGTGGTCAGGAAGTCCCACCACCACCAGGGACGCGGGATCGCGTTGAGGATCGTCTGCGGGGTCAGCTGCGGTGGAATGGAGAAGCCGTTGCGCGTATCGCGCAGGCGGGCACCGGCGACGGGGGCGTCGACGGTGAAGAACAGGGTGTCGAATCCGGCGTTCTTCGCCCGCTCGACGAGACCGTAGGAGATGTCGCGCTGCTTCATCACGTAGAGCTGGAACCAGTTGCGCCCATGCGGGTTGACCTTCTTCACGTCCTCGATCGAGGTCGTCCCCAGCGTCGAGAGAGTGAACGGAATGCCTGCAGCACCGGCGGCTCCGGCGCCAGCGGTCTCGCCTTCGGTCTGCATGAGCCGAGTGAAGCCGGTGGGCGCGATGCCGAAGGGCATGGCCGAGCTGCCGCCCATGATCTGGGTCGAGGTATCGACGTTCGTGACGTCCTTGAGGATCGAGGGGTGGAACTCGATATCGCGGAAGGACTGGACCGAGCGCTCCATCGAGATCTCGCCCTCGGCGGCCCCATCCGTGTAGTCGAACGCCGCGGCCGGGGTCCGGCGCTTCGCGATCTTGCGCAGGTCCTCGATTGTCAGCGCATTCTCCAAGCGGCGCTTCTTCGGGTCGAGTTCGAACTTCTTGAACTTCATCAGCTCGAAGATCTCGGCCGGCTGAGGAATCTGCCTCTTGACCATGTAAATCGCTCCTTTGGTTAGGCGGGGTTGATGAGCAGTGGGTGGTGGTTGGTGCGGGTGGTGCGGGTGGTGTGACTGCGCGGCGCGGCCTCAGGAGCCGGGGACCATCCAGGACAGCACCGTCGACTGGAGTCCGACGAGCAGACACATGACGACGAGCATGCCCAGGGACCAGCCGATGACGCGGCGGAGGATCGAGGCCTCCCTGCCGAGCAGGCCGACGGCGGTGGCCGCAATGGTGAGGTTCTGCGGGCTGACCATCTTGCCGAGGACGCCGCCGGAGCTATTGGCACCGACGAGCAGCAGCGGGTTGAGCCCCGCCTCGTGTGCGGCGGTCTGCTGCAGGGTCGCGAACAGTGCGTTCGCCGAGGTGTCCGAACCGGTCACGGCAGTGCCCAGCCAGCCGAGGATCGGTGAGAGGAAGGCGAAGAAGGCTCCGGTGCCGGCGATCCAGGTGCCGATAGTGATCGTCTGGCCCGAGAGGTTCATGACATAGGCCAGCGCGAGAACGGAGCCGACGGTGAGGATCGAGAACTTCATCTTCACGACGTTGACGATGAACACATCGACCGCGTCCTTCGCCGACATCTTGTACACGATCGCCACGATGACGCCGGAGATGAGCAGCAGAGTGCCCGGTGAGGACAGCCATTGGAAGTTGTAGACCGTGCTTGTCGAGACTTCGCCGGCGGCGTTGAGGATGGTCCCGTGCAGTCCGGGCCACGGGATCTTCACATCGGTCGATGCCAGCCAGTCGTTCAGCGCCGGCACGAGTTTGGCCACGGAGAAGATGACGATCACGAGCAGGTACGGGAAGAGCGCGAGGAAGACTCGAGACCCGGTCAGCGGCGCGGTCTCCTTCTTCACATCGGTGGCCACGGCGGCGGAGGCACCGCCGGCATCAGGAGCATCGGCACCTTCATGTTCGCGCTCATCGGCCATGCGGTCGAGTGCGTCCTGGCCGCCCTTCGGCTTCCAGAAGCGCAGCATGATGACAACCGCGGCGAGGCCGACGAGGGAGGCGATGATGTCGGTGAGTTCGACGGAGAGGAACGTGGCGGAGACCCACTGGGCGAGGCCGAAGGCGATGCCCACGACGAGGGCCAACGGCCAGATCTGCTTCAGCCCGCGTCGCCCGTCGACGAGCAGAACGAGGAAGAGCGGCACGACCGCGGCGAGGAACGGGGTCTGGTGACCGACCATGGCGCCGATGTCCTGGTAGTCGATTCCCGTCAGAGTGCCGGCGGTGATGATCGGGATGGCGATGGCGCCGAAGGCCACGGGGGCGGTGTTGGCAACGAGGACGACGACGGCGGCACGCATGGCGGTGAAGCCGACGGCGACGAGCATGACACCGGTGATCGCCACCGGGGCGCCGAATCCGGCGAGCGCTTCGAGGAGGCCGCCGAAGCAGAAGGCGACGATGATGGCCTGGATGCGGGGGTCATCGGAGATGACGTTGATGACCAACCGCAGGTCCTCGAAGTGTCCCGAGCGCACGGTGAGTTCGTAGAGCCAGATCGCGGTGATGACGATCCACATGATCGGAAACAGTCCGAAGGCGAACCCCTGTGTCGCTGAGAGCGCGGCGAGTCCGACCGGCATTCCGTAGGCGGCGATCGCGACGATGAGAGCGACGCCGACGGCGGTCAGTCCGGCCCAGTGGGCCTTCCATTTGAGCGCGCCGAGGGTAACGAAGATCGTCAGCAGCGGCAGTATCGCCAGCAGGGACGACCACAGCAGGCTGTCGGCCACCGGTGCGATTTCAGGTGTGTACATGGTTTCTCCAAATCGGCCGGGCCTGCCCACATCGGGTCCGTTCCCCTGTGAACGCGCTCCGAACTCGAATGATCAAAATGTTCAGTATGGCCTTTGTGAGGTCAGACCATTAATCTGAGCATAGGTCGAGGGTGTGATCTGCGTCAAATGTTTTCCGGCGGCGGTTCCGGTCACATCCCCACGGGCAGGACGATGAGCAATGAGAGGCATGACATGATGGCGCGGTGGAGACGACCATGAATGATGATACGAACGAGGTCCGCCCGGATCAGGCAGGCGGCGCCGAGGCGACTGCTGGCCCCGAATGGAAACCCGTGAACCGTGCGAGCACCTATGAGCTCGTCATCGATGCCGTCGAAGAGCAGATCATGGCCGGTTCGCTGGGGGTCGGAGATCCCCTCCCGGCCGAACGCGACCTGGCGACGAAGCTCGGCGTCAGTCGCGCCAGTGTGCGCGAGGCGCTGCGCGTGCTCGACAGCCTCGGCGTCGTCCGGTCTTCGGGCGGGTCCGGCCGCGGTGCCGGCACGTTCATCGCTGCAATGCCCTCGGCAGCGCTCACACGTTTCCTCCGCCTTCACGTCGCGCTCACGAACTTCAGCATCGATGACGTGACGGAGACGCGCATCCAGCTCGAACGCTCCAGTGCGATGCTCGCGGCGACTCGTGCCGATAAGGATGCGCTGGCCGAGGTCAACGCGCAGCTGGCGATGATGGACACTCCCGGGATCAGCCTGGAGACCTTCAACGACGCGGACACCGCCTTCCACGTCGCCATCGCTGAGGCGGCGGGCAATCAGCTGTTCTCCGACCTCACCGGGGCCATCCGCACCTCTCTGCGGAAATCGATCTTCTCCTCATTCAGCCGGGTCGACGACCAGCAGGCGCTGATGGCGAAGCTGCAGTCCCAACACCACGGGATCATGGACGCCATCAGCGCCGGTCGCGCCGAGGAAGCCGCAGCCCTGACCGAGGAGCACATCCGCTTCGCCGCCTCACGCCTACCCGGCCTCTCAGACACCTGACCCTCCCCAATTACTACCTGACGGCGGCCCAGCAACCTCGCGCGAGGTTGCTGGGCCGCCGTCAGGTAGCAAGGGGTGGTCAGTGGCCGTCGGAACGTTGGGCCACCTCGGCGGTTTCCGCTTCGATCCGCGCTTGATTCTCCGCCCGCTTCTTGGCGCGCTTCTCTTCCTTGTGCTCCGCTCGGACCTCTTTGCGTCGTTCGACGAGGAGGTAGAGGGCGGGAACGAGGATCAATGTGAGCACCGTCGACGAGGTGAGCCCGCCGATGACGACGATCGCCAGTGGCTGCGAGATGAACACTCCCCCACCGGTCAGCCCCAGCGACATCGGCACGAGGGCGAAGATCGTCGCGGCCGCGGTCATGAGGATCGGGCGCAGGCGCAGTCGGGTGCCGTGGACGATCGCGTCCATGAGCTCGAGTCCATCCTCACGCAGCTTGTTGATGAGGTCGATGAGCACGATCGCGTTCGTCACGACGATGCCGATGAGCATGAGCAGACCGATGAGCGAGGGAATGCCCAATGGTGTGCCGGTCGCCAGCAGGAGCAGCACGGCTCCGGTCGCGGCGAACGGAATCGACACCAGCAGGATGAGCGGCTGGACGAAGCTGCGGAAGGTCGCGATCATGACGAGGAACACGAGCACGATCGCCACTGCCATCGCCATTCCGAGCTGACCGAATGACTCCGCCTGCTCCTGGCTGGCGCCGCCGACGTCGAAGCTGACTCCGTCGGGCAGATCCATGGTCTCGGTCAGGTCGGTGGCCGCAGCGGTGACCGTTTCGAGCTGGCCGCTGGACGGGGTCGCGAACACGGTGACCTTCCGTTCCCCGTCGGCGCGGTCGATCGTCGCCGGGGTCTCGGTCTTCTTCACCTCCGCGATCTCGTCGACGGTGATCGGCTCACCCTTGATGTCGGGAATGGCGGCCTGCTCATCGGCAAGAGCCTGTTCCTCCTCCTGGGTCTGCTCCTGTTCACGCTGACCGTCGATGAGGTCGTCGATGGCGTCGTTGGCTTCCTTCAGTCCCTTCTCGGCTTGCTCGACACCTTCGCGAGCCTGCTCCACTTGGTCGGCCGCCATATCGCCGGGGCTCGGTGCTGGCGGCGGATTCTCGGCATCGCGCAGGGCCTTGCGGGCCTCTTCGAGCTGGTCGGCGGCATCGTCACGGGCCTCGCGAGCGGATTCGAGCTGCTCGGCCGATTCGTCTGCGGCCTTGCGCTTGGCCTCCTCGGCGCGGGCGTCGGTCTTCTCCTCGACCCGGTCGGTCGCATCCTCCTGTGCGTTCTGCGTCTGCACCTCGGTGACGGGCAGTTCGAGAGCACGGATCTCGTCCGGGGTCGCATCCGGATGAGTCGGGGCGAGGGTGATGTCGCGCTCCTGGCCGTTGAGGGTGATGGTGCCGGCCTCGACGCCGTGGAGTGCGGCGGCGATGGCCTGCCCGACCTCGGCCTGGCTGAATCCAAAGTCGGCGGCTTTCTCCCGATCGACATCGACTTCGATGACCGGCTGGTCGGCGGCGAGGTCGTTGCGGGCGGACTGGACACCGTCGGTGTCCGCCATCTTCTTCGTCACCTCGTCGGCAGCTTTTCGCAGCGCACCGAGGTCGGTGCCCGAGAGGGTGACCTCGACGTCCTCGCTGACGGAGCCGCCGGCGTCCTGGACGTCGATCTCGCCCGCGCCCTTCCCGAGGTCGTCGAGTTGGGTGCGGATGCGGTTCGTCGCGACCTCGGCCTCGGAATCTTCGGCCAGGGTGACGTTGAACTGGTTCTCCGCTCCGGATTCCGGTCCGTTGACCGTCGTCGAGTAAGTGTCGACGTCCGGATCATCGCCGAGCACGGCTTCCACGCGCTTCGCGGCCTTGTCACCGGCTTCGAGAGAGGCGCCCGCCGGCAGGGTCTGGGTGATGTAGAGCGAGTTGGCTCCGGCGGAACCGAGCAGGTCGGTCTTGAGGAAGGTCGCGCCCATCATCGTGACGATGAAGATGACGACGGAGAAGGCGATGGTCCGCCAGGGGTGGTGCAGGGCGGAGAGAATCGCGGGCAGGCTGCGCTGCTGGAGACGGTCGACCCGCCCGGAGGCCTCTCCGTCGCCCGGTGCCGGTGAGACGACGGGTTCGACGGTCGCGTCCGGCAGCAGGTCCTTGCCCTTGGCGCCGCGTTTGGCGTTCTTCTTCTCGATCGTCTTCTGTCGGCGTTCGGCGCGCGCCACGGACCGCCGGTGCTGTTTGGCGGCCCAGAGTTCGAAGCTGCGGTCGGTTGCTGCCTGCCGTTTGGGTGAGAGTGGTTTGGGGCTGCGGCGCAGCACCCAGTAGCTGAAGACCGGGACGATCGTCAGCGCGACGACGAGGGAGGCGAGCAGTGCGAGCGAGACGGTGACGGAGAAGGGGCGGAAGAGCTGCCCGGCGATGCCGTCGACGAAGGCGATGGGCAGGAACACGGCGACAGTGGTCAGGGTCGAGGCGGTGATGGCACCGGCAACCTGTTTGACGCTTGCCACGATGTCCTCGACGCTCAGGTCGGTCGTGCCCTGGCGCCTCCTGATGTTCTCGATGACGACGATGGAGTCGTCGACGACGCGGCCGACGGCGATCGTCAGGGCACCCAAGGTGAGGATGTTGAGGGTGTAGTCGCCGATCTGGAGTCCGATCATCGCGATGAGCAGCGACATCGGGATCGAGATCGCGGCGACGATTGTCGAGCGGAAGGAGCCGAGGAAGGTGAGGATGACGAAGATCGCGAAGATCAGGCCGAGTCCGCCTTCGACGGAGAGGTCGTGGATGGACTTCTCGATCTCCGGGGCCTGGTCGAAGATCGTCGAGAATTCAGTGTCGTCTCCGAGTTTCGGGGCCACCCGGTCAAGGGTGTCTGCGACTTTGTGGGAGACGTCGACGACGTTGGCGTCCTGGTCCTTGGTCACCGATACGGTCACGGAGTCCTTGCCGTCGGCGCGGGACAGGGAGGTCTTCTCGATCGAGTCGAGGTCGACGTCGGCGACGTCACCGAGCAGCACCGTGCCGTCGGCGGTGCGCAGAGGGGTCTTCTCGATCTGGTCGACGGCGTCGACCTCGGTGCCGACCTCGACGGCCATCGAGATCTCTCCCTGGGCGCTGCGGCCGGCCGGGACGACCGCACCGGCGGCCTCGAGCTCTTCGGGGACGGAGGATTCTACGACGTTCTTCTCCGCGACGTCCTCGGGACGGAACGTGATGGTGACCCGCTGTTCGTCCTGGCCGGTGACCTCGACGTTCGAGACTCCGTCGAGGGCGCGGAGTTCGGGCACGAGGTCGGACTCGAGGCGGTCGCCGAGGGTGGTCGGATCCCCGCCGGAGACGGCGAACATCGACACCGGAACGTCATCCATCTGATAGGACAGGACCTCGACCTCGGCGTCATCGGGGCAGGTTCGCCTTCGCCCCGTCCACGGCGGAGCGGATCGAGTCGGTCATCTTCTCGGAGTCCTTGCCGAAGGGCCAGGTGACCTCGGCGGTCATCATTCCCGACGAGGTGGAGGTGGTCACCGATTCGAGTTCGCCGACACCGTCGAGCGCGGTCTCGAGAGGTTTGGTGACGGTCTCCTCGATCACCTCCGGGGAGGCTCCGGGGACGGTGGCCTGCACCGAGGTGCCGGGCAGGTCGACCGAGGGCATCGTCTCCTGGTTGAGTGAGGTGGTCGCGACAATGCCGAAGACGGCGATCACGAGGGTGAGCAATCCGACGATGAGGCGGTTCTTCAGACTCATCCGGGTGATCAGGTGCACGGGGTTCCTCCGGGCTCGGGGGCGTGAGCAGGGCGCTCCAGTCAGTCTTCCAAGCGCAGCGCCTCAGCGGATCGCCCGAAAGTAGTCAACGGTGTCCCCCAAAAGGATGATTCTCACTGCTGTTCCCGGCAGGTCGATCATGCCCGTTCGGCGGATCACGTTTCGACCCTAGAAGCGGTCACAGGTCCCCGGCGCGGGTGTTGACCTCCAGACCACCCTTAGGAAACACGGAGGGAAACCGGAGGATTACCACTCCCCGTACTACCTCACGGCGGCCCAGCAACCTCGCGCGAGGTTGCTGGGCCGCCGTGAGGTAGTAACTACGCGTGGAGGCGGACGTGGTTGAGGAGGCGTTCGGAGCGGTTGCTCCCCTGTGCATTGGCTGTGGCACCGCTGTTGAGGGCGGCGGTGAGCGTGGCTTCGGCTGCCTCAGTGTCGAAGTCCTCGCCGATGACGACGAGGACGCTGTCCGCATCCGGCCCCTCACCGTCTCCCACGTTCGAGGATGGAGCCTTCGGTGCGGGTCGGGTCGCCTCGGCGACGTAGACATTCGGGCCGACCGCCTGCACGACGAAGTCGCGCTGACCGGACCCCACGGCCACGCGCACGGTGCCCTTCACCCGGTACACCCCGGACGGGAGATCCTCGACGAAGTCCATCACCGCGTCCGGATCAGCGAGTCCTGTACCGGTGACGGTCACCGACTGGGCGTGGCGGTGGTGTGCGGATCCATCCTCAACCCCGTCGTCACCGAGCTCTCCGGCGGCCTCGGCGTAGGCCTGACGCAGCAGTTCTCGGATCGGCAGTTCGGGTTGGATGGGGTCCTCGCCTACGTCGAAGCCGCCTCGGCGGGGGTCTCGCTCTCCTTCGCCCGGGTCGAAGATGAGGGTGGGGTCGAGGCGGGCGTGGTGGGTGCCGATGACGAGGACGCGTGGATTGCGTTCATGAACGCGGGCGCGGACGGCGTCGACCGTGGCGTCACGGTCCGCGACAGGCACCTGATCGAGCTTGTTGACCAGCACCAACGTCGTCGCAGCGAAGCGCAGAGGCGGCAGAGAAGAGGTGTCGACGGTATCGAAGTACATGGTTGCGTCGACGACGTCGATGACCCCGCCGAGGTGGAACCGGTGGTGGCCCATGCGGGTGATCATGCGCGCCAGGGTCAGGGGCTCGGCGAATCCGCTGGCTTCGACGATGATCGCATCGAGGCGCAGACCAGGGTTCGTCATCGCCACGAGGGCGTCCTCGAGTTCGGAGTCATCGGTCAGGCAGCACACGCATCCGCCCGAGATCGACAGCGGTTCGTCGACTTGGCCGACGACGAGTCCGGCGTCGATGTTGAGGTCGCCGAAGTCGTTGACGATCACCCCGATGCGGGCGTCGGGGTGGCGCAGGAGGTGATTGAGGAGGCTCGTTTTTCCGGCGCCGAGGTAGCCGGTGAGCAGGATGACCGGGATCGCAGGTCTGCGTTTGGGTCCGCTCATGGTGCCTCCTCGGTGTTCGTGCCAGGCGGTTCGACGGCGCGGACCCTGCTATCAGCACGGGGCCCAGTGCAGCTGTGGGACGAACCGCCCGTTAATGGTAACGTGTTTCATTATTTCTCTCGCATATGCACGTTCATGCATATGCGCCTGCGACCGGGACGAGAAGTTCAACTGGGACGACAAGGGAGGACTCCCCATGGCAGCTCCGCAGAAGAAGACGCGCAGCACCGCGCAGAAGGCCCTCATCCGCTCTGCCCTGGAAACCGAGACCCGCTTCGTCTCTGCCAAGCAGCTCCACCGCCGCCTCGAAGACGAAGGCGCAAGCGTCGGCCTGGCCACCGTCTACCGACAGCTCAATGCGCTCGCACGCAGCGGCGACGCCGATACGATCACGATCGCTGAAACCCAGCTCTTCCGCGCCTGCTCGCAGACCGAGCACCATCATCACCTGGTCTGCGAGCGTTGCGGAACCGCTGTCGAGATCGACCCGCCGAGTGAGGACTGGATGCGTCAGATCGCGGCCTCGAACGGCTTCGAGATCACGCATCACGTCTTCGAGATCTTCGGCTTGTGCGCCGAATGCCGGGCGGCCGGCTGAGAGCCAGTTTCGGTTATCAGCCTGGTCAACCGGCACCAGCCTGGCACAGGAACCGAGCTGTTGCCGGTTCACCAAGCCGATGCTGCGCCATCGAGACGGCTCACCTCACCCTCGGTGCACGGAGTCCCACGCGGGGAACTCGTCGGGATACCCCAACCAGGCCATCGGACCTGCCAGCAGCTCGGCGTCGGTGAGGACGGCCCGGTCGAGCGCTTGGCACAGCCCCGCGTCGTCGAGGTCGAAGCCGATGAATGCGAGATCCTGTCCGAGCGCCAGGAGTTCCGCACCCCCGCCGGGAAGCGGATCGCCAGGTAGTGGATCGGCGGATAGCGGCGAGAGCGTGAGCAGAGTGCCCGCCTGGTCCCAGTGCGCTGTCACATACGGTCGGGAAGCGAGCTTCGCAAAACCCGCAGAACGAACAATGCGTCCCCAGCAGCCCTCGCCGATCGCGGCACCCAGCACTGCCTGCAGTCTCTGCGGATGAAAGGGGCGGGCCTGTTCGAAGCGGCAGGCGCGGACACTTCCCGTTCGGGCCGGGGGCCGAAATTCCGAGTTGAGAATCGCCGTCCACCCCGCAGCTGGTGGTCGGTGCCCAAACTGCCAACACACCGGCTCATGCACCGCGCCTTCGCACAACAGAAAGCGCCTGGCCTCGGGTGCCAGGTGCGCGATCAGCCCGATGGCCCCCTCGATCCCACTCGAGTCGGCAGTGCCCGGCGCCAGCAGAGCCAGGGTCGAGGCGAATTCGATCTGCGCGACGAGGGCTCCGGCGCGTGCCTCCGAGTCGAGATCGCTGTGCAGGCATGCCAGGTCAACCACGCAGACGAGGTCGGTGAGCACGGCTCTGGTGTCGGGAGCACTCAGGGCTCCGATGATCTCGGCGCAGTCTGCGCCGTCCCCGTATTCGAGGACGAACCCGTGCATCCCGGAAGTCATGCCGACCAGATCGACGAGGCGGTCGATCGCCTCGATGCCCTGCTCGGTCTGCTCGGCGGGCACGAAGACATAGCCACGGTCCTTGGCCAAGCTCATCGCGTAGCGTCTGCGCTCGACCGCACAGAGCCCGACGACGGCGATCGCTGCGATTTCGTCGATGACAGACTTCCGGCCGCGCTCGGCTGATTCCCGCATTCGCTTCCCTTCGATCGAGAACATAGTATTGGCCCTAATGATACTCATTCTCATTAAGGAGTCACGCTCATGAAAGTTCGTCGTTCTCTCCGGTCGCTGAAGTCCCAGCCCGGTTCGCAGGTGGTCCGCCGCCGCGGACGCGTCTACGTCATCAACAAGAAGAATCCGCGATTCAAGGCCCGCCAGGGCTGAGTCGGGCGCGAATCGCTTCGAGCTGGGCTGCGGTGTCGAAATCGCTCACCACGTCCGGGCCGACGGCGACCACGGCCGGGTCGAGACCGGCGAAGAGCAGCTTCACCGCCCCGTCCGTCGGGTCGCCGATGCCGGACAGACGGGCACGGAGCAGCTGGGTCGGCCAGGCCGCGCAGAGGAACTGCGTCTTCCCTCGATCGTCGGTGCCCGCGGCCGGACGTCCGGTGGCCCGACAGATGGAGATGAGATCACCGAGGTGGCTCGCCGTGATCATCGGCATGTCCCCAGCCACGACGAGAGTGACATCGGCCGACTCCGCCGGGAACGCCGCCGCTGCGGCCGCGATCCCGGCCAGCGGGCCCGCAAACTCAGGCTCTTCCCGGACGACGCGGACGCCTTCCTGCTCCGAGGAAGAGAGTCCGTCTGCGGGGCCGGCCACCCACACTGCGGCGTCGGCTGCCGCACCACGGATGCTCTCCAGAATCCGGGAGATCGTCGGCCGTCCGTCGACCTCGACACCGGGTTTGTGCTCGCCTCCGAAGCGCCGCGAACGACCGCCGGTGAGAATGATCGCGTTGACCGTCATGCCTCGATCGTACCCATCACGAACACCTCATTCGGCAGCCCGCGGACAACGAAATCCGTAGCCCATCCTCGGCGAATCGACGCTACTCTGGGCAGGAACACACCCACATCGCGCACGCACCGTCGAGTGCCCGGAGGAAGATCATGTCGAAATTCGATGTCGTCGAAGCGTCCATCGCCGATCTGCGAGCCGCACTCGACGACGGTCGCACCACCTCGGTGGAGCTCGTCGAGGCCTATCAGGATCGGATCGCCGCGTACGACGGCCCCGAGACCGACACGAAACTCAACTCGGTGATCGTGGCCAATCCGCAGGCCCTCGCCGAGGCGGCTGCCTCCGACGAACGGCGCGCAGCCGGTAAGACGCTCGGCCCCCTCGACGGGATTCCGTACACCGCGAAAGACAGTTATATGGTCGCGGGCCTCACCGTGGCCTCCGGATCACCGGCCTTCGCCGACCTCATCGCACAGAAGGATGCGTTCACGATCGAACGTCTGCGCGCCGGCGGCGCCATCTGCTTGGGGCTGACGAACATGCCGCCGATGGCCAACGGCGGCATGCAGCGCGGACTCTACGGTCGCGCCGAAAGCCCCTACAACGCCGACTGGCTGACCAGCGCCTTCGCCTCCGGTTCCTCGAACGGTTCGGGCACGGCCACGACGGCGAGCTTCGCAGCCTTCGGCCTCGGCGAGGAGACCTGGTCATCCGGTCGCGCCCCGGCCTCGCACAATGCGCTCATCGCCTACACACCCTCGCGCGGGGTCATCAGCGTGCGCGGAAATTGGCCGCTCGTGCCGACCATGGACGTCGTCGTCCCCCACACGCGCACGATGGCCGACCTCGCCGAGGTCCTCGACGTCATCGTCGCCGACGACGGACAGACCCGGGGAGATTTCTGGCGCGTCCAACCGTGGGTGGACGTCCCGAAAGCCAGCGCCGTGCGCCCGGACTCCTATTCCGCGCTGCTGCCCGGATCGAATGAGGCCGCACGGTCCGTGCTCGCCGGCAAGCGCCTCGGTGTGCCCAGGATGTACATCAACGCCGACGATGAGGCGGGCACGAATCCCGACGGCGGGATCGGCGGACCCACGGGGCAGCCGGTCGTTACCCGCGCCTCGGTGATGGAGGCCTGGGAAGCTGCCCGGGCCGACCTCGAAGCGGCCGGTGCCGAAGTGATCGAGACGGACTTCCCGGTGGTGAGCAACTACGAGAGCGACCGTCCCGGTGCGCCGACGATCGCAACGCGGGGGTTCGTCACCGCCTCCTACCTCGATCGGGAGATCAATGACCTCTCGTCGTGGGGATGGGATGATTTCCTCGCCGCGAACGGCGACCCCAATCTCAACACCCTCGCCGAGGTGGACGGAGCCTTGATCTTCCCCCACCCGCCCGGTGCGCTGCCGGATCGCTACGTCGGGTTCGACGATGACATCGCCACCTATCCTGAGCAGGTGCGCACGAATCGCTACGCCTCGGTCACGGAGATCCCGGAGCTCGAATCCGGTGTGCGTGGGCTCGAGGAGACCCGCCGAGTCGACCTCGAGGAGTGGATGGACGAGCAAGGCCTCGATGCGGTGATCTTCCCGGCGATGGCCGATGTGGGGCCGGCCGATATGGACGTCAACGAAGCGTCTGCCGATCTCGGTTGGCGCAACGGCACATGGGTGGCCAACGGCAACCTCGTGCCCAGACATCTGGGCATTCCCTCGGTGACGGTGCCGATGGGCACCATGTCCGACACCGGGATTCCCGTGGGCCTGACGATCGCCGGACGCGGCTGGGACGATTCCGCGCTGATCGAGATCGCCGCGGCGTTCGAAGCAACCGGTTCCCGCCGGCAGGTGCCGGCGCGGACTCCGAGGCTGTAGAGCTTCAACGCCCGGAGGCGAGTTCGCGTTTTCGCCTGGAGGCGTCGCGCAGCTGCATCCATCCGGCGAGGATGAACCAGATGAGGAACGGGTAGGACGCGGCTCTCTCGACGATGCCTACCGGCAGGTTCCAGATATCGGGAGCGGCCAGGAACAGTGCTCCGGCGAGACCGAAAGCGCCCAGTCCGAGCGTGAGTCCACCGAATGCGACGGGACCGATCCAACGTTTCTCGGGCCAACGGATCAAGGCGATGCCCGCCGCGAGCAGACCGAGATTCTGGATTGCGGATCCGCCGAAACCGAAGACAGCATGCAGAGTCGGATCGATATCGGCGGGGACCATCCCGGTTCCGGCCAACAGCATTCCGCCGGCGGCGAGCAGGAAGGACCCGCACCTGCCCCAGCGACTCGGGGCGATCCAGTCGTGCCAGATGAAGGCGATGATCGCGAGCATCGATCCGGCGATGATGGAGACGCCGTTGACGAAGGGATGAGCCGGTGAGCAGACCTCGATCGGGGTTCCGACGTCTCCCCAGTCCCCGCATCCGGTCATCCCCAGATGGCTGATGGGCTGCTGAGTGAACGAATAGCCGCCTTCGGACATCAGCGCCGCGGGAATCTCGATGAGGATCGTGGCAATGCCGGCAAGCACGGCGAGGAGTGCCCATACCCGCTCGGGTTTGGGCGAAACGCGGATGGTGCCCGAACCGGCCACCTCTGCTCCTCCGTACGGCGACATCGGATGTTGTTCACGCTATCACTGCGTCTGCCTGAAACCTTCTGGTGAACCAGTCCGACCCCTGGCGTGTCGAGGCACAACAGTGGAAAAGTATTGACCATGGTCGATTACACGGTTCTCGCCGAACGCGCTTTCACCCTTCTGCAGGGACATCACCAGGACGAACCTCTCGTGCTGCCGACCGTCTGGGATGCCTGGTCGGCTCGTGCGATGGTCGATGTCGGTTTCAACGCTCTGAGCATCGGATCGCACCCGCTCGCCGATTCGCTCGGCCACGGCGACGGTGAGCAGATGACGCTCGAGCAAGCGCTCGAGGGGATCTCACGGATCACCTCGGCGGTGGATGTTCCCGTCACCGCGGATCTCGAATCCGGATACGACACCCCCGCTCCCGAACTCATCGCCGGCCTCCTCGATGCCGGAGCGGTCGGTGTGAATATCGAGGACACGGTCCACAGTCGGGGCAGTATGCGCAGCCCAGAGGAGCACGCCGAATACATCTGGAGCCTGCGCCAAGCGGCCGAGGCTCAACGGGTCCACGTCGTCATCAACGCCCGCACCGACGTGTTCAAATATCCCGGCGACTTCGAAGACCCCACCGCCGAGGTGGTCCGACGTCTCCGTCTGTGCACCGATGCCGGCGCGGACTCCGTCTACCCCGTCCGTCTGCCCGATGTGGGCACACTCAAGTCGATCCTCGCGCAGATCACTCTGCCGCTCAATGTCACCGCGCATCCGATCAAGGGCGCGGTGCCCGAAGAACTCGACCTCGCCCAGCTCGCTGAGCTCGGGGTCGGGCGCGTGACCTTCGGTCCACTTCTGCAGGCGGCGCTGACCGACTGCTTCGCGGATTTCACGCGCGCCTGGCAGTAGGGTCGTCACCCTGCGGTCGGCAACGACAACTGCAACTCATCTCCACCCCACCAATTGAGGAGAAGCAATGCCTGTCAACCCCCGCGAGGGCCAGCCCATCTGGATCGACTATGTCTGTCAGGACTTCGAGGCCGCCCAGAACTTCTACAATCAGCTCTTCGGCTGGGAATTCACCGACATGGGTGAGGAATTCGGCCACTACCACATGATCACGAAGGACGGAGGCAACGTCGGCGGCGCCATGCGAGCCATGAACATGGACGGCACCCCGAGCCCGGAGATGCCCACGGCCTGGTCGACCTACCTGCACACCGGGGACATCGCCGGAGTCCACCAAGCGGCACTGGACGCCGGGGCCACCGATGTCGTCGGCCCCATGCCTGTCGGTCCGCTCGGACAGATGGCCGTCGTCGTCGATCCGACGGGATCGCCCATCGGCATGTGGCAGCCCGGTGAGTTCTCCGGCTTCGATACACCGCTCGCCCCGGGAACCCCCGTGTGGTTCGAACTCATGACAACGAACTATCAGGCGGCGAACGATTTCTACGGCAAGGTCTTCTCCTTCGACATCACCCCGATGGAGGGCTTCCCGTACTCAACCCATGGTGACGGTGACAACGCTGTGGCCGGAATCTGCGATGCCAGCGAATGGGCACAGAATTCCTACTGGCGCACCTACATCAACGTCGAAGACGCCGATGCCGCGGCCACGAAAGTGACCGAGCTCGGCGGCAAGGTGCTCGCCGGCCCCGAAGACTCCCCGTACGGGCGGATCGTCACGGTCACGGACCCGGAAGGGGCGACGTTCCAGCTGCAGCAGAACCCCTGAGTTGAACCGCCGCGGCGGCGGCGATTCCTCCGCCCAGGGCTCGGGCTCGAGGAATCGCTGCCGTGGTGGTTTTCGCTGTCGTGCTCCGCGATCTCAGGCCCGCAAGGCGAGCGCGTTCAGGCCCGCAGCGCAAGCGCGAATGGCAGCACCGAGGTGGCTCCTGCCCTACGCAGCAGTCGTGCACAGACCGTCATCGTCCACCGGGAGACGACCTCGTCATCGACGAGCAGCACTGACTTCCCGGCCACGACTTTTTCGACCTCAGGCGGGACGACGAAGGCCTCATAGAGGTCTTTGACGCGGAAGGCACTGTTGACGTCCGGCGTGCCATGGTCACCGACCTGAAGCAGCTCACCCCCATCGACAAGTCGGCCGGCCGTTGCGAGATTCGCGGCCAAGGATCGCACCGTCACGGGACGGCGATTGCTCGGGATCGACACGACCACCTCGGGCCGTGTTTTCCAATCCCACTGTGCCAAGACCTCGAGGCACCACTTGCCGATCTGTCCGGGCACCTCGGCATCCGGAGCATCTGGGGCGAGGAACGCCCGAAGGGTCTGCCCTTGTCCGAGGTCGGACAGACGCGCGATCGCACGCCCCTCCTCGGCGAGCTCTTCCGCCGGGATCCGACCCCTGAGCGGAACCCCGATGTTCGCGAGGCCGCTGGGCCAGGTGCTGCGCGGTTCGATCGGCAGGCCGATCTTGTGGAGGTTCCCGGCCGCGACCTGGCGCTGTTCGTCGGAGATCTCGGCGGAGAACCACACACCGGCGCAGTTGTCGCAGCGGCCGCACGGCTGCGGATCGGGATCGTCGAGCTGACGGATGAGGAACTCCATTCGGCACTGCCCGGTCGCCTCATAATCGAGCATGGCCTGGGCCTCTTCCGCTCGGACGGCCGCGACCTTCTCATATCGTTCCCGGTCATAGTTCCACCCGTGCCCGGTCGAGACGTACCCGCCCTTGACCTTCGACACCGCATCTTCGACTTCGAGAGTCTTGAGCAGCAGATTCAGTCGGGATCTCTTGGTTCCGACCAAGGTCTCCAAGCGGGCCACGGACAGGGGGCCGTCCGCCTCGGCGAGGGCCGCGAGCACGGCGTTCGCGTCGTCCTGGTTGGGCATCGACGCGGTCGCGAAGTACTCCCAGATCTGTTCGTCTTCGGCGCCGGGCAGCAGGAGCACATCGGCGGAGTCTGTGGCACGGCCGGCACGACCGACCTGCTGGTAGTAGGCCACGGCCGAGGACGGCGCGCCGATATGGACGACGAATCCGAGGTCGGGTTTGTCGAATCCCATTCCCAGCGCCGAGGTGGCCACGAGCGCCTTGAGGCGGTTGTCCTTGAGCTGCTGTTCGAGTTCGGCGCGTTCCTCGGCATCTGTCCGGCCCGTGTAGGCGCGGACCTCGTAGCCTTGTTCGCGCAGCATCCGGGTGATGTCTTCGGCTGCGGAGACGGTGAGCGTGTAGACGATGCCGGACCCTGTGAAGTCGTTGAGGTGCGAGGACAGCCAGGCGATGCGTGCGCTGGCGTCGAGTCCGCTCAGGACACCGAGGCGCAGGGAGTCGCGGGCGAGTTCACCGCGGACGACGGTGGTGTCGTCGCCGAGCTGTTCGGCGACGTCGGCAACGACGCGGGAGTTCGCTGTCGCGGTCGTCGCGAGCACCGGGGTGTTGCGCGGCAGTTCGGACAGGATGCGTCCGATGCGGCGGTAGTCGGGGCGGAAGTCGTGCCCCCAGTCGGAGATGCAGTGGGCTTCGTCGACGACGATGAGGCCGAGGAAGGCGAGCAGCTGCGGCAGCACTTCGTCGCGGAACTGCGGATTGTTCAGCCGCTCCGGGGAGACGAGGAGAACGTCGAGGTTGCCGGCCTTGAGGTCTTCGAGGACGGAGTCCCATTCGGTGACGTTGGAGGAGTTGAGGCTGGCGGCGCGGACTCCGGCGCGTTCGGCTGCGGCGATCTGGTCGCGCATGAGTGCCAGCAACGGAGAGATGATGAGGCTCGGACCAGTGCCGGAGGCCCGGAGCATGCGGGTGGCGACGAAGTACACGGCCGACTTGCCCCACCCAGTGCGCTGGACAACGAGGACGCGCTTCTTCGCCTGCACGAGGTCGCGGATGGACTCGAGCTGGCCGTCGCGGAACTGCGCATTCGGGCTCGCAGTGAGCTCGACGAGGATGCGCTGTGCCTCGATCGCGAAGTCGTCTGAATTGCTGTGCGAGCCGGCCGCGGGTGGGGATGTCGGGGTGGATTCCGTCATGGGGCCAGTCTAGGTGGAGGGTCTGACACGGCTGGACGGGCCGACGTACCCTCAGCGCAGCGCGAGTTCAATACCCAAGGTGGCGAGCACTCCGAAGAGGACGCCCCAGAGGATGATCGAGATGACCTGCCAGAAGGCCACGACATTGCGGTTCGCACCGAAGCCGACCATCGCGGACGAAGTGATCTGCGAGGGCAGGAGTGTTTGGCCGAGCAGCGAAACTCCCGGCACGCCGAACTTGTCGAACATGCGCTTGAGCCGCTGTCGCTTCGGCTTCTCCTCGACCTCCTTATTCTTCGTCGCCTTGTCGCGGATGGCACCGGCCCCATAGACGAAGGCGAGCATCGAGATGACGTTGCCGATGACGGCTACGAGGATGGCGACGACGGGGTGAAGTCCGATCGCGACGCCGATGACAGCGCCGAAATACGACTCGACGAAGGGGATGGCCGAGACGAGCAGAACGCCCGCCCATTGCAGCCAGTCGGGAAAGTTTCCGGCGAATTCCTGCAGACTGTCGATCATGAGGGCTCTCTCTTCTTCCGTTCGGGTCCTCTGGTCGGGTCAGCACACTGTTCCTGCCGCGCCTTAAACGCTTTGGCACACCGTACTAGTACAACGTACTATACACTGATCGAAAGCATCGTTGTCAATGAAGCGAGGAGCTCGGTTGTCGAAGCGAGACGAGATCATCGCCGCGGCGATTCGCCTGGCGGAGGGGTCGCAGCCGGGGCAGGCGAACCTCAGCGTGCGTGCTGTGGCCAAGGAGGCGGGAGTCGGGGCATCGACGCTGCGCCACTACTTCCCCACCCAGGCGGACCTCCACGAGGCGGTCGCGCTGCGCTCCATCGACACCGTCATCAATGACTTCTCCATCGCCGATTCGAGCCGTGCACCAGCCGATCGTCTCTATGAGTGCTGCGCCCAATTCCTGCCGACTCATGAGCATCGGGATGTGCAGCTCGAAACGTGGTTCTCCATGCACTTGCATGCGCTCGGAGCCGAGAAGCGCGCCGTGTCCCGTCGACTCCTCGAACATGGCCACCGGGTCACTTATGACAGCCTGCATCGGTGGCTGAATCTGCTCGCCGAGGAGGGGCACCTCGACCCCACCGAGGTGGCCCCGACCGCCACAGCGCTCTTCACCACCGTCGACGGCATCGCCCTGCATTCGATCATCTCGCCCGAGACGATGACCGTCGACGCCGCGCATGAGCAGGTGAAGTGGACGATCGACAAGCTCCTCAGCTCCTGGTCGCCCCACAGCACCTCTTAGGTGGTCTTTTTGGTCACGCTCTGCTCGAATTTCTGTGACCATTTCGCCCACCCAGTGCGCCGAGAAGCGGCTCAATAGAAGGCAACCGCACCTCTCGTCACCCGATCACCGCATCGCGGCGGCCGCGCGACGCAGCGCCTCGGTCAGTCGGGAGAGCTTGTCAGAGGCCAACGTCCAGTGGTGCCAGTACAGCGGGACGTCGATATGCGGTTCGGTGCCGATCTCGACAAGGTCGGCGTCGAGACCCTCGAACTGCATGAGCGGCACCATCCCCCAGCCGAGGCCCGCCTCCACTGCGGCCACGAACTCCGCCGATCCCGGCACGACCGACAGCGGCGGCCGCCCATCGACTCCGCACCGGCGGAGGAACTCGAACTGCAGGTCATCGTCCTGCCCGAAGTTCACCATCGGCAGCCTGGACAGATCCGCCTCGGTACCGGTGGAATGCCGATCGAACAGGGAGCGCTCGGCCACGGCGACGTAGCGCATCGTCCCGAGCTCGGCTACGGTCGTCCCGTATCCGCCAGTCGCCGTCGAGGTGATCGTGCCGAGCACCTCGCCCGACGCCAAGAGCGGCAGCGCCTTGTCCTGATCGACCATCTCGATGCGGAGGACGACGTCGTCCCAGCCGGCCGCCTCGGCGAAGATCGGGCGGAACCACGTCGCCATCGAATCGGCATTCACCCCCACCCGGAGCACGGTCGGCTCGCTCCGCCCAGCACCTGATCCGCCCGATCCAGGCGAATCGGCGTCGATTCCGTGCAGCCGGTCGAGCGCCTCGGACTCGAGCAGCTCGACCTGCCGGGCGTAGCGGAGAATCGCCTGCCCCGCCTCGGTGACGGTGATCGGGTTCGTTCGTCGGATGAGCACCTGCCCGACGCGGGACTCGAGTGTGCGGATGCGCTGGCTCGCCGCCGAGGCGGTGATGCCGAGAACGAAGGCCGCCCCCTCGACGGTGCCTTCGTCGACAGCGGCGGCGAGGGCTTTCACGTGATCGATGTTCATGAAGCAATTGTGCATCAGATGCATATTCTGTTGTTTTTCTTCTGACTTGTCGGTCTCTACTGTTGAGTCCGTGCTCACTCATCTCGTCACCGGACTCCTCACCGGCTGGTCGCTCATCATCGCCGTCGGCCCGCAGAACGCACTCCTGCTGCGGCAGGGGATTCGGCGCGAGCACCTCGGCGTCGTCGTCACCATCTGCATCGTCGCCGACGTCCTGCTCATCGGCGCGGGCACGGTGGGAATCGGGGCGATCGTGCTTCTGGCACCGTGGGCACTCGAGATCCTGCGCTGGCTGGGCGTGGCCTACCTCCTCTGGTTCGCGTGGACGAGCCTGAAATCAGCGCGCGAGGCCACCGGGCTGAAGGCGGACACTCATCAGCGGACCCTCAAATCCGTCATCCTCACCACTCTGGCGCTGACGTTCCTCAATCCGGGCGTCTACATCGACACCGTCGTCATGCTCGGCAACCTCGCGAACCAGCAGGGTCCGGGCGGAGTCTGGCCGTTCACGTTCGGGGCCATGCTCGGCTCGATCAGCTGGTTCCTCGTCATCGGCTACGGCGCCCGCGGACTCTCCCGCTACCTCGCTCGACCGCGCGTGTGGCAGGTCCTCGATGTCGTCATCGCGATCGTGCTCGTGGTGCTGGCCGCGCGGCTGGCGCTCGGATAACGGGCTGCGCCGAGGCGGCCGAGGCTCTACGGCCGTGCTCGAGCAGAGAGCTGCGACACGATTGCCCGCATCGCTGAACCCGTTTTCCTGGTCGATCCGCGTCGGTTAGGGCGCGGAAACCACTGCGGATCGACCAGACAATTCAACTTAACGACTGCTATAGGCCCCGCGCCCCGGCCTAGAGCTCCAGACTCGGGTGGAGCTGGGTGAGTGTGACCATGCGCTTGCGGCTGCAGACCATAATCGTGGCGACCAGACAGATCCCAGTCATCAGCAACAACACCACGGCCGCTTGCGCTGCGATGAACATGTCGCCACCGGCAACCAGGGTGCGCAGACCGTTGACCGCATGCGTCATCGGCAGGAACGGCGAGATGATCTGGAAGATCGTCGGCGCCGTCTGCACCGGATAGGTTCCGCCTGCCGAGGCGATCTGCAGCATGAGCAGCACCAGGGCGATCAGCCTGCCGACCCCTCCCAAGGCCGCGACACACAGTTGGTGCACGGAGTGGAAACAGGCCGCCACGAGTATCGAGAACAACAGCGTCCACACCCACGCTCCGGCCGAGAAGTCCAAGGCGAAGGTGAGGATCGCATAGAGGACTGCGACCTGGGCGATGCCGAAGAGCAGCCCCGGAACGTAGCCGGCCCAGGCGATCCGCGACGAGCTGGCCGATGAGAACAACGCCCGGCACGGGATAGCGTTGATCACCATGTAGGTGATCATTCCGCCGATCCACAGGGCCAAGGAGACGAAGAACGCGGACAGTCCCTCGCCATAGGCGTCGACGGCGTTGTCCTTGACCTTGTCCGCGTCAACGGGAACAGCTACGACATCCGAACGATTCTCCCGATCCTTCTTGTCGTAGGTCGGGATCTGCTCGAGTCCCTTCTCCAGACCGTCGGCGAGTTCTCCGGAGCCGTCGTCGAGTTTGCCAGCGCCCTTGTCGAGTTCCTTCGACCCGTCGACGAGCTGAGCCGATCCGTCCTTGAGATCACCGGCTCCGTCCTTGGCCTTCGCCGTGCCGTCCTTGAGCTGGACGGCTCCGTCGTGGAGGTCACCAGCACCCTTGGCAAGCTTTCCTGCACCGGCATCGAGTTTGATCAGCCCGGAGTGGAGGTCATCAGCACCGGTCGCGACCTTCTGAGCGCCGTCGTCGAGCTGACCGATCTTCTTATCGGCCGTGCGGATCTTGTCCATCACTCCGTCGACCGCGTCGGTCAGTTTGTCCTCGAGGCTCTTCGCCTCGTCCTTGGCATCGGAGGCGCGCTTATGCGCGGAATCGAGGTCCTCGCCAAGGCTGTCGGCATCCTCGGCGAGCTTCTTAACGTTCGGGTCGTCCGGATAGTCCTTCTGCAGCCGCTTGATCCGGTCGTCCATGTCCCCGCGCACGGTGGTGCGGGCATCGTCGAAGTCCCCTTCGGCGCGTTCGAGCTTGGGGCGCGCTCCGTCGACGACATCATCGGCCTTGCGTTTGACGTCCTCGGCCTTCTTCGTGGCCTCGTCTGCGGTATCGCGCAGTTCGGAGGTGCCGTCGGCGACCTGCCCGGCGCCGTCGGCGAGTTTCTTCGAGCCGCCCTTCGCCTCAGCTGTGCCCTTCTTCAGATCAGAGGCACCATCGGCCAGGTCGCCGCTGCCCTTCTTCAGCTCACCAGCACCTTTGTCGAGGTCGATGAGACCGGTCTGCAGCGTTCCGACGCCCTTGTCGAGCTTCGTCGTCCCGTCGACGAGCTCTCCGGTGCCGTCGTGGAGCTGACCTGCTCCGTCGTGCAGTTCGGACGCACCGTCCGCGGCCTTCTCCGTCTCAGAGTGGATGTCGTTGAATCCGAGATACACCTGGGTGACGTACTCGGCCGTGGTTGTCTCGCTCAGTCCCGACTTGATCTCGGAGAGGATGGTCCCGGCCAACTGTCCGACGATGAAGTTGTGGGCATCGTCGGTGCGCAGCCGCAGCCCTGCCTGCTCCGGATCGTCACCGCCTGTCGACACGAGCATTTCCGAGAAGTCCGAGGGGACTTCGAGGATCGCGAAGTACTTCCCCTCGGCAAGCCCCTTGTCAGCCTCCTCCTGGCTGGTCTCCTGCCAGTCGAATCCGCCTTCGCCCTTCGGCGTGATCTCGTCGACGAGGTCATCGCCGGCGTTGAGCCTCTCCCCGTCCGAATCGGGCTTCTCCGCGCCCGTATCCTCGTTGACGATGGCCGCCTGCAGTTTGTCGAGGTGGTCGGTCGGGTTCCAGTTCGAGGCCAGGTACAGGCCGCCGTAGATCGACGGGATGACGATGATGACGATCATCGCCAGTCGCGTGATCGTGTGGCGTTTGAACCGTGAGAGTTCTAACCAGGGCAGGGAGAACATTCGGGAATCTCCTCGGATTCGTGTACGTGGGGCAGGAAGTTCAGTGTTTGGACCCGCGATGAGCGGGAGGGTGGGGCGGCAGTTCGAGGTCGACAATCGACGGCTCCGCGCGGGAGCCGAGCGACCTGGTGGCGATGTCGAGTTCGCTCGAGTCTTCGCAGGAGACGATGACCGTGAGCAGGTCCTCGGGATCCCGTGATCTGCGCAGCTGCTGGTAGATGAGGATCCCGGCCCAAGCGCGGGCTCGGTCAGCGGATTCTCGCAGGTAGTCGATGTTGTCGATGACGACGACGGGTGGACGGCTGAGGCTCGCCAGTCCGAACTCGAGGAAGAATTTCTGCAGTTCGCTCAGTTCGGAGACGAATACCTCTCCGTTGTCGTCGATGAGGAAGTCCGCGCGCTGGGCGTCCTGTTTCGAAAAGGTCCCCGGCGGCAGATCATCGATGAGCTCCGTAGCCGTGGTGAAAGCATCCCGGAACAGGCCGATGACCTCGCGTAATGTCGACTTCGACGCCCACGGCTTATACCAGGGCTGCAGCATGATCTGCCGTTCGGCGACGTGCTGCGCGACCGTGAAATCGTCCTCAAGGTCCGTCAGTCCGCCGATGTGTCCGACCGCGACCTGTCCGCGTACCTTGCGGGCCTGTTTGCGGATATCAAGATCGCCGAGGCGGCCCTCCCCTGCCGAGACTTTCATCCTTCCAGCCAGGGACAGGAGGAAAGAGGTTTTGCCGCTGCCGGCAGGTCCGCGGACGACAGCGACGGCACCTGTCGGCACCTCGAGGTCGATATCGGTGAACACATCGCCCTGTTTTCCGGACAGAGACCAACCGCGCAGCGAGACCGCTGGCGCGTCGATGTCGGCGTCCTCGGCGAGAGTGTCCGTTGTGCTCTCCATAGCCATGGCTCCCAATCGTCTGTGCCCGCTTCGATCCGGTGCACGCCGGATATTTCTGCATCGCGCAGGTGACTGCAGAATACGCCACTACCTGCGCACGGGTGTATGGAGCGGGCGACTCCATTCGAAGTTACCCGATGGTAACACCAGTGAATTATCTCATGGATCTGCTGCGAGAGTCAGGTCCGAGTACCGAGATGTCAGGAAACGCACACCGGCCTTCTGGGGAGGGGCCGTCGGGTGGCCATTCGGGCGGGCTGGCCGAGGCCTTTCGGCCGACCTTTCGAGGGCGGCCTCTCGGTCGGCTCTCTAGGTCGGCCGGCCGAAGCCTCCGGGAGTGTATCCGGAGCGCGGATGCAGGGGGTGTAGTCGTAATATCGAAGACGTCGATGTCTCTCGACACACGACGACGAGAATGAGGAGCGGATGAGCGCGGCCGATCGCTGCCTCACCGGACTGCACAGAAGGTGGGGCCTGAGCCCTTCGACACTGGCTCCCGGGTGCTTCGCCTCGGTGATGGCGACCGGGATCGTGTCGATCGGTGCCGAGCTCAAGGGGCTGCATCTGCTGTCCGTCGCTCTGTTCTGGCTTGCCGTCGCACTCTACGTGTTCTTCATCGTGCTCACCGCGGTGCGGCTCGTCCGATATCGCGACGCCGTTCGCGACGACCTGCATGATCCGACCCGGGCGTTCGGCTTCTTCACCGCTGTGGCCGGGACGAATGTCCTGGCGACGGGACTCGTCGGATTCGGCATGATCCCGCTTGCCCTCGTCCTCTTCGGTCTCGGCGCCCTGCTGTGGTTGGTGCTCGGGTACGGGATCCCCTTCACCGCCATCCTCGGCTCAAGCACACGGCCGGTGTCTGCCGGCGTGAACGGCACATGGCTCGTGTGGGCCGTCGCTGCCCAATGCGTGGCCGTGACAGCCCCGAGGTGGTACTAAAGTTGAAATGAACGAAAGGGCAGATGGGGTCGAGGAGCGGATGAGTACAGCGGATCACGGTCGCATACAGCGGCACAGAGCTTGGGGGCTGAGTCCGTCGACTCTTGCGCCCGGGTGCTTCGCCTCGGTGATGGCCACCGGGATCGTTTCGATCGGCGCTCAGCTCAAGGGGCTGCATCTGCTCAACGACGTCCTGTTCTGGCTGGCCGTCGCCCTCTACCTGTTCTTCATCGCCCTGACTCTCATTCGGGCGGTCCGCTGGCGAGACGACGTGCGTGCCGATCTCCATGATCCGCGACGTGCCTTCGGCTTCTTCACCGCTGTCGCAGGCACGAATGTGCTGGCCACAGCACTGATCGGCCGCGGGATGGTGGGACCGGCGCTCGTCCTCTTCGCCATCGGCGCCCTGCTGTGGCTGGCACTCGGATACGGGATTCCCTTCACCGCTGTCCTCGGCTCGAGCGTCCACCCGGTTTCGAAGGCGGTCAACGGCACGTGGCTGGTCTGGGTCGTCGCAGCCCAATCCGTGGCGGTCGTCGCTTCGAGCCTCGCACTCGAGGCAGCGAGCACCGCGTCGGCCTCGGCGGGCTCCATCGTCTTCCTCACTCTGGCTGCTGTGCTCATGTGGGCCGTGGGGGTGGCTCTCTATGCCGTCTGCGCGATCGCGATCGGCGTGCGGGTGCTGCGGCATCGCGTCGGGCCCGACGACCTCGATGCACCGTACTGGGTGACGATGGGCGCCCTGGCGATCACGATCGTTGCGGGTTCGCGGATCCTCGAGCTGGAGAACTCTCCGGTCATCGATGCCACTCGCATCGTCGTCGGCGGATCGTCGACGCTGCTGTGGGCGATCGCCACCTGGCTCATCCCGGCCCTCGTCGCCGCGGGCGTGTGGCGACACTTCGTCCACCGCATCCCGATGGGGTACTCGGCGGGACTGTGGAGCATGGTCTTCCCCGTGGGCATGTACGCGGTGGCGAGCATCCTGCTGGGACGATCCGACGGCCTGCCGACGATCGAGTGGATCGGTCTGCACTGGTTCTGGGTCGGCCTGGTCGTGTGGGCGATCGTCTTCGTCGCGATGGCCTCGTCGTTCGCGCGGACCGTCCGGCGCTCCTGACCCTCCGCACCCCCTCGGTGAGGTGCGCAACGTCGAACCGCAGACACCACACCGCCCCGTTGGCTTCATTTCATACCGTTGCAACGGTGTGAGATGAAGCCAACGGGGCGTGATGGTCGTGCAGCTGTAGGAGCTGTCAGCAGTAGGGCGTGATGCTCCAGCCGTATTCAGGCACCGAACTCAGCGGTCGAAACGCTGCCCTTCGGGCTTCGGCTCCATGACCATCAGGACGATGAAGATGATCACGCCGAAGAAAGGAATCAGCAAGAGAAAATAGAAGGGTCCGGCGAGGTTCGCGTCGTGCAGACGTCGCCAACAGACAGCAATGTACGGAATGATCGTGGCCAAGAAAGTGACCAGCAACAGAATTCCGGCAGTGGCCATGAGGGCCGTCGCGCCGGCCGGAGGGGTTGAGTTGTAGGAGTCCCCCGATGCCGAGAGCGTGGCAATCGTCGACCCTGCGAACCCCAGAAGCATGGGAATGATTCCCACGAGGATCGTGAAGAGGTAAGCGAACCAGAACTCGCTGCGAGAAGCACGTCCTGAGAACTTCACGTAGTTCTTGAAGAAACGCTTGACGGCCTGACCGAAGGTCGCGCCGTAGAGGGGAAGCGAGAGGTCGTCGGGACTGGCGGCACCGCGGGGCGCTCCGCCATACTCGAGCCCGTCATAGCCTTGCCCGCCAGGCATTCCTGGGCCGGGCACGTCGGAGTCGGAGTTGTATGCTGCGTTCGCGTCGTAGGACATGGTGACTTTCATCGGTAGTGATTGCGTACAGAATGGTCGGCCAGCAGATCATCTCATCGGTGTCGATGAAGATGAAAAAGCTGGCCGACCATCAGCAATTCAAAGGCCGAGGAGTCAGACGTCGTAGCGCTGCCCTTCGGGCTTGGGCGGCATGAGGCACAGAATGAGGACGACGAGACCGCCGATACCGGTGAGCCACAGCAGGATGAACAGTGCTGAGAAATTGCCGTCATGGAGTCGACGGCAGATGATGGCGATGAACGGAATGATGGTGGCCAACGCGAAGATGCCCAACAGAATTCCGCCGATAGCCATCAGTGCGACAGCGCCTCCTGAAGGCGTAGCGTTGTAGGGGTCCACCGAGGCCATTGCGGCACCGATGATGGCCAGGATATAGGGAACGAATCCGGCAATCACGAGGAACAGGTAGGACCACCAGAACTCGCTGCGGGAGGCGCGGCCTGAGAACTTCACGTAGTTCTTGAAGAAGCGCTTGACGGCCTGGCCGAACTTCGCACCGTACAGCGGGAGCGAGAGGTCATCGGGGGTGGCGGCACCGCGAGGTGCGCCGCCGAAGCCCTGCCCGCCGTACCCCTGACCACCGGGCATTCCGGCGCCCGGTGCTCCTTGGCCGGGAGCCCCTGAACCTGAGTTGTATGCTGCGTTCGCGTCGTAGGACATGATGGCCTTCGTGATAGGGAGTGGTACAGAATGCTCACTGCTCGTCAGTGATCTCTCATCTGACTAACAGGATTCGCAAGAACAATTGTGCACCAGAATCCGCCCATGTCCCGTATTCTCGCGGTTCCAGATCTGCAACACACCCCCATCATTCACCTCTCCGTCATCGATCCGACACGAATAACGAGGCGTGAATCGACATAGACTCCGGTCACCATCGGCTCCCCCGGTCAGGCACCGCGGGGAACAGAAACGGTGCCCGAGGAACAGTTCCTCAGGCACCGATCCGACACTGCTCCGGTCAGCCGTATTCGCAGGTCAGGCATCCCGTCCCTGGTCAGGCGTCTCTCCCGGTCAAGCATCTCCCCTGATCAGGCATCGCCTCCGGTGAGGGCGTAGGCTTCATCGACAGGCGACTCGTCAATGTGCCCGTCGACCCTGCGAATGGCCTTCCAACCGATCGCGATGACGATGACGGCCAGGACGACGACACCCGCACCGAAGAAGTAGGGCGCACCCGCGCTAATCGACTCGGAAACCGATCCGGCAACGATCGGAGCAACGGCTCCGCCGATGAAACGGACACCCGAATACGTGCCCGAGGCGACTGGGCGGGGCAGATCGCTGACCTCCATGGCCGATTCGGTGAAGACGGTGTTGAGCACGCCGAGGATCATTCCGGCCACGACAATGCAGACGATGATGCCGACGAAGGATTCGACGAGGAAGGCCATCACGAACAGCAGAACGGCCAACGCGATGAGAGTGACGACGAGGCTGCGGCGGCGTCCCAGGCGCTTCGTCAGCAGCGGGGCGACGAAGACCGAGGTGATGGCGACGCAGAGTCCCCAGCCGAAGAAGACCCAGCCGAGTCCCATCGCTCCGAAGTCCTCGATACCCATCTTCGCTGCCGCGGCTTCGACCGGGAACGGACTGTAGGCCAGCAGGATGAAGAAGCCGAAGTTGTACAGCAGCGCGGCCACGCCGAGGACGAGGACACCGGGGCGCGCGAGTGCGCGGAAGGTTGCGCTGAGCCTGATCGGCTCGGGCGAAGTATGCAGTCCGCTGCCGGAGTTCTTCCCGGGCAGCAGAACGATGATGGCGATGAAGCCGATCGCCATGAGCACGGCGGTGCCGAAGAACGGCCCCCGCCACGAAATGCCGCCGAGCAGCCCGCCGAGCAGAGGCCCGGTGGCGATACCCACGCCCAGAGCCGCCTCGTAGAGGATGATCGCCTTCTCCGCGCCGCCGGAAGCAGCACCGACGATCGTCGACAGGGCGGTCGAGATGAAGAGCGCGTTGCCGAGTCCCCAACCAGCACGGAAGCCGATGATCTGGTCGACGGAACCGGAGAATCCGGCAAGAGCGGCGAACGCGACGATGAGGACGAGGCCGATGAGCAACGTGGTCTTCGCGCCGATGCGTGAGGACAGGAAGCTCGTGAAGAACATCATGCCGCCGGTGATGAACAGGTAGCTGGTGAACAGCAGCATCGACTGGGCGGGAGTGGCGTCGAGTTCAGCCGAGATCGCCGGCAGGATCGGGTCGACCAGGCCGATGCCCATGAAGGCGATGACGGCGGCGAAGGCGACTGCCCAGACGGCTCGCGGCTGATGGAGGATGGACGCTCCCGCCCCGGTGTCGCCGGGTGTTTCGTCCCCTGTGTTTTCGTTGTCTGCTGACGCTCGCATCTGCTGGTCGCGTCCCCTTTCGTGTGGTGCGTTCTGTTGTGAAATCTGGCCCGGCCTGACATCTGCTGACGACGCAGGTGAAGACCGCGGTGAGTTCGTCGGCTAGCTCGCAGGCGTGCCAGAGGCCGTATCCGGGCCCCCGGACTCGGCGGAAGGCCCATCCGCGGGCGCCTCGACCGACTCGTCCGCAGGCTCGTCGACACAATCGACCGGATGCCGATCCTTGAGGAAGTCCGAGACCAGCCCGAGCGCCCGATCGACGCTCTGGCGTTCCTCGACGCTCAGAGATTCGAAGTACGGCTGCATCTGGTCGATCATGATCGAACGGTTCTCGGCCAGGCGCGCCCGTCCGGCATCGGTGAGCGAGAACTGCGAGGCGCGCCCATCAGTGGGGCTCGCCTCACGGACGACGAGTCCGGCCTCTTCGAGTTTGGCGAGGAGCTTCGTCGCCGCAGGCTGCGAACTCAGATACCCTTGCGCGAAATGTCCGACCCGCACAGGCTGATACTGTTCGACGACCGCAAGCGCGCGCAGGGCCGCCAGAGAGTTCTCGTTGCCGATCACTCGCCGAAAGGCCCTGGTCAGTCGCGACGAGACGACGACAAGTCGCGATACGAGCTCACCTGAATCCACATCATCCATAACTTATTTATATACCCAGGTTATGCATTTCGACAAACCGGCCCCCTGCCCCGACTCCCCTGCCCCACCCGGTATGGGTCGCTCCGTGACGAACGCCACTCCCGCCTCGGCGAGGGTCATGCTAACCTGGCCTCACATGTTCCGGGGACGGTGAAATTCCGTACCGGCGGTTACAGTCCGCGACCCGCTCGCATTCGTGCAGGCGGTTGATTCGGTGAAATTCCGAAACCGACAGTCAGAGTCTGGATGGGAGGAGCATGGTGGCCTCGGCCGCTGTGTCATGGTGTACCCGCGTACACCGAGATCGGCATCCGACCGCCCTGATGGTTGCACCCGCAATATCCTCCCTCCCGGCTATGGCTCGGGAGGTTTTTTCATGGGCGCGCAGCTCACGGACCCAGCGGAGTTCACCGAACTCGAATCCGCGGCGATGACCGCCGCCCTCAACGCTGCCCGCGAAGGGTTCCGCGGAGCGAATCCGCTGGTGGGCGCCGCGATCCTGACCGACGACGGCACGACCGTCACCGGTCATCACGGCGGTGCCGGCACGCCCCACGCCGAGGTCGACGTCATCACCACCTCCCATGACCTCGGCATCGACCTGAGCACCGCGACCCTGCTGGTCACCCTCGAACCCTGCTCCCACCAGGGACGGACCGGGCCGTGCACCGAAGCCATCCGCGCCGCCGGAATCCCCTCCGTCATCTTCGCCTCCCCCGACCCGAATCCGCTGGCCTCCGGTGGGGGTGAGATCCTCGCCGAGTCGGGGCTCACCGTGCGCTCGGGACTGCACTTGGAGGACTCCCGCGACCTGAACGCCCGGTGGCTGCGCGCGATGAACGACGCCCGTCCTTTCGTCACGGTGAAGATCGCGCAGAGCCTCGACGGAGCCGTCGCCGCCGCCGATGGGACCAGCCAATGGATCACCTCGCAGGAGTCCCGGGCGCACGCGCATGAGATCCGCTCCCGCGTCGACGCCATCCTCGTCGGCACCGGCACGGCACTGTCCGACGATCCGCGGCTCAACGCCCGCGGGTCTGATGGGATGGAGCTTGAGCACCAGCCGCGCCCCGTCGTGCTCGGCACCACCGAGCTGCCAGCCGAATCGTTCCTCGCGCTCAATCCCGACACTCTGCACCTTCGCACCCATGACATCGGCGAGGCCGTGGACCGTCTGTACTCCGAGGGGGCCCGCCACCTCCTCGTCGAGGGCGGGCCACGGGTCCTCGCCGCCTTCTTCGCCGCCGGGTTCGTCGACGAGGTCTTCTGCTATCAGGCTCCGCTGCTCCTCGGGCAGGGCCGGAACAGCGTGGACGGACTCGACATCGGCACCTTGGCCGACGCACTGCGTCTGAGCCTCGACGACACCGAGGTTCCTGCCGTCTCCCGGCTCGGCCCCGACGTCCTGCTCCACTTCGTCACCGCGACCTAGCCGAACGCGCACCGCACGGCGGCCCACCTCGGGGGCATCGCTCAAACCCACACACTCAGCCATCACCGACTCAGCACCACCGACTCAGCACCAGCTGCTCAGCACTTTGGAGGCACATGTTCACCGGAATCATCGAAGGACTCGGCACCGTCGAGACCATCGACTACACGAACGATTCGGCCACGATCACCATCGACGCCGGGGCACTCGTCGCCGATCTCGAACTCGGCGGCTCTCTGGCCGTCAACGGAGTCTGCCTGACGTCCACGAGACGCCCCGCCGAGCAGGCGCCGGGACTCTTCACCGCTGAGGTGATGGGCGAGACTCTGCGCCTGACAGGTCTCGGCACCCTGGGCACCGGCGACCGGGTCAACCTGGAACGCTGCACTCCCGCCTCGGGGCGTTTCGACGGCCACGTCGTGCAAGGTCACGTCGACGGCCGCGGCGAACTCATCGACCGCACCGACAGGGCAGACTGGTCGACCCTGCGCATCGCGATTCCGGCCGACCTCGCTCCGCTGACTGCGGTGAAGGGGTCCATCGCGGTCAACGGGGTGTCGCTGACGCTGACCGCCGTCTCGGAGCCGACCGGTCCTGCCTCCTGGGTCGAGGTCGGACTCATCCCGGCCACCCTCTCGCACACGACCTTCGGCGAACTCGAGGTCGGCGCGGCGGTGAACATCGAGGTCGACGTGCTCGCGAAGTACACCGCCCGCCTCCTGTCCTTCTCACCATCTCAGACGCACAACAGCACTCAGCAAGGAGTCGATCATGACTGAATCAGTCGCTCACGAAAGCCGCCTCGATTCGATCGCGGACGCCATCGCCGCCGTCGTCGCCGCTGGCCGCCCCGTCCTCGTCGTCGACGACGAGGACCGGGAGAACGAAGGCGACCTCATCATGGCAGCCGAATACGCTGATGCCGCGACGATGGGCTTCTTCGTCCGACACACCTCGGGCGTGATCTGCGCGCCGATGACCGCCGAGCGTGCCGCGGCCCTCAAGCTGCCGCCGATGGTCACAGACAACGAAGACCCGAAGGGCACCGCCTACACGATCAGCTGCGATGCCGTGGGGGTGACCACGGGAATCAGTGCCGCCGAACGTGCTGAGACCGGCCGAGTCCTCGCCGCCGCCGACCCCGACCCAGCGGCGATCTCGCGACCCGGCCACGTCTTCCCGCTGATTGCGAAGGGCGGCGGAGTCCGCGAGCGCCCGGGCCACACCGAGGCGGGCGTCGAATTCGCGCAGCTGGCCGGGGCGCAGCCGGTGGCGATGATCGCCGAGGTGGTCCATGACGATGGTTCGATGATGCGTTTCGACGCAGTCCGTGACTTCGCGGACGCCCATGACCTCGTCATGGTCTCGATCGAACAGCTCATCGCTTACCTCGATGAACGGGATGCGGGCGAATCGTCAGTGCAGTCCACCGCGGAGGTGCCGCTGCCGACGGAGCACGGGAGTCTGCGGGCCCGCGCATTCACCATCGACGGGCACGACCACCTCGGCGTGTTCGCGGGGTCGATCGACGCTGCTGACGATGGTCCGGCTCCGCTCGTGCGGGTGCATTCCGAGTGCCTGACCGGGGATGTCTTCGGCTCGCACCGGTGTGACTGCGGGGAGCAGCTCGATCGGGCGCTCGACCTCATCGGCGAACAGGGCGGGGCGGTGCTCTACCTGACCGGGCACGAAGGGCGCGGGATCGGGCTGAGCAACAAGCTTCGCGCGTACGCGCTGCAGGATCAGGGGTGGGACACCGTGGATGCGAACCGGGAGCTCGGATTCACCGATGACGCACGCGACTATCGTGCCGCGGCGCTGATTCTGCGCTCGCTCGGGCTCACCCGCATCCGGCTGCTGACGAACAACCCGGCGAAGACCGCAGCGCTGGAGGAACTGGGCGTCACGGTCGAGTCCGTCGTGCCGCTCGAGATCGCCGCGCGTCCGGAGAACACTCACTACCTGGCCACGAAACGGCAGCGGATGCACCATGCACTCACTCTGCCCGAGGTCACCGGAACCGCTCACGACGGGGCTGGTTCCGCCGGGGCAGTCGCCAGCTGAACCGGCGGCTCCGGCCGCTGGCACCCCATCACAGCGTTCGCACCAGAATTCATTTCGGCTCTTCGGAGCCCTGACCAAAGGACATGCCCATGGCTCATTCCGGAGCACCTGAACTCACCGTCGACGCCGCCGAACTGCGCGTCGCGATCGTCGCCGCCTCGTGGCACACACAGATCATGGACGGCCTCGTCGACGGGGCCCAACGCGCCGCAGCCGAGGCCGGTGCCGAGGCGACACTCATCCGCGTGCCCGGCAGCTTCGAACTGCCGGTGGCCGCAGCCCGACTGGCCCCGCACTTCGATGCGGTCGTCGCGCTCGGCATCGTCATCCGCGGCGGCACACCTCACTTCGACTATGTCTGCCAGGCCGCCACCGACGGTCTGAACCGCGTGGCCATCGACTCCCGCAAACCTGTGGGCTTCGGCGTGCTCACCTGCGACACCGAACAGCAGGGGCTTGACCGCGCCGGGCTCGAGGGCTCGCAGGAGGACAAGGGACACGAGGCGATGACCGCAGCCCTGGTCACCGCCCAGGCGCTGGCGCCGTACCCGCTGGGCTGAGCGGGTCCCCAGCCGGAGAGGCACTCAGGCTTGTGCCCTTCCCAAGGCTGCGCAGCTCTGCGGACCGCGCTGAGCCCAGGCTGCGCAGCCGATCGTGCTCTTCTCCAGACAGTGGTCGCAAACGGACATCTGCACCAAAACATAGGTCGCTATCGGACATTTCTGCGCGGCAGAAATGTCCGATAGCGACCATTCTTTGGATCCTGATGCGCTCCCGACCTGGGAACCAGCTCAGAACAGCTGGCGGAGGTTCGTTCGCGCCAGGTCGATGAGTTCGTCGCCCTTGCCCGAGAGCACCGTGCGGATGGCGTAGAGCGCGAAGCCCTTCGCCTGCTCGACGGTGATCGACGGCGGCATCGACAGCTCCTGGCGTTCGGTGACGACGTCGAGGACCGCGGGCCCGTCGTAGGCCAGGAACTCCTTGACGACCTTCGGCAGGTCCTTGGACTTCTCGACGCGGAAGCCCTTGATCCCCAGCGCCTCGCCGATGGTGGAGAAGTTCGGATTCTCGAGCTCCGTGCCGAACGTGACGAATCCGGCCGCTTTCATCTCGAGCTCGACGAAGTTGAGCGACGAGTTGTTGTACACGACCGTCTTCACCGGCAGCTTGTTCTGGGTGAGCGTGATGAGCTCACCGAGCAGCATCGAGAGTCCGCCGTCGCCGGCGAGCGCGATGGTCTGCCGGTCTTCGAACGCCGACTGCACACCGACGCTCTGGGACAGGGCATTGGCCATCGATCCGTGGCTGAAGGAACCGATGAGGCGGCGCTTGCCATTCATCGTCAGGTAACGGGCCGCCCACACCACCGGTGATCCGACGTCGGGAACGAAGACCGCGTCGTCATCGGCCATCTCGTCGATGAGCCGGGTGAGGTACTGCGGATGGATCGTCCGCTTCGACGGTGTGGCCAGTTCATCGAGATCCTTGCGGGTCTTCTGATAGTGCTTGGTCAGGGACTTCAGATGCGTGCTGCTGCGGTTGGCCTTGATCTTCGGCAGCAGCGCCTCGATGGTGTCGGCGACCGTTCCGACCAGCGGAATGTCGACCTTCGTGCGTCGCCCGATCTGGGAGCCGCGCACATCGACCTGGATGACGGTCGCGTCTTCTGGGTAGAACTGCTGGTAGGGCAGGTCGGTGCCGAGCATGAGCAGGGAATCGCAGTCCTTCAGCGCCGCGTAGCCGGAGGAGAACCCGAGCAGACCGGTCATACCCACGTCATAGGGGTTGTCGTATTCGACGAACTCCTTGCCGCGCAGCGAATGGACGATCGGAGCCTGAAGCTTCTCGGCGATGGCGAGCAGCTCGTCGTGCGCACCTTCGGTGCCGGCACCGGCGAGGATCGTCGTCTTCTTGCCCTTGTTGAGTGCCTTGGCAGCAGCTTCGATCTGGGAAGCGGCGGGAATCGTGTGCGACGGGTAGGACCTGACCTCCTCGGCGGCGGCATCGATGTCGGCCAGGCCGACGTCGCCGGGAATGACGAGGACGGCCACGCCGCGCTTCTCGATGGCTTCGCGCATGGCGATGCGCAGCAGGCGGGGCATCTGTTCGGCCGAGGAGACGTTCTCAACGTAGACGCTGCAGTCGCGGAACAGCTCGGTCGGATGGGTCTCCTGGAAGTAGTTCGAGCCGATCTCGTCGCTGGGGATCTGTGCGGCGATGGCCAGCACGGGGACCCGCGAGCGCTGGGCGTCGAAGAGCCCGTTGATGAGGTGGAGGTTGCCGGGTCCGCAGCTGCCCGCGCAGACCGCGAGTTCACCGGTCAGGGCGGCCTCGCCGCTGGCGGCGAAGGAGGCGGCTTCCTCGTGGCGGACGTGAACCCATTCGAGTTGCGGGTTGACGCGCAGCGCATCGGTGAATCCGTTGAGCGAGTCACCCGGGATTCCGTAGACGCGCTTGACTCCGCTGGCTACGAGGGTATCGACGATGTTTCTGGCGACGGTGGGCATTGACTTCCTTCCGTTGAAACATGGCGCCGGGGCGCTGTCGCGAACCCCGGCAGGTCTGCCCCACAGGTGGGGCATTGACCGCGCTTTCAGTCTAGCCCCGGTCTCTCCCGGTGCCGCTGTCCGATTCCTCACCCTCTGTGACAGAGATTTCCTCGCCGAGGCGGCTCTGAGGGAATGCGCGAATGTGCAGACTCCCACGTCGAGGCGGCCCTGATACCTGCACCCCTCACGTCCGCGCGGACAGCACGGTCGCCAGGCTGAGCAGCCCGGCCATGGCCACTGCCATCATCGGATACCCGCCGAGCACCCCGGCCAAGGCGGGCCCGGCGACCGGTGCCAGTGCCGTGCCGGCGGTGACCGGGGCGACGAAGACCCCGTTGATCGCACCGAAGTTCTTCGTCCCCCACCGGTCGGAGACCGCTGTGGCCTGGAACAATGTCATGCAGCCGCGGACGCCGCCGGTGATCATGGCTATGCCGATGAGCAGCCAGAGCGGGCCCGGCACGAAGGCGAGCAGCCACAGACCGACCGCTCCTGATGCGAAGAGGATGACGGTGCGTGCCCGAGCCGTGGTGTGCCGTTCCAACCACGGATATCCGAACCGTCCGGCCACCTGACCGAAGCCGACGAGTCCGAGCGCGACCGCAGCCAGACTGTAGGCGGCACCGCGTTCGATGATGAGCGGGATGATGTTGATCGTCACCGCGAAGAGAGTGAATGTGGCGATCGCAACCGCGATCTGCAGGGTGATGAACCGCGGGTGGCGGGTGACCTCGCGCAGCTCGGCCCGGCTCGGTTTCACCGTGGACGCGGCCGCTTCGTCGGTCCATGTCCGGTTGAGGAAGAACAGGTGCATCGGCAGCGCCAAGACTGCGAGCAGGCCGGCGAGCACACCGTAGGTTCCCCGCCAGCCGAGTTCGTCGATGAGCCAGGCGATGATCGGCGCGAACACCGTCGAGGCGGGTCCGCCGACGAGGGTGATCGTCGTCAGCGGCTTCGTCCGCTCGGCCCCGTACCAGCGGGTGACGACGGCGAACGCCGGCGGGTAGAGGGTCGCGGCCTGAGCGAATCCGGCGAGGATCCATGCACCGAAGAACACCCACAGGTTCGGGGCGACCGCGACCAGCCCAAGAGCGACCACCCCGATGGCTGTGCCCGCGCCCATGATCAGCTTCGGTCCGCGGACGTCGAGCATCCGCCCGACGCTCGGCCCCATGAGCGCGGAGACGATAAGCCCGACCGTCAGCGCCGCCGTCACCGCCGTATGGCTCCACCCCATGTCCGCCGAGATCGGGGTGACAGCCACCGGCAGCGAGTAGTAGAGCAATCCCCAGCAGACGAGTTCGGCGACGCACAGGGCGACCAATCCCCCGCGCGGCTTATCGGTCGTCATCATCGCCCTCACCGAGGCGGCTCTGTCCTTCCGTGGAACGTGCGGTTCCTGCAACGGTTCCTTCGCCGAAGTGATCCTGCGGCACCTCCCCGACCGCGGTGCGCAGCCGGTTCAGTGCCGCATCCCAGGGGATGCGCTCCTGTTCGAGACGGACGTTTCCTTCAGCGCGGATCCGGTCGAGGACGCGCCTTTCAGTGCCCGCGAGGTGTGCGAAGGCACCGGTGCTCGGTTTCGGTTCGTCGACCCAGAGGTCGCGGTGCTTGAGCAGCGTCGTTTCGTCCATGAGCACGGATTCGACTTCCGGCAGGTGACTGCGCAGTCGGTTGAGGATCGCGAAACCATGCGAGTCGAGGTCGCCCCAATAGATCACGCGGGCATCCCGAACCCACTGCAGGCGTGCCACTCCGTCGACGGCGTATCCGGATCCGTGCACGGCGACAGCTCCGGTCCAAGAAGGCATGGCGAGAACGGATTCGAGGTTTTCGAAGACGAAGACGATCCTCGGCGCCAGGGGCAGGCCGCTGAGCTGAGAGATCGGTGCGGTGATGTCGTCGAGGGCGGGAACGCCGTTTAAAGCAGGAGCCCCAGCTGTTCCGGAATTCGCCGTGGAGATCAGTGCCGGGTCGAGGATGCGCAGGCGCAGGCGTGGTTCCGCGTCGAGCACACTCACGGCATCGGCGTGCCCGATTCCGCCGAGCAGAGCGGTGACGAGACTGCGGTGGGTTTCGAACCATTTCGAGTCGACTCCGCGAATCGGCAGCTGCCTGGGGCGCAGCGAACCGACCGGGTGCGTGCGCAGCCAGTCGACGACGTCGATGACGATAACGAAAGCATCGTCTGTCAGGGAGAGGACCCGATTCGCCTGGGATCGCACTGCCGCAGCAAGAGAGTCGCCGTCGGAACCGTTCGCATCGACGTCGCCGGTCGATGCCGATTCGCTCGCCACGGGCCCGAGCCGATCGCGGATCTGGCGGGCCCGATCGCGCAGCTTCCGCCAGTCACGTGCGGTGTCCCCGCCGACGAAGGCGGCCACCTCATCGGAGATGGTCAGGCGCAGTCGGATGGGCACCCGCTGGCGACCGACCCGAGCCCAGCTGCGATCTTCCCAGTCGATCTCCAGCCCCGAGGCGGCTCCTGCCCTGTCCTCGACGGCCCGCCAGTCACCGGCCCAGTCGACGGCGGCAGACTGATCCGTGAGCACCTGCTTCTCCGTCGGCGCGTGGAGTGCGATCTCGACACGCACCTCGTCAACGGACTCCGCCGCCCACACGGCCATGGACGAGGTGAGACGCTTGCGCGCCTTCACTCGGGCCTCGGCGACGGAGAGCATGGTCATCGGCCGTCGGACTCCCCAGCCTGCTCCGCCGCTCCACGATCTGCCTGTCCTCGGTCCGCCTCGGCGCTCGGCTCATCCCCGAATTCGAGCTCGACCTCCCCGGCGACCCATGTCGGCCGATCCGATTCGACTACGTCAGCCTCACGCTCGGCTCCGGCCTCACCTGACTCCATGTCGTCGGACCCGGCAGCGTCACCAGCACCGTCACTATCAACCGCACCGCTCCCGTCACCGGCACCGTCGGTTTCGTCCCACACCATCGTCGAGGTCAGGGTCTTCTGCCGGCTCGGATTCTCGATCGAGGTCGCCGCACCCACATAGGGTTCGATCGTCTGCAGCAGCTTCTGCGGTGTCGCCAGCACCATGTGGAACCCGAACTCGATGAAGATGTCCAGAGCCATTCGGGTATAGCGGGTGTCGGCCTTGTCGAAGGCCTCATCGAGGATGATCGTGCCGTACTTCGAGATCGCCTCGTCCGGATCTGCGAGCTGATAGCGCAGCGCTGCCGCCAGGCAGAAGATCACGAGCTTCTGCTGCTGACCACCGGACATCGCCGCACCCGAATCGTAGGTGGCATGTGCGCGACCGTGATCGTCGATCTCCTCGGCGAGGAAGCTCACGTGCAGTCGTGTGTCCAGACATTGGGTCTTCCAGACCTTGTCGACGTGCTCACTGGAGGCGAATCGGCGCATCACCTCGGCGAGAGTGTCGTACTTCTTCTCCGCAGTCTCCATATCGTCCTCACCCCAGCTGCCGCTCGCCACCAGGCGGAGATCGGCGATGAAGGCGTTGACGGTCTCGGACCGGCGGGTCTTGACCTTCAGCCGCAGGTACCGGTCTTCGTCGAACTGCGAGCGCAGCAAGGAGGAATTGATGGGCGCGACTCGATCCTCGATCTCACGCGGAGCGGCATGGATCTCGTTGAGGAGTTCGCCGATGAGGTCTCGGGACCGTTGCTGCAGCAGCTCCCGGAACCGGTTCTCATGATCGGGCAGTCCGTGCGCGAGGATCTCATCGAGCATCGACAAGTAGGCGCGACGATCATCGACTTCTGCTGTGAGCTGGGACGAAACCGACGGCCATGCGGCCTTGAACTCCGCGGCCAAGCGTGTCACGGACTGACCGGCACGGCTGGCATCCGCCTGCGCCCGGTCCTTCTCCTCCTGCAGGACCTGCGAGACCTGCTGGCCCACCTCGGCGAGGTTCTCCCGCTTGATGCTGCGTTGGATCTTCCGGAACCGATCATCCAACTCCTCGCCGAGGTGGTCCTCCACCTCCGCGATGCGACCGGCGTTGACGTCGTCCTCGATCCGGGTGATGTTCGAGCGCAACCCCGTCGATTCTTCGTTCGCACGGCGTAGAGCGTAGTCGGCGTCGTTCCTCGCCTTCTCGGCTTCGTCCTTGACCGCCTTGGCTTCGCGTTCGGCTCCGATCGCCTGCTGCAGGTCCCCGTCGGCGTCTTCGAGTTCGGCCAGCTGCCGCTCGAGAGTCGCGACCTTTTCGGCCGCGCCGTCTCGGTCGACGTCGCGCCAGGACTGTTCACGGATGCCGGCGAGGATGCCGCGGCGCCGGTGTGCGGCAGCGGTTTCGGCATCAGCAGCCGCGACCACCTGTTCGGCCGCGGCCAGTTCCGACTGAGCATCCTTGAGGGATTCGACGAGGGCTTCGAGTTTCGCGTCGCGGTCGCCGAGGACCCATTGGCTGCGATCGTCGATGGCCCGCCGGTCGTCCTTCTCGTACCGGGTGCGTGAGGTTTTGACCTGGCCCTTGACGGTGACGGCGCGCGGATGGTCGTCGAGTTCGTCCGGGTGGTCGACACAGGCGAAGTCGAAGCGTTCGGACAAGGTGGTCCGGACCCAGTCGCCGAAGCCGGTATCGCTGACATTCACCTTGTTGACCAGCGACTTCTCACTGCCCACGGGGCGGGGGCTCGGCACTGAGCGCGGGATCTCCTCGAAGACGAGCCGGCCGCGGATGCGGTGGGAATCCACCCAGGTGCGCACCGCCGAGAGGTTCTCAGAACGGACGAGGACGGTCAGCGCCATGGGCCGCAGCACCCTCTCGATGGCACCCGTCCACCGGGACTCGTCGGGGTCGACTTCGATGAGTTCGGCCGCGAACGGCAGCGCTTTCTCGCTCAGTCCGGTGCCGGCGGCGAGCTCGGACCTGATCGTCATGAGGTTGTTCGGCACGGTCGATCCGGACCGCCGCAGGGATTCGATCTCACCTTCGAGTTCGCGCACCTTTGCCCGCGCCTGGGAGAACCGGTCGTGGTCGGCGTGGCTGGGTCCGGCGACCTGCGTGTCGTCGTCGAGGCTGGAGGCGATCTGAGCCTGCAGTTCGGCGAACTCGGCGGCTGTGGTCGGGGCGTGCTCGATGCCGGCCTGCTCGAGCTGACGAGCCAGCCCAGACCAACGTTCGGCGATGGCGCGGCGTTCGGTCTCGGCGGTGTCGATGCGCTGCTGAAGGTGTTCGGCCTCGGAACCACCGAGCTCCAAAGTGGCCCGTCGGGCCCAGTCGTATTCGTCGACTGCGGCGTCGAAGTCACGCCCCACACGGTCGGCGGTGACTTCGAGTTCGACGATCTGCCTGGTCAGCGCCGAAAGGTCGGCGCGGAGGATATCGAGCTCGCGCCGCTTCTGGTACGGCAGCAGAGCTTCGCTGAGCGCGATCGACTTCGCGGCGATGTCGTTGGCGGTCTCGAAACGGGAGGCGGCTTCGCGCAGCTGCAGCAGATGATCGCGCTGTTTGCGCAGTTCGACGACATGGTCATGAGCGTCCTTGAGGTCACCGAACTGGGCGACGGCGGTCTCGGCGAGGTCGAAGGTCACCGGGCTTTCGAGCATATGTTCTCGGAAGAGCCGGTCGAGGCTGTCCAGGCTCTTCGCCGACTGTGTCTTGTGCAGAAGTTGGAGCGCGGACTCGTCGGCCATGCCGAAGGTCTTGCGCAGCCGTGCATAGAACTTCCCGTGGTGGCCGTTCGAGGTGACCACGGCATCAGGATGGTCGGCCTTGAGTTTGCGGGTTTCGAGTCCGGACCGGGCGTAGTGCTGCAGGTCGGAGAGGTCGAGATCGGCACGCTCGAGGACACAGGCGTCGGAGAGATCCGTCGTTTTCGTGCCCGAACCCTTGATGAAGAAGAGTCGGGCCAACGACAGGGGCTTGTCGCTGCCGTTGTCGTAGCGGAGGATGATTCCGCTCCAGGTGGCGCGCGGACGCAGATATTTGCTGACGACCCGGTCCTCTTCGGAATCCGCGGTGCGAGTCCAGGCCCCGCGGACGTAGCTGACGAGGCTGCGCTGGTCGAGGCGAGCGCCCGCGGTCTGAGCGGCGACGTTGAAGCGCAGCCACTTGTCCGGGGTGAGCACGGCGGCGATTCCGTCGAGGAGGGAGGACTTGCCCGAACCGGAGGGCCCGGTGATGAGGTGGCCTTTGTGGGAGACGGGGATGCGATGGATGTCGGCGTCGAAGGTACCCCAGTTCGCGATCTGGATCTCGCTCAGCCGCCACTGGCTGCCGACGTCGGGACGGTTCGCTCCGCGGGCGCGCGCCTGATCGGCGACGAAGGCCGCGTCGAGCGGGAAGAGTGCCTCGGTCACGCGTCGTCCTCCTCGGTGTCGATGTCGTTGACGGTGTCCTCACCGGCATCGACTTCGCCGGCGGCGATGCGCTCGTAGACGGCGATGAGCTCGCGCACGCGGTCCTCGTCGATGAGGAACTTCACCATCGGTGAGATCTCGAAGCGGTCTTCACCGGCTTTGTGGAGCACGCGCAGCCGATTGCTCATCCGCGACCATGCACCGTTGAGGTTGCGTTGGAAGGTCGATTCGTCACCGGTGCGGTAGATCGCAAGGCGTTCATAGACCTCTTCGCGGTCGACGATGACGCGCTTCTCCCCCGGCGCGGCCAACAGCAGCTGCCGGAGCACGAGCAGCATCGCCGTATCGAGGAAGGTGAGTCGTTCGCTGCGCACCGCCGCGGGTGCGTCGATCTCGTCGGTGACGATCTTGCGGGTGAACGCGAATTCGTCGACCCGATCGATGACGAGGTCGAGGAACAGGTCATGCAGGCGCGAACGGACGAGACCTTCGTCGGCGACGAGGGCAGCCCACAGCTGCGGACTCTGCGTCCCCGACACGTACGGTCCCTTGAGCAGTTCGAGCAGCACTCGGCGGGTTCGCTCTCCCAGCGTTCCGGTGTCGCCGGACCACAGACCGCTGGGGTTGTGGCTCAGGTCGTCCGCCCAATCGGTGGATTCCCTCGCCGAGGCGGCCCCCACCTCGGCGGGGACTGTGTCGTTGTCGTGGTCGGTGGGGCTCATAGGGTGATGCCTTCGGTGAAGTAGTGGCGGCGGATCGCGGCGGTGCGGGCGATGCCGTCGACGCCGGTCCAGGTGAGGATTTCGCGGTTGCCGACGTCGACGTGGCCATAGGTGCTGGCCAGCGACAACAGGCCGACGACGCTGGCGAGGCCCTGTGTGGCGGGGTAGGTGTCGAGCACTTCCGCGACGGAGGCCTCGTGGGCGGAGGTGACGACGGAGTTGATGTTCTCGGTGAGTTCGGCGAAGTCGATTTCGGATTCGCGGGCGACAGCGATGAGTTCGGCGAAGTCGGTCTCGGAGTCCGTGGCCTCGCCGAGTTCCGCTCCCGCGTCGAACTCCTCGGGGTCGTGGAGGACGACCTCGCCGACGCTGCCCAGTGAGACGCTGGAGAGTTCGAGGTCGATGCCGATCTCGTCGTAGGGTTTGAGCTCCTGCGAAACGGGCGAGGCCGCGGCGAGACCCTCCTGGAGGAGAGTGCGCATGACGCGGTCACGTTGGAATTCGTGGGAGTGGACGTAGCGGCGCAGGCCACGGGCGAACTCGGTGAGGATGTCCGAAACCTCGTGAGACCCGTCCTTCATCTGGCGCATCAGGGTGCGCAGGGAACGGCGGGTGGCCAGAGAGAGGGTGGCGGAGAAGTCCCGGTCGAGGATGGCGGCGATGTCGTCGTCGAAGGCCGCGGACTGTTCGGGGTCGCGGACGAGGGCGGAGAACGCCGAGAACGTCCGACCTTCGTCAGAGGACTCGATGAGGTCGACGCCGCGGAACACTTCGTCGAGCACTTGGGACTGGGAGTCCTCGGCGGCGAGGATCGAGACCCGCAGTTCCTGGTTGAGTTCTTCGAAGCGGGCGCGCACGCGGGCGAAGTCGGCGGGCAGCCCCTGCGCCTGCTGGAGGATGTCGGAGACGCGTTCGTTCGCGCGGCGCCTGTCGAGGACGACTGAGCGCGGATCGCCGCGGCGCACGCGAGCGATCTCGGCGTCGATGCGGTCGCGTTCGGCACGCAAGGAGGCGAGGCGGCGAGAGCTGTCCGGGTCGGTGTCGATGGCCAGCTGTCGCACGGATTGGGCGAGGCTGACCAGCCGGGATTCGGTGGCGGTCTGTGGTGGGGTGCGCAGCTGCTCGAGCATGCGGATGGCATCGAAGCCGGCGGCGGAGAGTTCGTAGGTTTCGCCTCTGGCGGCGGTGGCGGGACGACGGACGAGGATTTCGGCGCGACGCCAGTCATCGCAGTACGCCTTCGCTGTCCGCAGCGAGAGGTCGAAGTGGTCGCGGAGCTCTTCGAGGTCAGCGTCGATGCTTTCGTGCAGATCCTCGGTGTTCATCCTGGTGCCGGGCTTGCCGAGATGAGCGTCGAGGGTTCCGGCCATGACAGCGAGGTTGTCGGCCCGGAGCATGCGCAGGGTGGCATTCGATTCGAGCAGTCGCCGGTAGGCGAGCGCGGATGACAGGGCGGACATAGGAACTATTCTCTGTGCCTTGGCGGGTGCGCGCCAGTTCGCACCACGGTGTCGGCAGCTCCGCGAGCCGAAGCCGGCAAGATTGTGAACTAGCGCCAGCGCATCCGCAGCACCGAGGTCATCCCCCAGGGGTCGCCTCCGCGCACGGCCGCAAGGAGGCCGGCACCGTCGGGATTGCGGGTGTAGATCGGTTCGCCTCCTCCGATCCAGGTGTCCCACGCGGCGGCGAAGGCCACCGCACGTTCCTTCTTCGACCCCAGAACGGTGGGCACACCGACCCAGATCGGGTCGGTCTTCTGCGCGGTGCCGGTCCCCCACCTCATTCGCGTCCACCAGCTGCGCACCCCGTGGGCGCGACTCGGCAGGCGCCAGCACGGCAGCAGGTACCGCGGGTCGCCTATGGGCGACACCGCTTCGTCGAAAGCGAGCGCGAAGACCTCCGCCGAGCCGGGATCCGCATCGAGGTGGCACCGTAAGTCACCGCGTGCGTCGATTGCCATCCGCACTGCGTCGGCATCGACGCTGCTCAGTCCGACGGTGTGCAGCGCCTCGGCGACGGCACCGGCGATCTGCGCGACGGCCGGGGAGGCCCCGTACAGGCGCTGCCGGCGACCGCCGGCAACGGCGAGGACGACCGGCAGGCTCAGCAGCAGCCCGACGGCGATGACGCCGAGGATCCACATCGCGGCCCCGCCGCTCAGCACGGCTGCCACAGCTGTAAGGAGACCCACCGTCGCCCAGACGATGACTGTCGGCGCGCGAAGCGAGAAGGGAAGAATCTTTCCGGGGTCGCCGTCGCGGTGGCGCGGCATCGGGATGATGCCATCGGGGTCTTCATCGTCTCCCGCGGTGTCGGAAACGGAGGCGTTATCGCCGCGATCGGCGCCGGCTTCTGCCGGTGCGGAACCGAGCACGGCCTGGTCGGGGTCGGCGGCGACGATGCGCACCGAACGCAGCTCTTCGTCGCGGTAGTCTGCGCCGACATTCCACCGTTCGGCCACCTCGGCGCGAGACTGGGAGCGAATGGTCATCCGGGCATTGATGGCGTCGATATCGTCCTCGGGCGGGTAGAAAGCGGAGAACGCGGGGTCGATGTGAGCGACGCCGTCGACGATCTCACCTTCGGCATCGGCGCCGAAGAATCCGTCGTGTTTGCGCACGAGCCGGTTCCAGTCCTGGCCCCCGCGCGGGTGATCCGGGCTGATGCAGACGACTGTCCAGTTCAAGGCCACCTTGTCCGTCCAGTCCGGGTCTTCGCGCAGCGCCCGACCGCGGGTCTGGGTCACTGCGGTCGGGGTGGTCGCGCTCGTGAGATCGATGAGTCCGGTCACGGCCGGTGCGTCCCAGCCTTCGCCGAGCAGCGCCCGGGTGCCGATGAGCACCTGCGCGGACCCAGAGGTGAAGAAGGCGGTTACGTACGGCACCCAGTCGCGGCTGGTCCAGCTCCCGTCGAGGCGGCTGACCCCGGACTCAGGGTCGGTGACTTCCAGCCGGGCGGCCAGTTCTTCGTCGTCGGTCGCGATGTGCTCGCGCAATTCGGTCAGGATGTGCGGGGGTCCGGCGACCGTGCGCCCGGACACGAGGAGCGGGCACAGGCGCGCGGTCCGGGGGTCGGCGAGCAGCGTTTCGAGGACGAGCAGGGCCGAACCGGAGCATTCATTGAGGACGGTGCGGACATCGGCGGAGAGGGTCGCGGTGGCGGATTCGAAGTCACAGAGGACGAGCATCCGCAGGTGGTCGCCCAGAGTGGCGGCCTCGGCGGAGACAACGTCGACGCAGGCTCGCGGCTTCGCCGCCGAGTGGGAGAGGACACGGTCGACCGGCGACCGTCCGGCGGCGATTCCGTGGCGGGTCCAGCGGTATCCGATCGAGGGCAGTCGACGGCGGATCGCCTCGGCGAGTTCCTGGTCGGACGCGGCATCGGAGGCGAGCAGGTGGTGGCGCATCCAATCTTCGATGAGGCGGGCCCAGTCGTCCGGGTCGGGGTCGCGACGGTGCTGTTCGCCGGGTCGGGCTCCGGGCGGCAGGTGCAGCAGACCAGCGTGGTGGAGGCGCAGGGCCGCATCGCAGAGTTCGGGACGCTGTCGGCTCATGGTCTGCCAATCCACCGATTCGGCACGGTCGCCGAGGAACCGTCGATCCACCCATTCGAGCAGCCCGATCGTGCCCTGGCCGGGGTCGAGAACGCCGGTGATGAACTCTGTGTGCCGTTCGGCTTGTGCCGCCAGCCAGTCCTGTTCCTCTCGGGTGGGTTCGGTCACCCAGACGAGATCCGCGAAGGGCACGAGGTCGCCTTCTTTGACGAGCGCCGGAATGGACGCGGAATAGCGGATGGAGGTGAAGAGGTCGGAGACGAGTTCGCGTTGTCGGGTCGACATCGTCGCCGGCGGGGTGGCCGTGAGTCCGAGCACCCACACGTCCGGCAGCAGGGCCAACAGGTCGGCCAGCAGCCGACCCCAGACCTCGAGCAGGTGATGGCATTCGTCGAGGATGAGCAGCGTCGGACCGGCTGCGACGAGGTTGTCGACGAGCGCCCGGCCGCCGGGTGCCAGGGAGTCGAGCAGGCTGCCGCCTGGTTCGGAGGCAACGGCGTCGTCTGCATGGCCTTCGCAGTCCCGGTCAGTGTTGCCCGTGCTTTCTTCGCGGTCGACGGTCTCTCGGTCCGAGTCGAAGACGGCCAGGGACTGGTAGGTCAGGGCGGTGAAGGTCTGGGTGAGTTCACGTGTGCCTCCGGCGGGATGACGACCCTCGCCGAGGCGGTTCCATTCCTTGGCCCATTGACCTTGGATCGCCGTATTCGGGCCGAAGGCCACGATTCGTTCGATGAGATTGTGATTGAGCAGGTGAGTCGCATAGTCGATCCCGACGCGGGTCTTTCCCGCCCCTGGCGGCAGGACGATCCACGACCGACGTTCATCGGCCGCGGTACCGTCATGCAGAGTCGAGAGGGCTTCAACCTGGTGACGGCGCAACGGCGGCCCGGTCGCGGCCACTTCCCGAACGTCTTCAGTCATCCCCACGCCCACCGAAAGTTTCAGGGTCGACCGGCCGGACCTTCTTGGACATTTTGGCAACGACGAGACAATAGGACTCGAGCACGAGGTCGTGGAGTAGGTCGGGGTCGAGGCGATCGCCAGCCGCATCCGACCCATCACCGTCTCCAGCGCCGGCCCCCTCCCCGGCGACGGTGATCCAGTGCTTCTTGTTCATGTGATAGCCGGGTGAGATCTCCGTATAGGCGTCTCGCAGCACCTCGCCATCGAGGGGATCGATTTTGAGGTTGAGGCTGGGGATCCCGCGCAGCTCGAAGGCCATCATGAACATCTTCCCGCGCACTTTGTATACGGCATTGTCCGGTCCGAACGGGTGGTCGAGCTCGACCGAAGGGTACTGCATGGCTTGGTCGTGGGACAGGCGGAGCACGGTGGCGGGGTCCATGCGTGGAGACTAGCAAAGGCCACTGACACGGAACTGACGTTAGACTCGAATCATGCCTGAGACCTCACCCCGTACCGCCCCTCACCTGCTCTTGGCCGCTCTCGGCGGGACCATTGCATCGACCGCCAATGCATCAGGTGGGGTTGCTCCAGCACTCAGTGGGGCAGAGATCGCTGCGGCCGCGGGTCTCGATCAGGTGTGGCCGAATCTGCAGGCCGATTTCACTCAGGTCGCTCAGGTCTCGAGCGCCAATGTCACCCTCGAGATGCTCTTCGATGTAGTCGAGCTCGCCCGCTCAACCGAGGTCGACGGCATCGTCCTCACCCAAGGCACCGACACTCTCGAGGAGTCCGCGTTCGGGCTCTGGCTGCTCAATGACTCGGACACCCATATCTCTGCCACCGGGGCCATGCGCAACCCGACCTTGCCCGGCGCCGACGGACCGGCCAACGTCCGTTCTGCCGCGCTCACTGCTCTGTCCGACAAGGTCAGCGATCTGCCGGCGTCATTGGTCTTCAACGACGAAGTCCACGATCCGAGGTTCGTGACGAAGTCGCACACGACCTCGACGGCCGCGTTCTCCTCCGGGCCCATCCTCGGCGCGATCGGCTGGTTGAGCGAGGACGACCTCCACCTCCCCCACCCGCCCCAGGCTCCGAAATCCCCGTTCGCCGGACTTCCCCGTCCGTCTCAGCTGAGCAAGATTGCCCTCGCCGAGGTGGGGATGGGCGAACCGGAAGAGACCCTTGATCTCATCGCCGGGTCCGGATTCTCCGGAGCCGTCCTCTCCGCAGTCGGCGGAGGTCACGTCCCCGAGGATCTGCTGCCTGCCGTGTCCCGACTGGCCGAGAGGATGCCCGTGGTGCTGGCCTCACGTACCGGTTCGGGTGTGAGCTTGCACCGCACCTACGGCTACCCCGGCGGCGAGATCGGCCTGCTTGATTCCGGGCTCATCTCCGCCGAAATCCTCGACGCGCGCAAGGCCCGCATCGTGCTCAACCTGGCGCTGAGCTTCGGCCTCGATCCCGCCGAGGTATTTGGTCACTTCGCGTGAGCCCGGCTCACACCGGCCTGGTCGACCCCCGCACCACGAGTTCCGGGGTGAACCGTCGGTCGTGATGCTCGCCTGAGGCCGATGCGTTCTCCTGCAGAAGCGTCTCCACCGCCGTGCGTCCGAGCAGTTCCGCCGGCTGCCGCACGGAGGTCAAGGGCACGATCGTTGAGAACGCATAGTCGATATCGTCGTAGCCGACGATCGCGATGTCCTCGGGGATTCGCAGATCGCTGAACATGATGACAGCCTGCATGAATCCGACCGCCAGCAGATCGTTGGCACAGAAGACCGCGTCGGGCCGCTGGTCGTCGGGCAGACCAACGACCTTTTCACCCACATCCCGTCCCGCCAGGATCGTCAGTTCCGGGGCGCTGAACACCGGCAGATCGAGTCCGGACTCGCGTGCACTATCTGCGGCTCCGGCCAAGCGATCGGCGACCTGCGGCAATGACTGCGGCCCCCCGATGAAGGCCGGGCGTCTGCAGCCTCCCGCAATGATGTGGTCGAGCGCCATCCGGCCTCCGGCGATATTGTCTACGGTCACCGACGATAGGGCGTAGCCGTTCGAGTCACGGTCGACGAGCATGACGGGAGTGCCCCGAGACGCGATCGCTTCCAGCCGCGACAGATCCGAGCCGGTCGGAGTCACGAGCAGACCATTGACTCGCTGTTCGGCGAAGAGGTCGAGGTACTTCCCCTCACGCTGTTCGTCAGTACCTGAGTCCCCGATAAGCAGAGCCAATCCGGCCTCATCACAAGCCTGCCTGGCCCCGTGCGCGACAGACGCAAAGAACGGGTTCGAGGTGTCGAGGACGACGAGGCCCAAACTGCTGCTGTGCCCAGATCGCAGCTGCCTGGCCGCAGCATTGCGCACGAACCCAAGCTCCGCGATTGCGGCGTTGACCTTCGCTGCCGTCACCTCGGCGACCTTCGACGATCCATTGACGACATGGGAGACCGTGCCGACCGAGACTCCTGCGCGGTCCGCGACCTCGCGCATGCTCACTTTCGCCATGAGTCTCCCTCTGCCATCCGTTGCACTTACGTCACCTGCGATGTGCCGTCCGCTATCCGTGCCGCAGCACTCCGCAATTTCGCGGGCAGGCATGTCTCATTGTGCCTGACGCACCGTCACTCCGGCCGCCGCTCCAACCTCGACCTCCACAACCGCCAACGACCGTCTTGATGTGATCCGGACGACATGCTAGTATTCCGAGCAACAAGATTGAAACGTTTCAATCCTCTCATCTCACCCGTCGGTTTCGCGAAGTCGCGATCACCGAGCCATCCTGGAGGAACCTATGAAGGACACAACGACGTCGTCCAAATGGAAGGCCACGGTCGCCGTGGCTATGTCGAACTACATCGAAGCCGGTTCGATCATCGCAATCGCCACGAGCATCAGCCTGTGGCAGACCGAATTCGGCCTCGACAGCATGGCCGTCGGCCTGCTGTCCGCCTTGAGCGCCAACGCCTTCGGTGCCGCGATCGGTGCGGCGATCGGCGGTCCGCTCTGTGACCGCTATGGTCGGAAGTTCATCTACACCTACGACCTGCTCCTGTACATGTTCGGCACGCTGTTCGCGATCTTCGCGTTCAACTTCGCCTCCCTGCTGATCGGCTTCGTCCTCACCGGCATCGCCGTCGGTGCCGGCGTCACCGCCGCTTGGACCTATATCGCCGAGGAGGCCCCAGACGGCCGTCGCGCCGGCCACGTCGGAGTGGCCCAGTTGGCTTGGTCGATCGGACCGATGATCGGCTTCCTCCTCGCCGCACTGCTCGAACCTATGGGCCTGCTCGGCTCCCGCATCATCTTCGCCCACCTCTTCGTCATCGCCTTCATCACCTGGTGGGTCCGCCGCGGACTGAGCGAATCGCGTCGCTGGACCGAGAAGCAGGCCAACCCGAACACCGTGGGCACCTACCGCGGAATCTTCGAGATGTTCACCAAGAAGAAGAACATCACCGCACTCCTCTTCCTCATCGGCGTCTACGGCCTGTGGAACACGGTGGCCGGTCAGGCCGGAATCTTCCAGCCCCGCATCTACGAAGCCACCGGACTCACCGACGCTCGCTCCCAGTACCTGCTGCAGGTCCTCGTCTGGGGTCTGACCAGCGCCGCGACGTTCTTCGGCTTCATGCGCTACGGCGATAAGGTCTCCCGTCGCTGGCTCTACGGCTTCGGCGCCGGCCTCGGCGTCATCGCTTGGGCCGTGCTCATCTGGGGACCGGCAGGTTGGTTCTCTCTGCTCGTCTTCGCCATCGGCTGGGGTATCTCGTCCGGCCTGGGCGCTCAGGCCTTCTACGGACTGTGGGCCGCCGAGCTCTTCGCCACCCGCTACCGCGCCTCTGCTCAGGGCTTCATGTTCATGATCGTGCGCGTCATGGTCGGCGTCCTGTCCCTGTGGTTCCCGCTCATGCTGGAGAAGACCGGCATCCACGGAGTCGGCTTCCTCATTGTCGGACTCCTCGTCGCCGCCCTGCTCATCGGCATGATCTGGGCACCGAACACCCAGAACAAGACCCTCGAGGAGATCGAGATCGAACGCTACGGTCGACTCCTCGATGCCGATCACGCCACCGAGGTGGCCGCGGGCAATATCCGCACCGACGGATCCGCGGCGTCCGGTTCGACCGATTCCACCGCAGTCAGGGAACGCTGAGATGGAGCGGGTGTGTTTCCGCATGCAGGTCGATCCTGCGCGCCTCGATGAGTACGTCGCGGCCCACCGGGCCGTATGGCCGGACATGCTCGAGGCCCTCGAATCCACCGGCTGGCGCAACTACTCCCTGTTCGCGGATCCGACCGGCATGGTCATCGGCTATCTCGAAACGGACGACTACGAAGCAGCCCAGAAGGGTATGGAGCTCACCGAGATCAACGCCGCCTGGCAGAAGTCGATGTCTCCGTTCTTCGCCGAAGGCGGCTCGTTCGACGCGGGCCCCGAACGGCTGCGCGAGGTATTCCACCTCGAGGACCAGCTGGCCCAGCTCTCTGCCCCACATTCAGCACCACCGCAACAGTAAGGAACACCGACTCCCATGAGCACTCGCCCCACCTTCGCCGACATCACCGACCAGCTCGCCGCACAGGAGATCGAATTGCCGTCCTGGGCGTTCGGCAACTCCGGCACCCGGTTCAAGGTCTTCGGCACCCCGGGCACTCCGCGTGATCCATTCGAGAAGATCGCCGATGCCGCGAAGGTCCACGAACTCACCGGACTCGCCCCACAGGTGGCGCTGCACATTCCGTGGGACCTCTGCGATTTCGACGAGTTGACTGCCCATGCCGCCGGCCTCGGAGTGCGGCTGGGCACCGTCAACTCGAACACCTTCCAGGACGATGACTATAAGTTCGGTGCCCTCACCCACGAGGACGAGCGCATCCGCACCAAGGCCATCGACGCTCATCTCGAATGCATCGACGTCATGGACCGCACGGGATCCAGGGACCTCAAGATCTGGCTGGCCGAAGGATCGAACTATCCGGGTCAGGCGGATATGCGGGGGCGTCAGGACCGACTCCACGATTCGCTGTCGAAGATCTACGACCGCCTCGGCGAGGGACAGCGGATGGTGCTCGAATACAAGTTCTTCGAGCCCTCGTTCTACCACACGGACGTCCCCGACTGGGGCACGAGCTACACCCAGGTCGCAGCCCTCGGCGATAAGGCACTAGTCTGCCTCGACACCGGCCACCATGCCCCAGGCACGAACATCGAGTTCATCGTCATGCAGCTGCTGCGCCTCGGCAAGCTCGGGTCCTTCGACTTCAACTCCCGGTTCTACGCCGATGACGACCTCATGGTCGGTGCTGCCGATCCGTTCCAGCTCTTCCGGATCATCCACGAAGTGATCCGCGGAGGCGGTCTCAACAGCCCCGATATCGCGTTCATGCTCGACCAGTGCCACAACGTCGAGAACAAGATCGAAGGTCAGATCCGGTCGGTGCTCAATGTGCAGGAGATGACCGCCCGGGCTCTCCTCATCGACACCGAAGCGCTCACCAAGGCGCAGCGCGCAGGCGATGTCATCACCGCCAACGACATCTTTATGGATGCGTTCTACACCGACGTCCGCGGCGACCTCGCTGAGTGGCGGGCCTCCCGCGGACTGCCGGCCGATCCCATCCGCGCCTTCCGCGAATCCGGCTACCAGGAGCAGATCGCAGCCGACCGTGTCGGCGGCACCCAGGCCGGCTGGGGCGCCTGAGCCCGGAATCGGTGGGTGCCCCGACACCACAACACCCACGGTCCCTGCCCGCCCCACGGCATCACGCACTTCGAGACCCGCACAATCCTTTTCGAGGAGAACCATGACCAACCCGACTGTCAACGACCTCATCACCCGCTCGAATTCGCTCGGCGCCGACCGTCGCAATACGAACTATGCCGGCGGCAACACCTCGGCCAAAGGCACCGACATCGACCCGGTGACCGGCGAAGACGTCGAACTCATGTGGGTCAAAGGCTCCGGCGGAGACCTCGGAACACTGACTCCCGAGGGACTCGCGGTCCTCCGCCTCGACCGGCTGCGGGCGATGGAGAACACCTACCCCGGTGTCGAACGCGAAGACGAGATGGTGGCTGCTTTCGACTACACCCTGCACGGCAAGGGCGGTGCAGCACCTTCGATCGACACCGCCATGCACGGACTCGTCGATGCCGCCCACGTCGACCACCTCCACCCGGATTCCGGAATCGCCATCGCCACCGCGACCGACGGTGAGGAACTGACGAAGACGATCTTCGACGGCTTGGTCGTCTGGGTGCCGTGGCGTCGCCCCGGTTTCCAGCTCGGCCTCGACATCGCAGCGATCAAGGCGGAGAACCCGCAGGCCATCGGCACCATCCTCGGTGGTCACGGGATCACGGCATGGGGAGCCACCTCGGCGGAGTCCGAAGCCAACTCACGGTGGATCATCGACACCGCGGCGGACTATATTGCCGAGCACGGTCGCCCAGATCCATTCGGAGCCGAGCGTGCGGAATACGCGGCGCTGCCTCCCGATGAACGTCGAGCCAAGGCCGCAGCTCTGGCTCCGCACCTGCGCGGACTCGCTTCGGCGGACAAGACGATGGTCGGGCACTTCACCGATGAACCTGCAGTGCTCGAATTCCTCGCCGGGGAGAAGCTCAACGCTCTGGCCGAACTCGGCACGAGCTGCCCGGATCATTTCCTCCGCACGAAGGTGAAGCCGCTGGTCATCGACCTGCCGGCGGCCGCCTCGGTGGAGGAGGTCATCGCCGCGCTCCCGGCACTGCACGAGGCCTACCGAGCCGATTATGCGGCCTATTACGACCGCCACGCCGATGCTGAATCACCCGCCATGCGCGGGGCTGATCCGGCGATCATCCTCGTTCCGGGGGTGGGCATGTTCTCCTATGGCGCGGACAAGCAGACGGCGCGGGTGGCCGGTGAGTTCTACGTCAATGCCATCAACGTCATGCGCGGAGCCGAAGCGCTGTCGACCTACGCTCCCATCAGCGAGGCGGAGAAGTTCCGCATCGAATACTGGGCGCTCGAGGAAGCCAAGCTGCAGCGCAGGCCTGCACCAAAGCCACTGGCCGGTCGCATCGCGTTCGTCACCGGTGCCGCTTCGGGGATCGGCAAGGCGATCGCCACTCGCCTCGTCGCCGAGGGGGCCTGCGTCGTCATCGCCGATCTCGACCGGGCCAAAGCGCAGGAGGTTGCGACCGAGCTCGGCTCGACCGATGTCGCCATCGGTGTCGCCGCCGATGTCTCCGATGAGGCCGGAGTGCAGGCGGCCTTGAATGAGGCGGTGCTCGCTTTCGGCGGTCTCGATCTCATCGTCAACAATGCCGGGCTGTCCCTGTCGAAGTCGCTGTTCGACACGACCGAGGCCGATTGGGACCTCCAGCACAATGTCATGGCCAAGGGATCGTTCCTCGTGTCGAAGAATGCCGCCCGGATCCTCGTCGACCAAGGGCTCGGCGGTGACATCGTCTACATCTCCTCGAAGAACTCCGTCTTCGCCGGACCGAACAATATCGCCTACTCGGCGACGAAAGCCGATCAAGCTCATCAGGTGCGTCTGCTCGCGGCTGAACTCGGCGAACACGGAATCCGTGTCAACGGCATCAACCCCGACGGCGTTGTGCGCGGTTCGGGAATCTTCGCCGGCGGTTGGGGTGCGCAGCGCGCGAAGACCTATGGGGTGGAGGAAAAGGACCTGGGCAAGTTCTATGCTCAGCGGACCATCCTCGGCCGTGAAGTCGTCCCGGAGAATGTGGCCAACGCCGTCTATGCGCTGTGCACTTCCGACTTCTCGCATACGACCGGCCTGCACGTACCCGTCGACGCCGGTGTCGCCGCAGCGTTCCTGCGCTAAGCCGCACGCAAACGGAGATCCTCATACATATGGACACCACTGAATCTGCTGCCGGTCTCACTCTCGCCGCGGTCGACCTGGGCGCCACGAGCGGACGAGTCATCCTCGGTGGAGTGAGCGATGGTGTGCTGCGGATGAAGCCCGTGGCGCGGTTTGCCAATGTGCCTCAGTTCCTAGGCGGAAGCATGCATTGGAACATCCAGTCGCTCTTCGCCGATCTGAGTGCGGGCCTCCGAGAAGCCATCCACAGAAGTCCGGGGCTCGTGAGCATCGGCATCGACTCATGGGCCGTTGACTATGGGCTGCTCCGCGACGGAGACCTGCTCGGGATTCCGCATCATTACCGGGACGGGCGGAATCTGCGTGGAGTTGAGCTCGTCCACGAGCTCGTCGCCCCCGATGAGCTTTTCACCCACAATGGTCTGCAGCACCTCGACTTCAACACCGTCTTCCAATTCGCGGTCGAAGCCGAGTCCGGGTTCCTCGATCTGGCCGACCGGGCGCTGCTCATTCCCGATCTCATCGCTTTCTGGCTGACCGGGCAGATGCGCACCGAGCTGACGAATGCTTCGACGACCGGCCTGCTCTCGGTCCGCGACGGGCACTGGGACGTCGGCCTTAAGGAGCGCCTCGGACTGCCGAGCGATCTGCTGCCTGCGCTCGTCTCTCCCGGCGAACGCATCGGAGAACTCAGCGCACCGGTCACTGGGCGTCTCGGAACGACTGAGCCGACCCAGGTCACGGCCGTGGGCAGCCATGACACCGCCTCGGCGGTGGTGGCCGTGCCGATGGACGGGCCGAACTGCGCCTATATCTCCAGCGGCACCTGGTCCTTGGTCGGACTCGAGATCGACGCCCCCGTCGTCACCGAAGAAGCACGCCAGGCGAACTTCACCAACGAAGGCGGAGTCGACGGGACGATCCGGTTCCTCAAGAACGTCTCAGGACTGTGGCTGCTGAGCGAATCGATGCGGCAGTGGGAACACGACGCCACCGACGCCCAGCGCAGCTCGGATCTTGAGACCCTGCTCGCCGAGGCGGCGGCGATCGAAGCGCCCGTCGCAGTGTTCGATCCGTCCGATGACCGGTTCACTCCGCCCGGGGATATGCCCACCCGTATACGTGATTGGTGCCGTGAGCACGGCGTCGAACCTCCGCACACCCGCGCCGAGGTGGTCCGGTCCATCCTCGAATCCCTCGCTGCCGCTTACGCCAAGACCCTTGCGGCGGCCGAGAAGCTGACGGGAAGGAGTGTGGAGACGATCCACATCGTCGGCGGTGGTTCGCAGAACACGCTGCTCTGCCAGCTCACCGCGAATCACTCCGGCCTCAGAGTGCTCGCCGGCCCTGTCGAGGCGACGGCTATCGGCAATCTGCTCGTCCAGGCTCGGGCCGCGGGACAGGTCGATGAGAATTCGAGTCTGAGCGATCTGCGTCAGATTGTGAGAGCTTCGTTCCCAGTCACCGAGTACCTGCCCGGCTAACCAGCAATACCGACCTCACTCACAAAAAGAGGCGGCGACGACCAGAACTGGCCGACGCCGCCTCCTCGTTTCCGATTCAGTGACTAATCGGAAGCCTCAGCTCTCGGCGCCCACGGCGACGACCATCTTGCCGAAGTTACCACCGGTGAGCAGATCGTTGAAGTACTCGGGAGCCTTGTCGAGACCGGGACGGATGTCCTCGCGGAAACGGACCTTGCCCTCCTTGAGCCAGCCGCTCATGTCCTCGAGGAACTGCGGGGTCAGACGCTCGGCGAACTCAGTCTGGATGAATCCGCGGACCAACAGCGACTTCGTCAGGATCTGCCCCATGAGCGCACCCGAACGGTCCGGGCCCTCCGGCAGCGAAGTGAGGTTGTAGTTCGCCACGAGTCCGCAGACGGGCACGCGACCGAAGGTGTTCAGACGCGGCAGGACCGCGTTGAACACGTCTCCGCCGACGTTCTCGAAATAGACGTCGATTCCCTGTGGGACCGCCTCGGCGAGTTCATTCTTGAGGTTCCCGCTCCGGTGGTCGAGTGCCACGTCGAAACCGAGCTCTCGCAGGTGAGCGACCTTGTCGGGGCCGCCAGCGATGCCGACGGCTGTCGCTCCCTTGATCTTCGCGATCTGCCCGACGACGGATCCGACGGGGCCGGTCGCAGCGGCCACGGCCACGGTCTCACCCTCCTTGGGCTGACCGATCTCGAGCAGACCCGCGTACGCAGTGAACCCGGGCATTCCGAGCACACCGAGGTGGGTGGAGATCGGCGCGAGCTCCGGGTCGATCTTGCGCAGGTGTCCGGTCGACTCGACCGAATACTCCTGCCAACCGCCGTAGCCGAGCACGATCTCACCGGCGGCGAAGCCCTCGGCATTGGATTCGACGACCTCGGACACGGTGGCGCCGACCATGACATCGCCGACCTCGACGGGCTTGGCGTAGGACTTCGCGTCCGACATCCGCCCGCGCATGTACGGATCGAGCGAGAGATAGAGGGTGCGCAGCAGCACCTGCCCCTCGCCCGGGGTCGGCACAGGTACCTCGTCGAACAGGTAGTTCTCTGCAGTGGGAGCGCCCACAGGGCGCGAGTTCAGGCGAATCCGATGGTTGGTCGTCATGGAGACGGTTCCTTTCAGCAGCAGATCATTCTTCACTTGTGTGCTTCAGTGGGGCGACAGGTGCATCCGCGACGATCACCGATGCTGTCGGTCATAACAACCATTCGGGATCGCCCGATGTTCCTGATCGAACGATTTTTCTGACACCGAGGCAGCACCCAGTCGAGCCCTCCCCACCAGATCACGAGCCGCCGTCTCCCAGTCGGGATCGAAGGCCCACCCGAAATCGCCGAGGTGGTCGAGCAGGTGGCTGCCATTGTCCCGGATGATCTCCGACCACTCCCTCGGCCACGCCCCGAAGTTCGCCGCCGCGGCGAGCTCGTCGACGTCCTTGAACACTGCGCCTGTCGGATCGAGCCGACCGTCCTCGGCATGCAGAGGCATAGACGCGACCGGGAAGGTGATATCGAGGATGTGATCGCTGGTGAACAGCGCATCATCGGTGCGTTGGTGCGTGGACTCAAGATTGATGTACCACTCGACCCGCACGCCGCCGATCTCCGGACGATCGACACCGTCCCCAGCATCTTTGAGCAGCACCCACACGGAGAACGGAACCTGCGGCGGAACGATCTTGAGCACCCCGCGGCCCCGCCACGTGCCCTCGACATTGATCCTGGTGGGCGCCTCGGCCAGAGGTCGGAACCGGGCCTTCAACGGCACGTCGTGGGCGTTCGTCTCCTCCCACCCGACGATCCGGGTCTCCTGCGTCGGCGTACCCCCGGCCAACCACAGGACGGCACCGTCGGGTCCATCCGCGATGACACGCATCGGGCGGGCCACCTCGGCGCGGTCACGGTCGAAGTCGAAACGCCGGAACGTCCAGGTCACGGTCTGCCCAGGAGTCCAGAACGGCGCCTGTCCCACGGGTCTGACCTGGGACGGGGTAGGGATCGTAAACGGATCGCGCAGCCTCATGCGGGCAGTCTATGCGCCGGGCATGGACGAGCGCTGAGGACCGACCGCCGCCCGTGTCGGCAAACATCGCATCAGTCGGGCCGAACTCCGGACCGTCCCCTGAGTCGGCGGCGGCGAGGTCATAGAGTGGGGCCATGAACGACTCCGATGATGCAGCGACTCAGACCCCATCACCCGCCCGAGCGACCGCGAATCCCGCTCCGGAGACGACGATCGGTCGCGCTTTCGAGGTCCCCGACACGATGACCGCTCCCCCGCGCACCGATGCCGAGGTCCCCAACTATGTCCGCACCCTCGGCCTGCCGGGACTCGCCGACATCCACGTCCACTTCCTTCCGCAGAACGTGCTCGACAAGGTGTGGGAGTACTTCGACAACGCCGCGGACAACTACGGCCGCGACTGGCCGATCAACTACCGCTTCGACGAGGGCACCCGCCTCAACATCGTCCGCGAACTCGGCCTGCGCGCCGTCCCGGCCCTGACCTACCCGCACAAGCCCGGCATGGCCGCGTGGCTGAATGAGTGGAACGCCGAATTCGCCGCCGCCCACGACGACGTCATCCACTGCGGCACGCTCTATGCCGAACCCGAAGCCGCCGACTACGTGCCGAAGGCGCTGGCCGCCGGGGCGAAGCTGTTCAAGGTCCACGTCCAGGTCGGCGTGTTCTCCCCCGACGATGCGGTCCTCAACCCCGCGTGGAAAGCGCTCGAAGAAGCCCGCGTGCCCATCGTCATCCACGCCGGATCCGCTCCACTTGTCGGCAAGTACACCGGCCCGCAGGCGGTGGCGAACGTCCTCGAGCGGTTCCCGCAGCTTGAGTTCGTCATCGCGCACATGGGCATGCCCGAGTACGACGAATTCGCCGATCTCGCCGAGAAGTTCGACAACGTCTTCCTTGATACGACGATGTTCGCCTCCGGGTACTTCTCCTCCCCCACCGAGGTGACCCCCGCCTACCGCGAACGCCTGGCCAGACTTGAGGACAAGATCATCCTCGGCTCGGATTTCCCCAACATCCCCTACCCGTACGTCGACCAGATCTCGGGCCTCGCGGCCCTGGGACTCGGCGATGACTGGATGCGCTCGGTGCTGTGGACCAACGGCGCACGGGTGCTCGGGCTCGACTGATCCGTGATGCGGGGCCTGTCGACGGTGGCTGGGCGGGACAGCCGGGTGCGCCTCGGCTGAGCCTCAGCCGTCGCGGGGCACCCGGTCTGCGCCGACGATGCCGGTGAGCATCTCATCGGAGATCGGGGCACCACGCCGGATGACGCTGATCTGACCCGTCGATTCGAGGATCGCGCACGCCACCTCACCACGGTTGCGGATACCAGCTGACCGCAGCTTCGCGATGAGTTCGTCGTGGTCGACGTGGCTCCGCGACAGATTGTCCGCGAGGATCTCACCACCGGCCATGAGCACCACGGCCGGAGAGTTGACGACTCTGCGGACGAATCCGAAGCGCCGCCCGACTCCGCTGAGCGCCTGCAGGATCAGCAGGGTCGCCAGACCCAAGATGCCGGCCGCAAGAGTCGGGGTATCACCGAGGATGGACCGCCCGATGATCGCTCCGATGGCGATGATCGCGGCCACATCGAAGCTCGACAGGCTCGCCAGAGTGCGCTGACCGAAGATGCGCAGGAGCAGAATGATCCCGAAGTAGAAGACCACGCACGAGACGACGATCCTGACCGCGTCGGTCCCGTTGAGCCCGTATTCCATCCAATCCATTTCAACCTCCGGAACGGATGTTACGCCTTGCTCAGGGTTCGAACTCGACCCGATGTGCGGTACTCAGCGCATCGGTCGGGGCTCAGACCGATCGCAGCCATTCGTCGACGGTCACGTCGGACATCCTCGGTGACGGTGGGATGAGGCCGTCGCGGGCCATCGGGCCGGGCAACGGAATGCCGACGATCTTCGGCGGTTTCGTCCCTGCTTTCTCGGCTCGCGCGGTGGTCAGTCTGCGGGCGATCTCGGCGAAATCGCTGATCTCGGGGCCGGCGACTTCGATGGTGCCGGTCTCGCGTGCGTCGATGGCCTCGGCCATCATGCGTGCCGCCTCGGCGACGGCCAGGGCCTGCACGCGCATCTTCGGCACGAAACGCAGCGGCCCGGCCTTGATCGTCATCGTGTCGACGAGTTCGAACCATTGGGCGGACCGGAACATCAGCAGCTGCTCGTCCGGGATGAGCCGGCGGAAGATGCGCTCCTGCATCGCCTTGCCCTGGTAGTAGCCCATCAGCCGCGACTCGGCGGTCTCCGGACGAAACGCGATCGACAGGACGGCCACGGAAGTACCGGGCTGCCGGGCAGCGGCTTCGGCGATCGAGCGTGAGCTGCGGGAGAAGAAGTCGATGGCTTTGTCGGCATTGATCGTCAGCTGGTTGACGCAGTCGACGAGGACATCGCTGCCCTCGGCCGCCTCGGCGACTCCCTGGCCGGTCACCGTGTCGACCCCGTTGCTGCGATGGGCGGCGATGACTGTGTGGCCGCGTTCGCGCAGCTGGGGAGCCAGCTGCCTGCCGAAGGTTCCGGTGGCTCCAAAGACGGTGATCTGCATGGTCGTCGACCCCTCAGACGCCGCACGGGCGGGCCCGAATTCGAGCCCGCCCGTGCGCCGGTCGTTTCTCAGTTCTGGTTGACTGTGACGGTACCAGTGTCGGCTGTGGCCGAGATCGGAACGAGGGTCTTGCCCTTGGCTTCCTTCGGGTCCTCCGCCACGTCGTACTTCTTCAGGTCGGAGGCGAGGTCGACGGTGCCGTCATTGGACTTCGCGTTGATCCGATAGAAGAAGTCCTCATCCAGCTCTTCTGACGTGAGCTCGAGATTCGGCACCCGCAGGTCGATCGAGCCTTCTTCGGTCTTCGCGATGATTCCGCCGGTGGGCATCGCCTGGTTGGTGAAGTCGAGGTCCACGGTTCCCGTCGAACTGACCACGTCGATGCGGTCGCTGACGGTGAGGTTCTCTCCTTCGATGGCGCCGACCCCGGTCTTGGCCGACACCGATCCGAAGTCACCGTCGAAGTAGGTCGCACCCCAATCGCTGGAGGTCCGCACCTTCTTCGCCGAACCGGTCACGCTCGCGGTTCCACCGCCGGTGTCGGCGTTGATCTCCGCAAAGTCACCGGTGACGTCGAACCGGCCGTAGTTGCCGTCGAAGTCGAGGGCGAGGTCCTTCGCCACACTGGTCGGGATGGTGACGGTCAACCGGGTGTTCTCCAGTTTCCCGCCGTTCTTCAGGTCCACCTCGGCGGTATCGGCTCTGCTGTCGACCTCGAGGTTCGCGGAGCTGTCGCGGGGACCGGTGCCGGTGAGCTTGACGGTCGCCTCGGCGACGTCGGCGGTCTTGATGTCGACGGCACCGCCGGAGTCGAGGCCGATCTTGGGTTCCTTCATCGCCTTCGGCAGCGGTTCGCTCGCTTCGATCCGCCCGTAGTCGAGGCGGGAGGCGCCCTGGGCGGTGCTGACGATGACAGGGATGAGGAGGACGACGGCGGCGAGGATGATCAGGACCGCGCGCAGACCGACGCGGGCGGATTCGCTGATGCGCACTGTGCTGGGCATTCTAGGCTCCGAGGAATGTGAGGACGGCGAGGACTCGGCGGTTGTCCGAGGTGTCGGCGGTGAGGCCGAACTTCGTGAACACCGAGGAGATGTGCTTTTCTACGGCACCGGCACTGAGGTAGAGAGTGCGGGCGATGGCGGCGTTGGATTTGCCTTCGGCCATGAGCTGGAGGACTTCGATTTCGCGTGGGCTCAGGGTCGACAGTCCGTCCTTCTTGCGCGTGCGCACGAGGATCTGGGACACGACCTCCGGGTCGAGCACGGTGCCGCCTCCGGCGACCTCATCGACGGCGGCGAGGAAGTCCTCGACATCGGCGACGCGGTCTTTGAGCAGGTAGCCGAAGCCGCCGGTGTTCTCGGCGATGAGTTCGGACGCGTACTGCTCTTCCACGTACTGGCTGAACACGAGAACCTTGACGTCCGGGTTCTGCTTGCGGATGAGGACGGCGGCGCGGATGCCCTCATCGGTGAACGTCGGAGGCATGCGCACGTCGATGACGGCGAGGTCCGGCGGATCGTTGTGGACGACGGCGAGGAGTTCGTTGGCGTCGGGCACGGCAGCGATGACCTCATGTCCGGCGTCGGCGAGCAGCCGTTCGAGTCCGGCCCGCAGGACGGCAGAGTCTTCAGCGATTACGATGCGCATGGCACCTCCACAACTACAGTCGTTGGCCCACCTGCGGGGCTGGTCAGGTTCAGTGTGCCACGAGCGGCTTCGACCCGGTCGATGAGACCGGCTATTCCGGTGTGACGCCCGGAGCGGTCGACGCGTGCTCCGCCGTGGCCGTTGTCGGTGACGACGATCTGCACACCGAACTCGGTCGGGGCGATGAACACGCTGGCGTGAGTCGCACCCGAATGCTTGGTGATGTTCGTCAGGCATTCGGCGACGACGAAGTAGGACACGGCTTCGGCTTCGCGCCCGATCCGGCCCTCGAGTCGAACATCGACATCGACGGGGATCGTCGCACGACCTGCCAGAGCGGAGACGGCGGCGTCGAGTCCGCGGTCGGTGAGGACGGCGGGGTGGATGCCGCGGGCGAGCTGACGGAGTTCGGTGACGATGCCCTTCGCCTCGGCGTGGGCTTCGGACACGAGTTCCTTCGCCCGTTCCGGGTCGGAGTCGATCTTCGTCTTCGCCATTCCCAGGGTCATGGTCAGCGCGACGAGGCGGGGCTGGGCTCCGTCGTGGAGGTCGCGTTCGATGCGCAGGCGTTCGGCGGCGGCCGCCTCGATGCCGGCCATGCGGGCCCGGTCGAGTTCGGTGACCTCTGCCTGCAGCGCCACAGTGCGGGCCGGTGAGAGCAGCGCCCGATCGAGGGCACGGTCGAGCAACGGGGCGAACCAGAGGATGGCCAGCGAGCTGGCGAGGACGATGACGGCGCCGATGGCCACACCGATACGGGCCGGTCCGTCGATGGATTCACCGATGAAGAAGGTGTTGACTCCGTGGGGGTTGATGGCCGCGAAGATGCCGAAGATGGACCCGCAGATCGCTGCGATGGTGCCGGCGACGACGATCAGGCCGAGGAGCATCTTGATGTAGTGGTGGGCGGTCGAGCGCCAGAAGGCACCGGATTTCACCTGCAGCCAGCGGTTGTGGAGGAAGCGGCCCATGCCGGGATCGCGATTGCTGCTTTCGATCTTCGGGACGGGGATCTTATCGGAGTAGATGAGTTCGGCTCGGTAGCGTTCGGCGTTGTTCGCGCCCTGCTGGACGAGAACCCAGACGAGGAGGGCGAGGACGCCGAGACCGAGGGCGAAGATTCCGCCGATGCCGGTGAACAGCAGTCCGAGCGGTATCCACGCCCAGATCAGGCCGAGGAGGGCGGAGAGCACGAGGTTCGCGACGCCGATGATTCCGGTGGGGCGCTTGGGCCAGGTGATGGGGCCGTCGGCGGGGATCTCCGTGACGTCTTCACGGCTGAGCGGCAGCGAACCGGTGACCGGTGCGTATGCGACGGGTTCGCGTCGCGGCTTCATTCGCCGAGGCGGCCGTTGACGTGGCATCGGCTGTGCAGCTGGCATCGGCTGCGCGTTCGGGGCGGGCCGACCGAACTGCGCGGCGGGGTGCGGTCCGGGCTGAGGGGCGTGGCCGGGCGGTGCGGGGTAGTTCGGGGTGTTCGAAGGGGCGTACCCGGATGGTGCGGCCTGAGCCGAGGGATGGGTGTGGGTGCCCGGCTGGGCAGGAGCCATCGGGGTCGTGTGGGTGACTGGCCGGGTGGGGTTCATCGGCGGGTAGTCAGGTCGCTGAGCCTGGTCGCCTGATCCCATCACTCGGGTCGACCCCGCTGCAAAGGGAACATCGAGGTCGACGGGCTTCGTCCGGAACTCGCCGGCTTCGCGAGCGGTCGGTTCGTCGACTTCGGTCGCGTCCACCTCGGTGGTCGGCGGAGCGTTGACGATGGCTTCGGCGCTGATGGACTCTTCGCGCTCGATCGTGCCGGGGGCAGATTCCGCGGTGCCGTGATCGTCCGCGGACTCGCCGGGATCCACCTCGGGGGTCTGAGTCTCCTGCGGATCGGGGCCGAACGGCTCCTGATCCTGCGGGTTCTCGGGGGTCTTCTCACTCATAGCAATAACGCTACGGGAGCCGTGGGCGCGCGAACAGCACGAAGACCTCCGACCCCACGTCGGGTTTTCCCGACACCCTGTGACCACGGACACGGGATCCTCGGTGGACTCTGGATCCCCGCGCGCTCCTCACGCCGTGCCGTACCTGAGCATCCCTCACCCTTCGCGGCGAATTACCCCGGTGCAAGGAGGTGTTTCGCCACAATGAGTGAGGGATGCCGAAGCACCGGGAGGACGTGCCACTCGGGGTGGGATGTGACGCTGCCGGTGCGTGATGGCTGCCGGCTATGCGAGGACCGAGACTCCGATAACCGAGGCATCCGGGTCGGCAATACGGCTTGAGTCAAGGTCAGATGGCGCCACGGCCGATCCCTCCGCCGTGGCATCCAAGGCCTGGGCGAGGTCAGCGAGGATGTCATCGATGTCCTCGATGCCGACGGACAGGCGGATGAACCTGCCGGAAACGCTGACCTCGCTGCCTGCCACGGACAGATGCGTCATCGTCGCCGGGTGGTCGATGAGTGACTCAACTCCTCCGAGCGACTCGGCCAGAGTGATGAGCTTCGTGTTCGCCACCAGGGACAACGCCCGCTCCTCGGTGTCGGTGCGCAGGGACACCACTCCCCCGAACCCGCTCATCTGCCGCTTCGCCACCTCATGCCCCGGGTGCGACGGCAGGCCCGGGTAGATCACATCGGCCACCTCATCGCGAGTCTCGAGCCATTCGGCCACCGCCTGCGCATTGGCGCAGTGCGCCTTCATCCGCACCGGCAGGGTTTTGATCCCGCGCCTGGTCAGCCAGGCGTCGAACGGGGAGATACCCAGCCCGACGGACGCGAGGTGGTTCTCGAGACGGTCGACCACCTCGGCGGCTCGGGGACAGGTCGTCCCATCACCGGTGAGGACGGCACCGCCGATGACATCGGAGTGACCGTTGATGAATTTCGTCGTCGAGTGGACGACGATATCGGCACCGAGCTCCAGCGGACGCTGCAGCACCGGGGTCGCGAAGGTCGAGTCCACGGCCAGGAGTGCATTCGCGCGGTGGGCGAGCCGGGCCGCCTCGGCGATGTCGATGATGTCGAGACCGGGATTGCTCGGTGTCTCGACCCAGATGATCGCGGTGTTCTCATTGATGGCGGCGGCGAGCGCCGCGGTGTCGGTGAGGTCGACGGTGCGGATGGCCACGCCCCAGCGCACGTACTCGTTCTGCAGGAGCCGGAAGGTCCCGCCGTAGACGTCGCGGGGCAGGATGACCTCGTCACCGGGACGCAGCAGCGCGGAGAACACGGCCACCTCGGCCGACGTTCCCGAGTTCACGGCCGCCGCGAACGACGCCCCTTCCAATTCGCACAGAGCCTGTTCGAGGTCGCTGCGATTCGGGGTGCCCGTGCGCGCGTAGTCGAAACCGGCGCGAGTCTGCCCCGGGGTATCCATCATGAAGGTTGAGGTCTGGAAGATCGGGGCCACGACCGCACCGGTGTGTGTTTCGGGCATAGCTCCCGAGTGCACCGATCGGGTCGAGATTCCGGCGGGTGTGGTGGGTTCGAAACGGGGTGAACTCACGGCGGATCCTTTCCTTCACTGATGGGCACCGCTGCATCTGCGGTGAGCTTCAGTGTGAGTGGCCGATTCCCGTTCGTGCATGCCCGGTGACGCGCATTGTCACTGCATGTCATATGTCGTCGATGATTGTCATTTTTCGACGCGTTTATCCTCGGTTTCCTCTTCCGCACTAGGCCAAAAGGGTGTAATGCTTAGCCTCATGGCTAAGCATCAGATTCATTCGGATGAGCTCGACGCGATGTTTGCGGCTCTGGCAGATCCCACTCGACGCAGGGTCATCGCGCGTCTCGGCGTGGGTCCGGCCAGCGTCGGGGAGCTGGCGAGCCCGCTGTCGATTTCGCTGCCGTCCTTTATGAAGCATATGCGCAGCCTCGAATCGTGCGGACTGATCACGACCGAGAAGTCCGGGCGAGTACGCACCTGCGTGCTCAATCACAATCGCTTCCACCTGCTTACGGGCTGGTTGGAGGAACAGCGGCGGATCTGGGAAGAGAGCACCGATCGGCTCGAGCAGTTCGTCACCCAGGAGGAATCATGACCGCCCATCTCTCTCGCACCCGGAATCAGAATCCAGACCTCGACCTCAGCATCCACCGCGTCATCCGCGCCCCGAAGCAGGCTCTGTGGGATGCCTGGACGACACCGGATCGACTTGCCCAGTGGTGGATTCCGGCACCGCTGCAGCTGCGCGTCGACTCCCTCGAACTCGCCCCGGGCGGCGCCTTCGTCACCCAGATGAGCGAGGACGGAACCGAATGGCATCCTCATGTCGACGCCGTGTTCCTCGTCATCGAAGAGGGCAGCCGACTCGTATTCACGAATGCGGTCAGCAGCTCCTGGCATCCGGCCCTACCGGACCCAGTCGCGATGACCACGGAGATCATCCTCGGTGACCATCCCGACGGCGCCGACTACCAAGCCATCGTCCGACACGGCAGCCCCGAACAGCGGGCCTGCCACGAAGAACTCGGCTTCTTCGACGGGTGGGGAACCGTCACCGACCAGTTGGCCGCCGCGGTGGAGTGACTCGCGCGTCCCATCTGTGCCAGGCTCGCCACGCGGGCCGGGCACAGCTGCCGGATCAGCCCTGCGCGGTCACCTCCGCGGAGTCAGCCCAGCTGAAATGGTGAGCGAGGCGATGAGCAGACTGAACGCGACAAACGTCCAGATCAACGGGGCGATCCCGACGAGCAGCGCAACGGCGATGCCGGCTGTGGCGGCACCGACCGCGATGGCGGCCCGCAGCCGCGGGTGACCGAGAGTCGGGGTCACGTCGTCGGCTCCTGCACGGGGAGCAGCTGGGGCGACCTCGTCGGCGTCAACGTGGGAAGCCGCCGAACCCTGCCCGCGCATCTCGCGAGCGATCTCGGCGATCGTTCGACCGACTGCGGCGAGTCGCTGTTCCGATGGAAACGGAATCCGCTCGGCGGCCATCGCCACAAGGCCGGACAACACCATCACGACGATCAGCCAGGGCAGACGCGTGGCCCACCACCATGACGAACCGATCTCCGGAAGGACGAGCCCGGAGGCACCCGGCACGAGAGACACCGCCTGGGCAAGAGTGCCCAGCCCGCCGATGAGGATGATGACGATGCTCATATGCCACAGGTAGACGTGCATCCCATACCGATTACCCCAGACGATGAGCCAACCCCAGATCTGCGCCCGGAGGACTCGAGGGTCAAGAGCCGCCTCGCCGGTGGAGGTGGTCGTGTTCTCGTCCGCGGCGTTGAGCATTCGGCTCAACCGAGCGTGGCCGAAGCGCAGGCCACACATCTGGACCACCCCGAGCAGGACAAGGGCACCGGTCGGTGGATTGAGGTTGACGAGCATGTTCGGGCTGTACACGCCGGTCGCGACGAGTCCGACCAGGGACAGCAGCGCGGCCACCAGCACGAACCAGGTGATGGGCCTGCGCACGGGGCGATCGAGCGCATCGGCGTAGAAGAACCCAAGCTGCTGAACCAAAGGCCACACAAACAGGAAGTTCAAGTAGCCGAGCCCGGTCATACCCGTGACCGCGACCAGACCATCGACGACGATGACGGCACCGGAGAGGGCTGCGAGCGACCGCCTCGGCGCGGTTTCGTGGAAATGCACGGCAATCGGCACCACAGCGGAGAGGCCGACGTAGACGGCGAGGAACCACAGCGGCTGGCCGATGCGCAGGCTGGCCTCACCGAGGAGGTCGGCCGAAACTCCGAGCTCGCCGGCCACGGACAGCCCGATACCGGCGAGGCCGATGAGCACGGCGACGGGCACAGCGAGCCTGCGCAGGCGAGCACGCAGATAATCGGTCCAGGTGCCGCCACGGGCACGAGCGCGGCGCCAGCCGGTGATGCCTGCGTATCCGCCGATGATGAAGAACAGCGGCATGATCTGGAAGAACCACGATGCGGCAGCGAATCCTGGAGTGCCGGACAGCGCGACGGTCGGCTCCACAGCACCATCGGGGCCGACCACCGCCGCGCTCATCATCGAGTGGAGGATGACCACGACGACGAGGCAGCCGAAGCGAAGGAGATCGATGGCCCGGTCGCGGTGGGGCTTGGTCGGGCTGCTGCTGCGCTCGACTTTGTCGTTGCGAGGGTTGGCATGACCGTGAAGCGGAGCGGGCGCTGAGTTCGGGGCGATTCTCGCAGCGAGCAGCGGCACGTCATCGTGGTCATCGGACGGCAGCGGGTCGTTGAGTGCCAGTGTCATATCGGTTCCTCGTCAGAGTCGTTCAGTGTCAGGGTCATTCAGTGCCGATCACGTGCGACCGGATGCATTGACACCAAAGTTAGGAACCCCATCTGCCCTTCCACATCACGCCGGAGAGCCGACCTCTCCCCCGCCGACCGATACTTCCGAGGGATACCGTCGACCGAACGAGTCATACTCGCTTCGCTCGACCGTGTGAGAATGGCGATGAGCATCCCCGACCAAGCGGCCGCCGGGCTCGGCGACAGACACCGAGCCCGGTTCCGGCCGAGAGCAAGGAGAGAACCGTGACGATCGCCTTCGCGAAGACCCCGCTGCCCATTATCGGCGCGCCCATGGCCGGTGGGACGACGACGCCCGAACTCACCGAGGCGGTTGCTCGGGCCGGTGGATTCCCCTTCGTCGCGGGCGGCTATCTCACCGCCGAGGCCCTCGCTCCGCTTATCACACGGATGCGAGAGACGACCTCGAACTTCGGCGTCAACCTCTTCGCCCCGAATCCCGTCCCCGTCGACCGCATGGCCTTCGACGACTTCGTCACCGCGCTCGAACCGGCCGCTGCCGCACGCGGGATCACGCTCGATCCCGAACCGGTCGAGGACGACGATCACTTCGACGCCAAGCTCGATTGGCTCACCGAGCACCCCGTCCCCCTAGTCTCGCTGACGTTCAATCTGCCCACCGCCGAGACGGTCGACCGCCTCCATGCCGTCGGCACTCAGGTCGTCGCCACGGTGACCTCGGTTCCCGAGGCTCGTGCAGCCGCCGAAGTCGGGGTCGATGGGCTCATCGTCCAAGGTCCGCGCGCCGGCGGGCATTCGGGAACCGCCGATCCGACGCGGATCATCGAAGACCGTGCCACCGTCGATCTCGTCCGCGACATCCTCGCCGAGTTGGCCCTGCCCGTGGCCGCGGGCGGCGGAGTCGACGGTGAGGCCATGGTGGGCGACCTCCTCGGCGCGGGGGCGAGCTCAGTCGTCGTCGGCACTCTGCTGCTGCGCTCCGACGAGGCGGGGACAGCTTCGACGCATCGGGCCGCACTCGCCGCCGATGAGTTCACCGACACCCAGCTGACCAGGGCATTCACGGGTCGGCCTGCACGAGCACTGGTCAATGACTTCGTGCGGAAGTTCGACCCGGTCGCCGTCGACGCCTACCCTGCTGTGCACCATCTGACGAAGGAGTTCCGGGTCGCGGCGAAGAAGGCTGATGACCCGCACGGTCTTCATCTGTGGGCGGGCACCGGCTACCGCAGCGCTCAGGACGGATCGGCCGAAACGATCGTCAAAGACCTCGGCGCCCGCTTCGCCCGCGAGTAGTCAGGCAGTCACCGGGCGGGCAGACCGGCGGACCGCACTTTCCTCAATCTGCGATGCGCTCAGGTGGGCGAAATGGTCACAGAAAACCGAGCACGGCGTGACCATTTTGACCACCTAAGCAGGCGTTCCCAGCCCGAAGCCCGCAACAGAACGCCCTCAGCTCCCGGCGACGACCAGCCCGGACTCGTAGGCGGCGACGACGATCTGGGTGCGGTCGCGCAGACCCAGCTTCGACAGGATCCTCGACACGTGGGTCTTCACGGTCTGTTCGGCGAGAAAGAGCTGCTCGGCCACCTCGGCGTTGGCGTGCCCCTTCGCCACCAGGGTCATCACGTCGATCTCCCGGTCGGTGAGCTGGCCGAGCACGGCGGTGTCCTTGGCCACGGTGGGCCCGGCGACGTATTCGGCGATGAGCCGGCGGGTCACCGAGGGCGCGAGCAGCGATTCCCCTCCGGCGACGACGCGGACCGCGGTGATCATGTCCTCGGCGGTGGCGTCCTTGAGGAGGAATCCGCTGGCACCGGCCCGCAGCGCGGAGAACACATATTCGTCGGCGTCGAACGTGGTGAGCATGATGACCCGCGGGTGGGCTCCGGGCATGTTGAAGATCGCTCGGGTGGCGTCGAGCCCGTTGAGGGTCGGCATCCGAATGTCCATGAGGATGACATCGGGGCTCGTCTGGCGCACGAGGTCGACGACGGCGGATCCGTCATCGGCGCTGCCGACGACCTGCATGTCCGACTGTGCGTCGAGCAGTGCCCCGAACCCCTGCCGCACCATCGCCTGATCGTCGACGATGGCGACCCTGATCGTCGTCTCCGACGGAGGCGGCACACTCGCCGAGGCGGCTCCCCCGTCCCCGCCCAGCGCATCCTCAATTCCCGGCATGGTTCCAACCTACCGGACAGTGTGGTCACGGAACCCGCGCAATCCCCGAGAATCCGCCGACCGTGCCCGGTTTCGACCGAATTTCATCCTCATGGGTGATACGTGCGGCACCCATTTCACTCCTGCGTATGATGTGCCGGCGCATACCGCCTCCCTAATGTTCGAGTCATGATCATCACCGCCGTCATCCTCGCCACCGCCGCAGCGTTCTGCCTGGCCTTGGGAACCCACTTCCAGCAGCATGCCGTGGCCACCATGGCCCCCGGCCTGCGCCGTCGCGCCACCTGGGTCACCGGGCTCGGCCTCATGGGGCTGGTCACGGTGCTCAACGTCATCGCACTCGGACTCGGTCCGGTCTCCATCGTCCAACCCATCGGCGCGGTCTCGCTCGTCTTCGCCGTCCTCATCGGCCGGCGGTACTTCGGTCTCCGCCTCGGTGCTCCGCTGCTCATCAGCATCGCGGTCACGCTCTTCGGGATCTTCTCCTTCGTGGCCACCTCGGCGAGGTTCGCCCACGATATCTCCGTGAACGCACAGTCGGTGACCTGGCTGCTCGCCGTGCTCATCGCCCTCACCCTCTTCGCCGGACTGTTCTCGTTCAGCTCCGCCGGCCACATCCCTAGGGTCGTCATGACCGGGATCGTCTTCGGCACGGTCGCTGCGGCCACGCACGTCCTGGCCCGGTCGGTCGTCATGTCGGGTCTGCCCGGACTCGACACATTCGGTCTGCGCTGGTGGGCGCTGCTGGCCGCGGTCGGGCTGGCCTCGGCAGCGGGATTCTGGCTCGTCCAGACCGCGTATGCCTGCGGCCCCGCCGAGACGGTGCTGGCCGGTCTCACGGTCATCGACCCGATCGTTGCCGTCATCATCGGTGCCGCGTTCTTCGGCGAATACACGGGACTGACGCCGCCGGCTGTCATCGGTCTGCTCGTCTCCGCGGCCGTCGGCATCGGCGGGGTGTGGATGCTCTCGCGCTTCCACCCGAAAGTCCTCGAATCTCGCGGCACTGCCCCCGCCGCCCCTGCGCCGGCCGCCTCGCAGACAGCTCAGGAAGGAATCACGCTGTGAACCACTCCCCCGATCTCACCTCCCTCGCCCCCGCCGACACGTACGCTGGAGACGTGCCCCGCCCAGCAGAGCCTCCGCAGATCGGCCCGAACGCAACGTCGGCCGCCGACTCTCCGGCCCCTCGCGAACCGCGTTCGCGGTGGGCCAGGCTGTGGCGCAATCTCGGCCGCGATTCCGTTCTCATCGCCCCGAGCCTGCTCATCTCGCTCATTGCGTTCCCGGTGCTCATCACCCTGTTCTCCATCTCGATCGCCACGGTCATCGTCTGGGTCGGTGTGATCCTCCTGCCGCTGACGCTCACCGTCGCCCGCGCGTTCGGCAACCTCTCCCGGGGCCGTGCCCGCGCGTGGGGCGCGCCCATCACCGAGGCGGCTCCCCGTCCCCGTGGACGCGGACTCCGCTGGTGGTTGGCTCCGCTGTCCGATGCCCGCGCGTGGTTGGACCTGCTCTTCGAAACCGTGTTCGCCCTGCCGATCCGGCTCTTCACGTTCTCCGTCTGCCTGGCCTGGTTCGCCGGCGGTCTGGGCGGGATCACGCATTTCTTCTGGGGCGCGTTCGTCCCCGACGGAGGCGGAAACACCGTCGACTTCGTCGTCGCGTGGGTGACGAACTCCCCGGTCACTGATCTCGGGTTCGCAGCCGAGGCCACCTTCCAGTTCATCGTCGGGATCATCCTGCTGCTGACGTTCCCCTTCGTTCTCCATGCCATGGCGCTGCTCGAGATCGTCGCGATTCGTGCGGCCCTGTCCCACGATGTCGAAGGGGCAGGTGCTGCACAGAGCCGGAACGATCGTAGGAACGCTCCGTCCGTCGCGGTTCCGGCCACGCAAGCACAGTCACAGTCGTCAGGTGCGCCCACCGTACCGTCGGCGACTCCCGCAGCGTCACCGAAGCCGTCGAGGTTCCAGGCGATCACCGGCGGTGAGGGGTGGTTCTGGCTGATCTCCGTGTTCGTCGGTGCCGTTCTCGTGGCGATCTCATGGCCGGTGACGACGGTTCTCTACGACGTTCCGACGGTCTTCGCCATGCTCATAGCGCTTGCCCAGAGCGCCGCCCTCGTCCTTGCCGTGCGCTGGCCGATTCCGGCGATCGGTCTCGGACTCGTCGGTCAGCTGGCGGGAATCCTCCTCACCGCGGACATCTCGGGAGCGGTCCGACCGTTCACGGTCACCTCGCTGCTGGCTCTCGTGTTCCTCCACCTCATCATCGGACTGAGCCACCGCTGGATCCACCTCGTCGCACTGTGGGCGGGCAGTGCGCTCATCGGTGTGCTTTCCCTGTTCCTGCCGCATGCCGGCGAGCTGCCCGGGGCGCTGTCGAACGTCATCACCACTGTGTCGATCGCCGCCGGCGCCGGGATCATCGGCGTCATCGGCAACCTGCTCATCAAAGGTCGCCGGCAGCTCGAATCCGAACGCGAACTCAGTGCCGCGGAGCTGGCGAAGCGCCAGGAGCTGGAGGAGCGCAACCGGATCGCTCAGGAACTCCACGATGTCGTCGCGCACAGCATGTCGGTCATCAGTGTGCAGGCGACCACGGCGAAGTACCGGCTGCCCGGACTTGATGAGCGCAGCCTCGGTGAGTTCGATTCGATGGCCTCATCGGCCAGGCAGGCGCTGACGGAGATGCGGGGACTGCTCGCAATCCTCCGTGGGGGCCGAGATGCGGACCTGGCTCCGCAGCCGACCGTCGAGGACATTCCCGCATTGGTCGATGTCACCCGCAGCTCCGGCGCCGTCGTCGAACTCGACTTTCCGGCTGAGCCCCTGCCGCTGCCGCCGACGACGAGTCTCACGGCGTTCCGCGTGGTGCAGGAGAGCCTGTCGAATGCGCTGCGACATGCCGCCGGAACTGCGGTGGGCGTCACCGTCACGGTCATCGGCACCCGGCTTGAGATCTCCGTGCTCAACGGGTTGCCCGACGGTGGGACGGATGCGGGTGGGCACAGCCACCTCGGCGGAGGTTTCGGCATCAAGGGGATGCGCGAACGCGTCGAAGCTTTGGGTGGGAGCCTGCAGGTTGGGCCGACTCAACACCGTGGTTTCGAGGTCAGGGCGTCGCTACCGATGGAGTGAGGGTCCGAGGAAAGCGCTGAGCCGGCGTGGATCCGCACCGTCTCAGGCACGTGTCGAGTATCCGGTGCCATACTGGAAGTCCCCTCCTGCTTTCCCTTTTGGAAGGACTGTTTCCCCATGTCACAGCCGACTCCCTCCCCTTCTGTTCCTCGGCCCTCGGCGGCGACTGCCTCGGTATCGGATCCGAATGCGCCGAGACGATCGGTGCGGATTCTGCGCCGCACGATCGTCATCGTCATCGTCGTCACCTTCAGCCTTGCAGCGGCAGGTGGGATCATCGTCCTGCTCGGAGATGTTGAGTCCGAAGCGACCTTCAAGGTCATCGGCACGACGGCTCTGACCGGAGCGGTCAGCGTCGCAGCGTTCTGCGGAGCCACACTCATCGGCCGTCGGGTCCAGTGGTTCGGAATTGTCACGATCGGGCTGGCCGTGGTCACTTTGGGCCTGGCATTGTGGTTCCTCTGGGGTGACCCATTTGGAGGACCAGACAACTATGAATTCTGGGACTTTCTTTTCAAGGCCCTGTCCTCTTTCGCCCTCCTCACCGCTGTCGCCTCTGTCAGCTCGCTCATCCTGCTGCTGACCGTTCGGACGCAGGTGGTGCGCATCGGACTGCCGATCACTCTCGGCCTGCTGGCTGCCGGCACATGCCTTACCCTCGTGACGACCTGGGTGGAATCAGCTTGGGAGCTTGAATGGCTGAACCGTATCAACGGCATCGTGTGGATCCTCGCCGCACTCGGGGTCGTCGTCGTGCCGCTGACCTCGCTGCTGCTCAAAGCCGGGACGAAGCCAGCAGAGGCGTCGCCGACTCTGTCTCCTGCCATGCTCGAACGCGTCGACGCCGCGGCTCGCGCCGAGGGCATCACGGCAGACGCTCTCATCGATCGGCTGCTGACCGCGGAGTCTCGAACCCCTTCGGCAGACGAGTGTCGATGAAACCTGCGGCGAAGGCGCCGATGACGAGCAGGACGAGGAGCGCGATCATGCCGGCGAAGTTCGACAGCACGGGGTTCATGAAGTCGAACAGTCCCGGCCAGAGGGCGTAGACGACCACACAGCACATCCCCACGACCCCGAACCCGTTGAGCGTCGCCTGCCCTGTGGACCGTGCGCGCTTCCCGCTGTGATTTGCGGCCGCCTCTTCGGGGGTGCCGAACTCGGCTTCGGGTGTCATCCCTGCCGTCTCAGCTGTGTCTTTGACCTCGTCGAGAACGGTGAGGACCTGGTCTTCTTCACACCCGCGCTTGCGCAGGTTCTGGGCGAGTTCGCTGTAGTAGCTCATCACCGACTCGATTCCATTGCAGTGTCGGCATTCGCATCCCCGGCCGCACCTGCGTCCGAATTCTCGGGACGATCCCCGCGGGGACTCATCAGTTCCCGATCGGTCGGGCCGCCTCGGCGAGAGGACTGGCCGCCTCGGCGAAAGGACGACCCGCCTCGGCGACGCTCGTCGAGAACGACGATGACGGCGAAGACGATCGGGGCCGCGATCGACATGACGACCTCGATCGTCGGAGCGCTCGTCGCATTGAGGTCGGCGCCGGCAAGCACGCCCAGACCGAATGCGAAGACGTTGTTGACGATGTGGAAGGCGATTCCGACTTCGAGACCGCCGGTGATGATGGTCAGCGTGCCGACGATGACCGCGAAGATGCCGACGTCGATGAGTCCCGGCAGGTCGTAGACGTGGCCGGCAACGAAGAACGGCACGGGGATGAGCACGGCCCACGCGGGGTGGCGCAGCCACGAGCCGATGATGTTCATGGCCAGTCCGCGGAAGACGATCTCCTCGGCCGTCGCCTGGAAGGGCACGAGGAGGACGACCGCGATGAGCATGGCGAGCACTTGGCTGTTCCACACGATTCCCGAGGTCAGGTCGCCCATCCCACCGTCGGAGAAGAGAACCATGACGACCGCACAGACGACCCACACGGCCGTGCCGACCAGCAGATATCGGCCGAGGCGACGCCGACGCATTCCTCCGCGCAGCGAAATCATCGAGGAGAACCAGCGCCGGTGGATGCACAAGGTCGCGAGTTCCGCCGCCGGCCACATGACGATGACGCTGACGAGCCCGAAGAGCATGCCTGCGGTGGTGTTCATGTTGATGAGACGTTCCGACCACGCGTCGATGTCGCCGTCGGCGCCGAGGGCGATCAGCGCCCAAACGAAGAAGCTTACGAACAAGGCGATGATCGCGATCAGGTAGAACACCAAGGTCAGAAGGGCCACGAGGATCGGCTTGAACCACCGGTTGTTCGGCAGTGCGGCAAATTGCCGATGATAGCGCCGAGGCGGCTCGACGGAACCGTGGATGTGAGGGTTGGGGTCCGGCTGGGGTGGCAGGGACACAGCCGACTGGGTTGCGGTGGGTGTGGGTGATTGGGGCGCGGTGGGCGTTGGTGACGATGTGCGGCGAGGAAGGTTTCTCATGATTACACCCTCTCGAATCTGCAGGCCCTCCACCATCGGTCAAGGGCATGATGCGTGTCATCCGATCGGGTGAATGCGCACGTCAGAACGCTTCCGTCCGGGCTCCTGCGTCCACAGTTCCCGCCAGAACTCATCCCTTCGGACGACAGCCTCACAGCCCTCGCCCCGGTAGGCTCGAAGGGTGACATCTCGCCCCGCCCGCCGCCCGCTCGCGCGAGCCCTCCTCTGGACCGGCATCTCCGCTGTCACCGGTGTGCTCCTGCTCTTCATCGTCGTCGGAATCGAATGGCCGGATCTTGAGAGCGCAGAAGCCCAAGATGACGCGCTCTTCTTCGAATTCCTCGTCCATCTCGCCTTTGGGTTCGTCGGTCTCGTCTGCCTGCCCATCGTCCTCGCGTTCGACGGACGCCGAGTTCCGCGCACTCAGCTGAGACCGAAGGTCCTGGCCGCAGAGAAGCTGCGCGAGTTCCTCACTGTCTCCGGCCGCGGCGGTGAGGAATACCTCGCCGCTGACGGATCCGTCGAATCGCTCCAGCGCCGTCCGGGCGGCTGGATTCCCGTCACCGTCGGAATCATCGGCATCCTCATCGGCACAGTCAGCACCCTCGGTGCCATCGCGGCCTCGATCATGCTCGTCTCCCTGTCGGCCCGGCGCAGCTGGGCACTCGACTTCGGCGCACTCGCCGCCACGCTGGCATCCTTCTCAGCCACCTATATCCTCACCCCGCAGGCGGCGGGAGCCTTCGACCTTCCCGTGTTCGTCTTCGGCGGCACGATGTACGCCGTCCTCGTCATCATCGGCGTCATCCGCGGCTCCCGCGAGCAGGGCTTCATCGACTCCGCCGCGCAGACCCTGCTGCGCGAACGCTCACGGCAGGACCGTGCCATCGCCGAGGTGCGCCGCGGTATCGCCCGTGACATGCACGATTCCCTGTCCCACCACCTGTCCGTCATCGCGATGTACTCCGGTGCGCTGTCCGTGCGGCAGGACCTCGACCCCGATGAGGTCCGCGAAAGCGCCCGCCTCATCGCCGATGCGGCCCGCCGCTCCGGTGTCGAACTCCGCGAAGTGCTGACAATGCTGCGCAGCGACGATCAGGGCACGGTCATCGACCCCGACATCGACCGCCTCGTCGCGGCCAGAGGCGACACCGCCGAACTGCGCTACCTCGAACCGGTGACTGCCGAAGCTCTCCACCGGTGCGGGGCACTCGAACAGACGACGATCTATCGCTTCGTCCAGGAGGCGATCACGAACGCCGTCAAACACGCTCCCGGCCAGAAAGTGACGATCAATGTCGGCTTCGACGAGGCCGACGGCCACCTCGAACTCGTCGCCAGCAATCCGCACACCGGGCTGGCCCCGGCCTTCCGCGCCGGCGCGCAGCAGCTCGTCACCGGATCCGGGTTGGGACTGCTCGGACTGCGGGAGAGGATGGAGGCGATGGGCGGCGATCTCACGGTGACGACGACCCCGGAGTTCACCCTCCGCGCCCGCATCCCCATCGACTCAGCCGTCCTCACAGACGACGATTCAGAGGGCGCCGCCGGCACGGCCGGCTCCCCGGACGAACAGGAGAGACCATGACGATCCGCGTCATCATCGCCGACGACGAATCGCTCATGCGCTCCGGCCTCAAGCTCCTCCTCGGCGCCGCCGATGACATCGACGTCATCGCCGAGGCGGTCGACGGTGTCGAAGCCATCGACCTCGCTCGCCGGCTGAGTCCCGACCTCGTGCTCATGGACATCCGGATGCCCCGCCTCGACGGTCTCGAGGCCGCGCAGACACTGCTGAGCGATCCCGAGCACCCACAGGTGCTCATGCTCACGGCCTTCGGCACCGACGATTTCATCCACCGTGCCCTGCAGTCCGGGGCCGCGGGCTACATCCTCAAGGACACCCCGCCGGAAGAGCTCATCAATGCCGTCCGGGCGGCGGCCGACGGCACCCGCACTCTGTCGGCGACCGCCCTGGCCACGTTGATGTCGTCCCGTCCGCCCGCCTCGGCGCCGGGTCAGGATCCGCTCGCGTCGCTGTCGACACGGGAGCGGGAGATCGCCGAGGCGGTCGCACAGGGTATGACGAACGCGCAGGTGGCGCGGTCGCTGTTCGTTTCGACCGCAACGGTGAAGACCCACTTGGCACGCGTCTTCGACAAGCTCGAGGTGACCTCGCGAGTGCAGCTGGCGCTGCTCGTCAACGCACGCCGCTGAGCAGCCCACCAGACGACAGAGCCGCCCGTCCGCAAATGCGGGCACCGGGCGGCTCTGTCGGTCAGGCGATTATTTCGGGGAGGACATCCTCGGTGAGAGTGTCAGGCGATCATTTCGGGGCCATGCGGATGGCGCCGTCGAGGCGGATCGTCTCACCGTTGAGCATCGGGTTGGCCACGATCGACTCGACGAGCTGCGCGTACTCGGCGGGCTTGCCCAGCCGGGCCGGGTGCGGGACGGACTTGCCGAGGGATTCCTGCGCCTCGGCGGGCAGGCCGGCCATCATCGGGGTCTCGAAGATGCCGGGGGCGATGGTGACGACGCGGATGAGGGAGGCGGCGAGCTCGCGGGCCATCGGGAGGGTCACCGAGGCCACGGCGCCCTTGGACGCGGAGTAGGCGATCTGGCCGATCTGGCCGTCGAAGGCCGCAACGGAGGCGGTGTTGATGATGACTCCGCGTTCCTCGCCTTGCGTCTCTTGGTTCTGCATGGCCGCGGCGGCGAGGCGACAGACGTTGACGGTGCCGACGATGTTGATGTTCAGCACCTTCTGGAATGCTTCGAGCGGCAGCGGACCCTTGCGAGAGACGAGCTTTCCGGGGGTCGCGACACCCGCGCAGTTGACGACGACGCGCAGAGCGCCGAGTCCGGTGGCGGTGTCGACTGCGGCCTGAACCTGCTCTTCGTTCGTGACGTCAGCAGTGACGAAATGGGCGGAATCGCCGAGTTCGGCGGCGGCCTGCTGCCCCACCTCGGCGTTGAGATCGACCATGACGACCTGGGCTCCGGCGGCCAGGAGGCGTTCGGTGGTGGCGCGGCCGAGGCCGGAGGCCCCGCCGGTGACGAGGGCGACGGTGTTCGTGAGATCCATGAGTGTCCTTTGCATCGCTGAGCGAACAGTTGATCACTGTGACTCTAACGCAAGTGCGGGGACGACGAAGCCCGCCGGTCGGGTGACCGGCGGGCTTCGAAGATGGTGTCGGGCAGACTCAGGCGGCCTGCTCCTCGGCGTCGGATTCGCGCACGGACTTCAGGGCCTCACCCCAGGCGACGATGTCGTCGACCATGGATGCGAACGGGGCGGCCGAGACCTCGGTCGGGGCGAAGGTGCCGTCGGCAACGTCGGTGAAGATCGAGAACGATGCCTGGTCGCGGACGACGGCCAGCTTGTAGTTCGCGAGGATATGGCGCAGGTGCTCAGCGGCGCGCACTCCCTTGTCGGCGCCGTAGTTCACGATGCCTGCGACCTTGTGGTTGAACTCGGTGGCAACGAAATCGAGGGCGTTCTTCAGCGAGCCGGAGATCGAGTGGTTGTACTCGGGCGTGACGAAGATGAAGGCGTCGAACTCTTCGAGCTTCGCACCCCAGGCCTTCGTGTGGTCGTTGGCGTACATCTTCGCGCCGGCGGGGACCACCTCGTCGAGCAGGGGCAGGTCGAAGCTGCCGAAGTCGACGACCTCGGCGCGGACATCATCATTGGAAGCCAGCTGCTGCTCGACCCAGTTCACGATCTGCGGGTTGAGAGCCTGCGGGCGGGAGGTTCCGGGAATGATGGCAATGTTGAGCATATGCATCCTCAATTCGTTGAGCGGTGTCCGCCGGCCGGGCGGCCGTGGCGGTCGAGTTCACGGGGCAGAGCCTGCGATCTCGGCATGCCGAATCGCCTGCAGCTCCGCACTGACCAACATGGTTGAACGCTCAATCATTCCCCACATTCGAGTGACCCTGGTCACTGATCAGCGCAAGGTGAGGTCACTGTCCAGCCACTGGTCGATCACTGTCCTGATGACGAGATCCGATGGAATCCGCATTCGGTCGCAACGGACGCTGAACACGGTGATACCGTAATTCCCCGCGAAATCAGGCCCGCAGAGACCACCGGTCGTGTATGGTCGTTGGGCAAGTGAAAGACTGTTCGTTAAAAAGTCGGCTTCAACGAAAAACTAGGCAAGGAGTCCGGTCATCGTGCGCTCAACCAACGGCCGCAACAACATTCTCCGCTCGGCCCGTGACACTTTCGCGGACAAAGGATTCGACGGCGCGTCCATCCGCGATATCGCACAGACAGCAGGTCTGAGCCTCTCTGCGCTCTACTACTACTTCCCATCCAAGCAGGAAGCTCTCTACGAGCTCGTCCACACCGCGTACACCTGGTACGTCGAGCACTGCCGAGCGGTCATCGCCGACGTCGATGATGATCCGGTCGGTCAGCTGGCCGTGGCCGTACGCTACCTCGCCCGCTATCGCATGGAAAACGTCTCGGTCTCCACCGTGCTGCTGCGCGACACCGAACGCCTCACCGGCGACAACGCGGTCCGCGTCAAGGAACTCCAGCGGGAAGCTCGCGAGATCATGGGCGATATCGTCCAGGCCGGCATCGACGCAGGCACGTTCCGCGTCAACAGTGCGGCTCTGGCCACTCGCGCAATCCACTCGATCTGCAATTCGCTCTCGCTGTGGTACCGACCGACGGGCGACCTGACGCCTGACATGATCGAGCGCGACTTCACCCAGTACTCGCTGCGCATCCTCGGCATCGACCCCGACGAGGCCGAACTCGACCGCCTGTTGGCTCTGCCGGTCAACCAGGCCGGAATGCTCGACTTCATCGCCGACACCAAATAACCCCTTGCTACCTGACGGCGGCCCAGCTACCTCGCGCGAGGTTGCTGGGCCGCCGTCAGGTAGTAATTAGGGGGTGGTGCGGAGGGTTCTGGCCAGTTCGCGGCGCTCAGCCTGCTCCTTCGGGTCCGGGACCGGCAGCGACGCGATGAGACGCTTCGTGTAGTCGTTGTCCGGTGATCCGAGCACCTGCTCACCCGTGCCCTCTTCGAGCAGCTCACCGTGGAAGAGCACCCCGATGCGGTCGGAGAGCATATCGACCACGGCGAGGTCATGGCTGATGAACAGGGCCGCGAAGTCGAAGCGGTTCTGCAGCTCGACGAAGAGCTCGAGCACCTTCGCCTGCACCGACACGTCGAGAGCCGAGGTCGGCTCATCGGCGATGAGCAGCTCCGGATCGAGCGCCAGCCCACGCGCCAACGACGCCCGCTGGCGCTGACCGCCAGAGAGCTCGTGCGGATAGCGGGCCGCATACGCCTTCGGCAGCTGCACGGAATCGAGGAGTTCGAGCACTCGCTGCGACCTGTCGGACGGGCTCATCTCCCGCCGGTGGATCGCGAACGGTTCGGCGATGCACTCCCCGATCGTCAAGTGCGGATTGAACGAGGCCGCCGGGTCCTGGAACACAAACCCGATCCGTCGCCGGATCTTCGAGAACGCACGCTCCTTGAACCCGACCATCTCGTGCCCGAGCACCGCGAGGCTGCCGCCGCTGGCCCTGGTCAGGCCCGCGATCGCACGCCCGATCGTGGTCTTGCCCGACCCCGATTCGCCGACGAGTCCGTAGACCTCGCCGGCCTTGATGTCGAAGCTGACCTTCTTCACCGCGTGGAAGTCCGATTTGCCGATTCCGCCCGGATAGACGATGTCGAGATCGCGCGCGGTCACGATCGATTCGCGTGCATCCCTCTCCTTCGCCGAGGCGGTCCCGACCGAGGTCTCCCCCGCTGAGTCGGTGCGGCGTGAGCCGGCACCGTCCGATGTCTCACCCGTCGACGACGGATCCCCCGCGGTCGCACCGGACTGGGGTTCCGCCTCGGCGGCGGCCGCCTTGCGACTGCCGGCCACGGTCGACCCGATCCGCGGCACTGCCGCGAGCAGCTCACGCGTGTACTGCTCCTGCGGATCATTGAAGAGCTGCTCGACGGACGAGACCTCGACGAGGTCGCCGCGCAGCATCACGGCCACGCGATCGGCGAGGTCGGCGACGACGCCCATGTTGTGGGTGATGAGGACGATGGCCGTGCCCGTCTCGTCCCGCAGTTCGCGCAGCAGGTCGAGGATCTCCGCCTGCACGGTGACGTCGAGGGCGGTGGTCGGCTCGTCGGCGACGATGAGCTTCGCGCCGAGAGCCAAGGCCATGGCGATGACGATGCGCTGCTTCTGCCCGCCCGAGAACTGGTGCGGATAGTAGTCGAAACGGCTTTCGGCATCGGGGATCCCGACCTGCTGCATGGCCGTGACGACGCGTGCCTTGAGGGAGGCCTTGCTCGCCTTCCTATCGTGGGCGCGCAGGCCTTCGGCGATCTGCCATCCGACCGTGTACACGGGGTTGAGCGCGGTCGACGGCTCCTGGAAGACCATCGCCACATCCCGGCCGCGCATGGCCCGCAGCTCATCGGCGGAGACGCTGAGCACGTTCTGCCCGGAGATGACGATGGCTCCGGAGCGCTGTGCCGTCTCCGGCAGCAGCCCGAGGATGGACCGGGCGGTCACGGTCTTGCCGGACCCCGACTCACCCACGATCGCCAGCACCTCACCGGGTGAGACGCTCAGCGATACGTCCTTGACGGCGTGGACGTCCCCGCCGTCGGTGGAGAAGGTGACGTCGAGGCCGTCGACGTCGAGGATGCTGCCGGTCGCCGAGGCGGTCTGCTCGTGTTTCTGCTTGCTCATGCCGTGACCTCCGCGGACTTGGTGTTCTTGACCTTGGCTTTGCGTCGCACGCGCAGACGCGGATCGTTGAGGTCGTTCATCGACTCACCGACCAGGGTGATTCCCAGCACCGTGAGCACGATGGCCAGGCCCGGGAAAACCGCCGTCCACCACACGCCGGAGGTGACGTCCGGCAGTGCCTTGTTGAGGTCGTATCCCCATTCCGACGCCGAGGTGGGTTCGATGCCGAAGCCCAGGAACCCGAGTCCGGCCAAGGTCAGGATCGCCTCGGAGGAGTTGAGTGTGAAGATCAGCGGCAGGGTCCGCGTGGCATTGCGGAAGATGTGCTTGGAGATGATCCGCGTCTTCGACGCGCCGAGGACGATCGCCGATTCGACGAACGGCTCGGCCTTCAGCCGCAGGGTCTCAGCACGGACGACGCGGAAGTACTGCGGGATGAAGACGACCGTGATCGAGAACGCGGCCGCGGCGATGCCGCCCCACGCACTCGACTGACCGCCGGAGATCGCGATCGACATGACCAGCGCCAGCAGCAGGGTCGGGAAGGCGTAGACGGCATCGGCGACGACGACGAGGATGCGGTCGAGCCAACCGCCGATGTAACCGGAGATGAGACCGAGGATGACACCGGCGAAGATCGACATGACCACGGCCACGACGATGACGGCCACAGCCGTCTGGGCGCCCCAGACGACACGGGAGAAGACATCGTAGCCGCCGACGGTCGTGCCCCAGATGTGGGTGCCGCCGGGCGGCAGCTTCGAGCCGAAGTTGCCCTCGGAGGTGCCCAGCTGGTTGAACCCGTAGGGGGCGATGAGCGGAGCGAAGATCGCGCAGATGAGCACGATTCCGCACAGCACCAAGCCGGTGATGAGCATTCCGCGCTGCAGACCGACCGACTGCCTCAGATGGGAGATGATCGGCAGGCGGGAGAACCAGGATTTCCTGGCCCGGTCGTCGAACGCCACTGCGGGGACACCGGAGCCGGGAGCCTCCTCGGCGAAGGTCTCGGCCGTCTCATCCGGGCCCGGGTTCTGTGGAGTCTCTGGAGTGGACATCAGTACCTCACTCTCGGGTCGATGAACGCGGCGATGACGTCGACGAGGAAGTTCGTGACCGCAACGATGACGGCGAGGAAGACGACGATTCCCTGGACGGCCACGAAGTCACGGGCGGTCAGGTATTCGGCGAGCTTGAAGCCGAGCCCCTTCCACTCGAACGTCGTCTCCGTGAGCACGGCGCCGGCGAGCATGAGCGCGATCTGCATACCCATGACAGTGATGATCGGGATCAGCGCAGGACGGTACGCATGCTTGGTGACCAGGCGGTACTCGGAGATTCCGCGGGATCGACCGGAGTCGATGTACTGCTGTTCGAGCGTGCCGATGAGGTTCGTGCGCACGAGTCGGAGGAACACTCCGGCGGTGAGCACGCCGAGCGCGATCGCCGGCAGCACCGCATGGGCGAGGACATCGCCGAGGACGGAGAAGTTGCCGATGCGCAGAGCATCGATGAGGTAGAACCTCGTCGGGCCGACGACACCGGACATGATGTACTCGGTCTCCGTGGTGCCGCGGCCGGCCACCGGCAGGACCGGCAGGAAGACGCCGAAGATGAGTTTGAGGATCATGCCGGCGAAGAACACCGGGGTCGCATAGCCGAGGATCGCGAGCACACGCAGTGCCGCATCCGGGGCCTTGTCGCGGTGGTAGGCGGCGAGCATGCCCAGCGGGATGCCGAGGATGAACGCGACGATGAGCGCGTAGAAGACGAGTTCGACGGTCGCCGATCCGTAGTTGAGCAGGATCGACGAGACGGGCTGGCCGTCGGAGACCGCGGTGCCGAAGTCGCCCTTGAGCAGGTTGCCCATGTATTCGAAGTACTGGACGAGGATGGGCCGGTCGTAGCCGGCGGCGTGGACGCGCTCGGCCAGCTGGGCCTTCGTCAGGCGTCCGCCCAGCGCTGCGGTGATCGGGTCACCGGTGATGCGCATGAGGAAGAACACCAGAGTGGTGAGGATGAAGATGGTGGGAATGATGAGGAGGAAGCGGATGAGGACATAGCGTCCCAGACCGCCTCCCGAGGGCTTCTTGACCGCGACCGAAGTCTCGGCGGCCTCTGCCCCTGGTTCGCTGATGGCAGCAGACATGTGTTCCTTATGGGATGTGTTTCGAGGCGCTCGCGGCGAGGGACGGGCAGGGGTCGCCTCGGTGAGGGGTCACTGCAGATGTACGGACCTCACCGCGAACGCGCCACGAGGTGCAGGCGAACCGGTCGGCTCACCTGCACCTCGTGTGGGTGATCACTTGCTCAGCAGCGCCAAACGGAACTGGAAAGCTGGGTCGAGGGTGTCGTCGACGCCCTTGACGTCCTTGCCGGACACGGCGATCTGGTTGCCCTGCAGGAGCGGCAGGGTCGGCAGTTCGTCAGCCAGCTGACCCTGGATCTTCTTCAGAGCCTCTTCGCGCTTGCCCTCATCGGCGATCGAGGACTGAGCGTTGAGCTCCTTGTTCATCGCCTCGTCACGGTAGTGGTTGGCGAGGAACGACGGAGTCTCGTCCGTGTCGTAGAAGAACGGCACGAGGTAGTTGTCGGCATCCGAGTAGTCCGGGAACCAACCCAGCTGGTACATCGGGTAGACGTCGTCGGTGCGGTCCTTCGAGTACTGCACCCACTCGGTCGACTGCAGCTTGACCTTGAACAGCCCGGTCTTGTCGAGCTGGTCCTTCACCAGGGCGTACTCATCGCCCGAGGACGGACCGTAGTGGTCCGGGTTGTACTGCAGCTTGAGCTCGACCGGGGTCTTGACTCCGGCGTTCTTGAGCGCCTTCTTCGCCTTCTCAACATCGGCGCCGCCCTTGCCGTCGCCGTATTCGGACTTCAGCGGCTCGTCGGAGCCGGGCAGTCCGTCGGGCACGTGCGAGTACAGCGGGGTGAAGGTGTCCTTGTAGACCTGGCTGGCGATGGCCTGACGGTCGACGGAATCGGCCATGGCCTTGCGCACGGCGAGCGCCTTCTTCTCATCGGCCTCATCGGTCTTCGCACCGAAGGGCATCGTGTCGTAGTTGAACACGATGTAGCGGATCTCGCCGCCGGGGCCCTTGTGGACCTTGAGGTCCTCGTTCTTGCCGAGGTCCTCGACGTCGGTGGCCGAGAGCGAACGCCAGGCCACGTCGATGGTGTTCTCCTGGACGTCGAGCTTCATGTTGTTCGCGTCCGAGTAGTACTTCATCTGCACGGTCTCGGTCTTCGCGGGCTCGATGAAGCCCTTGTAGTCCGGGTTGGCCTTGTAGGTGATCAGCTCGTTGAACTTGAAGCCGTCGATCGTGTACGGACCGGCGAAGGCCTTGCCGTCGACGATGTCCTGATCCTTCGTGACCTTGTCGGCCGAGAACACGTCTTCGTCGACGATCGGTCCGGCAGCGCTGGCCAGCACTCCCGGCCAGGTCTGGTCGTTCTTGCGCTTGAGGTTGAAGACGACGGTCTTCTCGTCCGGGGTCTCCACGGACTTCAGTCCGCCCAGCAGCGAGGAGGGCCCGTTGGGGTCCTGGATCTTCAGCTGCCGGTCGAAGGAGAACTTCACGTCCGAGGACGTCAGTTCGTTGCCGTTGGCGTATTTGAGCCCGTCCTTGAGCTTGACCTCGTACTTCGTCGGCTCGGTGAAGTCAGCCGATTCGGCGATCGAGGGGTTGAGCTCGGCCGTGCCCGGCTTGTAGGCGAGGATATACGGGTAGATCTGCTGTTCGACGAGCGAGCTTCCGTTGTCGTAGGCAGCAGCCGGGTCGAGAGCCACGACCTTGTCCGTGGTTCCGACCGTGAGCATTCCGCCCTTGTCGTCCCCGCCGCCGCCTCCGGTCGTCGAGGTCGAGCAGGCGGAGAGGAGCAGAGCTCCGGCTGCGGCGATGGCCACAGCCTTTGCACCGGTTCGTCGTTTCATGGTGTTCCTGTCGTTTCAAAAGTGCTCTTCGTGTCTTCTTTGCTCGAAGAGATCCGCACCACATCATACGGTTCCCGTCCCAAATAGTGAACTGACCCACATAAAGTGATCCAGTTCGCAACGACTTCGCAACAATTCGCCGAGGCGGCCCTGCCCGGCACAGCGAAACCTCTTTTGCCGGAACGGGACACTGCGTCGGCGAATGCGATTTGCGTCACCGATGACAATCGGCTTGACTTATGAGGTGCATCACAGAGAACACATGGGAAACTCTCGTGATACTGGCCGCTGAATCGCCGGCCGGCGCTCTGGCACAGACGCTAGATAAGCAACACCGTGTCGGCGATCCCGGCGCGGAAGAACGAATGGAGAAGCGTGTCCGCTTTCATCGACTGGCTCAACGGGGTGGTGTGGTCCTCCGCCCTCGTCTACCTGTGTCTCGGCGCGGGTGTCTATTTCACGATCCGCTCCCGCGCGGTTCAGATCCGCCAGATCCCAGCCATCTTCAGGCAGATGTTCAGGGGCAAGAGCTCCAATGAGGGAGTCTCGTCCTTCCAGGCCCTCGCGATCTCTCTGGCCGGCCGTGTCGGCGTCGGCAATATCGCCGGCGTCGCCACCGCCATCGGCTTCGGAGGCCCGGGTGCCGTCGTCTGGATGTGGATCTCGGCCCTCCTCGGCGCTTCGACGTCCTACGTCGAATCCACCCTGGGACAGATCTTCAAGGAACAGGATCCCCGCACCGGTGAGTACCGCGGCGGCCCGGCCTTCTACATCGAGAAGGCCTACCGCCACACCAAGGCCCGCGGCCTGTTCAAGGTCTACGGCATGGTCTTCGCTGCCGTGACCGTCATCGCCATGTCCTTCATGCTGCCGGGCATCCAGTCCAATGCGATCTCCGGCGCCGTCGAGAACGCCTGGAGCATCCCGACCTGGGGCACCGCCATCGCGCTCGTCATCATCATGGGCTTCATCGTCGTCGGCGGAATCAAGCGCATCGCGCACTTCGCTTCGCTGGCAGTGCCCTTCATGGCCGTCATCTACATCATTGCGGCCATCGCCGTGACGATCATCAACGCCGACCAGATCGTTCCGGTCTTCCAGCTGATGTTCACCTCGGCCTTCGGCATCGATGCCGGACCGGAAGCGGCCTTCGGCGGCATCATCGGCATGGCCGTCCAGTGGGGCGTCCAGCGTGGCATCTACTCGAACGAAGCCGGACAGGGCACCGGACCGCACGCGGCATCGGCCGCCGAGGTCTCGCACCCCTCGAAGCAGGGACTCGTCCAGGCCGGCTCGGTCTACATCGACACCCTGTTCGTGTGCTCGGCGACCGCGTTCATGATCCTCTCGACCGGCATGTACAAGGTCTTCGACGCCGACGAGACGACGATCATCGGCACCGGCCGCGGACAGATGGCCGAGGAGATCGCTGCGACTCCGGGCGAGAAGTGGCCGCAGGCGGGACTCGACTCGATGATCCACGGCTTCGGGGCCAGCTTCATCGCGATCTCGATCTTCCTCTTCGCACTGACCACGATCGTCGCCTACTACTACATGGCCGAGACGAACCTCGTGTACCTGCTGGGCAAGGTCAAGAACACCTTTGTGATCGCTGTCGGCAAGCGCGTGCTGCAGCTGCTCATCCTCGTCGCCGTCGCCGTGGGTGCGATGTCGACCGCGGGCAGCGCCTGGGCGCTCGGTGACATCGGCGTGGGCCTCATGGCCTGGCTGAACATCATCGGCATCCTCATCCTGCAGCAGCCGGCGTTCAAGCTCCTGCGCGACTTCGAACGCCAGACCAAGCACGGCCTGGACCCGGTGTTCGAGCCCGAGAAGATCGGCGTGCGCAACGCCGACTTCTGGGATCAGCGCGTGGCTCGGCTCAAGGCCGGCGAGGCGGTGCCGGAAGGCTGATGACCCGCGCGGTCGGCTGACGATTCGTCGCCGCCGATCCGCGGGACACCACGAGGCCCGGGACAATGGCGTCCCGGGCCTCGTGCCATTCACAGTGGAATCTCGCCGAGAAACGGGCTGAGCGCCGAGACACGGGTGTGCACATGCGTTTCTCGACGCTTGGCCCGTTTCTCGACGGTTCACGGGGCAGGCTCTGCTGCCCACCGGCTCACTTCTTCAGGCTGGTGCCTGCCGAGCCGAGGTTCTGGCAGGCTTCGACGACGCGTTCGGCCATGGCCTTCTCCGCCGCCTTGCCGTAGGAGCGCGGGTCGTAGAGCTTCTTGTCCCCGACCTCGCCGTCGATCTTGAGCACTCCGTCGTAGTTGCGGAACATGTGCTCGACGACAGGGCGGGTGAAGGCGTACTGGGTGTCGGTGTCGATGTTCATCTTCACGACTCCGTGGCGGACCGCCTCGGCGATCTCCTCTGCGCTCGAACCCGAGCCGCCGTGGAAGACGAGGTCGAAGGGATCTTTCTTGTCGACCTCGGCGCCGACCTTCTCCTGGATCTCACCGAGGAGTTCGGGGCGCAGCTTCACGTTGCCGGGCTTGTACACGCCGTGGACGTTGCCGAAGGTGAGAGCCGTGAGGTAGCGGCCCTTCTCGCCGGTGCCCAGCGCCCGCGCGGTGGCCAGTCCGTCCTCGACGGTGGTGTAGAGCTTGTCATTGATCTCGTTCTCGACGCCGTCCTCTTCGCCGCCGACGACGCCGACCTCGATCTCGAGGATCGAGCGCGCTGCCGCCGAGAGCTCGAGCAGCTCCTCGGCGAGGACGAGGTTCTCGTCGAGCGGAACCGCGGAACCGTCCCACATGTGCGACTGGAAGTAGGGCTCGCCGCCGTTCTTCACGCGCTCGGTCGACGCGGCGAGGAGGGGCTTGACCCAAGCTTCGACGGCGTCCTTCGGGGCGTGGTCGGTGTGCAGCGCGATGTTGACGTCGTAGCTCTTGGCCACCTCGGCGGCGAAGACGGAGAACGCGATCGCACCGCGCACACGGTCCTTGACCGTCGGCCCGGACATGTATTCGGCGCCTCCCGTGGAGATCTGCACGATGCCGTCGGAACCGGCTTCGGCGAAGCCGCGGATGGCGGCGTTGATCGTCTGCGAGGAGGTGCAGTTGATCGCGGGGTAGGCGAAGCCCTGGGTCTTCGCGCGGTCGATCATCTCGGCATACACTTCGGGGCTGGCAATGGGCATACTTGCTCCTTGGTCGGGGTCGGCCGTTTCTGCTGCCACCAGCCTACTCGTTCCGTCCTGCCCATGGCAGGAGGTCCCAACGGGGCCTTCCCCGCCGAGGATGCCCTCCCCCTGATGACGCCCACGGGCGGGACCCGGCGCGCAGCTGCGGATCCCCTCGCCGAGGCTGCCCTCCCCCGGCCTGGCCCGTGAACGCCGAAATCCGCCCGACCAGATGGTCGAGCGGATTTCGTCGGAGGTCGGCCGCCTCGGCGAGGCCCCTGCCCGATGCGGAGGTCAGGGAGCGCGCCTCAGCCGGGCCGCCTCTGTGCGGATCAGGACTCGGTGTCCGGAGGTGTCTCCGTCTCCCGTGTTGGAACCTCGCGGACGTCGCGCTTGGTCTCTCGGGCCGCTGACTTCGCACGCTGCTTGCCGAGCAGACCCTGCGAGCTGCTGAGGCGGTAGTCGATGCGTTCGTCGACCTTCTCGCCCAGGTATTCGTCGAAGTCGTCGGCCAGATGCTCACCGACCTGACGGAACCGGGCCGCCCGTTCGATCGCGGCGGAGCGCTTGGCCTCCATGCTGAAGGCCTTGATCGTGGACACGCAGATGAGCAGCAGCACGATCGAGAACGGCAATGCCGTCATCAGCGAGCCAGCCTGCAGGGCTTCGAGTCCGCCGGCCGTGAGCAGCGCGATGGCGATCGCGCCTTCCAGCAGCGCCCACAGCACGCGCGACCAGATCGGCGGGTTCGGGTGACCGCCCGAAGCGAGCATGTCGACGACGAGCGAACCCGAGTCCGAGGACGTGATGAAGAAGATCGCCACAAGAATGATCGCAAGGACCGAGAGGATCGATCCCAGCGGCAGGGAACCGAGAACGTCGAAGAGGACGCGCTCGGCGACGACTCCCTCGTCCGGATCGATGAGGTCCCCGGAGCCGAAGAGCTGCTTGTGGATACCGGTTCCGCCGAGGACGGAGAACCAGAAGAATCCGACGATCGAGGGAACGAGCAGAACACCGGCGATGAACTCGCGGACGGTGCGGCCGCGGGAGATCCGGGCGATGAAGACACCGACGAAGGGTGCCCAGGAGATCCACCAGCCCCAGTAGAACAGGGTCCAGGTCGAGTTCCATTCGGCACCTTCGTCACCGGTGTAGGCGCCGATGTCGAAGGTCATGTCGAGGACGTTCGCCAGCCATACGCCGAGTGACTCGACGAAGTTCTGGAACAGGAACAGGGTCGGGCCGAAGACGAGGACCGTGACGAGCAGGACGCCGGCCATCGTGAGGTTGATGTTCGACAGCCACTTGATTCCTGCGCCCACACCCGAGACCACCGAGGCGGTGGCGAGGAGGGTGATGATGACGATGAGGATGATGAGGAACGTGTTGTCGTAGTCGCCGACGACGCCGATGTGCTTGAGCCCCGCCGAGATCTGTTGGACGCCGAGGCCCAGCGAAGTGGCGATGCCGAAGACGGTGCCGAAGATCGCGATGACGTCGATGACGTCACCGGCCCACCCCTTGACCTTGTTGCCGAGGAGCGGCTCGAGCGCCCAGCGGATCGACAAGGGACGGCCGCGGCGGTGGATGGCGTAGGCCAGCGCCATGCCGAGCACGGCGTAGAGAGCCCATGGGTGCAGACCCCAGTGGACGAAGGTCTGAGCCATGCCCATCTGCGCATTCTCGACCTCGCCGCCCGGCCAACCGGGCTTCGGTCCTGTGGTCGCGTAGGTCAGCGGTTCGGCCACACCGTAGAAGACGAGGCCGATGCCCATGCCTGCAGCGAAGAGCATCGCGAACCAGGACAAGACGCCGAATTCGGGCTTGTCATCATCCTTGCCGAGTTTGATCTTGCCGAACTTCGAGAAGCCGACGACGATCGCGAAGGCGACGAAGAGTCCGACGACGAGCATGTAGTACCAGCCGAGCTGGGTGACGATCCAGTTCTGGATGCTCGAGATGACATTGCCGGTGCCTTCGGGCAGGGCCACGGAGAACACGACGATGCCGACGATGATGACCAGTGCCGGCCAGAAGACGCGCGGTGCGATCATGCCCTTGCCGATGCGCACTCCTTGGCGCTGCAGCTTCTTTGTGATCGCGTCGTCTGAGTCGGATTCGCCGATGTGTAGTTTCTCTGGCAGATGCAGTTCAACGGGGTCTGGTTCACCGAAGAGCAGCTGTTCCTCGGGCCCCGGACCCAACCTCGTTCCCGACTGGGAATTCGGGTCGGAGTCGCTCATATCGTCCTCCTGATCGAATGATTGGATTACCGCTTCACTCTGCCCCATTCCCCAGACACCTTCAAGGCAACTTTCAGGCAAGACCGCGACCACAGGGGTGATATCCCTGGTCACGTCGAGAATTCATCGTGCACGGGATCAGGAAATGCAGCTTGTGAAAATTGGAGTCTGAACCGGAGAATCAGCCCGAGATTCAGGCCTCATTTCGGACCGTGCGTTCAGTACAGTGGCCTCATGGCCTCGACTCTGACTCCGCCCGGTTCCGGCTCCGGTCCGGGCAATCGCCTGCGCATCTTCAACTGGGCGCTGTGGGACTGGGGCTCGGCGTCCTTCAATGCCGTGATCATCACCTTCGTCTTCGCTCCATATCTGACGAAGTCCGTCGCCGCCACCGAAGAGGTCGGATCCTCGGCACTGGGCTGGTCGATGGCCGCGGCCGGTTTCGTCATCGCCGTCGTCGCGCCCGCCGCCGGCACTCGCGCCGATGCCGGAGGTCGGCATCGCCTGTGGCTGGGCGTGCACACGGCAATCGTCGTGCTCACGATGTTCGGGCTCTTCTTCGTCCGCGATTCCCCCGACTATCTGTGGCTGGGTCTGCTGCTCCTGGCCGTGGGCAGCGTCTTCTTCGAATTCGCCGAGGTGTCCTACAACGGCATCATGGTCCGCATATCCCACCCCGACAACGTCGGCAAGGTCTCCGGATTCGGTTGGGGCATGGGCTACGTCGGAGGGCTGGTCCTTCTCGTCATCCTCCTCGTCCTCGTCATCCAACCCGAGGTCGGCTTCCTCGGCGCCAGCGACGAGGCGGGACTGAGGTTCCGCATCGTCGCGGTCCTGTCCGCCGTGTGGTTCGCGATCTTCGCGATCCCCGTCCTGTTCTCGGCACCGGGCGCGAAGGTCAAGGGCCCCTCGGGCGGGCACCCGATCCGCGCGTTCCTCTCCGATTATGCGGGCCTCGTGCGTCGTCTCATCCGGATGTGGTCGACCGAGCATCAGACGCTGCGGTTCTTCATCGCCTCGGCGGTCTTCCGGGACGGACTCGCCGCGATCTTCTCCTTCGCCGGTGTGCTCGCTGCCGGCAGCTACGGGTTCTCCGCCTCGGAGATCATCATCCTCGGCGTGGCCGCGAACGTCGCCGCCGGTGCCGGTGCGATGATCGCCGGCTGGTTCGATGATCGCCTCGGACCGAAGCCCGTCATCATCGCGGGCCTCGTCGTCATCATCCTCGGCGGGCTGCCGATCCTCTTCAGCGCCGAGGCGGCCGTGTTCTGGGTCTGCGCCCTGATCCTGAGCTTCTGCGTCGGTCCGGTCCAGGCGTCGAGTCGGTCGTTCCTGGCCCGCATCACCCCACCGGAATCGGCCGGAGAGAACTTCGGCCTCTACGCCACAACCGGACGGGCCGTGAGCTTCCTGGGTCCGGCGATGTTCGCCCTGGCGATCATGATCTTCGGTTTCCAACGGGCAGGGACGCTGGGCATCCTCGTGGTCCTCGCCGTCGGTCTGGCGCTCATCATTCCCGTCCGCCCGGACGCCCCGGCCCACTCCATGCAGGCCCGCACAGAGGCGTAGCCCAACCCCGGTGCGGAACCCGCGCGCCATTCTGCGGGAGAGAAATGTTGATTTCAGCGGCGAGAATCAACATTCCTCTCCCGCGGAATCGCCCTATGAGAGTTCGCTCGGTTGCGAGTTCGCACGATTGGCGGTTCCGCTGCGAGCCAGCAGCCCGTCGATCTGGTTGATGGCTCCGGTCGAACCTTCGACGACGCCCATCTCTATGACGGTGCGCAGTCCTTCGACCGAATCGAACACCGATTCGTAGGTGGCTCGGGTTCCGGTTTCGGTCGCCTCGAAGGTGTAGACGCAGCTGCTGCCGGGCATCGATTCGACGATGGTGAAGTCCTCATCGGCGAAGTAGTCGCGGAACTCCAGTCGCGTGAAACGATCGACGGCGGTCACTTCCCACAGTCCGCAGAATCTCTCCCCTTCCGGGCTCGTCATGAAGTACGTGACTCTGCCGCCGGGTTCGAGTGAATGGTCGACGACTGTGGCCGGGTAGGTCGGAGGGCCCCAGATCTGTTCGAGCTGGCGCGGATCGGCGTAGATGTCCCACACCCGCTGGGGCGATGCCGCGAATTCGGCGACGATCGTCAGCGTCAGTGTCTCTTCGTCATGAAATGTGTCGGTGACCGGCATGGCTGCTCCTCAAAGCGTGTGATGGTCAGTCTCGCGACCCGGCCGGCTCGTCTTCGGCCAGAAGGTCGTCGATTCTCTGGACTCGTTCGACCCAGTGGTCTTCGAGCTCGGTGAGCAAGCTCGTGATGGTGCGGAGCGGACCCACCTCTGCGTGGGCGATCTGCCGTCGGCCGACTCGGCGCTTCGTCACCAGTCCCACACGTTCGAGAACGGCGACATGCTTCTGCACCGCGGCGAAGCTCATGTCGTAGTCGGCGGCCAGATCGGACACCGAAAGCCCTTCTCCAGCAACTCGGCGCACGATATCGCGCCGGGTCCGGTCGGCCAATGCCTGGAAGAGCGCATCCGCCTCGTCATCGAGAAGTCCTTTCATACAATCCATCATACAACCGAATGGTTGTATGTAAATAGAGGGAGTGGAATCTTCCGGCTGCGCCATTGACATCCACGATTGTACACGCGTTTAATATTAAACATGCGTTCAACGACTTCCGATTCCAGCCCGCGCCGCTCTCCGAACTCCTCCCCGGAGACGGCGCAGAAGATCCTCTCCGCCGCCGTCGCCGAGTTCGCCGCTCATGGGTTCACGAAGACAACTGTCCGCGGCATCGCCGCTGCGGCCGCGGTCTCCCCCGGGCTGGTCATCCACCATTTCGGTTCCAAGGACGGGCTGCGCAGCGCCTGCGATGATCACGTGTTCGACCTGATAACGAGCGCAAAGGCGCGCAATGCCGAATACGCCACCATGGCAGTGCAGATGATGTTCGACGACCCCGAACTGGCCACGGCAGTTGACTATCTCGTCAAGTCCCTGCTCGAGCCCAGCGACCACGGACAGCGCTACTTCGACCACTATGTCAACCTCGTCGAGTCCTATATCACCGAGGGATTCGCCGGATACACCTTCCGACAGAGCGAGGACTCCCACGGACAGGCGGCGACCATCGCGGTCATGGCTCTGGCACCCTCCCTGCTCGAACATCGTCTGCATTCGGTTCTCGGCACCGAAGACACTGCCGGAACGATGGCCCGACTCGCCCCGCATCTGCTCGATCTCTACCTGCATGGAGCGCTCGAATCCGTCCCCGACAACTCTGACCTAGGAGATGAGGAACCATGAGCACTGTGACCCGCACCCGTCGTACCGACGACAACCGAGCATCCGCCTCGGCGGCGATCTCGATGCGAGACGTCGTGAAATCCTACGGACGCGTCCGCGCACTCGACGGCCTCGACCTCGAGGTCGCCCGCGGCGAAGTCCACGGCTTCCTCGGCCCCAACGGCGCCGGCAAGTCGACGACGATCCGGCTCCTGCTCGGCATCCTGCGACACAATTCGGGTACGGTGCGCCTCCTCGGCGAGGATCCTTGGGCAAAGGCGGTGCCCCTGCACCGCCGCCTGGCCTATGTTCCCGGCGATGTGGAACTGTGGCCGGGGCTGACCGGCGGTGAGGCGATCGACCTGTTCGCCCGGCTGCGCGGAGGGGTCGACAGACGCCGTCGCGATGAACTCATCGAGCGCTTCGATCTCGACCCGCGGAAGAAGGGCCGAACCTACTCGAAGGGCAACCGGCAGAAGGTCGCGCTCATCTCCGCACTGGCCTCGGACGTCGAACTGCTGCTCCTCGACGAACCGACGGCCGGGCTCGACCCGCTCATGGAGGCGGTGTTCCAGGACTGCATCCGCGAGGCGAAGGACGCCGGCCGCACGGTGCTGCTCTCCAGCCACATCCTCGCCCAGGTCGAGGCACTGGCCGATCGGGTATCGATCATCCGCTCCGGTCGCATCGTCGAGACGGGAACTCTGTCCGACCTGCGGCACCTGTCGCGGACGACGATCGCCGTCGGTCTCGAACACGATGTGCCCGCCCTGTCCGAGATGACCGGAGTCCACGACCTCGTCCGCGAAGGTTCGCGGCTGCATTTCAGCGCCGATACGGCGCAGCTGCCCCGTATCATGCGGGCACTCGGCGAGCATGATGTCGAATCGCTCACCGCGACCCCGCCGACCCTCGAGCAGCTGCTGCTGCGTCACTACGGCAAGGAGGAGTCATGAATCTGCTGGCCGCGCACACGGACGATGGGGATCGCCCCATCCACGGCGGTGGGCCCACAGCACCTCGGTCGTCGCGCCATCGTGGTGCACATGAACGCGAGCGGGGCGGCCGCCTCGGCGAGTCAAGCCTGGCCGGGCTGGGTCACCTGCTGAGGTTCATGCTGCGCCGGGACCGGCTGTGGCTGCCGATCTGGGTGCTCGCCCTTTCCGCACTCACCGCGTATTTCGCGAATGCGATCGCCGTGGTCATGGATTCGGATTCGCTGCAGGCGATGACGGCGTTCGCGAAGAATCCGGTGATGGCGCTCATCACGGGGCCGGGTTACGGGCTCGACCAGGTGACCGTCCCGCGGTTCATCGTCGGCATGTACGGGGTGTTCCTCATGATCGGGGCGGCTCTGATGTCGATCCTCACGGTCTCTCGGCACACTCGCGCCGAGGAGCAGACCGGGCGGGCCGAGCTCGTCCGCGCGAGCGTCACCGGTCGGCATACTCAGCTCATTGCGGCCCTTGTGCTCACGGTGTTCATGAATCTCCTGCTCGCTGCTGGGATGGCGGCGGCGTTCGGATTCTCTCAGGCCGAACCGGATTCGTGGTCGGCGACGGTGCTGTTCGCGGTCGGGATCGGCGCGGTGGGCTGTGTCTTCGCGGCCGTCACCGCGGTCACGGTGCAGCTGAGCGCGTTCGCCAGGGCCGCCTCGTCGATGGCCGGCGCGGTGCTTGCTCTCGGCTTCGTCGTCCGCGGTATCGGCGATATGTCGGCGGTGTCCGGGGGTTCGCTCGATTGGCTGTCGTGGTTCTCGCCCTTGGGGTGGGCGCAGCAGACGGCGCCGTTCACCCTCGACCGCTGGTGGCCGCTGCTGTATTCGGCCGGTCTGTTCGCAGTCCTCGTCGTCGTGGCCGTGGTGCTGCAGTCCCGTCGCGATCTGGGTGCCGGGATCGTCGCCGAACGGCTGGGCCGGTCGCAGGCAGGACTGCTGCTGTCGACGCCGTTGGGTGTGGCACTGCGCCTGCAGGCATCGAGTCTGATCTGGTGGTCGCTGAGCATGCTGGTCATGGGAGTGGTGTTCGGTTCGTTCACCGGGCCCATGGACGAAGGAGCGGCGGGGATGCCGCCGGAGATTCTGGCGATCATGGGCGGTCGGTCCGGAATCGTCGACGGCTATCTCGGCTATACGGCCCTGTACTTCGCGATCATCGTTGCCGCGTATGCGACCATCGCCGCAGGTGGGCTGCGGTCTGAGGAATCCGCCTTCCACACCGAACCGGTGCTTGCGACCGCGGTCTCCCGCAGCGGCTGGTTGGCTTCGTGGGCCGCCGTGACGCTGGTCGGGGCGGGATGGCTGATGGTCATGGCCGGTCTTGGCGAAGGAGTAGGGGCCGCGGTGTCGATGGACGATTGGTCCCTGCTGTGGCCTGCCCTGCTCGGCCACCTCGCGCAGACGCCGTCGATCTGGGCCCTGCTCGGCTTCGCCTACCTGCTCTATGGCCTCGCCCCGCGGCTGATGAGCCTGAGCTGGATCGTCTTCGGCGCCTCGGCGGTGCTCGCGCTCTTCGGCGGGCTGATGCAGCTCGACGACGCGGTCCTCGATCTGTCCCTGTTCACCCATATCGGCCAATATCCGGCCCAGGAAATCTCCGCCGAGGCGGTGCTGTGGTTGGCCGGAATCGCTGTGGTCCTCGTCGGTGTTGGGATGGTCGGGTTCCGGAGGCGGGACCTGGTTACGGCGTGAGGTACCCCAAGGACCGGGCCCGGCTGAGAACGTCCGCCCGGTTCGAGACTCCGAATTTGCGGTAGAGGGCGGAGAGACGGTTCTTCACGGTTCCCGTGACCTGCTGCAGTTCGCCGGCGATCTCAGCCACGGACAGGCCACGTGCCAGCAGATCGATGAGTTGGGCTTCGCCGACGTTGAGCTGCGGCGCTTCTGCTAGGTCCACGGAGACCGAGCCGATATGGCACAGGCGCTCCATAAGCTGCGTCGACGAGGCAAAGGTCACGGAGAACTCATTCGCAGCATCCGCCCATACCGGCGAGTCAGCTGTGAGGTCGACGAGTCGACTGCGATCGGGCAGCGGCAGCAGTGCAAGCGGCAGCAGTGAGCTCACCCAGGTCGAAAGACTCACAGCCATCGTGAAATCACCCTGCGCTGCGGCCTCGTCCCCGGTGCGCAGCTTGGCCGCTGCTCTGATGGCGGCGAGTTCTGCGCGGCTGCGCGGACTGAGCGAACGGTGATAGAACCAGGTGTCGGCGCACGCGATCGCCTCGTCGTTGCGACCGGCCACGAGCTTTGAGCGGACGTCGAGGACGATGCGCGCATCACATGCCGGCGAGAGCCTCTCTCGGTCGAGCTCGGCCCACCGCAGCTGACCGAGTGCGATGAAGACCATGCTGCGTCCGAACGCAAGCAGATCCTTCTCGGCTGCGGATAGGCTTCCGGAGTCGCGATACCGCTCGGCATCATCGTTGACGAAGAGCAGCCCGGATTCGGACTTTGCGGACAGCACTGCCAAGGTCCGAGCGATGAGAGGCAGGTAGACCCACAAGGTTCGCAGCTCGGGGTATGCGGACAGTGCGTCGATTTCCGTCTGAGCGCGTTGCACGTCGAGACGGTCGAGGGCCCGCAGTGCCGCGGCGATACGCAGCGGCGGCGTGACGAGCTCATCGATGATGACGCTCGGCCGTGTTGCTGAACGACCTGCGACAGAGCCGGTTCCGTCACCGGCTCGGCTGAGCTCGGACGACTCTGCTGCCAATGCGAGATGGATATCGGCTCGTTCACAGTCGCCGCTGACGGCCGAGATGAGAGCCGTCCACGCGATGATTGCCGGCAGCAGGAAGTCGCCGTCGATGTGACCGGCCCGAGCGGGTCCCTCGATCTCTTTGAGCAGGGACAGTGCCCGGCGAGACTTGGCTGCATGGTGGAGTGCGATCGCAGTGAGAAGTCGGACGACTGAACGCCCACGCACACTGGGCATCTTCGTCGCGGCACGCATGCCCAATTCTTCGGCATCACCATGCCGGCCGGAATCGGCGAGACCGATCAGCTGACGAACGGTGTCGATGACATCCACCGGCAATCCGTCCGGCCGGGATTCTCCGCTCCCATCTTCTCCCGGTGCCGAGTCGCCGAGGATCGGCGGCAGTCGTGACCTCAGAAGTCCCGGGCCGGTATGCCTGATCGCGGCGGCACGGATGCGTGCCGGATCGGCGGCAGCGGAATCGGCGTCGATGTCCTCGGCGAGTGTTCCGAAGAATTCGAGTCCGGGCCAGTTCGCACGAGTCTTGGGCGGCAGAAGACGAAACGCGGTGCAAGCGGTCCGCGGAGTGAGCAGGAACATCGGTATGCCCACTGCCTCGGTTACTCGCAGGAGCTGGGGCCAATAGCCGCCGTGTCGGGCCAAGAGCAGCACGTCGCTGAGGAGTTCGGGCTCGACGGTGCCCGCCGATTCCATATGTTCGATGAGCACCTCGAGAAGTGAGGCGACCACAGGCCCCGCATCGGGTGTGGTGGTGAGGTCATATCGCAGCTTGGCCGCGATGAGGGTCGGAACCTGCAGCAGTGAGCCCCGCACCGAATCCTCTACACGAGTGAGCGTCCCGCTGGAGTGGAGTCGGATCAGCACGCCCTCGGGGTCGTTGACCCCGATTCCGCCGAGGAGGTCGTCGGCTACCGCGGTCAGCGCCCGCACGGCGGTCGTCTCCGACACAGCGCTGAGCTGAGCGAGCACCGAGGCTGCCGCCGTGTCACCGGGTCCCAGCTCCAGGGACAGCCGTGGACACAGTTCGACGACCCAATCGGCGAAGGCAGCAGACTCGGGCTCCACCGTGACCCCTGCGGTGGCTCCGGCACGGAGGACCGCCTCGGCGAAGCGAGCACGACCGGCGCATTCAGTCCACAGCAGGTGGCAGAGCTCTGTGTCGACCGGGCCCACGCCTGAAGATTCGAGTTCGACGATGAAGTCTCCCAGACTGCGGCGAGGATCTTGCGCTTTCCCTTCAGCATTCGAGCTCATGGTCGCCCATCCTTCATCTCGGCGGATCACACCCGCGTCACGCTCATCGACGTACACGTGAGCTCCTCCTTCCCTGTCCGGTCTTCACCGGCCGACCCTGTCAGCACGCAGCTCGCGAGCCTGCCCGGACTCCCAATGTGCCCGTATACCGGGTGCTTTCGTGCTCCACCGCGAGTGGTCTGCGGTAGTCCGCCAAGGGAATGCGGATACACGAACGGACCGGAGGACAGCTCCTCCTCAGCGGGAGTTCGTCTGACCTGTTCACCCGCCCCGGATACTGGCCGTCGTTCAGTTCGCCGCGTCGATTTCCGACTGTCCTCGTGCAGACTGGCGGACAGCTGCAGGCGGGAGGCCAGCATACAGAATCGGCAGAGAGACGAAGAAGATCGTGAAGAGTGTGCCCACGAGGCCGACGGTGAAGAAGGAGACGCTTTCGACGCAGGACAGACCCATGACCCCAACTGCCGAGGCGTAGAGGACATGTCGACGTCCGACGTCGAGGTGTGATCGGACGACCCTGCGCCAGGCCAACCCGAGGATCAGCAGCATCAGGATCAGCTCGACCATTCCTCCGCCGACCAACGATTCGACGAAGAAGCTGTGGAATTCCTCATAGGGCATTCCCCTCTCCTGAGCGAACATGACGCCGCGGAAGCTTCCGCTGCCGAGCAGGATCCCGTGCTCTCGCCAGATGTCGAGTCCGATCGACCAGACGACGTCGCGGCCCGCCAACGCGGCGTCCGGTCTCAGAATGAGTTCTTCGAGTTTGTCTCCGACTCCGGTGGTGACTACGACCGCGGCACCGATTCCGCCGACGGCGAGGAAAGAAGCGAAGTACTTCGGTTTGGTCCGGAGCCTGAGCACGGCGAAGACGGTGAGGAAGATGAGTGAGGCGGCAATCGATCCCCGCGACATGGTCAGAAACAGCGAGGCGATCTGCAGGGCGAAGAGACCGATGTTGTGCGCGCGACAGCGTCGGGCATGGAGGTACAGCATATGGGCGACGAGGCCGAGGAACAGGAAGTATCCGAACTGATTGCGGTTGGCGAAGAAGCTGGCGAACTCGAACTGGTAACTCGAGTCGGCGCTGAACATCAGAGGAATGTCGGATGCGTGCTGCACGAAGTTGACGATGATGGCGATGAACGTGAGCCACAGAAATCCGCCGAGAAAGGTGTGCAAGTCGTGCTCACTCGGGTGCAGCGCCTGGACCAGGCCGGCGAAGACAAGGATTCCGATGATCCCAGCGGCCGCTCCGAGCAGGTCCAGAACGTCATAGATTCCGTACCTCATGCCCACAGAAACCAGAGTGGTCGCCTGCATGATTCCGTAGACGATGGCAATCGCGATCCACGGATCCCTTGGCTGAACTCGCCAGTGGAAGGCCGCGACGACGATGACCAGCAACTGCAGCATATAGCCGATGCCCACCGCCACCATGAACGGCACCGGGACTCCGAATGCCACCACCACAGCCACCGGCACGATTGCGACCAGGAGAAGTATGAGCAGAAGCCCGCCGACTCCGCTTCGAGTCGAACTCATGCGGTGAGCAGCTGCTGACTCAGGTCGCATCGAGGACCACCCCGCCGAGGCGTTCATAGGTCACCGCCCGATCGAAGCGCTCCTCGGCCATCCGTCGTGACCCCATACCGCGTTCCACCAGATTTCGGTCTTGGGCCAGTTCCACCAGCGCTGCGGCGACGGCTTCCGCCGTCGGTTCACAACTGATTCCTGCTCCGTAGGCGACGAGCAGGTCCCGATACTCGGGGCATTCCTGAGAGTTGACGACCGGCAGCCCTGCCGCAGCGTAGTCGCCGATCTTGTTGGTGATGGACTGTGCGGCTCCCGCAACGATGGGATTGACCGCGATATCGCATCCTCGCAGACGTGCGACCATCTCCGGATACTCGAGTCTGCCGTAGAAGATGACCTCTTCGAGCAGATCGGCAGTTTCCCCGCGCCATTGGGTCTCGAACGGTCCCGTGCCCATCACATGCAGGCGCATGCGCTTTCCTGCACGCTTCAGTATGCGAAGTGCTTCGAATACCGTCGGCAGGTCGTAGCTGTGCCCCAGGGTGCCGACGTATGCAAGTTCGATGTATCCGTCGTCGGTCGGTCGGTTCGCGCCGAAACTGTCGAAGCGCTGCAGGTCGGTGCCGAGATAGACGGTCGTCACCCCGGCCGCGTCCCCGCGAGCCTCAGCAACGCGATTCGAGTAGGTCTCGGAGACAGTGACCACTGAGTCTGCAGCACGATAGATCCGTTCAGCTGTTCTGCGCAGCGGTGCGAGCACGGAACGTCCGGCCCAATGTGGTCTGAGCACGAGTTCGAAGGCTTCGGGCCACAGATCCTGCACATCGAGGATGAGTCGCACACCGTTTCTTGCGGCGAATTCGGTCGCAGCGTGCGCGGCTTCGAGCGAGGGCACGGCGCAGTAGACGACGTCGGGCACCCGTCGGTGCCGCAGATATTCCTTGAGGTTCCGACCGAGGGCCCGGTGGCTGAGAAGACGACGCATGGAGACGTTGGTCCGATAGGCAGGTTCAGAGACGTAGGTGGTCACGAAGAGCTGAGTCTCCCCGTCGGAAGGGTCCCGATGCTTCTTGGACAGATGGTGGAACGACGAAGTGACCAGCTCGACCTCGGCTCCCCGACGGGCGAGAATGCCGGCCAAGGTGTCGAACCGGTCATCCGGCCGTCTTCCGCCGCCGGTGAAGTGGGCGATCATCAATACGTCCATGGGGTCACTTCCTCGTTGTGTCTGAGTGTCGATGGATGGCGTCGCTCATGGCTGTGTCGGCCATGGCCGTCACATCCGCTTCCGCGGCCGATCGTGGATCGCTGTTATTCGCATCCTCGGCGAGCCCGTCGCAAGCCGAAGATTCGGGTCTGCTCCTGAGCACTCGGATGAGTGCGTACGCACCTGCTGCGGCACAGACGGAGTACCCGATGATCGACCCGTAGGCTGCACCGAGCATGCCGTAGGGCGGAATCAGCGTGAGATAGGCGAGCACCGAGGCGGCCGTGCCGACGATTTCGACGATCGAGACCCGTCCCGGCGCGTCCAAGGCAATGAGCAGACCCTGCTGGACGCGAGTCAGTCCGAATACGACAGCTGAGGCCGCCAAGGGAACGATCACTGCGGTCGCCGGCCGATAGGACTCGGGAAGCACGAAGATGATCATGGCGAAGGCCGCACCCGCCAGCACTGCCGCGAAGACGATCAGCAGAAGGACGCTTCGGACGATGACACGGAGGACTGGGAGCGGGCCCGACGAGAACGACTTCGACCAGCTGCGCAGAGAAGCGTCAACCCACTGCTGCACCGGCCACGTCGCCATCTCGAGAACTGTGGCGACGGTGACATACAGGCCGAGCTCCGCCGAACTGCTCAGCATTGGAAGCAGCAGTCGGTCCGAGCGCAGCATCGCGGTGTTGCTGAAGTCTGAGGGGAGCAGAACCCAGCCGCGGCGGCGCAGCCCCCGGCTCTCCGCCCGGGAGGGTGCCGACTGCTTCCACCCGCGCGGCGCGAGGAACAGAAGAGCGACGGCAGGAAGCGCCGATGCGGCATATGCCCACATCCACACCACCGGGTCGTCCATACGCAGCAGCACCAGCAATGCGGCACCGACCACGATGATCACCTGGGTGGCGACCGCGTTGACGGTGAACCACTTCCATTCCCGGCTGCAGACATAGGCGACGCGCAGCGCACGCACCAGCGAATTGAGTGCAACATATCCTGCGATTGCGATGACGCCCATCCACAGCCATGTGGTGCTGAACGGTGACACCATCGCTGCGAGGACCACGATCGGAAGGATGCAGAGAGTCCCCGGCGTCACCATTCGGGCGAAGACTCGGTATTCGGTGCCGAAGCCTCCGGACCGAGCGGCGATGAAGGGCCGCTCGAGACCCATGATCGCGAACACGGAGAGGAAGTACGCGAGCTGCAGGGCAAAGGCGAGATCTCCGCGTCCCGACGGGCTCAGCACGAAGGCTGCCAGCAGGTTCACCGCCACCGCTCCACCTGCAGCGACCATCTGCGCGCTGACCAGGACAACGGCCGCGAGCTTCGCTCCCCCGAGTCTGCTACGAATCTCCATTGCCCGCGTTCCTCTCTCCGGTGAACGTGGGCATCGTGTCGAAGCCGCCCTTGCTGATGCCCTGCCGTCCGAGCACGGTCTGCACTGTCTGCAGGAGAATGAGCAGGTCGAGTCTCAGACACCGGGTGTCGACGTATTCCACATCGAGTCGGAATTTGTCGTCCCAGTCGAGGTCGTTGCGGCCACGAACCTGCGCCAAACCGGTGATTCCGGGCAGCGCCTCGTGTCGCCGGGACTGTTCAGGCGTGTACCGGTCAAGATACTCCACCCGCAGCGGTCGCGGTCCGACGAGACTCATCTCGCCGCAGGCGACGTTCCACAGCGAAGGCAGTTCGTCGAGGCTCGACGCCCGCAGGAACCGGCCGAGCCGGGTCAGTCGCTGTCCATCGGTGATACGGTCGGCGTCCGGATGCAGCATGGTTCGGAACTTCAGAATGTCGAACACCTTCCCTCCGCGCCCGGGACGAGGCTGCCTGAAGAGCACGGGCCTGCCATGGACGACGAGCACGACAACGGCGACGACCGCTTGCAGGGGTGCTGTGATGATCAGCCCGAATACGCTGAGGCAGACATCGATCCCTCGTTTCACGGTGTCGTAAGGGCGTCGTTGCGTACGGGTATTCATTCGGCGCGCGCGAGTGGCTGCCGGCTGCTGCTCGATCTCGTCCATCATTCCTCCTCACCGAGGTTGAGTGCCCTCTGGAACAGGACTGCCACGCCTTCGACCGCTGGGGCGAGCTGCAGAGCCGCGAGCGCATAGATGTCCCGATCGCACCCATACGGGTCGATCACGTCATCATCTGTGGGAAGATCCGGTGCGCGTCTGCGACTGCGCCGTCGCACCGCCGCTCCGACCGCGGCCCGCAGACGCGTCGCCCGGTCCGCTGACGGAAGAGCGCCCTCGCTGACGATCTCGTCGTCGCGAGTCACCGCCGCGAGACTTGCGAGTTCGCGGATCGTGAAGGTCCGCCGAACGATGCGCGGGTTGAGTTCGACGACTGCGCGTCGGTGCTCGCGTGTCATGACGAGCACGAGGTCAGCCGCGCTGAGCGAATCCTCACTGACCTGCCGCGCCCGCTGGGCCCGGATGTTGATCACCCCCATGAACCCCGCAACTTCCCGGGCTTCTTCGGGCATCATTCGCCCCGGTGCGGCACGGGTGCCGGCCGAGCGCAGGCGGATCTCGGAGACGTCGGCGAACCTCTGGGCCAGCACCAGCTCGGCAAGACGCGAGCGACAGAGGTTTCCGGTGCACACAGTGAGCACGGTGAAGCTCTCAGACATCAGCTTTCGTCCGCTCTCTGCGGATTCGCATCACCGGGGACCGCGCCCACCCGGGGCAGCTCGGCGGTCTGCGGTTCCTCGAAACCCGTGTCATCGGCCGGAGCGCACCGGTGATCGGCGAGTCTGCTCCGACTGGGGATCGGCCAGACCTTCGGGGCGGAGAGATGCTTCGATCCGAAAGGTGCCGCTGGATGACGATCGACCGCCGTGTCGATGCCGTCGTCTGCGGGACCCTGTACATGACTTCGATCCGGTCGGAACATCCAGCTCGGGCCGGTATCGGCCGACAGTCGTTCGGTCTCGGTCGGGGGCCTGCCATAAACCTCCGCTGCACCGTAGGTGTACAGATCCTCGCCGTTCGGCGGCAGCATCGTGACGACTATCCCGGCGACACGGGCGCCCACGGCCAAGTGGGTGCGGATCGACTCGGTGAAGGCGCGCTTCTTGGTGCTGCTCGCCGCGGAGACCATGATGATGCCTGCCGCCTTCGTCCCGACCACTGCGGAATCTGTGACAGCCAGGGTCGGTGGTGCGTCGAGGATGACATAGTCGAAGTCTTCGCCGAGCTCGTGCAGTACAGCGTCCATCGCTTGGGAACCCAGCAGCTCACTCGGATTCGGTGGGATATGCCCTGCCGGCAGGGCACTGAGCCCGTGTTCGCCCCATGGTTGGAGGACGTCGGAGATCTCCACCCGACCGACGAGGACGTCACTGAGCCCCGCCGCGCCTTCGATGCCCAGATATTCGGCGACTTTGGGCCGACGAAGGTCACAGTCGACGAGAGCCACCCGCAGCCCCGATTCGGCGAGGATGATCGACAGATTCGCTGCCGTGATCGATTTGCCCTCACCGAGACTCGGCGAAGTGATGGCGAAGACTCGGCGCTTGGAGCCGACTCCGAGGAAGTCGAGGTTGGTGCGCAGTGCCCGAAACGCCTCTGCCGTGGGACCGTATTTGAAGGCTCGAACCACCAACGGATCGTCGGCGACAGCGGAGTCTCGGGGGATTCTTCCGATCACGGGGGTCTCGGTGAGCTGCCTGATATCCTGCACCGATCGCACCCGAGTGTCGAAGACCGCGGTGAGGATGGCGATTCCGATCCCGCACAGCAGCCCCAGCAGCAGTCCGGCGGGCACGAGCAGACTTGCCTGTGGACTCACCGGTGCATCTGCGGTCTGAGCTTCCTGCGTGGTGGTCAGGCTGATCGAACTCCGCCCGTCCGCACGTTTGGGTTCGAGCCGATTCTGCACTGCCTGAGTCAGGCTTCGGCTGATCGCCGCGGCGATCCGCTCAGCCTGCTGAGGATCCGAATCGGCGACGGTGATGTCGATGAGGACCGAACCGTCGGGGGTGCTCGCTTTCACATCATCGCGCAGTTCGGCCACCGTGGTGTTGAGTCCGAGTTCGGAGATCACCGGGTCGAGGACGACGCTGGACCCGACGATGTCTGTATAGCTGCTGACGACTTCTTTTGCGAAGCTGTTTCCCTGCACCAGGTCACCGGTTCCTCCCGCATCTGATTGGACCGACACGTAGAGCTGGGTGTGCGCTTCATATGTGGGTGTCATGAGCGCGACGGGCACGGCACCTGCGACGATTCCGAGCATCGTCGCTGCTGTGACGAGCAGCCATCTGCGTCGAAGGATCCTCACGTAGTCGCGCAGGTCCATGCCCGCGCCGTTGGGTGCCGATTCTGTCATGCCCATGTCTGTGTCCTTCCGAACTGCGTAACCGCTGCGCGTAGAACCGATGCCGATGATTGCGACCGGTGATGTCGGCGAGCGCCCTTGGACTCCTCTGCGCCGCTCTGACCTTTGCTGACAGCTCGGCGAATCGGACTTCACGCTACATTCGCAGGCCGTCGTCGAACGCGGTCTGCGACAGAGCCTGCGGTGATCCGCAGTGGCCCTGTGGAAAGCCGCCCGAACGCGTGTGGACCGAGTCATATCCTGGTTCGGCCCCAATGATGCGGATATGCTTTCAGTGCCGAGCCGATGATGGCCGGTCAGTGGCGTCAGCCGTTATTCGAACCGAGAAGTCCCATGCGTGAATCACAGAATCCGCTGGGTGACTGCAGGAGGACCACATGACGTCGATTCCAGCCACAGTCGTGATCGGCTCGGCCGGTCGACGCCTGTATCTCATCGACTGGTTCCGCAAGGCCTTCGAGACTCTCGGCGTCGAGGGGCGCGTAGTCGTCACCGAGAACGACGAGACGAGTTCGTCCGCGACTTATGGCGACATCGGCAGAATCATGCCGAAGTACTCGGACCCTGCTTATGAGACCGCCCTGTTGGACCTCATCGTCGACCTCGAACCGCAGCTGTTCATCTCCGTCAACGACTATGAGCTCCTTCATCTCCATGTGAATACGGACCTCGCGGACCGAATGCGACAGTTGGGAGTGCTCGTCCCCGGTGTGTCCGCCGAATGGCAGCGCGGCTGCGTCGACAAGTTGCGGATGGCGCAGATGCTCACCGCGATCGGCGTGCGAACTGCGCCGACGGTCACCGGCGGAGACGGCGCAGGACTGTCGGCGCTTGCAGCGTATACCGATGACGTTGTCGTCAAACACCGGTTCGGCAGCGGTTCGTCGGGTCTCGCGATCGTGTCCGCTGCTCGGGCAGAAGAAGCTGTGGCCGAATCACTGCTCTCCGCACCTGCGCAATCGGGCGGTGAGCCGACTGCCGACGATGTCGTGATCCAACCCAAACTCTCCGGCACCGAACACGGTGTCGATATCGTCGGTGCACTCCATGCCCCCGGTGACCTCGCCGCTGTCCTTGCCCGACGCAAGCTGCGGATGCGAGCGGGCGAGACGGACAAAGCGGTTACGGTGGATCCTGCCCCGTTCGTGGCGAATTCGGCTCTCATCGCGAAAGCGGCTGGGCTCACCGGACTCATCGATGTCGACATGTTCCTCGACGGAGAGGGACGCAGCACTGTCATCGACATCAATCCGCGCTTCGGCGGCGGATATCCATTCGTGCATCTCGCGGGAGCCGATGTCCCGCTGTACTACCTGGCCCAGGCCATGGGCAGAGATGACGGGTTCGAGTGGAGTCGTTATGAGCCCGGCGTTGTCTCCGCGAAATACGAAAGTATTCGAGTCGCCGGAAGAGTGCCGGTGACTCCTACCAGTTCAGTTGAGTGATCGGGACCTGAACAGACTCTCTGGATCGGGAATCTCGTTGACGAAGCTCTGACGTTTACCGGACCCGACGACGAGTTGCTGCGAATCATAGGTGAAGTCACAGCGCATGATGTCCCCGACGCAGTCGTCGAGGATACTGCGAAGACGGAGCTCGAGGGCTGCGGATCGGGGCGCATTGAGCACCCACGTAAACTTCCCGATATCGTTCTGACGAAGCTGGAACTGTCGGATCTCCTGGAGCTGGTCAGCAAGTTCCATCATTCCCATATGCAGTATCCTCTGAGGCACCTCTGCGGTACCGCCGATGCAGAAATCCCGGTTGCGCCCACTGAGCTCCTGCAATATGCCGGGAATCGGCGCACCGGCGTCGTCGACAGCGAACCGCCCGACGTCCCCTGTGTCGTATCGGATATAGGGCGAAGCACGATTGAACAGGTCTGTGACCACAATTCGTCCGATCCCGCCCGGCGGAGCTGGGCGGTCCGAGTCCAGGTCCAGGATCTCGAAATGGAAGGTCGCAGTGTTGAGCCTGTAACGGGTCAGCGCGCCGTCCGAGATTCCGAAGATCCCATTCTCGGTATTGGAGTACCTCATAGCGAGATCAACACCTGCTTGGGCCCGGATGAGTTCGTTCAATGAGCTGGTAGCGGGCTCACCGATTCCAAGCACTGCACCGATGACTCCTTCTGCGAACTCGATGTCGTACCTGCGAAAGCCCTCGAAGAGCGCATCCAGATAAGAGCACAGCGCAACGACGATGGTGCCGCGTCGACGCCTCAGCCATCGAGCGATCGCCCGAATACTCTGCTCATCGTGCTCTCCGCTGTACATCCGCTTGCCTTGTAGGAAATACACCAGCTTGGATTTGACCGAAACGTCGAACCATGTCGTGCCGTGGAGGGTCGGGGCAAACGGGTCGGCGCCGAGGAACCGAAATGCAGCTACCATTTCGGCCCTGTGATGAGAGATCCGGTCGGCGTCGAAGTAGGAATCGTAGAGTACACCAGAAGTCCCAGACGAATAACGGCTGGCAAGGTTGTCAGAATTCACCCGCTCATCGAAGAACTGCGAACGGTCCGCCACCATCATCGGTTTCGTGACCACCGGCAGTGCCTCGAAACCCTCGCCCTTCAGGTTCTGGTAGAAGGGCACATGAGTGCGAGCATGCCGCGCGATCTGTTCCAATGCGGCAGAGGAAGAACGGGATGCGGGGTTGTTCAGCGTCGAATAGACCTCTTCGACGACTGACAGTGAGACTCCATTCGGCAGCATCTGAGCCGCGAATCGGCGGGCCGTGGACAACATGAAGTTTCCCTTCTCCTCTTCCGAGTATCTGTGTCAGGTTGCGTTGGCGCGTTGGGGAATTCGAGTATGGGACCGTCTGCCACGGGACTGGGTCACGGCGCAGCTCCATCGACGGCTGCGCCTCGAAGCTCGAAGTACGCAGTCGCAACGGCAATGACATGTTCGATGTCGGCATCGGTCATCTTCGATCCGCTCGGCAGGTTGAGGCCGGTGGAGAAGATGCGTTCGGATACCTCTCCGCCGTATATCGGCACCTCGGCGAAGACCGGCTGCAAGTGCATCGGCTTCCACAGCGGTCGGGTTTCGATATCGTGTTCAGCCAGCCAGGCTCCCAACTCGGCCGCACTGAATCCAGTCCGACGCTCGTCCACGAGGATCGCAGTCAGCCAGGCATTGTCGCAGTGGTCGTTGTCGTTGCCGAACACAGAAACCCCCTGCACCGAGGCGATTGTGTCGCTGTAGCGTCGACGGATCTCCCGGCGACGGTCGACCATCGCGTCGAGCCGGGTCAGCTGCGCCCGTCCGAGAGCGGCGAGCAGATTGCTCAGCCGATAGTTGAACCCGATCTCCCGGTGTTCGTAGTGGGCCACCGGCTCCCGGGCCTGGGTCGACAGGAAACGGGCGTACTCTGCCAGTCGGGAATCGTCGGTGAGCAGTGCTCCACCGCCCGAGGTGGTCATGATCTTGTTGCCGTTGAATGACACGACCGCGGCGTCGCCGAAGCTGCCGCAGGTGACAGCTCCATAGCGGGATCCCAGCGATTCGGCGGCGTCGACGAGGACGGGGACTTCGAATTCGGCCGCGATCGGCAAGATCCGGTCGTAGTCGGCGGGCCGTCCGAGCAGGTCGACCGGGACGATTGCCGCCGGCTTCTTCTTACCTCGGATCGAGTTCTTCAAAGCCCGGTGCAGCTGTACCGGATCCATGTTTCCGTCCGAGGAGCAGTCGACGAATACAGGTTCGGCTCCGCAATAGGTGATGGCGTTCGCCGTTGCGGCGAAAGTCATCGTCGACGTGATCACCAGGTCTCCCGGCCGCACTCCGAGACCGAGAAGGCCGAGGTGGAGAGCCGCCGTGCCGGATGAGAGCCCAACTGCATAAGAGACTCCGACTTTTGCCGCAAGCTCGGTCTCGAACGCTTCGAGGTCCGGACCGACAGGTGCTATCCAGCCGCTGCGAAACGCGCGCAACAGGAATTCCTCTTCGAGCTCCCCGACGTCGGGGCCCGACAGGAGGACCCGGCTGGCGGCCTGAACAGGCTGAGGCTCCGGTGCGGTCTGCGGCTTCGTCGGTGCCGCGTCCGAGATCGTCATGGCCTGACCTCATCCGAAATCAATGTGGTCGGCACCGACAGGTGGACAGTTCCGCCGGCGGGTTCTCGGCGGTCCACTTGATGACCGAGTTCCGGTTGGGGGCTGCAGCTGCGGTCACAGAACTCGTCGATGACGCCTCGCTCGGCCATCACGACCGGCAGATCGGCAGGTGAGAGCTCAGGAGCTTCGACCCGGCTGATCTTGTCGTGGATGCGGATGACCGTGCCCTCATAGTCGCCGAAGAGCTCCTCGTCGAGCTTCTCACCCTCCCGCAGGCCGGTATAGACGATCTCGGTAGTCTGATTCGACATCGCAACCAGACTCCGGGCGATGTCGACGATGCGCACGGGTTCACCCATGTCGAGAACCATGACGTAGCCGTCCTCGCCGATCGTCGCCGCCTGCAGCACCAGCTGGCACGCCTCCGGGATCGTCATGAAGAAGCGTCGGACCTCCGGATCGGTGACCGTGATCGGACCGCCCTGTCTGATCTGTTCCTGGAAGGACAGGAGCACCGATCCGCGGGAGCCCAGAACATTGCCGAAGCGAACCGAGAGGTAAGTGCCTGGAGACTTCGCTGCGAATCCGCTGACGAGTCTTTCGGCAATCCGTTTGCTCCGGCCGAGTTCGCTCGTGGGTGCTGCGGCTTTGTCCGTCGAGATGTTGACGAAGGTTTCGACTCCGACCGTGCGTGCTGCTTCGAGGACGTTGAGGGTGCCGTGGACATTCGTCTTCCACGCCTCCTCGGGGAACCGCTGCAGCATCGGCAAATGTTTGAGCGCCGCCGCATGGAAGACGATCTGCGGCTTCGCCTCGGCGAAGATGTGGTCGAGGGCGCTCCTGTCGCGGATATCGGCGAGCACTGTGTTCTGCGACATCAGCAGCGCCGAGCCGTAGAGCGTGAGTTCGACTCCGTGCAGCGCGGTCTCATCGCGATCGAGCATGACGAGGCTCTCGGGGTGGAGAGCGAAGAGCTGCCGGCAGAGTTCGCTGCCGATCGATCCTCCGGCTCCGGTGACGAGTACCCTCTTGCCGGCCACCTTCTTCGCGATCTCGGCCAGATCGGTGTGCACCGGAGCCCGGCCGATGAGGTCTTCGACCTTGATATCGCGGATGTCGCCGATCTCGACCTTTCGATTGACCATCTCTGCCAGCGGCGGGATCGTCCTCAGCCATTTCCCTGTCGGCTGCAGACGATCACGGCAGATCTGCAGAAAATCCGCTTCGGAATCGGCGATCGCAACGATGGCTCCGGAGACGTTGAGCCATCCGGCCACCTCGGCGATGTCCTCACTTGTCCCCCGAACACGGACCCCATGGATGCTCAGCTGCCGTTTGCGCGGATCGTCGTCGATGAGCCCGACGGGAAGATAGGCGCCGTCAGGGTCGGAGAGCATCTGCCGAATGAGGGACTCGGCCGCGGCACCGGCGCCGACGACGAGCACTCGCTCCCCCTGCAGCGGACGGGTCGCGATCTGGTGGGACCAGCGGACGAGGTACCGGCTGCCGGTCATGAAGATGACAGCGGAGAACACGGTGAGCAGAACGAATGGGGAATCTCCCAAGGTGACAGCCATCAGACCGCACGCGCTGATCAGTGCGATGATCGCGATGCCGCCGTATTCGGCGAAGCTGCCGTAGTGGTAGCGACTGCGATAGAGCCCGATGAGCAGGCCGAGGAGCAGCTGCAAGACCGCTGCGGCAGTGACTGCGGAGACGAGTTCGACCGCACTGACGACACCTGCGCCCATCACCGCCGAGGCGAGCAGTCCGGCAGCAGCCCATGCGGCAACGTCGAAGACCAGTTGGAATGCGGTCTTGCTCCTCCAGATCCGCATCGCCATCCGGGCCGACCATGGTGCACCAGAAGTCACCGGGGCCGGCGGGGCCTCGCCCACTGCCCCCATCCGGGTGAGTGGTTTCGGATGTTCTGACACAGTCATCGTGATCTCCCATGCTCGGCTGTTCCGGCCCAGTCGTTGTGGCTGCCGGACATCGTCGGAGCGAGCCGGCGATGCAGCGATTCCAACTAGCGGAATGCGTCGACTTCACGCTATGGGCGCGATGACTCTGTTCTGGCGCTTGCGGAGAGGAGACTGCGGTCATCCGCGATGGCGGTGCGGGTCTCCGTGGGGCGTTCTGCCGCAGACGGCACGAACCGTCTGCGGCTCATGCACCACACGGATATCAGCTCAGACCGCGGCGAGACGCGGGTTGCCGGCGAGCCTCGATACGAGCTCGGTTCGCGAACCGACGTCGAGCTTGCGGTAGACGGCGGTGAGGCGGAGTTCGACGGTGCGCAGGGAGACGAAGATCCGTTCGGAGATCTCCCGGTTCTTCAGTCCGGCACGGACCAGCTCGACGACTTTGAGCTCCTCATCGCTGAGTTCGCCGAGGCGAGGCAGGTCGGGCATCGTCGGTGCCTTCGGTTCCTCGACGATCTGCCCGTTGCGCAGGTGCTCGGCGAGACGCCCGGCCCCGACTTCGCGAAGCAGCGCTGCGGCGGCGAGCCTCTGTTCGCGTGCTCTCAGCTTCGAGCCGTTATCCTCGAGGCGAGAGGCGAATGCCGCATGAGTGACTGCTTTCTCGAAGACGAACTCAGGTGTGCTGGCCTGCCGCAGTGCCCGCCCGAACAGATCGGCGGCGGTCTCCCCGGCGGCCAGAAGCGCTTCGGACCGACCGACGACCAGATCGGCCCACCGCGACGGGTACGTCTTCGCGCAGTCACGCAGCTGCTGGAGCAGAAGAGTCGCATGCTCCCGTCTGCCCACACTCACCAAGGCTTCGATGAGGTCGCCGTCGAAGCGACGCACGTTCGGGTTGCCCTCGGCGGCGGACAGCTGTTCGCAGCGTCGAAGGTGTCCGAGTGCTACGGCCGGGCAGTCGGTGCGCAGCAGGTATCTGCCCTGGATCGCATTGAGTTCGGCCAGCAGGCGATGGTTGTTCGTCGCCGACGCCAGGGCAGCGGTCTGGTCTTCGACGGGCCCCGCTTCACCCGCGCTTCCGGTCAGCAGCAGCTTCCAGGCGCGCAGCAGCAGGATCCGATCCTGACGCACGACGGCAAGGCCTCTGCTCTTGTCCGTCGCCACGTCCGCAGAGATTCCGTCGATGACCTCGACGGCCTGACTGACGCGGCCGCGCCGCATTTCCAGTTCCGCACGAACACAGTCCACCTGCCGCTTCCAGACCCTGGTCGCGGCACAGATCTCACCGATGCGGTCGAGCACGGCCGTGGCGGCTTCATAGTGCTCGGTGAGCATCAGCCCGTGGGCGACGGCGAGTCCGAAGCTCGGTCTGATCGAATCCTGGTGTTCCTGCAGGCTCGCGAATCCGGCAAGCGCCGATCCTTCCTTCCCGCCGTTGCTGTCGAGCAGGACGCGAACGGCCTGCGCAAGCTGCGGCTCGCTGTCGCGGAAGTGCTCAGCGGCGGCTTCGGCCAGTGCCAGAAGCTCCCGCGCTCGGGAGAATTCGCCTCGTTCGCAGTGACAGAGCGCCAGAGTCAGCTGCAGCCGCGCGACTTCAGCGGGCGCCTGCTCCGATTCGTACCTGCTCCACGACGTGAACAATGACGACGGCAACGTCTGCGTCTCGAGGAAGACGTTGCGGACCTCGAGAGTCCTGGCGCGGACGACGACTGCGGCCCGGTTCGACCGGCAGGCGATCCGCACATAGCGTCGAGAGAAGGCGAACTGCCCGTGGTCGGACAGTGTCTCGGCGATCTCGACCAACTGGCCCCGCAGCTCCTCGAGGTCGTTGCAGACGCGGATGGCCCGTTCGGCGAATTCGGCCCCTCCGGCAGTGAGTCCGCGCCGCACCAGTCCGAGAGCATGCGCCGCCAGCTGCTGCGCCGTCTCCTCCCCCGGGTCGATGAACGAGACGTGCCAGGCTTCGACCTGCGGCCAGGTGTCGGCACAGTCCTCGGCCAGAACAAGGTGGGTCCTGCGTCGTTCACTCGCCCCCATCGACTGCTGCACCATGGCACGGACGAATCCGTGCGGTATCCGCAGGAATGCTCCCCGACGTTCGATCGTCCCGCGCGATTCGAGTTCGTCGACGGCTTCCCAGAACCCGGGCAGCCTTCTGGCCAGAGGCCGCAGCGGGGTCAGCGGGGACAGAGACAGGCATCTGAGAAGCCCTTCGGCTTCATCGCTCAGCCCTTCGACGTATTCGGCGATCATCGGGCGGCTGGCCGGTCCCACGCGCACCGGGATCGACAGCGCGATCTCCCCGCGCATCTCGCTGGGGGCCATCTCCTCGAGGATGTGGCTGACCGCCAAGGGGCGACCCGACGCGGCGTGGGCGGCGACCTGGGCCGCCTCCTCGGCGATCCTCGTCTGTCCGAACCGGGCCAGGGCGAGGTCACGCGCGAGGTCGATGAGTTCGGCGATGTTCAGATCCGCAAGTTCGATCTCCGGCACCGAGGCGAACGGGCTGTCGTCGTCGATCGCCCGTGCCGTGATGACGATGTGCAGACGGCCGGACTTCAGCCGGCGCAGCATCCGTCCGAGCACCCGCTGCGAGTCCGTGTCCATGTCGTCGGCATTGGGCACGAGGACGAGCGTGTCCTCATCTCCTGAGATCGATCGGAGTGCCTCCATGAGGCTCGGCACGACCTCGTCGGCGGCGAGTTCCGCCGGATCGCAGAGTCCGTCAGCGGATGCGCTGACCGCGGCGAGCAGACCGCTCAACCCGGACAGGGGCGTGTCCTCGTCGAGCGGGCTCGATGCGACTCTGATGACGGGTCCCTGCCACTCGGATTCGAGTGCCCGCAGGATCGACCGCCTGCCGGTCCCGAATCCGCCGGTGAGAGCTGCGGCGCGATGCCGTGTGAGGAGAGAGCGGAGGTCGCCGACCTCCTTGCGACGAATCACCTGACGCATGGCCTACCTCCTGTCGTCGAGTCCGGGGAGTCCGTGCGGAGAATGATTCCCGGCCCGGTGATGGTCGCTGCCGTTCGCGCAGCGCGGGGATTGTTTCGCCGAGGAGGGTGCAGTGTGATGTCCATACTCACATACTGCTCGCCGGCAGCCGTCCCGGACCAGGTGGTCGATACGGGAGTCCCCTTCAGGTCACTACTCAGTCACCGCCGGGTCACCACTGGCGAGTTGGACTGAGTACTCGCTCGTGTCCGAAATCCGCAATTGCCGGTACTCCATTCGAGCTCAGGCGCGCAGTCGTCCTTCGGTATCCCGCATCGCCTCGGCGACCTGATCTCTGCGCTCGATTCCGAGTTTTCGGAACAGCCGGTACGTGTGTCCTTCGACGGTTCGCACCCGCACCCCCAGTTCCAGAGCGATCTCCGCATTCGATCGGCCGGCGACGATGAGCGCGCTGATCTGCTTCTCCCGGGCAGTCAGTCCCGTGTTCTGCCTGCCCGGTCCACCGTCCTGACCAGCTCCGAATCGTGCAGC